>NZ_CP042435.1:2319254-2961008 GCF_007971225.1 Panacibacter ginsenosidivorans | reverse complement strand
ACGTTCCAGTTGTTTTCCTGCATGGCAAGTTGAACCTTTAGTTTCTCTGCATAAAAAGGACCCTTACTTACCTTATCTGCGGCAAGATTAATGATCCAGTTACTGTTAGCAAAAAAATCGTCTATTTTATTAGCCGTAGCGGCAAACTGTGCTTTTCTTTTTTTAGTGGTTTTTTTCTCTGTTGGTTGCAATACCTGGAATATCTCGTCAAGATGTAGATAGGGGCTGCTAACGTTCAACGCCAATGCTGCTTTATAATTGATGTTTTTTGAAAGCCCACTCATATCATTGCCCTCAACATTTACCGCAAAATGACTGTTCTTAAAATCAAACTCAAAATCTTTGAACAATAGTTTATTGTCGCCGATAGATACAAAGCCCGTACAATTTTCCAGCATTATATTCTTAGGCTCATATAAGAGCTGGCCGTTTTTTAGTTGTAATGCTGCTGTAAGATTTTTTAATTGAGAAGGATCGGCAATAAGAGGCCCCTTATAAGACAATCCGATAGATGCTGTGCCTGCTAGAAAAGTTATTGCATCAGAGCCAATAGCATTATCAACATCTGTAAGAGATGCAAACGAAGACAGGTTAAACTGAACAACCGGCTGCTGCAGATTATTCACCTTTATATTTTTACCGGTAAGTTCCAATCCCCGCCATTTGCCTGAAAAAGTTTGCATAGTTATTTCAGAGAATTGATCTGTATGTGGCAGTGTATCCGAAATATTATTGGTAAAGCTTCCTGTAAAAGAACATTCATCAAATGTAACAGGCCCACTGCTCAATTGATTGTTCTCGGTTTTCCAGGAGGCAGTAACGATGGGTATTTTTCCATTCGCTAATGGGCCGTTTAGCGCAACATGTACCGCGAGCGGTTCTGTAATCTGTATGGCACTTAGCCTCGTTCTTAATTTAGGGGTAAGTACTACATAGGTTTTTTCAAACTTTGATTCATTGCCTGCTATATCAAGATGAAAAGAGGGTTCGCCGGAAAAATTGAATAATCCGGTTACAGTATATGGTTGCTCATTGATCTCCATTTCACTTCTTTCGCAACGCAATGTTTTGGATGCTCTGTTGAAGTAAAGATCCAAATTACCTTCTACAGCCATGTTTTCAAGATAGCTGCCTTTTGCACGATTAAAGATCATTTTCATTACCGTTGTCTTATGCTCAACAGCGATATGCAAAAGGGTATCTGTTTGTTTCAGCTTTGCAGTAAAATCTTGTATATGAAAATCAAAGTCTTTCTTTTTTTGCTCATTGTCTATAACAAGATCAATACGTTCAAGCATTACGGTGCGGATCACAAAACCCTCTTTCTGTTTTTGTGTTGTTTCTTTTTTGGGTTTTAAAAACATACCAAGATTGCTATATCCGCTGCTGTCTGTATAAATATGTATGCGCCCCTGTTTTAAAACAACTTTTGAAAGCTGGTGTTGTATATCTCCTATTTTAAAAATATTGATGCGGCAACTGAGCACGCTGCATTTTAGAAATGGCATTTGATAAACAGAATCGATGAGCTCTACATTTTCAAGGTCAACAGCAATATCGGGGAAAGTGCTGATGGTACTTATACTGATATCTTTTACTTCTAGTCTACCCGCTACATTATTGCCAATTGTTTCTTTAACCTTGCTTAACAAAGAATCCTTATTAAAAGCGAGATAAATATTTACTGCCGCCAGTAATAAAATAATAATCAATAGCAGGCTGCTAAACACCCATGCGGTTATGCGTAACGCTTTATTTTTTATAAATGAAAAGATCATGTAATAAAATGCTGTGACAATAATATTCAATTAACGTACCCGCAAACGAAATTGGTGTTTGAAAGGTGCAGAACAGGGATAAAAAGTACAAGTGAGTGACACAACCACAGCTTAATAGCAGCAATGCAGCCGGTTCAATAAAAATTAACTGCATTGTTACGGGTAAAACTAAGTCTTTAAAACTTTATATCGATAATATAAGGTAGCATTGCCCTCCATGTTGGCCAGTCATGATTTATATCCGGCCCCCAAATGTCCAGGTCGTGCCAGATGCCTTTGTCCCACAAAACCTGTGAGAATCTTTTATTTGCTTCGGGGTCTTCATGCGCACCACCGCCGGTATAAATATGTATATGATGCGATGCTTTAATTTTATCAAGATACCATTGATCCTGCAAATTGGGCACATAATGAATGGGGCTGTTGAAATAAACCTGTTCATCCCAAAAACCTTTTGTGTATTCAGTAAGATCGTACACACCACTGAGGCTGATAGCGCCATTAATGAGATCGGGTTTTTTGAGAAAAAGGTTCATTGCATGTAATGCACCAAATGATGCGCCACTGGTATAAATAAAAGTATCGGGGCTGGTATTATTGCGGATGTAGGGAATTACTTCATTGAACACATAGTCGTTGAACTGGTTGTGACGAATAGCTTTATGATCGGGAATCATTTCATGGTTCAGCCAGCTTTCTTTGTTCATGCTGTCTATGCTGAATACCTTTAGTTTCCCGGAATCTATTAGTGGTTGTAGTACATCTATCATTTGAAAACGCTCATATTCCAGGTAATCTGCTGCTGCTGTGGGTATCAATAATAACGCAAAACCAAAGTGACCATAAGAAGCGATAGGCATTTCTTTACCAAGGGCGGGGCTGTACCATGATGTAATTTGTCTGTTCATAGATTTTTATTTGCTGTATAAATTTTGTAGCTGATACAAAAATCAAAGGCATGTTTTCTTTATTTCATTCCATAGATCGCGGTAGCATTGCGCAGCATAACTGCTATTGGCAAATTCAAAAATGGGTTGTTGGTGCGTACCCATTTTCTCCACGTCACTCAGGTATGGGATATAATTTTTAAAGAATAGCTTGTCTTTATAAAACTCCTGCATCACTTCATGGTGCAGGTTCTTGCGGTGATCTACCATACTAAAAAAACATTTCAGAGTGCCTGCGTCAAGATCATTTTCTTTAAAATAATTCATTACCGTTTCAAACGACCGTATGGATAAAGTAGTAGGAATATTAGGCATCAGCACCCAGTCTGCCGCATTAAAAATATTTTCGTGTAGGAGTGATATGCCCGGCGGGCAATCCAGTATTACCAGGTCGAACTGTTTTAAACCGGTCAGTACGCTCTTCAGTTTCTTTTTACTTTGTTTCAAATCATCCAGCGCCAGGTCTGCATTGCGTGCTGAAAGATCGGCCGGTATTACCCAAAGGTTTTCAAATGCCGAATCCTGCGCGGCATCTTTGGCCGCCAGTTCGCCGGTTATCAGTTTGCGGCTTTCATTTTTTACATCTGCTTTTACATTCAGGTAAAATGACGAAGAGCCTTGTGGGTCAAGGTCCCACACCAATGTTTTTAAACCATCTGCAGCGGCCAGGTAGGCCAGGTTTACGGCAGCGGCAGTTTTGCCCACACCACCTTTTAAATTGTAAAGTGCTATAGATACCATAAAATAAATATACAAAAGATTTATTGCTGTTAACCGAGGGGGAACAATCTTTTGGATGGAGAACTTTTTTATTGGCCCGGCTCCAGTGCATAAGCGGGGCATTGGTTGCGTCGCACTCTTGTACTACTAGAACTTTATGCAGCTTTATTGATGGTGCCGCAGCCCGTAAATATAACTGACGGCTTAATTCCGGCAACCAAACGAAAACGCAGGTTATAAGAACCTGCGATGCTGTTTTATTGTCCGTATTTTAGAATAATGCCGAGTTGACCCGCATGATAAGCCGTATGTGTAACAATTCTGCCCAAAGCCTCTGCCATCGTTTTTGTGCCAAACTCCTTTGTGGTGATTGATTGCTCCCAACTTTCTTCCTTTACCTGAAGGATTGCCTTTCTTAATACAGTTGCAGACTGGTGCACATATTCTTTTAACTCAGCAAGGGTTATCCATTCTCCTGTATCTTTTTGGGCAATCACTGTTTTAGCATGAACCTGTATTTCCTTTAGTTGAAATACATTTTTGGCAAACAGCATTTCCACATCACCAATATGGCGAATAAGAAATCCTATACTATTTGGTGATGGCGATAATTTCTTAGGTAAATCATCTTCGGCTACAACATCCAATAGTTTAGTAAAACGGGTTCTGCCTTCTTCCCAAAGCATCAAAAGATTTTCTGTCATCATGGTTGTTAAATTATATGGATAAATAATGGGCTAAAATAATAGGTTAGTAAGTTATTGATTTTATTCGGCAGTAAGAATGATGAGGAATTGCTTCCTGTTGCCATAAAAAATCAATAGTATAAGTGAGTGACACAACGAAGATGCCACAGTGTATTACAGCCGGCAACATAATAAATGATAGCATTGTTTACCCGGAAACTGCACATAAATAATATGTTTGGGTATGCGAAAATTTTTTTTCATTTCAATTATGTTATTGGCATTGGTTAGGGTTGCGGCCCAGAATAACAAAAAAGTTACTATAGCCGTGGCAGCCAATATGCAATATGCGATGAATGCATTGAAAGCAACATTTGAACAGCAAACAGGTATAAAAGTAGAAGTAATATTGGGCTCATCGGGCAAGCTTACCCAGCAGATCCTGGAAGGCGCACCTTACGATGTATTTATTTCTGCCGATACCAGCTACCCGCAAACACTACACAGGAACAAATTTGGTACGGTTCCACCACGCGTTTATGCAAAAGGTGTGCTGGTATTGTGGACAACAACGCCGGGCATTGTGCCTTCAAAAGATCTTAAGGTGCTGCTTACCGGCAATGTAAAAAAAATTGCCATTGCCAATCCCAAAACAGCGCCTTATGGTGTGGCGGCAGAAGCAATATTAAAGCATTATAATATCTATGATAAAGTAAAAGATAAACTTGTTTTTGGCGAAAACATTACACAAACAAATCAATTCATTTCGTCTCAGGCTGCCGATATTGGTTTTACAGCAAAGTCTGTAGTGCTGTCGGATGAGATGAAAGGAAAAGGCCGTTGGATTGACCTTGATATAAACACCTACGCACCCATTGAACAGGCCGCCGTTATCCTTAAGCATGGCGCAGAAACCAATAAAGATGCATCGGAAAAGTTTTACAGCTATCTTTATTCCAAAACTGCAAAAGATATTTTTAAACAGTTTGGGTATATTGTAAACTAGTGAAGTATTTATTTTAGGAGCCGGGCTGCAATGCAGGTGGCATCGCCTCTTGCGTTGCACACTTGTACTGAAGAAACAAAATTGAACAATAATGACCGCAGAACCGCCGAGACGCGAAGAAAAATGGAAAAAAATTCCTCTCCGTTTTTGCGCCTCAGCAGTATAAACTTTTATATCGATAGCCAAACAAGCTTATGATAGAATTTGAACCATTTTGGTTAACGTTGAAACTGGCTTTTGTTACTACACTTATATTGCTTGTTATTTCTATACCACTTGCCTGGTGGCTGGCATATAAAAAGAATAATTTTAAAACAGTTATAGAAGCAGTGGTAAGTATGCCGCTGGTATTGCCGCCTTCTGTTATTGGTTTCTATCTTTTGCTAGCCTTTAGCCCATCTCATGCATTTGGCAAATTGCTGCAGGATTATTTTGACATAAGGTTTGCATTCTCTTTCCCCGGTTTGGTAATAGCATCTGTTATTTACAGTTTGCCTTTTATGGTACACCCGGTGCATTCGGGTTTTAATTCTTTATCTCCCAATCTAAGGGAAGCATCTTATTCATTGGGAAAAACAAAATGGCAAACACTGTTCAATGTGTTGCTGCCAAATATAAAATCTTCATTGCTTTCTGGTATTGTACTAACCTTTGCGCATACTATTGGAGAATTTGGTGTGGTGTTGATGATCGGTGGTAATATTCCTGGGCAAACAAAAGTGGCATCTATTGCAATCTATGATGAAGTGGAAACAATGAATTATGATGCAGCAAATACTTATGCCCTGATTCTTTTTATTACTTCATTTATTATACTGCTTACATTGTATCTTGTTAACCGCCGTTTTGATAAGATAAAATTATTATGATCTCGTTTTCTCTGCAAAAGAAATTACATGCCGCCAACGGGAATATGCTTTTTGATATTAGCCATAATATTAAGCCGTGTTCTTTTATTGGTATCTATGGCGCATCAGGTGCAGGTAAAACTTCTTTATTAAGAATGCTTGCAGGTTTTCTTGAACCGGAAAAAGGGTTTATAAAAGTGCAGGAAAATAACTGGTATAGCAGCAATAGAAAAATAAATCTTGCTCCCCAAAAAAGAAGTATTGGTTTTGTATTCCAGGATTATGCCCTGTTTCCCAACATGACGGTAAAAGAAAACCTGTTGTTTGCAATAGATAAAGCTTCTCCTAAAAATCTGGTGGAGGAATTACTTGCTTTAGTAGAACTTGAACAACTCCACAACCGTAAGATACAAACACTTTCCGGCGGACAAAAGCAACGTGTGGCACTGGCAAGGGCACTGGTACGCAAACCAGACCTGCTGTTGTTAGATGAACCACTTTCTGCATTGGATGAAGAGCTAAGAGACAAACTACAGTCGCTTATTTTAAATGTACATAAACAATTCAATTTAACTACGCTGCTGGTAAGCCATGATATTGCAGAGATGATACGGCTTGCAGATGAGATCCTTTTTATTAAAGATGGCGTGGTAGAAAAAAGTGGCAGCCCGGTGGAAATGTTTGCTGCGCATAACAATGGAACGCTTCAGCTTGGCGGTATTGTAATAGACAAGATAAATGATGAATTGTGTTTGTTAATTGGCAGGGATTTGTTCAGGATAAAAGTTGATGCTACAAAATTAATAAGTTTTGAGAAAGGGGATAGTGTGATGGTGAATTTGGAAACGAAGGATGTTAAGTTGAAGAAATTAGTATAATATGCTTTTATTATGTTAGCTTTTTCTCCTTTCAGTAAAACTATCGTGAATTCTCATAGAGTTTTCTGATCAGGGCAGGTAGCCCATTTAAAGTGCCGCCGTAATACTCACCTTGTTTGAATAATGGTATAAAGTCATTGTCAATTGTTTGTTTGGTCTCACTATCGCTTAGTATGTTTTCAAGTCCATAGCCGATCTCGATTCTTATTCGCCTATAATTTGAAGAAATGCCTATAACTATACCGTTCTCCTTTACTTTTTACCTACTCCCCACATTCTAAAAGTAAATAATATAAAGTCTTCAAAATTTTCTTTTGTTGCAATGTTGTGTCTATGTTAGAATGCAGATTTCAATAGTTTTTTATTTTCAAAATCAGTGATAATACTGTCAAGTTTGGCTTTGGTGGCTTACTATTGCCTTCGATGACACTCTTGTTGTATTATTTATTTGGTAAAGGGCAGATTTTGTGCCGAAATAAATTACTTCAATTCTCAAGATTGTATTTAGACAAAACAGATCAAGAACTTGATAAAAAGAAGCAACTAAGTTTTATTGCTATTAAATTAATCAGCTTCCAAAACTCATTAAGTCATTAAAACTTATTAGTCCAGAGTTCCACACTTGGGATAATTTATTTAATTATTATAGAATGAAAACAAGTTGTACAAGAGTGCGACGCAACAGGCGATGCCATTATAACCTCAGCCAGGCTCAAAAAATCACTTCTTCTTCAATTACTTATGGAGTTAACATTGGCGTAACATTGCGGTAATGATTGCTTAACATTGGGGTAACATGCCCATAACATTGCCGGTATTCCTTTGCACAAAATTTAACACATGCAGGCGATTAGATGGGTAAACCGTTTAGTGATTGTGGGATTCTTTATTTTAAGTGCACAGGCTGTAAACGCTCAGAATGGAAAAGTTTCAGGCACCGTTTCAGATGAAAATAACAAACCGGTTATTGGCGCATCTGTAAAAGTACTCTCTCTTAATATTGGTGTGGCCACAGATGTTGATGGCCACTTTGAACTTACACTTCCTTCAGGGAAAAAATACGAGATTGAAATATCTGCTGTTGGTTTTGGTACCAAAACATTGACGGATGTTGAAGTAACTGCAGTACAGGTCAATAACCTGAATATTGCCCTGGTTGCAAAATCTGGTAACCTTGAAAATGTAACCGTAAAAACTTCTGCAAGAAAAGAAAGCACCAATGCTTTGATCACCTTCCAGAAAAATACCAATGCCGTTGCACAGGTTATTTCTGCGGAAGCTATACGCCGCTCACCAGATAAAAATACCGGGGAGGCCCTGAAACGCGTTACAGGGTTATCTATACAGGAGGGAAGATATATTGTGGTGCGTGGTTTAAGTGATCGTTATAACCAGGCAATGTTAAATGGAGTGTTGCTTTCCAGTACTGAACCAGACAGGAAGACTTTCTCCTTTGATATTTTTCCGGCAGCTATTGTTGAGAACATTATTGTAAACAAAACTTTTATTCCGGAGTATTCAGGTGAGTGGGCCGGTGGTTTGATACAGGTAAATACCAGGGATATTCCTGCCAAAGGATTTTTCAATATATCTATAGGAACAAACTTTAATACCAATACAATTGGGAAAGATATTTATACTTATCCCGGTGGTAAATTAGATTTTCTTGGTATCGATGATGGTTCAAGAGCATTACCTAATGGCTTTCCTACAAAAAATGCCTTTGGTGCATTAGACAATGCAACAAAAACACAACTTGGTGTAAGTCTTGCTGCCAAAAGCTGGGCACCGGAATTAAAAACAAGCTTTCTTAACACGCTCGGTCAGTCATTCCAGGCAAACGGAGGTTTCGTAACAAAGTTATTTAAGAAAGATTTAGGCGGTGTTGTTACGGTTACCTATAACAGAAGCGTAAAGAATCTTGATTACCAGAACAGTTTTTTTAATATCAATGATAACAAAGCAGATGCTTCTTTTATTTACCAGAACAATAAATATACCCAGGATGTATTGTGGGGAGCATTAGCGAATTTTTCTTTGAGACTTAATACCAATAATAAGATCAGTTTTAAAAACCTGATCAATGTAAACACTTCTGATTATGCTACGCTGCGTACGGGTAAAGACTATGAGTTTAACTCCCAGTTAGGGGAAAATATTAAAGCATATGAATATGGGTTCAGAAACAATACTTTCTTTAATACGCAATTAAACGGGGAACATAATATGCCCTCGCTTAAGTCTAAGTTTAACTGGTTTGGCAGCTTCAGTATTCTTGACCAGTATATTCCTCAACAGCGCCGTATCCAATATAACCAGGATCCTACTGATCCTAACGCACCATATCTTGCTTTGTTATCAAATACCCTTTCACAGAAAACAGGTAGCGTTTATTACAGCAACCTAAATGATTATATCTACAATTTTGGCGGTGATATAACTAACAATTTTACAATTGGCGGTAAGAAGCAATCGATAAAAGCAGGTTACAATTTCCAGGTAAAAGACAGGTTGTTTAATGCAAGACCGTTCTCAATATCTCTTGCATCAGATAATCCAACATTAAGAGCGCTTGATCCTTCACAGATATTTGCTGCTCAAAATTTTGGACCTGCAGATAATCAATTTCATTTTGATGAATTGTCAGGTATTTATTTCCGCTATTTAGCAAACACCATTTTAAATGCGGGATATATACAGTTCGATAATAACCTGACAGATAAATTGAGAGTTGTATGGGGTGTGCGTTATGAAAACTATGACCAATTAGTGGGTAGTACAAGAAAATCTGATCCAAGATACAGTTATAGTAAAGTAGGAGATTTTCTCCCCGCTATAAATACAACCTACAAACTAAGCCCAAGATCAAACCTTCGGTTTGCTGTATCACAAACCGTGGTAAGGCCTGAATTCAGGGAATTAACAGGAACAGCGTTCTATGATTTTGAAGTAGGTGCCACTATTATTGGTAATCCTAACCTCGAAAGGACAAAGGTTTCCAATATTGATCTTCGTTATGAAATATATCAAAGGCCCGGAGAATTATTTACACTTGGTGCTTTTTACAAATACTTCAATAACCCCATCGAGCTCGCCTTTAACCAAACAGGTGCAGGTTCTTCCAGCACATTCAATTACCTGGATAATGATAAGACAAGCGCACAAACCTACGGTGCAGAAATTGAATTCAGAAAGAAGCTTGATTTTATGCAGGCATTCAAAAGATTTACATTGGCTGGCAACTTCTCATATATCTACAATCGTGTAAAGTTCGATCAGCAATCTTTGAACAGGCCAATGCAGGGCCAGTCACCTTATCTGATCAATGCATCAATGCAGTATGATGTAGAAGAAGCCGGTCTTTATGCCACGCTCCTGTTTAATGAAGTAGGCCGTCGTATCCTGTATGTAGGTAATGAGCAATTGCCTCCGGTATGGGAAGCACCAAGACCATTGCTTGATCTGCAGATAGCAAAAAAGATTATGGACAAGAAGGGCGAATTAAAATTAAACATTTCTGATTTGCTTAATCAAAAAGCAAGATACTATCATGATCTTGATGGCAGCAAGAAGTACAACAGTGTAGATGCACTTGCTTTATCAAGAAACTATGGAACAAATGTGAGCTTAAGTTTTGCATACAACTTTAAATAAATCATAACTCATTATTAAGATCATTCAAACTCTTTAAATCTATAACACTTTATGAACAAGTTTTTGAGTCTATTAGTTGCAGCAGTAGTTTTAACTACATCGTGCCGCAAAATTGAAGAAGACGTAACTGTTATCGGGGGTAATAACGGCGGTACAGATTCTACGGCCGAGAATACTATTCTCGAAGGAAAGATCTCATCAGACAGAACATTGAAAGCAAATTATACTTACAAACTGAGGGGTATTGTATATGTTGTAAATGGTGCGAAACTTACTATTGAACCAGGTACCGTAATACAAGGGGAAAAAGGCACAAACTCAAGAGGCACACTCGTTATTACAAAGGGTTGTCAGATCATTGCAGATGCAACAAAAGATAATCCTATCGTTTTCACCTCAGATCAGGCAAATCCTGCGAGAGGCGATTGGGGTGGTATAGTCATTCTTGGTAATGCAAAAACAAACGCGTCTTATAATGGTGTGGCAGGCGTTGGTTCTGTTGAAGGTGGTGTAAATAATGCTGAGGGTCTTGGTTTATATGGTGGCACAAACGATGCCGATAATTCAGGCACACTCCGTTATGTACGTATTGAATATGCAGGTTATGCATACCTGCCCGATAACGAATTGAATGGGCTAACACTTGCCGGTGTAGGTAATGCAACTACTATTGATTACGTAGAAATTTTCAAAGCAAATGATGATGCTATTGAATGTTTCGGCGGATCAGTAAATCTTAAACACACTATTTTCATCAGCACACTTGATGATGATTTTGATACAGACAATGGATGGAGCGGTAAAGTTCAATGGGGGATTGTAATGAGAGATTCATCTGTTGCCGATATTTCAAAATCTGAATCTTTTGAAAGTGATAATGATGCAAATGGAAGCTCTCTTTTACCACAAACATCAGGCGTGTACAGCAATATTACTGTTATAGGGCCCAGAGCTACTACAGCAAACATTGGTAACAGCTTGTTCCTTGCAGGTGCACAAATAAGAAGAAATTCAACCATCTCTATCTTTAATTCTGTTATCATGGGTTATCCTACAGGATTGTTGATCGATGCAAGCAAGGGTACGCCAACAGATAATAATATTGCTGCAGGAACCTTATTCGTACAACATACAACTATTGCAGGTTGTGCTACACCGGTTAGCTATTCTGAAAGCACAAGTTCACCAACAGGATGGAAATCAGAATCCGCTGCACTCTGGTTTGCTACAACTGAATATGGTAATAGTATATTAGCTGCAAATGATGATGTAAAACTTGCGGCTCCTTATAATTACAGCAGCCCTGATTTTACTCCACAGGATGGTTCTCCGTTACTTACCGGTGCAGATTTTACCAATAGCAAACTTGCATCAGGATTTACGCCTACCAGTTATCGCGGTGCTGTTGGGCCAGTAGGCAGCGCAGATGCAGATTGGTGGAAAGGCTGGTCTAAACTTAATTTAAGCCTATAAGTTTTATAATACTGAAGCAGAGTTAATAATTAGATTTTATTCTGTTCACGCAAAATTTAAAGAGCATAAAGAATTTTGCAAATCAGTTTGTTCATATAGCATACAAACAACGAAGCAAGCAGATTATTTCTCATGTAACGGTCCCGGTTTTTACCGGGACTTTTTTATGAGCCAAGCGCTCAAACATGCATTAAGCTTTTGTTGCGTCGCACTCTTGTACTAGTGAATTGGTTTCAGCAATCAGCAGCCATGGTAACCTGTATATCCCTAGCATATTGAGTGCTGATACCTTATGGCTGACACCTGTTCCAAACGTACAAGTGAGTGACACAACAAAGATGCCATGTAATGCAAAAGCTTGTCAACAAAAATTAATGATCACAATCACTACTGTGTGCATGATCGTGTACACGGCAATAACTGTAATTAATAAAGTGTGCGCTTACAATAAGCAACACGGCGGGAATAAGAAACCAGAATTGATATTTGTGCCAGGCCTGTTTGCAAAACAACAAAGCAATACCAGTAGCAAATAGTAGAAATGGCAGCCAGCTGTGGTGGTGTTTCTTCCAGCCATGGTAGAGGGAGTAAGAACCAATGACCAATGCAAGCAAGATCATAAACACTTCGAAAGAAACATTGTCAATAATATTTACACCAAACAGGGGAAGCGAAGAAAGAAATAATGGCAGCAACGCACAATGTATAGCGCAGGCAAGCGATGTAGTAATTCCAAGTGCGTCCCAATTAATTTTCCTGTTCATCCGGTTATTAGGTGTTAGCCTGCAAAAATAATGGTTTGCAACTTTGTTGCAAAACAAAAGTTAACTTGATTTACCATACCTGCAGGAGCTTTAACTTTGCGTTGTAATTTTCTGAGGTAACAACACATGAAAAAAAAATTCATCGGTTATAGCATCTTCTTTGTAATACTTACAGGCTTGTTTCTGCTGTTTTCTTTTTGGGGCACCGATAACTGGAGGGCAAAATCACCGATAATAAGCAATGTAAAGCCATTTACTTTTTTAAACCAGGATGGTAAAGACTTTACAGAAAAAGATATGCAAGGAAAAGTGGTGGTGGTAAACTTTTTTTTTACAACGTGCAAGGGTATTTGCCCAAAGATGAATGGCAACATGCATAAGATCTATGATGCGTTTAAAGATGAACCGGGGTTTATGATCGTATCGCATACCTGCGATCCTGAAACAGATTCGGTGCCGGTAATAAAACATTATGCAGATTCTTTGAAGATTGATGAACACAAATGGGTTTTCTTGACGGGCAGGAAGGACAGTCTTTATGCACAGGCAAGAAATAGTTATTTGCTGGATGATCCAAAGAATTCACTCGTGAATATTAACGACCAGTTTTTACATACACAATTCTTTGCACTGGTTGATAAAAATGGTGATGTACGCGGACAGGTATACGACGGATTAAAACAGGAAGAACTTGACAAACTAAAAGATGATATAAGAACCTTATTGAAAGAGAAAGCAAATGGCACAACGTTTAGTAATAATCTTTTTGGTAATTAATCTTTAGTATATGAAAAACGAAGTTGCAGAAATTCTGAAGCGCAATCAACTAAGCATTACAGAAAGCAGGAGAAAAATACTGGAGTTGTTCAGGCTTACAAATGGCGCATTGGCACATGCAGATATTGAAACAAAAACCGGTGAACATTTTGACCGCGTTACCATTTACCGTACACTGCAAACTTTTGTAGAAAAAGGTATCATACATACTATTCCAACCGTTGATAATTCTGTGCTGTATGCTTTGTGCAAAGACCAATGCAGCGAAGGCCATCACCACGATAATCATGTGCATTTTATTTGCGATGATTGCGGCACTGCTTATTGTCTGGAAAATATTTCTATTCCTGAAGTAAAATTGCCGGCAGGTTTTAAACAGTCACAGACAGATGTTTTGGTAAGTGGTGTTTGCGATAAGTGTTCGTAGATTTTTTATGAGCCCAGCTCAGGAATATAAATGAAGCTTTTGTTGCGTCGCACTCTTGTACGTTCTGTACTTTATTCTTCCCACACTTTCAAACCTTCACTGCAGTTAGCACAGATATCAATATTCTTGCGGCTTGTCATTAACTCTTTTCGGAATTGTTTGTAGTTATCATTGTTCCATGTTTCTTTAAAAGACTGCATTTTTAAATTACCCAGCTGGTGCGTTGCGTCTTTATCAAAACAACAGGGCACAACTAAACCATCCCAGGTAATTACATTGGCATGCCACAGCTTCCAGCAATGATTATTTAGGCCGCTTTTTATTTTCATCTTACCATCTTTGCCAACTTTATAGCGGCTGTATTTTTCATTTGTTGGAATTAACTGGTTGGGATCATTTTCATAATCGTAGACCTGTGCAGTTTTAAAACGCACCTGATCCACACCAATTTCTTTTGCCAGTTTTTTTATGTCTTCTATCTGGTGCTCATTTGGTTTAACTACAAGAAACTGGAAGAATACAAAGGGTGTTTTGCTTTTTAATTCTTTTTTCCATCTTACAATATTGCGTGCACCTTCCAGTACTTTATCCAGTTTTCCACCAACGCGGTATTGTTGATAAACATCCTGCGTGGTACCATCTATGGAAATGATCAAACGATCGAGGCCACTTTCTACCGTTTTCTTTGCTTTCTCATCTGTTAAGTAATGTGCATTGGTTGATGTAGCGGTGTAAATACCTTTATCATGAGCATACTTTACCATGTCGAGAAAATCAGGATTTAAAAAAGGCTCTCCCTGGAAATAAAAAATAAGGTAGAGCAGCTCTTTATAAATATCATCAATGGTTTCCCTGAAAAAATCTTTCTTAAGCATACCCGTTGGCCTTGAAAATTCTCTTAAGCCGCTGGGGCATTCGGGGCATCTTAGGTTGCAGGATGTAGTTGGTTCAAATGATATAGAAACAGGATAACCCCACTGCATGGGCTTACCGGTAAGTTTACTTAACTGATAACTAGCCATTACACGTGTAGCATTCCATACACGGCGTATGGTAAGTTTGCTAAATAAGTTAATGGTGTCGTTCCAATTGAAATAAGGCATAGAGTGACAAAATTAAGCCTATAATAATATACATGGTTTACGAATGGAGGTATATGTTTATTATCTTGCAACTGCTGACAATTGTTAGTTTAAATGTTGCTGGATTAAGTTGATACCGTACAAGAGTGCGACGCAATAGGAGCCCAATGTATATTCTGCTACCCGGTTCAAAAAAAATTGTATTTCAATATCCTGTTGCTTAAATAAAAACTAATCAGTTCTGTATGAAAGACAAATTATTTTTTGCATTATTTCTGCTGGCAACAAATTCTTTGGATGCGCAACAGCTTTGTAAGGAAGTAAACAATATTGCTGGCATTGAAAGAGCTGCGCATGCAAAATTATTGAACAAGGACTTGTCGTCTTTAACGCAGGCTTCGGGCAATTACAATGTTACTTACTATAAATGTGAATGGAATATTGATCCTGCAAATTATTATATTTCAGGAAAGGTTACACCTTATTTTATCATAACAGCGCCAACAGATAACATTGTATTTGATCTTTCCACTGCATTAAAAGTAGACAGCGTTATTGTGCGTAAAAGAAAGCTTTCTTTCTCGCAGGGTTCGGATGAAACACTTACAATACAATTGCCAAAGGCCTACAGGAAAGGCAAAAGGGATTCTGTTGCTATTTATTACAGAGGAGTTCCAGTTGGCAGTGGTTTTGGCTCTTTTATACAATCTCAACATAATGGCGTGCCGGTACTGTGGACACTGAGTGAACCTTATGGGGCAAGGGACTGGTGGCCCTGCCGTAACGGCCTTGATGATAAAGCAGACAGTATTGATATTTATGTTACCCATCCAAACCAATACAAAACATCTTCAAACGGTGTATTGATTAGTACAATACCAAATGGTACAAATATTACAACGCATTATAAGCATCGTTATCCGATCGCAAGTTATCTCGTAGCAATTTCGGTTACCAATTTTAATGTGTTTACAGATAATGTACAATTGGGCAACATTTCTCTGCCCGTAATTTCTTATGTGTACCCGGAAGACTCTGTTTACTTTCATAACAACACACATTTAATGCTGGATGCAATGCGCTTATACAATCAGCGCTTTGTTCCTTATGCTTTCATGAACGAGCGATATGGCCAGACTGAATTTGGATGGGGCGGCGGTATGGAACATCAAACCAATTCATTTATTACTTCACCTGGCGAAAACCTGATGGCACATGAACTTTCACATCAATGGTTTGGTGATCGTGTTACCTGTGGCAGCTGGGAAGACATCTGGCTGAATGAGGGGTTCGCTACTTTTTGTGCAGACTTTTTATATACAGAAACATATCATCCTGATCAACTGGCAGAATCAGTAAAAAATAATCTTGATTATATTGTTTCAGAACCCGAGGGCTCTGTGAAAGTGGATGATACTACAAGCGTGGGACGCATCTTTGACAGCAGGCTCTCTTATTCAAAAGGCGCCTTTCTCTTGCGTATGCTGCGATGGACATTGGGGGATACCAATTTCTTTAAGGCTATCCATAATTACCTGAACGATCCAAAATTACGGTATGGCTTTGCACGCACTTCAGATCTTAAAATAAAGCTGGAAGCAGTAAGTGGCAAAGATCTTACTTACTTTTTTGATCAATGGTTTGCAGGTCAAGGGTATCCCAGCTTTACAGTAAATTGGAGCCAGGATGCTGCTAACAAAGCAAGTATAAATATCAGTCAAACCACATCCAATAGCTCCGTAAGTTTTTATAAAGTGCCGCTGGCATTGAGATTTAAAAATGCAACACAAACAAAAACTATTGTGGTAGACCATACTACAAATAACCAGTCGCTTGTGGCTGATATCGGATTCAAAGCAGACTCTGTATTCATCGATCCTGATATGGAACTTATCAGTAAAAATAATGTATCCATAAAAACAATGCTCTCCCAACCAGCGCCTGCACTTACACCGCTTCTGGTTTCACCAAATCCATTTACCAACACTATTAATTTTTCTTTGCCTGATTCAGGAAACAAGAAAGTATTGATCCGCTTGTTTGATATGTATGGCCATCTCGTACTAACAAAGTCCGTTGTCACAATAACAGCCAATCAAAAATACAGTATTGATGTGCCTGCTTTTGCAAAGCCTGGAATATACATGCTATATATTACTGTTGACGGCAAATCAACCTCACATCTTGTAATTAAGGAATAGTACATTTTTATCAGCGTTTGTATTTGCTTGGATATTTATTATTTTATTTTGAACTAAGCCAATGCCGCTGATTTTTATTTTACAAGCTGCGGCATTTCATGGCAGCGCCGGTTGTGTCACTCACTTGTGTTTTCTAAACATGACGCGTCAGTACAAAAGATATTTTATTTACAATTTTCTTAGATGATCGTCACTTTAAAGGCAATCATTTTTGTTTTATCATTGTGCCATTCAATATGGCAAAACCGGCAGCAAAGAAAAAGCGTAACAGGTGGTGGCTTATACCCTTTATAATTGTAGCATTGTTGTGTGCATACATTGCTGCATTTTACTGGTGGCAGCAACAGTCAGAAAACAAAGCAAAATTTACGATGTATCCCGGCTTCGGTATTGAACTTCCTTCCAGTTATGCCATACATGGCATTGATGTAAGCACTTTTCAGCAAACAGTTTACTGGCCCTCTGTAAAAAGCATGCAGGTTAAAGATGTAAAAGTTGGCTTTGTTTTTATAAAAGCAACTGAAGGTTTACTCAACACAGATAAACAATTCAGGAGAAACTGGCAACAGGTTAAGGCAGCAAATATTCCACGGGGTGCTTATCATTTTTTTCTTGCAACAAAAGATGGCAAAGCACAGGCCAATAATTTTATCAATCGTGTAAAGTTGGAACCCGGCGATCTTCCACCGGTACTTGATGTAGAACAACTTTATGGCGTTGCTCCAGCCCTTATGCAGCAGCGTGTAAAAGCATGGTTACAAACGGTAGAAGCTGCGTATGATATAAAACCAATTATATATTCTTCTGCGGATTTTTATAACCGCTATCTCGGTAAAGATTTTGATGATTATCCATTGTGGGTGGCGCATTATTTTGAACAAAAGCAGCCACATGTAGAAAGAACGTGGCAGTTTTGGCAGCATAGCAGCATTGGGCATGTAAACGGAATTACCACAAATGTTGACTTTAATGTTTTCAATGGTGATTCAGCTGCGTTCAAAACAATATTGGTGAAATAAATTTCCCAGACCTGTCAACAATAATTATTTGTGTCATAAACACACTTCCAAAATTTCCATTCATCATATTTTGCATATTGCATTCAAATCAATTGCGTAAAGAGTACAGATTCTGCTATATCTTTATTTTTTAATCACCTGGGAAAAAACTTATCATGCATTCAATGCAACGCTTCATTGCATTATTATTTATAACAACGCTATTTTTCTTTTCGTGCAAAAGTAAAAAGCAGGCACCTCAAACTCCCCCAGCCTCGCCACCTGTGGAAGTAGATGTAATTGTTGCAGCAGGTGAGAACATCAGCAATTCTATTGAAGTAAACGGAACAGTAGTAGCCAATGAATCTGCGGAACTGCGGCCTGAAATAAGTGGACGGCTTACTTATCTTAATGTTCCTGAAGGTAAGCCGGTTCAGCAAGGTACCGTGCTTGCAAGGATCAACAGTGCAGATCTTGAGGCACAGATAAGCAAAAGTAAAGTGCAGTTAGATCTTGCGCAGCAAACAGAAGAGCGGTTGCGTAAACTACTGGATATACACGGTGTAAACCAGGCTGACTATGATGCTGCATTAAATAATGTAAACAGTTTAAAAGCAGATATAAATTATACAGAAGCGCTCATCGATAAAACAGTGATCCGTGCGCCTTTTACAGGCGTTATAGGTTTGCGCCAGGTAAGCCCAGGGGCTTATGTTACACCTGCTAATATTATTGCTACCATACAACAGGTTAATAAATTAAAAATAGATTTCACTTTGCCGGAAGCATACGCAAATGCTGTGCAGCGCGGCGCTTATATAGATGTACTCACAGATGAAGCTACCGGAAAAAAAGAAAAGGCGCTCATCATTGCAACAGAGCCACAGGTAGATATTAACACACGCAATCTTAAAGTACGTGCAGTGCTGGAATCTTCTAATGCAAACCCGGGTTCGTTTGTAAAAGTTTACGTGGTTACAGGCAAAGACCGCAGCAGTGTAATGGTTCCAACGAATGCAATTATTCCTGACGCAATGAATAAAAAAATTGGTACTGTAAAAAATGGTAAGGCTAAGTTTGTAGATGTAGAAACCGGCGTAAGAAAGCAAGGCACCATTGAAGTAACAAAAGGGGTGCAGGCAGGTGATACAATCATTGTGAGCGGCGTTTTATTTGCACGCCCCAACTTACCGGTACAAATAAGAGCCGTGAAAAAAATTGATGAAGTTGTAGAGCATTAATTTTTTTTGTGATCAGTTGTACATGCAGCATCACCGGTTGTGTCACTCACTTGTACGTCTAGTCCAAAAGTCAGCAAGGTCCGAGATTCGGCTACATTAAACGATGGTCTTTTGACTTACCGACTTTCTGACTTGTATACTTCAGTACAAGAGTGCGACGCAAGGAACGATGAGCAAAGAGCAAAACGGCAGGCTCATAAAAAAAGAAAAAATTTTTGATAAATAATTCTTTGCGGTAAAAAATAGCATACTAACCAGATGAATATTTCAGAACTTTCATTGAAACGCCCGGTATTGGCAACAGTTATGAATCTTGCCATTCTGTTATTTGGTGTGGTAGGCTACACTTTTCTTGCATTGCGTGATTATCCGGCTATCGATCCTCCCATTATAAATGTACGTACCAGTTATGTAGGGGCTAATGCTGATATCATTGAAAGCCAGATCACCGAACCAATAGAGAAAGAAGTAAATGGTATTCCGGGTATTAAAAGTATTACTTCATCAAGCCAGGTAGGCTCCAGTAACATTACAGTAGAGTTTAACCTTGATGTAGACCTTGAAACTGCGGCTAATGATGTTCGCGATAAAGTGAGCCAGGCCCAGCGTAGCCTGCCGCAGGATATAGATGCGCCTCCCGTTGTAAGCAAAGCAGATGCTAACGGTGATTTCATTATTCTTATGGCTATACAAAGTCCAACGAAGAGTTTACTGGAGTTGAGCGATTATGCGGAAAATGTGCTTCAGCAAAGACTCCAGACTATTAATAATGTAAGCGCCATTAATATTTTCGGCCAAAAAAGATATGCCATGCGCATCTGGCTGGAGCCGGATAAAATGAGTGCTTTTAATATTTCTTATACAGACATTAATGATGCGCTCAACAAAGAAAATGTTGAAATACCCGCCGGTAAAATTTACGGCAACAATACTGAGTTAACAATAAGAACATTGGGCAGGCTTACAACAGAACAACAATTTAACGATGTTGTTATTACAGAAAATGCTACCGGCATTGTGCGTTTGGGCGATGTGGCTAAAATTGAATTAGGCCCCGAAGTACTTGAGCAATCCTGGAAATATAATGGCGTAAATGCTGTGGGTATTGCGGTAATTCCGCAACCGGGCGCCAATTATGTAAAGATCACAGACGAATTTTATAAACGACTTGCTGAGATAGAACAATCAAATAAAAGCGATATAGTATTCCATGTGCTTAATGACAATTCAAAACTTGTTCGCCAGTCAATCTCAGAAGTGGAAGAAACATTATTGATCTCTTTTAGCCTTGTGGTATTAGTGATACTTTTTTTCTTCAGGAATTTTTTAATAGCTATTCGTCCGCTGATAGATATTCCTATTTCTCTGGTAGCCACATTTTTTATTATGTACCTGGCAGGGTTTTCTATCAATATATTAACGTTGCTGGGTATTGTGCTGGCAACCGGTTTAGTGGTAGATGATGGCATTGTTGTTACGGAAAATATTTTCAGAAAACTGGAGCATGGGTTTCCCATACGTAAAGCAGCATTAGAAGGAAGTAAGGAAATTTTCTTTGCAGTTATTTCTACTTCTATCACACTCGCCGTTGTTTTTTTACCGGTAATATTTTTGGAAGGATTTGTAGGAAGTTTATTTCGTGAGTTTGGTATTGTAGTAGCAGCAGCTGTATTGATCTCCGCTTTTGTATCGCTTACAATAACACCGGTGCTAAATGTGTATTTAACAAGCAAGAATGCACAGCATGGTTGGTTTTACAAAAAAACAGAACCATTCTTTGCAGGCATGGAAAATGGGTATAAACGAACATTGCAAAGATTTATGAAAGTGCGGTGGATGGCATGGGTTATTATCGCCATTTGTGGTATTATTATCTGGTTCGTTGGATCACAGTTGCAAAGTGAACTGGCGCCGATGGAGGATCACAATGTTGTTCGTTTTTCATTGACTGGCCCTGAAGGAACCAGCTATGATAAAATGCAAAGTATCTCAGACAGTGTAGTTAATTTTTTATATGACTCTGTGCCGGAACGGGATTTTGTTTTTGCAGCTACACCAGGCTTCAGTGGAACCGGCGCTAACAGTGGTTTTGGCCGTTTGGGACTTACACCTTCTGCAGATCGTGTAAGAAGCCAAAATGAAATAGCGCAGGACGTTAGCAAAAAAGTTTCCCGCTTTAATGATGCAAGAATCTTTGCCATACAGGAGCAAACTATTGCTGTAGGATTTGGTTCGCGGGGAGGGTTGCCTGTTCAATTTATTTTACAAAACCTCGACTTTCAAAAACTACAGGATGTAATTCCTAAGTTTCTCGAAGAAGCAAGAAAAGATCCAACCTTCCAGAATGTTGATGTGAATTTGAAATTCAATAAACCGGAACTCCAGTTAACGGTAGATCGTGTAAAAGCAAAAGATCTGGGACTTTCCACAACGGATGTAGCGGGTGCTGTGCAGGCTGCATTCAGTGGAAGAAGGCTTGCTTACTTTATCATGAATGGAAAGCAATACCAGGTGATAGGACAGGTAGAAAGACAGGACCGCAACAAACCTGCAGACATAGAAAAATTATATGTACGGAATAACCGCGGTGAAAATATTCCATTGAGTGCCGTAGTTAATTTAACGGAAAGCAGCAGCCCGCCTACATTATATCATTACAACCGTTTTAAGAGTGCAACCATTTCTGCATCACTCGCTGATGGTAAAACAATTGGTGATGGTGTAAAATCAATGCGTGCAATTGCGTCAAAATTATTAGACGAAAGTTTTCAAACATCACTTAGCGGCCCTTCAAGGGATTATGAAGAAAGCTCTTCTAATACAGCTTTCGCATTTGGGCTTGCACTAATGCTCATTTATCTTGTATTGGCCGCACAGTTCGAAAGTTTTCTTGATCCTTTCACTATCATGTTAACAGTGCCATTGGCGTTGGCTGGCGCATTGTTAAGCTTATATATATTCGATCAAACGATCAATATCTTTTCACAGATCGGTATGATCATGCTGATCGGTCTTGTAACAAAGAATGGTATATTGATCGTTGAATTTGCCAACAAAAAAAGAGAGAATGGTATGTCGCGTATGCAGGCAGTTGTAGAAGCTGCAACACAGCGTTTGCGCCCCATCTTAATGACAAGCCTTGCTACTTCTTTTGGTGCATTGCCAATTGCATTAAGTTTAGGAGCATCAGCCACAAGTCGCATACCATTGGGTATTGTAATTGTTGGTGGTATTATATTTTCACTGATACTTACTTTGTTTGTAATACCTGCTGTGTACACATTCATATCCGGTATTCATAAAACAAAAACAATAGAAGTTTCTGAATAATTTTTGAGCCGGCTTTAGAATAAGAATGCAGCTTTTCTTGCGTCGCACACTTGTACTTGTGAATGGTGAATCAGATAGCAGTACCAATTTATTGACCATTTACGATTGGCGATTCTCGTTCCAAAAGCACAAGTGAGTGACACAAGAGGCGATGAGTAAAGGACTTTAGCTGGCTTCAAAAAATTGATTTGTATAATAAACAGTAATGAAAAAATTTCTTGTCGTATTATTATTGATCAGCTTTCAGGCAAAAGCACAACAAAGACTTACCCTGGAAGAAGCGATCAATATTGCATTGAAGAACAGTTTTGATATTCAGCTTGCGAAAAACAATGTAGAAGCAAACACTATATTAAATAACTATGGTGTGGCGGGCGGGTATCCAACAGTATCTGCTACGGCAAATGATAATGAACAGATCACCAGCCTCAATCAAAAATTGAGTAATGGCACCAACACAAACAAGAGTGGTGTTGCTGCAAACAATCTTACAGCTGGTGTTACCGGAAGTATTCTTTTGTACAATGGAATGCGTGTGGTAACTACTAAAAAAAGGCTTGAACAATTACAACAGCAAAGCGAGCAGTTGCTAAATGTTCAGATTCAAAATACGATCGCATTGGTGATGACGCAATATTATGACGTGGTACGCCAGCAGAGTTATTTAAAAACATTGAATGCTTCTATAGATGCTGCGTCGCAACGCCTCGAAATTGTAAAAGCACAACAGTCTGCAGGCTATGCTAATAATGCAGACCTGTTTCAATCGCAGCTTGACCTGAATACTTTGCAATTAAGTAAGCAGGCACAACTGGTAATTATTGACCAGGCAAAAACAGATTTTCTGACTTCATTAAATCTGAAAACCGACAGTACCATAACCATAAATGATACCATTATTACCGGTAAAAATATTTTGCTGGACAGTGTACTGAATAATCTTCCTGCAAGCCCTGAGGTTATTGCAGCAGAACAACAGATTAACATCAATCAGCTGGTAGAAAAAGAGATCACTGCACAACGTTATCCATCGCTGCGTTTAAATACGGGGTTTAATTACAACCGCTCTCAAAGTGCTGCAGGATTTACATTACTGAATCAAACATACGGCCCAACCTTCGGATTAAATCTCTCTATCCCAATTTATAATGGCTCTGCATATAAGCGCCAGCAGAGAGTGGCTGAGATAGACACAAAGAACGCAAAGATCCAAAAAGAGTCTTTACTTAAGGACAATGAATCCAATGCTGTAAAAAAATACCAGTCTTATGCAAGTGCCTTAGAACAATTGGAAACGCAAAAAGAAAATTATTCACTCGCACAACAATTGCTTGATCTTGTATTGAAAAAATTCGAGCTTAGAAACGCCACAATAGTTGACGTAAAAAATGCACAACAAACTTTTGAGAATGCCGGGTATTTATTGGTTAACCTGAATTTTGTTGCTAAGTCTGCGGAAATAGAATTAAAACGTCTTAGTAATCGTCTTGATTTTTAAATGTGTTAATCCGCATCTTTGCAATAAAGTTTTTCTATGAAGAAAGTTGCATTGATTCCTGCACGTTATGCGGCTACCAGATTTCCTGCCAAGCTGATGCAAGTGCTGGGTAATAAACCTGTGATAAGACATACTTACGATAATACAATTGCCACCGGTTTGTTTGATGAGGTGATCGTTGCAACGGACAGCGATATTATTTTCAATGAAATTACACAGCATGGTGGCAAAGCGGTAATGAGTAAAAGACCGCACGAAAGTGGCAGCGATAGAATTGCGGAAGCTGTTGCAGATATGAATGTGGATATAGTAGTGAATGTGCAGGGTGATGAACCATTTGTAAAACGTGAACCGCTAAAAAAACTCTTACACGTTTTCGAAGTTGATGAAGGAAAAAAGGTGCAGGTAGCAAGTTTAATGCAGGTGTTGAAAGAACAACAATACATAGAAGATCCTAATTACGTGAAAGTAGCCGTTGACAAGAATTGCAATGCCATTTTCTTCAGCCGTTCTGTAATTCCTTATCCCCGTAATAAAGAGATGGCCATTACTTATTACGAGCATATTGGTGTGTACGCATTTCGTAAACAGGCATTGATAAATTTTACCAACTGGCCCATGACTCCACTTGAATCTGCAGAAAAAATTGAATGCCTGCGCTATCTTGAAAATGGCATTCCGCTTAAGATGGTTGTTGTTGATTATATGGGTGTAGAGATAGATACACCGGAAGACCTGGCAAGGGCAGCAAAATATTTATAACTCAAGCCTGTTCGGCAATTTTTATTTTCAGTTTTATCATTTAATTTACCGATAAAAAATAATATGCCTGTAAAAACACATAAATATTCCAACGGAGAAGTTACTGTTGTTTGGAAACCCGATGTTTGTATTCATTCAGCTATTTGTTTCAGGGGATTGCCTGATGTGTTTAATCCGAAAAATAGACCCTGGGTAGAAATTAATGGTGCTAGCACAGATAAAATTATTGATCAGGTTCGCAAATGTACGAGTGGCGCGGTGAGTTATTTTATGAATGCAGAAAAGAACGATGAAGAATAATTGCAATCCTGTATTCAGGAAACACACAGTACAGCATTTTGCCTGTTAAATTTATATTCTGCAGATGAACGTAATGCAACGCAACAGGCGATGCACAAAGTACTATAGCCGGATCCAAAAAAATGATTAATGCACTACCATTAACGGTACATGGCTATGAAAGGCCAATGCTTTGGTATGGCTCTTGTGAAAAAGCGCATCGAACCAGCCCATCTTTTTTGGAATAGTAATAATAAGGTCAACTTCTTTTTCCAATGCAAATTTGTTGATGGCCTGTACAAAATCTGCATCATCAATAAAATGATATTCCGGATTGTAACCCTGCAATAAAGTGTCAAGCATTAAACTTTCAAAGGGGGTATCTGCAGTAAAGTGTTTTTGCCTGTGGTCGATGTTTACCACAAATAATTTTGCACTGGTTTCATTCAGTATTCTTTTTATAGGATCAACGGGTGTGGTTTCTACCACCTGTGAAAAATCGCAGGCCAGCATAATTTCTTTTATATCTGTATAGCCGGCGTCCGGAGGTACAATGATCACTGGCACTGTGGCTTTTCTTGAAACATCAATAGCGAAACTACCAATAAGATTTTCTGCAATTTTTCCGGTGCCGGTAACGCCCATCACTATCAGGTCAATATTATTATTTGTGCACACTTCATTAATATCCATGGTTAACACACCATATTCACTCAGTGTTTCTAACTCCATATTCTTATCACAAAATGCTTTTAGTGTTAGCTTAAAAGCAGTAAGATTTTCCTCGCTTGCCTTTTTCATTTCTTCTATGTCAATAGCATCCACTATAGCCATATTAGCATCTGTTACAATAGGTGTCTGGTAAGCATTGTAGAAAATGATCTTTTTACATTTTACCTGTTTTGCAAAATTGATAGCATACATGGCTGCATTTCTTGCAGCAGGCGAAAAGTCTGTAGGAACCAGTATGGTATTCATGGTGGTTTAATTTCTATACGAAGTTAAAAAAGGCTAACAGTTTAAATACTGACAAAAGTCATGCTGAATAAAGTTAACAAAAAAGGGTTCTACTCCAGGAGGAACCCTTTTAAATTAATATAATTGCCGAGACGGAGAGGCCAAAGCCTTAATACCTTTTTTCTATATGCCTTTGCTTCTCAGCAGTAGAAAAATTACACAATATTTTCAATGATGCCTGCAATGCCTTGTCCACCACCAACACAAGCTGTAACCATACCATATTTTTTGTTCAGTCTTTTCATATCACCAAGTAATTGCACGGTAAGTTTACAACCTGTGCAACCCAAGGGATGACCGAGTGCGATAGCCCCACCGTTGATGTTTACTATATCAGGATCTAAATTAAGTTCACGTATTACAGCAAGCGATTGTGATGCAAAAGCTTCATTCAATTCTATCAGGTCAATATCTGCAAGATTCATACTGGCCTGTTTCAAAACCTTTGGTATTGCAGCAACCGGTCCTATACCCATTATGCGCGGATGCACACCAGCAACTGCACTGTTCACCAAACGTCCTATTGGTTTAAGACCAAGTTCATTGATCATTCTTTCGCTCATTACAATTACAAAAGCAGCCCCATCACTTGTTTGAGATGAGTTCCCCGCAGTAACAGAACCACCCAACGCAAATGCGGGTTTCAATTTTGCCAATGCATCTATTGTTGTATCCGCACGTACGCCTTCATCTGTATCTATTACATAATTGCGTGTTGCTTTCTTGCCTTTTTCATTTAAGTAAACTTCTTCTACATTAACAGGCAATATGCCTGGTTTAAAATAACCATTCTGTATAGCATGCATCGCTTTTTTATGCGAGTTCAATGCAAATGCATCCTGGTCTTCTCTGCTTACTTTAAATTCTTTTGCTACAGCTTCTGCAGTAAGACCCATACTTAAATAATAATCAGGGTCGTCTTTGGCAATAGCATAAGAAGGAACTGTTTTCCAGCCAGCAGTTGGAACAAGGCTCATGCTTTCTGTGCCGCCTGCAATAATGCAATCAGCCATGCCTGTACGGATTTTGGCTGTAGCCATAGCAATGCTTTCGAGACCACTTGCGCAATAGCGGTTGATAGTAATACCTGCCACTTCTATGCCCAATGCTTTGGCGGCAATGATACGCCCAAACTGTAATCCCTGTTCTGCTTCAGGCACAGCGTTGCCTACAATTACATCATCCACACGTTTTGCTTCCAGTTGCGGTACCGATGCCATTAGTCCTTTTATCACTTCCACCGCAAGATCATCGGGCCTGTAAAAACGCAGACCACCTTTCTTGCTTTTACCTACTGCGGTGCGGTAACCGGCAACAATATATGCTTCCTGCATAAAATAAATTTTGATTATCAAATGTAATACAAAGTTGTTTATGCAACTAAATGCGAAAGTTAAGATTTTGGTACTGGCTGTAGTGCCTGTAGCATCGCCGGTTGTGTCACTCACTTGTACGTTCGGAATAATAAGCAAGCTGCGAGCTTTGAGCCATGAGCTACGAGCAAAACGCAATTGCTCACGACTCGCTATTAGCTCACATCTATTCTTCAGTACAAGTGTGCGACGCAACAATGTTAAATAGCATTGCTGGTGCTGGCTCAACAAAATAAAACCAACTATCTTTGCAGCCGCAGATTATGAACTTAAGTGCGTTGCTGGAACAGTATCAACAATCTCCCCGTCTTTTTCAGCTGACGGACAGGCTTCTTTTTGCCGATACCCAAAAAATCTTTCTCAAAAATTTACAGGGCAGCAGTGCAGAATTTGTGGTAAGCAGTGTGTTCATGCATACTAATACGCAGCAACTAAATCATCTTGTTGTTTTGAACGATGCGGAAGATGCGGCTTATTTTCACAACACGCTGGAGAATCTTACCAGTGCGTTGGACCTGTTTTATTTTCCGGCATCATTCAAGAACAGGAAGAATTTTAAACTGCTCAACTCTTCGCATGTAATGCTACGTACGGAAACACTTACGAGACTTGCTGCCGGCGGTAATAAGAAGATCATTGTTACTTACCCGGAAGCACTGTTTGAAAAAGTTGTTTTGCCAAAAACACTTAGCAGTAATATTATCAGTATAAAAACAAACGACACCATAAATCTCGAAAGTCTTTTGGAGTTGTTTGTAATGTATGGTTTTACACGAACAGATTTTGTGTATGAACCTGGCCAGTTTGCACTGCGTGGAGGCATACTGGATATTTATTCTTTTGGAAATGAAAAGCCTTATCGTGTAGAATTGTTTGGTAATGATGTGGACAGCATACGAATCTTTGATCCGGAAACACAGCTTAGTGAACGAAAGCTTTTGCAAGTAAGCATTATACCAAATATTGAAACACAGTTTGATAGTGGTGAGAAAGTTTCATTACTCGAATTTCTCCCCGAAAACACGATTGTGTGGTTAAAGGATTGGGATGTAATAAAAGAGAAGATCTTTTTGCAGGAAGAAGACCTGGAAGGTTTTATCGCTTTGCTTGATGACGGATATCGCATGCAGAACAGTGATGAAGACGATGATACGCAGGTTGTGAAAGAAATAAAATGGGATGATTTTGTAAAGCACGATGTGATTGAAAAGCAACTTGCGTCAAGACATATTGTAGAGTTTGGATTTAAGCCACAACTTGCAACATTTGAAATAGAGTTTGCTACCAAACCTCAACCTGCCTTTAACCGTCAATTCGATTTGCTGATAAAAGACCTGAAAGCTCATGAGTCTGCAAAATATAGCATTTACATTTTTGCAGAGCAGGCAAAACAACTGGAAAGGCTCAACAGCATCTTCAATGATCTCAATACTGAAATACAATTTGTACCTGTCGCAACTTCTATTCATGAAGGGTTTATAGATGAAGACCTGAAAGTTATTTGTTATACAGATCACCAGATATTTCAACGTTATCATAAGTATCGCGTAAAACAGGCATACAACAAAAACAAAGCTCTTACTTTAAAAACATTACGTGATCTGCAGCCCGGAGACTTTGTTACGCATATAGATCATGGTGTGGGTACTTACAGTGGCTTGCAAAAACTTGAAGTGAATGGCAAGCTACAGGAAGCCGTACGCATTATTTATAAAGACAGCGATATACTTTATGTAAATATCAACTCGCTGCATAAGATCTCAAAATACACAGGCAAAGAAGGAACGATACCAAAAATAAATAAGCTGGGTAGCGATGTATGGAACAGGCTGAAAGAGAAGACGAAGGCTAAAGTAAAGGAAATAGCATTCGATCTCATCAAGCTATATGCACAAAGAAAAGCGCAACAAGGCTTTGCACATTCTCCGGATAATTATATGCAGACCGAACTGGAAGCTTCTTTTATATATGAAGACACACCGGATCAAAGTAAAGCAACAGCAGATGTAAAAAAAGATATGGAAAGTCCATCACCGATGGATCGTCTTGTTTGTGGCGATGTAGGTTTTGGTAAAACAGAAGTAGCCATTCGTGCAGCATTTAAAAGTTGTGTCGATGGCAAACAAGCTGCTGTATTGGTACCAACCACCATTCTTGCATTTCAGCATTATAAAACTTTTAGCGATAGGTTGAAAGATTTTCCGGTTACCGTTGATTATGTAAATCGTTTCAAATCTGCAAAGGAGAAAAAAGAGACTTTAAAGAAATTAGAAGAAGGCAAAATAGATATCATCATAGGTACTCATGGTTTGTTGGGTAAAGAAGTAAAATTCAAAGACCTTGGCATCATGGTGATTGATGAAGAGCAAAAGTTTGGTGTAGGTCATAAAGAAAAGTTGAAAACGTTAAAGACAAACGTTGATTGCTTAACGCTAACGGCAACGCCAATTCCACGTACACTGCAATTCAGTTTAATGGGAGCAAGAGATCTCAGTATTATTAATACACCGCCACCAAACCGTCAACCTATACAAACAGAAGTACAGGTATTCAATCCTGATTTCATAAGAGATGCCATCTATTATGAAACAGAACGCGGCGGCCAGGTTTTCTTTATACATAACCGTGTACAGGGCCTGGGCGAAATGTCTGGGTTGATACAAAGTCTCTGCCCCGATCTTAGCATTGGGTATGCTCATGGGCAACTTGAAGGTCATGAACTGGAAGAACGAATCCTTGATTTTATTGATAAAAAATACGATGTATTGGTTTGTACCAATATCGTTGAAAGCGGTGTGGACATTCCAAACGTAAATACCATTATTGTAAACAATGCACATCATTTTGGATTGAGCGATCTGCACCAGTTGCGTGGCCGCGTTGGGCGTAGTAATAAGAAAGCATTTTGTTATTTACTCGCTCCTGCAATGAGTACGTTGCCAACTGATTCCCGTAAACGTTTGCAAACACTGGAACAGTTTAGTGATCTTGGAAGCGGCTTTCAGATCGCTATGCGTGACCTTGATATACGCGGTGCAGGCAATATGTTAGGTGGTGAACAGAGTGGTTTTATGGCTGAGATAGGTTTTGAAATGTACCAGAAAATTCTTGATGAAGCAATACGTGAATTAAAACGCACTTCATTCAAAGATCTTTTTAAAGAAGAGATCAGCAAACAGGATGATTATGTAAGTGATTGTACCATCGATACCGATCTGGAAATTCTTATCCCTGATGATTATGTAGAAAGCATTACAGAACGCTTATCGTTATATACAAGATTGGATAGTTGCGAAACCGAAGAAGACCTTGTTGCTTTTCATGCAGAGATGCTGGATCGTTTTGGTCCAATGCCAAAAGCTGTCGAAGATCTTTTTACAACGGTACGTTGCCGCTGGCTCGCTGTAGATCTTGGCTTCGAAAAAATGAGCCTGAAATCAGAAACCCTGCGTTGCTATTTTATTAACAGAAATGATTCTCCTTATTTTGAATCAGACATCTTTAAAAACACTTTGCAATATTTACAAACAGGTACCAACAAAGCAAGGTTAAAACAGGTAGCTAAAAATTTCCTGTTGGTTGTGGATGATATAAAAGGCATGGAAGCTATGCAAAGATTTCTCAAGCTAATGCATAATGCAGTTATAAGAAAGAAAGAAGTAATGGAGGCATAAGCTTTTGCAGAATTCATTTCATTTCTTTATCTTTCTCTAAAATCCCCCGCACTATGTCACAAAACTCTTTTCTCGGTACAGATAGTTTACCGGCAATTGTGCCTACCAGTGATGAAAAAACATTGGGCCTGCTTGCACACGTATTAACATTTGTAGCATCATTTCTTGCACCGCTAATTATTTATCTTATTAAAAAAGATCAGTCAGAATTTGTTGCAGATCATGCAAAAGAATCTTTGAATTTCCAGATAACACTTTTTTTAGCAGTAATGGTTTGTATTCCTCTTTCTATAATTTTAATAGGTATTCCTGTTCTTATACTTATTGGAGTGCTTTCATTGGTTTGGAGAATTGTCGCGACAATTAAAGCAAGCGAAGGCAAAATATACAGGTATCCTTATTGTTTACGATTGATCAAATAAAGGGAATCTTTTGTATCCGGCCGCATTACTACTATAAATCATTTCTTGCGTCGCACTCTTGTACAGTTTGTTCTTTAATGATCAAAATATTTTCAAAGCATACTATTGCTCAGGCATATATAAATAAAAAGCAGCGAAAACTTTCGCTGCTTTTTATTTGAATCTTGTATAGATCTTAGAAACCTTTCTTTGCCACACCATCAGCAATGGCTTGTAAAGCTTTCGCTTCGCTAAGAATGGCCGCCATTTTATTTCCTTTTCCATCATGACCGGAAGCCATATAACCGCCTTTTGCAGTTTTGCTTACAACAGCATCCTGCATAGGAACATTCTTTTCTTTTGTTTTAAGGCAGTATGCTTTAATCATTTTCGAAGTGTCCATTTTTAAGTATTTAATTGGTTAGTTAATAGATTTTTACCCTTAGAAACAGCACAATCTATATTTTTTTTTTATAATCTGCAACAGACGTAGAAAAAAGTATTGCACACAAAAACATTCACAAGTTTCCTGCCAGGACGAAATTTTACTCCAACGACTTCTTTTTTCCTGCCGAAATATCAACTAAAAGTACAAGTGTGCGACGCAAGAGAAGCCTCATAGCAAGAAAAATGCAGGACCCATAAAAAAGAAAACCATGCATAGTTTGCATGGCAAATATTTTTAAAAGAAACCGGAATTAGTTACACATCAATCCTCGCATACTTGGCATGCGATTCAATGAATTCGCGGCGTGGAGCTACTTCATCACCCATCAGCCTTGTAAAAATTTCATCTGCAGTTATCATATTATCAATGGTTACCTGCTTCAATGTTCTGCGTGTTGGGTCAAGTGTAGTTTCCCAAAGCTGTTCTGAATTCATTTCGCCAAGACCTTTGTAGCGCTGTGTAGTTACGCTGTCGTCTTTACCACCGCCAAGCTTGGTAATAAGTGTCCTGCGTTGATCTTCATTGTAGGCGTACTCCTGCTCTTTACCTTTCTTAATAAGATACAAAGGTGGCTGTGCAATGTACACGTAACCTTGTTCTACCAGTTCTTTCATGTAACGGAAAATGAACGTAAGAATCAGCGTTGCAATGTGCGAACCATCTACATCGGCATCCGTCATGATAATAAGCTTATGATAACGCAGTTTAGCAAGATTCAATGCTTTTGGATCTTCCGGCGTTCCAACGCTTACACCCATTGCTGTAAACATATTGCGTATTTCCTCGTTCTCGTAGATCTTATGCTCCATGGCTTTCTCTACGTTCAGGATCTTACCACGCAACGGAAGAATGGCCTGGTGACTTCTGTCGCGACCGGATTTTGCTGTACCACCGGCGCTATCACCTTCAACCAAAAATAGTTCGCATTTTTCAGGGTCACGTTCGCTACAGTCGGCCAGTTTACCAGGTAATCCGCTTCCGCTTAGAACAGTCTTACGCTGTACCATTTCCCTTGCCTTCTTTGCTGCCACACGTGCCTGCGCAGCAAGAACAACTTTACTGATGATGTTTTTAGCCTCTTTTGGATTTTCTTCCAGGTATGCTTCCAATGCACGGGCTACGGTTGTTTGCACAATACCGCTTACTTCGCTGTTACCAAGTTTTGTTTTTGTCTGGCCTTCGAATTGTGGCTCCGGAACTTTCACAGAAATAATAGCGGTTAAGCCTTCACGAAAATCATCACCTTCTACTTCCACTTTTGCTTTTTCAAATAAGCCTTGCTTATCACCATATGTTTTAAACACCCTGGTAAGCGCCTGTCTGAAACCCGTTACGTGTGTGCCACCTTCAATGGTGTTGATGTTGTTAACGTAAGAGAAAATATGCTCTTTAAAATCGTCATTGTAAGTCAGTGCTACATCTACTGCTACATTGCTTGCTTCATCATGTGCTTCCACATACAATGTTTTAGGGATAAGCGGCGTACGTTTAGCGGCAGTATCCAGCATTTCAACAAACTCTACAATGCCACCTTCGCTGTAAAAATTCTTGCTGTAATTATTACCGTCTTCATCCTTTTCACGAAGATCTGTGATAGTAATACTGATACGTTTATTAAGAAAAGCAAGCTCACGAAGACGGCCTTCAAGTATTTCCCTGTTGTAAATACCTGTCTGGAAAATGGTCATATCCGGCCAGAAGTGAACAGTGGTACCAGTTTTTTCGGTAACACCAATTTCACGAACAGGATATGCTGGTATACCCGTATGGTATTCCTGTTCAAATACTTTTCCCTCGCGGTTTACGGTTACATGTAAAGTACTGCTCAATGCATTTACACAACTAACACCCACACCATGTAAACCACCAGAAACTTTATAGGTATTTTTATCAAATTTACCACCAGCATGCAAAACAGTCATTACAACCTGTAAAGCGCTTACACCTTCTTTTTGGTGAATACCTGTAGGAATACCGCGACCATCATCACTAACACTGATGGAATTATCCTCATGAATAATAACAAATATGTTTTTGCAATAACCGGCCAGCGCTTCATCAATGGAGTTATCTACAACTTCGTATACCAGGTGATGTAACCCTTTTACACCTATATCGCCAATGTACATTGCCGGTCTTTTTCTTACGGCTTCCAGGCCTTCCAAAACCTGTATACTGTCTGCACCGTAGCCATTTTGTTGGGGAGATACGGCAGGCTTTAATTCTTCGCTCATATGTGTGTAATACCTGCATTTTTTGCAAGTGGGCGAAGTTAAGTAAAAGCAACTGTTTAACAGCTATCTTAACGGCCAATTTTCCCACAATTTTCCCGGTGATTTTTTGATAGATTTTGGTGTTTTTTGAACCAGGCTTTGCAGCATGAATAAAGCTTTCGTTGCGTCGCACTCTTGTGCTGGAGCAAATGTTGCAGCATAATTGAAAACATGCCTTAATTAACCCATTTATCCAATAATGTTTTATTATTACTGATCTTCCCAACGATTCTATATTTTGAATAGTAAAGAATGCCGGATTGTTCAGCTATTTCTTTTACAACAGCTTTCGGATTTACCCATTTGGAATGTATAAACCAACATGTTTTTCCATCGTAATAAATAAAACCAACATGACTGTCCAAACCAACAATAAATAAACCTGCACCTTTTTCTTTCACAAAACTCAATGTAGAATCAAGCGGTTTATTCGAAAATGTTTTGATGTCTTTCTTGTCTGCAAATGCTTTTATAATTTGTTGGGAAGCTGATTGACCAATCATTACCCTATTTAAAGAAATTCCTGCGTCACAGAAGTTCTCATTTGAAATGATTGAACTAGTTTGATGCATTCAACTCATTTTTTCATAAAACTTAGCTGTATCTTTTTCTAATACTAACTTAGTTAAATGAACGGCCTTATCATTTTCGTAATCTGCGGTGCTATTTTGTTTTGGATCCTCTTTGGAAAAAAGAAGACAAAAGAAAACAAAGCGGTGTTTCCTGAGAACTATCGCCAGTTACTTGAAGATAATGTTGCTTTCTATCGTTCACTTGATGATGCAGGTAAAATCCGCTTTGAAGAAAAAATAAAAGCTATTTTTTCATACATAACCATAAGTGGTGTAAATACAACAATAGATGACCTTGACAAATTACTGGTAGCAAGCAGCGCCGTAATTCCAATTTTTGGTTTTAATGAATGGCGTTATTACAACCTGCGCAATGTTTTACTTTACGAGGATACTTTTACTGCAGATCAGTTTTCTACTACAGATAAAGACCGAAATACTTTAGGCATGGTTGGTACTGGCGCTATGCAGCAAATGATGATACTCTCCAAACCTGCGCTGCGATTGGGATTCAAAAATGAGACCGATAAAAACAATACTGGCATTCATGAATTTGTGCATTTGTTGGACAAAGCAGATGGAGAAACAGATGGTATTCCTGAGCAACTTTTACAAAAACAATATACTATCCCGTGGCTAAACCTGATGAACGATTCCATTACAGAAATCAGAGAAGGAAAATCTGATATTAATATTTATGGGGCTACCAGTAAAACAGAATTTTTTGCTGTAGCGGCAGAATATTTTTTTGAACGACCCGATCTGCTGCAACAAAAGCATCCTGAACTTTTTGCGTTACTCGAACAAGCTTTCCATCAAATACCTGCAACTATTAAAACAAAGTGAAAGCCTTTTGTATTTGTAAAGCCGTTGACAAATGTTTGTCATCAAATAAAATTAAAGGCTCTTCATTTCCTTACTTTTGATTTATGTCTGCACAATTAGATGCTACAAAATGGGTAAATGATTACAGTGATATGCTCTACCGGTATGCACTACCGCGTGTAAACGACAGCGAAATCGCAAAAGACCTGGTGCAGGATACCTTCCTGGCGGCATGGCGCAATTATGATAATTTTAAAGGAGAGATATCGGAAAAAAATTGGTTGTACGCCATTTTAAAAAATAAGATTATTGATCATTTTCGAAAAGCTTCCACACGCTTAACGGATAGTTTGCCGGGAATGGCCGATGATGATCCTTACTTTGACGAAGCAGCGCATTGGAAACAATCAATGCACCCAAAAGAGTGGGATGACAGCGACAGCCTTGTTACAAAGAAAGAATTCTATGAAGTGCTCAGCAACTGCAAGAATAAACTAAAACAAATTCAGGATACGGTGTTCACTATGAAATATCTTGAGGGGCTCGACAGTGAAGAAATATGTAAGGTGTTAAATTTAACATCGTCTAACTATTGGGTACTGATACACCGGGCAAAGCTGCAATTAAGAGCATGCCTTGAAAAAAACTGGTTTACAAAATAGATGTTGTGCGTATGAAATGGATGATAACATGTAAGGAGGCCACTAATTTTATTTCTTTAAAAGAAGAAAGAAAACTCACGGTTAAACAACGCATACAGCTATTGTTGCATTTGGGCATTTGCTCTTTATGCAAGCTTTTTTACAGGCAAAATAAAATTATAACGCAGCGTGCAGCTCATCTTCATGAGCATACAAATGCAACACTTTCACAACCTGAGAAAGAAGCGATAATCCAAAGAATAAACGCAGAATAATTTTAATACCAACTGTAGTGCTTATAGCATCTTCTGTTGCGTCGCAAGCACTTCATCGTTCCGTTTTTATAGCTACAAGGAAAAACATTTCAGTGCATCTGGCTGAGTGTAGGCAAAGCCGCACAAGTGAGTGACACAACTAAAGCTTAATAGCATTCCGTAAGTCTGAAACTCATATAAACAAAAAGCGCCGAAAATTTTTTTCGGCGCTTAGATTTTATGTGGAAATGTTAGAAACAATAACAGCCTTCCTCTATCATCCTATCTGCAATGCGGCGGCGCGACGCTTTGGTGTTAAATGGTTCTGTTTTGGTAAAACGTCTCAGGCCAATTTGCATCATACGCAATTCATCGCCATCTGCAAAGGCATTTAATGCATCTTTGCCAGCTTTATTAATACTATCGGCTGCATCATACAGGTAAGTGTTCATCATATCTTTTTGAACCAATACTGCATTGGCACCATACAGTTCTGTTAACTTTAGTACACGTAGCAATGCACTTTCCGCCATAAAAGTATTGATGCACATATCTGCAATATTCATCAGCACTTCCTGTTCTTTATCAAGATTCATCATCAGCTTTTGTACGGCAGCACCAGCCACCATAAGGATGGCTTTTTTAAAGTTGGATATATACTTTCTTTCTTTTGCAAAAGGTGCATCATTTTCTTCTAATGTAGGAATGCTCATTAATTCTTTGCTTACAGCCATTGCCGGCCCCATTAGATCAAGCTTTCCTTTCATGGCACGTTTAAGCATCATATCAACAGTCAATAAACGGTTAATCTCGTTGGTACCTTCATAAATGCGGTTGACGCGGCTGTCCCTGTAGGCTTTACTTATTTCATATTCGTCACTAAATCCATTGCCGCCATGTATTTGTACCCCCTCGTCTACACAATAATCCAAAAGCTCGCTGCCAAATACTTTTAACATGGCGCATTCTATTGCGTATTCTTCTGCGGCACCTAAAAAGGCAGTATTAAATGGTTCGCCTGATTGCAGTAATTCTATATCACGCTCACTTATCATACTACCTACCCGATAGGTAGCGCTTTCGCCAACCCATGTACGGATGGCCATTTCAGCAAGTTTATGTTTAATGGCACCGAAATTTGAAATGGGTTGTTTAAACTGCTCTCTGTTCATGGCGTACTGGAGTGATAATTCTACAACAGATTTACTGGCGCCTACTGTTGCTGCGCAAAGTTTATAACGGCCAATATTTAAAATGTTGAACGCTATTATATGTCCACGTCCGATTTCTCCCAACACATTTTCTACCGGTACTTTGCAATCCTGAAAGTAAAGTTGTACAGTTGACGAACCTTTGATTCCCATTTTTTGTTCTTCTGTACCCTGCGTAAAGCCTTCAAAACCTCGCTCAACAATAAATGCAGTAAATTTATCTCCATCCACTTTTGCAAATACCGTATATACATTTGCAAAGCCGCCATTGCTTATCCAGCACTTCTGCCCGTTAAGAATATAATGTTTACCATCATCGCTCAGGATGGCCGTTGTTTTAGCACCTAAGGCATCACTGCCACTTCCCGGTTCTGTAAGTCCATAAGCTCCGATCCATTCGCCGGTTGCCAGTTTAGGTATATATTTTAGTCTTTGCGCTTCTGTACCAAAATATAAAATCGGCATAGTGCCAATTCCTGTATGAGCCAAATATGAAACAGAAAATGAATAACCACGGCCCAGGCCTTCCATTACGATACTGCCAGTAACAAAATCTTTTTCAAGCCCACCGTATATTGCCGGTACACTAACGCCCAACAAACCTTGTTCGCCGGCTTTTGCCAGAAGGGTTAAATTATAAAGCGGATCTTTTTCAATTTTTGCATGGTTGGGAATTATTTCAGTTTCCATGAACTGGTGACACATATCCATCACCATTTTCTGCTCTTCGTTAAATTGTTCAGGAATAAAGGTTTCAGCAGAATCACTTTCTTTAATAAGCCACTCACCTCCTTTTAAGGCGTGGTGTGTTAGTACGGTTGCGGATTTATCCATAGAATTGTTTTTAGTTGCTACTGACGAAAGAAGAAGTCATAGGTTTAAACGCTATATGTTATAAAATATTTCATTATGATAAACGGTATGTAAAAAGAAAGCAGGCGTTATTTAATCAGATGCAACCCGACAAGACTATGGCAATACTTATGCCACTAAATAATTTTATATGAAAATTTTAGAAGCAATATTTTTTTTCTTCAATCATTTTATCGGCAATACGCCTTCTTGCCGATTTTGTATCAAAAGGATCAAGTTTTGTAAAACGTTTTAGACCTATATGCATCATACGCAAGTCATCCCCATCTGCGAATGCATTCAATGCATCTTTACCGTTCTTATTTATTCTATCAGCAGCGTCATATAAATAAGTTTGCATTATGTCTTTTTGAAAAGTAACAGCCGCTTCCCCGAAAGTATCTGTAAGTTTCATTACGCGCAATAAAGCGCTTTCTGCATTGTAGGTATCAATAGCCATATCTGCTATATTCATCAATACTTCCTGCTCTTTTTCAAGATTCATCATTAATTTCTGAACAGCAGCCCCAGCCACAAGTAATATTGCTTTCTTGAAATTGCTTACATATTTTTTTTCTTTTGCAAACGGGGCGTCATCTGTGGTGAAATCAGGGATACTCATTAATTCCTTAGCGACTGCAGTTGCCGGTCCCATAAGATCAAGCTTACCTTTCATGGCACGTTTCAATACCATATCGACGGTAAGTAGCCGGTTAATCTCGTTGGTACCTTCATAAATGCGGTTGATACGGCTGTCGCGGTATGCCCTGCTTATCTCGTACTCATCACTGAAACCATTACCGCCATGAATTTGTACCCCTTCATCTGCACAAAAATCCAATACCTCACTGCCATATACTTTAAGCATGGCACATTCAATGGCGTATTCTTCAGCTGCGCCTAAATAAGCTTTTTCATAAGATAAGCCACTTGCTGAAAGTTCTGCTTCCTTGTTATCTATGTTATGACCAGTTCTGTATAAGGCACTATCACCAACCCAACAACGAATGGCCATTTCTGCCAGCTTATGTTTAATAGCACCGAAATTGGCAATGGATGTTTTAAATTGTTCCCGCTCAATGGCATATTTAATAGATCCATTTAAAGCTTCTTTTGAACCCCCTATAGTTGCAGCACACAGTTTGTAGCGACCAGTATTTAAAATATTGAAGGCTATAATATGACCTCTGCCAATCTCACCCAGCACATTTTCTACAGGCACCTTGCAATCCTGGAAATATAATTGCACAGTTGATGAACCCTTAATACCCATTTTATGTTCCTCAGGACCTTGTGTAAAACCTTCGAAGCCTCTTTCTATTATAAATGCAGTGAATTTGTCGCCATCGACTTTTGCGAATACGGTATATACATCAGCGAACCCACCATTTGTTATCCAGCATTTTTGACCGTTAAGAAGATAATATTTTCCATCCTCACTGAGTTTTGCTGTAGTTTTTGCCCCTAGTGCATCGCTGCCGCTGTTTGGTTCTGTAAGCCCGTAAGCGCCTTTCCATTCGCTGGTGGCGAGTTTCGTAATATATTTCTGTTTTTGTTGCTCTGTTCCAAAATAAAGTATGGGCATAGAGCCAATACCCGTGTGTGCGGTAAATGCTACAAGGTAAGAATATCCACGGCCCATTGCGGCATTAACAATAGTACCGGTTACAAGGTCTTTTCCTAATCCTCCATATGCTTCAGGAACAGCAATTCCTGTTAGGCCTAACTGTCCGGCTTTTTCTAGTAATGATGGCATGAGACCTTTTTCAAGATTTTCTATTCGCTGCATAATAGGATGTACTTCTGTGTTAATAAACTGGTGGGTCATCTCATTTATCATCTTCTGTTCTTCAGAAAAATCTTCCATGATAAAAATATCAGCAGGGTTGCTTTCTTTTATCAGCCATTCTCCACCATTTAACGCTTTTGTTTTTTGTGTTGTGGTGCTCATAAATTATAATTTCGCAAGAGTTAAAAAATATTTATTAGCTGTATTGTTTAATAGAATACAAAGCGTGGAAGAGTGCGACGCAACAATGCCTGATTTTTATTCCAAAGCCCGGACCAAAATCTTTCTTCACTGTTTTTTTAAATTCTCGTAGACCTGGTAGAGTACTTTTTTTGCCGTTTCTATTTCGCTTTTATTTAATCCTATAAGAGCTTCATCCATTGTTTGGTTAGCCAGGTCAACGGTTAAATTTTGCAAGTCTTTTGCTGCCTGCGTAAGACAAACAAGATTTATCCGTCTGTCTTCTTTGGACGCTATCCTTTTAACGAACTTTTGCTTTTCAAGATTGTCAATAAGTCTTGTCATACTGGGCTTGTCACGGTAAGTACGCTTACAAAGATCCTGTTGGCTAAGGCAATCTTCCTGCCATAAATGGTATAAAATACTCCATTGTTCAATCGTTATTTCCAGTGAAGCTTCCCTGAAATGCTTTTGCAAGCGACGGGCTATGGCACTGCTTGCAATACCATTAATAACACTGTATAATTCCTCGCTTTTAAAATGGTTGTTTGGCATACTGTTAGTTATGCAACTAATTCAAAATTCTGTTATCTTTATGAAACCACCAAACATTAAAGACTTAATTTTTTCGTATACATAATTAAATAATTAAGCCTAATTGCAAAAGCAATCTGAAGCATATAAAAACTCTGAAATTTGGTTTGGTGTTGAAGGCACCGGGCCATCTCTAATTGTATGCCTGCACGGTTTTGGTGAAAACATGGACAGCTTTGCTTTTTTAAATAATACAATAGATAAACATTATACTTTATTATGCATTGACCTTCCTTTTCATGGCGATACAAAGTGGCAGGAGGGTCTATTATTTGCGCCTGATGAATTGCTTCAAATTATTAACGGAATACTTGAAAGATCAGGGTTTAGCAGCAACTGTAAATTTTCATTGCTGGGTTATAGTCTTGGGGGGAGAATTGCTTTGCATTTACTGCGGATGATACCTGAAAGGATTGAACGCGTAGTTTTAATTGCGCCGGACGGCTTGCGTGTCAATTTCTGGTATTGGCTCGGTACCCAAACTTATATTGGTAATAAATTATTTCATATAACCATGCAGCATCCAGACTGGTTTTTTGCTATGACCAATTTTGCATATAAAACCGGATTTCTGAATAAAAGCATTATAAAATTTTTGCACTATTATCTTGATGATAAAGAAGCACGGCTTATGTTGTATAAGCGATGGACAACACTACGAAAATTTAAACCAGATCTTCCTTTGGTAAGAAAAATTATTAAAGAACGTAAAATACCAGTACGGTTTATTTTTGGCAACTATGATCGTATTATACTTTACAAAAGAAGTGATGCCTTTAAAAAAGATAAAGAGAACGTAAAAGTTTTAGTGCTTAATACCGGTCACCAGTTGCTCAAAGAAAAATATGCAGTTGACATAGCCATGCAGTTCTCTCAATAATTTGATTTTCTTTGCAGCCATATGTGGTTATTCATTTTTTACCTGTCTATTGTGTTAACAGCATTATATTGTTTGCTGATCCTGATTTATACCTTTTTTTTTAACAAGCTTGTTTTGTATAAAGCAGCTGTTTTATTGCAGCCTAAAACCCGCTTCAGCATTGTAATACCGGCAAGGAATGAAGCAGCCAACATAGAAGTATGTGTGTTATCTGTTTTGCAAAATGATTATCCGGATTATCTTTTTGAAATAATAGTGGTAGATGATTTTTCAACAGACGATACAGCGGCCATTGTTCTGAAACTGCAAAGAAAATTTCACAATCTTAAATTGATACAATTAAAAGATCATATTGACGGCAAACAAAATTCTTACAAGAAAAAATCAATAGAAACAGCCATCTCTTTTGCAGCATATGAATGGATCATTACAACAGATGCTGATTGTATTGTAAAACCATCATGGCTGCAAACGTTTGATGCATATATTCAGCAAACCAACCCGGTTTTTATAGCGGCGCCGGTAAAATTTATTAATACAGGATCTTTTCTTTCTGTTTTTCAATGTCTTGATTTTATAAGCCTGCAGGGCATTACAGCAGCATCTGTAAGTGCCGGTATACTTAGTATGTGCAATGGCGCTAACCTTGCTTATAAGAAAGATGCATTCTATGCTGTAGGTGGTTTCAAAAACATTGATGCCATCGCCAGTGGCGATGATATGTTGCTAATGCATAAAATAAAAAAACAGTTCCCACATAAATCAGCATACCTATTTAGTGAAGATGTTATTGTATCGACACCACCAATGCCAGACTGGAAAAGTTTTATTAACCAGCGCATAAGATGGGCAAGTAAGGCTACCAGCTATGATGACAAAAGAATTTTTTTTGTATTACTGCTTGTATATTTTGTAAATCTTTTATTGCTGGTACTACCTTTCCTAAGTATTTTTTATGCGCCAATATTTTTTTTGTGGCTTATACTTTTACTTTCCAAAATATTTTTTGAAACAATATTTATGCGTCAGGCCACAGCTTTTTTTGGCGAGCAAAAATTAATGTGGTGGTTTCCTGTAATGCAGCTTTTTCATATTGTGTACACTGTTGTGTCAGGGTGGCTTGGTAAATTTGGAACCTATGAATGGAAAGGAAGAAATGTAAAATAGTTTTTTGTTGCCGGCTTTTGTATTGCATGGCATCGCCTGTTGTGTCACTCACTTCAACATTCAAAACTTTAATGAACAAGCTACGAGCCTTGAGCTTTGAGCTGCGAGCAGAATATGAAAGCTCACAGCTCAAGGCTGTTTTAAAGTACAAGAGTGCGACGCAACGAAAGCTTAATGCTTATTAGTACGCCTGGTTCAAAAAAATAAAACGGTACGATTTTTATTCACAACAATGTACCGCAACAACAACATCTTACATTTGCAACATCAAATTGAACTCATACATGAAGAAGCTCTTATTGCTGATAGTATTATTTCCCTTATTAACTTTTGCACAAACAAAAAAGCAACGCAAGGCACAGGAAAAGGCCGATAAAATAACCATTACAAACATCCAGGCACATATTAAATACCTGGCCGATGACAAACTGGAAGGCAGGCGCACAGGCACTCCCGGGGAAACACTTGCTATGCAATATATAGTTGATCAATTCAATAAAAACGGATTACAACCAAAAGGCACTAATGGGTTTGTGCAGGAGTTTGAAATAAACGAAGGCAAACAATTTGAAGATTCCGGTAACGAATTTTCTATAAACGATACAAAGCTGGAATTGAAAAAAGATTACTTCCCGCTGGCATTTTCTGCAAACAAAACTGTTACCGGAATTGCATCACCGGGCTTAAGAGAAAAAGACGAACCATGGTTCTATGATGTAAAAGATGTGCTGGCAGAAAATAAAAGCAATCCACATTTTGATATTTATGATGCGATCATAAAAGAAGCAACAAACACCGGTAAAAAAGGAGGCACAGCTTTGATTGTATATAACAGTTCTTCTGCAGTAGATAACATTCAGTTTAACAAGAATGATAGTACAGCTTTGGCAGATATTCCTGTAGTTTTTGTTACAGGTGATGCTGCAAAAAAATTCCTTGATGATTCAACAGGCACGTATGATCTGGGAATAAAAGTTTCGCTTACCCATAAAACAAGAAAGGCGCATAACGTTGTTGGCTACCTGAATTTTAATGCGCCTACTACCGTAATAATTGGTGCACATTATGATCACCTTGGTTATGGTGAAGACGCCAATAGCCTTGATGGACAAGGCCAGATACACAATGGGGCCGATGATAATGCAAGCGGCACAGCTGCATTAATTGAAATGAGCAGGGTGCTTCAAAAAACAAAAGCACATAATAATAACTATTTGTTTATTGCTTTCTCAGGAGAAGAGCTAGGCTTGTTTGGTTCAAAATACTGGCTTGATAAACCAACGATGAACATTGTTCCAAATTACATGATCAATATGGATATGGTGGGCCGTTATGCAGATGACAGGAAGTTGACCATCGGAGGTTATGGTACTTCACCTGAATGGGGACAGGTATTTGCAACCGCAACAGATAAAAGGCTTGCAATAAAATTTGACAGCAGCGGCAGTGGTCCAAGCGATCATGCTTCTTTCTACAGGAAAGAAATCCCGGTATTATTTTTCTTTACCAATAGCCACCCTGATTATCACAAAGCAACTGATGATTGGGATAAGATCAATTATGCAGGCGAAGTAGAGATCGTTGATTATATCAACCAAATTATAGAAGCAACGGATACAAAAGGCAAACTTACTTTTACAAAAACACGTGATGCAGAAATACGTTCTGTATCATTACCGGTTACCCTTGGTGTAATGCCGGATTATGGTTACAGTGGTACAGGCATGCGTATTGATGGCGTAAGCAAAGGCAAAACAGCAGAGCGAATTGGTCTGCAGGCTGGAGATATTTTACTTCAATTGGGCGATTATAAATTTGTAGATGTAACTACTTATATGCAGGCACTACAGCATTTTAAAAAAGGTGACAAAACAAAATTGCATATTAAACGCGCCGATAAAGAAATTGATTTTGATGTTGAATTCTAAAGATGAAATTAAAACTGAACATAGATGAATTAACAGATGATTTTTTTGAAGACACCCGTTTGCTTGGCATTACGGCTACAACAAAAAGTTATCGTTTCTGCTGGGCCATCAATAACATGATCGGTTTTAATTTCAGGCTTAACCCAGATATTGAAATTCATTTGCAGAAAAAAGGCCGGCAATATTTTTTTCCCGTATACCAGTTCACGGTTCCAAATACAGATCTGCATCATTTCATTTATCACAATCAGTATGACGGTGAGTATCTTTTGCCCGAATTTAAGCATATGGATTTTTTGTGGCTGGTAAAAGGGGATTGCTTTCCTGATGAAGATTGTTACAACTTAATACAGTCTGTAAAAAAAATAAATGGCGTACAGTTAATAGCAGAACTAACTAATGAGCATATAAAAAATAAGGGAAACTTAGTCTTTTAATTTTTTTTGATACTGGCTGCATCTTTTTATGGCATCGCCTGTTGCGTCGCATTACGTTCATCTGTGGTATCATTATTGATCAAACTACTTTAAACATCTTTATTATGTGGACAGAACAAAACAATACACTCTATAAAAAATTTGAGTTCAAAAATTTTTCAGAAGCATTTGCTTTTATGACAAGAGTGGCAATAGAAGCAGAAAAAATGGATCATCATCCATTATGGACAAACGTTTACAATAAAGTAGAGATCTGGCTTAGCACACATGATGCCGGGGATATTGTTACAGAAAAAGACCGTAAACTTTCTAAGAAGATAGACGCATTGGTTGCATAGCGAATAAAACGTACAAGAGTGCGAGGCAACAATGCTTAATTTAAAATCATTCGTTGGGTTCATAGAAATTCACTGTAAAGTATTTACTGATACAGATATACAGATGTGCACGAAGTTTCGTTGCTTTGCACATTAATGACTTTTATGCAACAAACAAGTTCTATCAACGTAAGCTCAGAGATAGGCACATTAAAACGATTGCTCATTCATAGCCCTGATGGTGGTATTGGTAAAGTTGTTCCCGGAAAATTTAAAGAATGGCTGTATGATGATACAGTGCATCTTGCGCAAATGCGCAGGGAATATAATGAGTATATAAAGTTGCTGTTGTATTTTCTTGACCCGGAAAAAATTCCATACATACTGGAGTGCGAAAAGAAACAAGTAAACCAAAAACAAGCTGATTGTTTCAAACCCGATAATCCCGCATATTTCAACAGTGATAAGGTTTTAGAAACGCAATTTCTTTTAACACAGATATTGAAGAATGAAGCGTTGCGTCAGCGTATTATTTCCGGGGTATGCGCCTGGGAAGGCTGCAGCTTTGCAACAGAACGTACACTGCAAACCATTACAGATGCTGCAGAACTTGCCAAGGTTTTAATTACCGGCGTGCTACACAATAAAGATAAAAGCATTAAAGAATTTGTATTTGCACCTGTTCCTAATTTTATTTTTACAAGGGATATTGGCATTACTATAAACGATCATTTATTACTCAGTAATGCTGCAACTGCTGCAAGAGAAAGAGAAAACCTGCTGATGAAATTTATTTCTTTCTATTACCTTTTTGAAGGCAATGAAGATAAACTGATAGAAATTTCTGAATCAAGTGATTTCTTTTTACTCGATGAAAATGAACAGAAAGATTTTAAAACTTCTGTAGAAGGTGGGGATGTGATGATGATCGCTCCTAATCATTTGTTGATCGGCGTAAGTGAACGAACCACACCGTCTGCCGCAGATGAAGTAATACATAAAATATTTGCCAACAATAAAACAGGGATCGAAAAAATCACCGTGATAAAAATTCCGCATCACCGTGCTGTAATGCATATTGATACGGTGTTTACACATGTAAGAAAAGACACCTGGGTATTGTTTGGAAAATTTTCAGAGCGTGTAGGCCAGGAGAGAAATGATAAGCAGTTTGCTTATTACCGTTACCTTTTAGATAAAGATTATGTGCCAGAGCATGAAAGTATAGAAATATTCCGATTCTATAAGCCGATAGCTGAAACATACCAACCGGGTAAAGATTATCTTACTGATATAAGCGATAAAGTAAAGGGTCTTGAATCATTGTTGCGTAGCATAAGTATAGAAGATTTTGGTATTGCTGAAAGTGATGTGAAAATTATTTACAGTGGTAACAATGTTTTTCCGCATGATGAACGTGAACAATGGACAGACAGTTGTAACCTGCTTGCACTGAAAAATGGTGTAGTGGTAGGTTACGACAGAAATGAAGAAACCTTCAAAGGCTTTATGGCCAATGGTTTTACAGTGATAAAAGTTGGAGAATTATTGAAGAAATTTGAAAACAATGAATTAACACCTGCAGAGGTAAAAGATACATTGATCGTTTTACCTTCGGCAGAATTATCAAGAGCAAGAGGCGGTGCGCATTGCATGAGTATGCCTTTGCTGAGAGAAAAAATATAATCTATGAGCCAGATAGCATCTACCATACTAATGGTGCGTCCTGCAAGTTTTGGATTTAATGCAGAGACAGCACAGAATAATGTGTTTCAAAAAAACATAAAAGCTTCGCAGAAAGAAATACAGCAAAAAGCTGTTGAAGAGTTTGATAAGTTTGTTGCCACTTTGCGAAAAAAAGGAATTGAAGTAATTGTGTTTGAAGACACCGCAAAGCCTGTAAAACCCGATGCGCTTTTTCCTAACAATTGGTTTTGCACACTGGAAGATGGCACGCTTGCCGTATTCCCGATGTATGCACCCAACAGGCGTATAGAAAAAAGAAATGACCTGCTGCAGATGCTGGTTGATAAATATAATGTTCGGGATGTGGAAGACTGGAGCGAGTATGAAGCAGAAAGCCTTTTTCTGGAAGGCACCGGCAGCATGATTATAGACCAGCAATACAAAGTTATCTATGCATGCATCTCACCACGCACCAATAAAAGCGTACTTGAAAAATTTGCGCATGCACATGGGTATAAAGCCATGTTATTTTATTCGAAAGATGAGAACGGAACTGATGTTTATCATACCAATGTTATCATGCATCTTGGCGAAACATATGCTGTTATTTGTATGGAATCTATTACCAACGAAACAGAACGCATTGCTGTTTCACAATTGCTTATATCAACCGGTCATGAAGTAATTCCAATTAGTTTGAAACAGGTGCATGCCTTTGCCGGCAATATGTTGCAGGTAAAAAATACAAAGGGAGAAAAATTCACGATACTTAGTAAATCTGCATACAATTCACTTACTAAAGAACAGAAGAATATTTTACAACACCACACCACGTTATTACCAGTGGATATTACTACTATTGAAACAATTGGTGGTGGCAGCACACGCTGTATGATGGCAGAGATATTTTTAGAAAAGAAATAAATTTTTGGGCCGGGCATTTGTAATAATTATTAAGTTTTTGTTGCGTCGCACACTTGTACATTTATACACATAGCAGCAGGTGAAAAGACAAACGGTAAAAGTGAATATGTTTTCCCTTTTCAACTTTTATTTTTCCCTTGTTCAATCTTTTTCTGAAAGTACAAGTGAGTGACACAACAGGTGATGCTATGAAATGCAAAAGCCGGTAAAATAAATTTTTAGAAGATGTGGTACACCAGTAGGCTCATGAAGTATGCAAGGCCCGTCATATAAACAAGTTGTATAGCGGGCCATTTCCAGGAACGAGTTTCACGTTTTACAACAGCAAGTGTGCTCATACATTGCATGGCCAGTAAATAAAAAACCATCAGTGATAAACCAGCAGGCAAAGTGTATACTTTAGTGCCGTCTTCGCGTACAGCGCCTTCCATTTTTTGTTTAAGCGTGCTGTTGTCACTTTCTTCTACACTGTAAAGTGTAGCCATAGTGCCCACAAAAACTTCTCGTGCAGCAAAAGAAGTGATTAGTGCAATGCCAATCTTCCAGTCGTACCCCAAAGGTTTAATAGCCGGTTCAATTGCTTTACCAAGAATGCCTGCATAAGAATTCTGCAGTTTCTCCGAATTGTATTGCTTGGTAATTGATTTTGTTGATTCTGCCGTATTCGGTTGTTTCAACAATACCGCATATTTTGTTTCAACTGCATTCATTCTGCCCGAAGGCCCATAGCTGCTTAGAAACCATAACAACAAGCTTATGAGTATAATGATCTTGCCTGCGTCTGTTACAAATATTTTTGCTTTCTCTACCATGGTTATGCCAACATTCTTCCAGCGTGGTGCACGGTATACAGGTAATTCAAGTATAAAAAAACTTTTCTCTTTTAGCTGTATAAAAAACTTTAAAACATAACTAACTATAAGTGCCATTATGGTACCCAACAAATAAAGCCCCATCATTACAAGGCCTTGTAAACTAAGTATCCCAAAAAAATAAGTGTTTGGTATTACCAACGCAATAAGTATAGTAAATACCGGTAGCCTTGCACTGCAACTCATTAGAGGAGTTACCAATATAGTAAGCAATCTTTCCTTCCTGTTTTCAATATTACGGGCACTCATTATAGCCGGTACAGCGCAGGCAAAGCCGCTGATCATGGGCATCACGCTCTTCCCGTTAAGCCCAACTTTACGCATCAGTTTATCACTGAGAAAACTTATACGCGCCATATAGCCTGTATCTTCCAGCACAGTGATGAGCCCAAACAATATCATTATCTGCGGCACAAAAACGAGTATGCCATTTAATCCAGCAACCAATCCATTTATCAGCAGATCACTCCACCATACCTGCGGTAAAAAATCATTCAGTGCTGCCGTAAGTTTTGAAAAACTCCAGTCAATAGCATCCATCGGAAATTGCGCCAGCCAGAAAATACTTTGAAACAAAAGAAACAGTACTATCATTAAAATAACATAACCCCAAACGCGGTGTAATAAAATATTATCAAGGTATTCTGTAAATAATTTTTTCTGCAGCGGGTCAGGCTCTACCACATTTTGTTTCATTACTGTTTTAATACGCGTATAGCGTTGCATAATTTCTTCTGCCTGTGTTTTTACGGGGTTGAATTTATGTTCTGCTTCTATTTGCTCTATTCGTTCCTGGTTTGCATCGTTCAGTGAAAAATTTTCATGATTAATGAGGTAATGAATAGCCGCATAATCACTTAAATGCGGAAATATGTGCTGCACATTTGCAATGGCATCAGCAGCAAGTTCTTTGTTTGGAATAAAATCAAATTGTTGCGGAACAAACTGGTGTTTTGCTGTTTGTTGCAATTGTTTTTTTAATTGCGCAATGCCTTTGTTTTTCCTGGGATTAACGGGTATAACGGGTACACCAAGTTCTCTTTCCAATCCCTGCACATCTATTTCTATACCTTTTTTACGGGCAAGATCCATCATGGTCAAAGCCACAACCACAGGATGTTTTAAATCAATTATCTGGCTGCAAAAAAGTAAATTTCTTTTCAGGTTACTTGCATCAGCAATCAGTAGTATTATGTCTGGCTTTATTTCTTCATCAGCATCCATCAACACTTTATAAGCAACCCATTCATCAGCACGGCGCGGATACAAACTGTATGTGCCCGGAAGATCTATAAGTGTGGCACCTGTGTTATTATCTAATTGTGTATAGCCGGTTTTTTTATCAACCGTAACTCCGGGAAAGTTTCCTACCTTTTGATTTAAACCGGTAAGTACATTAAATAATGATGTTTTGCCACTATTGGGGTTGCCTACTAATGCTATATGTAAACCCTTTTCTGCCATTGAATGATTTAGCCTGCAAATGTAACAGGCATCAATAGCATAACATTACGAGATTGGGAGATTTGTTTTTATGACCAACGTCAGTTCTTTGTGGTGTCGCCTGTTGTGTCACTCACTTGTTCCTTTCCTTAATATGTCAACAGGCAAAATAAGTAAGGTATTTATATCTTTGCCCTCCTGCGTGCATTTATCTTTTGTATTTTATACTTAACACCAGAATAATAATTTTAAAATGCAGATTATCCGCTTTGTGCGTAAGAAAATAAAAGACTCGTTTGATAATATTCGTAATGAAAGAGTAAAGAAAAATATTCTGCAGGCAATTCCGTTTTGGTTGGGTTCCATAATTACCGGTCTTGTTGCAGTCTTTTATGCAAAGCTTTTTGCCTACGCAGAAACGGGAAGTATATATATTTATGATCATGCATCCTGGTGTTTTTTTATTTTAACGCCAACCTGTTTTGTGCTGGGTTGGTGGCTGGTAAAAAAATATGCACCTTACTCAAGGGGTAGTGGTATTCCACAGGTAATTGCGGCAATTGAGCTTGCCAATCCCCGCCACAATGAAAAGGTTGACAGGTTGCTAAGTTTACGAATTATCATTATAAAAATATTCTCTTCTTTGTTGGTTGTATTTAGTGGTGGTATTATAGGCAGAGAAGGCCCAACCATACAAATTGCCGGCTCTGTTTTTAGAAAAATAAATCAATGGCTGCCTGCATGGTGGCCCAAGATATCCAGGCAAAATATGATCATGACCGGCGCTGCTGCAGGTCTTGCTGCAGCATTTAATACACCGTTAGGCGGAATAGTGTTTGCAGTAGAAGAACTTACTAAAACGCATATCAGCTATTTTAAAACCGCATTGTTTACTGCTGTTATTATTGCAGGATTAACGGCCCAGGCATTTTTGGGACCATATCTATATCTTGGCTATCCTAATGTGAATGGTCTTTCTAAGTGGGTTTTTTTTCCGGTCTTGTTGGTGGCTTTTATTGCCGGCCTTTCAGGTAGCGCAATGTCTAAGCTTATGCTTGCACTTTTTAAATGGAAAGCTGGTTTTCGATATAAATACCAGTTTATATTTTATGCAATTGTTTGTGCACTGGTTATTGCCTCCCTGGGTTATTTTATTGGTAAAGAATCTCTGGGTTCCGGTAAAGAATTAATGGCCACTAAACTTTTTACTGCTGATAAATATGCGCACTGGTATGAGCCACTTATAAGAATGGCCGGCTCAGTAGTTACATTTACAACAGGAGTTGCAGGTGGTGTATTTGCACCTGCACTTGCAGCCGGTGCATCAATTGGGTCTGTAATTTCAGGTTGGTTCAATATGCTTCCTGCAGATGCTAACCTGCTTATACTTTGTGGTATGGTTGCATTTCTTACAGGTGTAACAAGAACACCTTTTACTTCTGCAATACTTGTATTGGAAATGACAGACAGGCACAATGTTATTTTTTATCTTATGCTGGCAGGCATGGTGGCAGGACTGGTTTCACTACTTATAGATAAACGATCTTTTTATGAGCACCTGAAACATCAATACATTCATGAACTTCATAAAGAAAATATAAAAACCCATGAGGTTGCTGTTCCGGCCACCTGAATAGTGAATCTATATTGATTCCCTCCCCTGAGTACTGAATTATTTTTTTACCAGGCAGCAGTATAACTATTAAGCATTGTTGCGTCGCACTCTTGTACTTTAATACAGCTATGAGCCGATAGTTGCAAACTTAGAGCTGGGTAGCTTGTTCATTAATGTTCTGAACGTACAAGTGAGTGACACAACAACCGATGCCATAATTGGCAAAGCCAACACAAATACAAAAGAAAATAAAAACATATTTGCTAAATGCAAGAGCCGGAGGAATAAATTGCCATGTTATAAAAACATGATTCCATGCTCCGTTTTTTAAAAACGTGTTTTTATTAACTGCATATTACCTTTGATAAAAAACAAAAGAGATTGATAGAGAAAAAGCAGAAAATAGAAAACGAAGACAGAACTGTACTGGTTGGGCTTGTGCAGGGGGAGCAAACCTATGAACAGGTAGAAGAATATCTTGATGAACTGGCATTCCTTGCAGAAACGGCAGGAGCGATTGCTGTAAAAAGATTTACCCAGAAATTAAAACATGCCGACAGTAAAACTTTTGTTGGTAAAGGAAAACTCGAAGAGATCAAGAATTATGTAATCAGTAAAAATATCACTCTGGTTATATTTGATGACGAGCTTACCGGCTCACAAATTTCTAATATTGAAAAGGAATTGGGTGTTGTAACAATTGACCGCAGTGACCTAATACTCGACATATTTGCCCGACGTGCAAGAACTGCGCAGGCAAAGGTGCAGGTTGAACTTGCGCAATATCAATATTTATTGCCAAGGTTAAAAGGTATGTGGAAACACTTAGAAAGACAGGGTGGTGGAATTGGTACACGAGGACCCGGCGAAACAGAAATTGAAACAGACCGCCGTATTGTAAAAGATAAGATATCACTCTTAAGAAAAAAATTGTCTGAGATAGACAAGCAATCATTTACACAACGCAAAGACCGTGGTGAATTTATACGTGTTGCTTTGGTTGGTTATACAAATGTTGGTAAGAGTACGCTGATGAACCTGCTTAGTAAAAGTGATGTATTTTCTGAAAATAAATTATTTGCCACACTTGATACCACAACCCGTAAAGTAGTATTTGAAAATACGCCATTTCTTTTAAGTGATACAGTTGGATTTATACGAAAGCTTCCACATCATTTGGTGGAAAGCTTCAAAAGTACGCTTGATGAAGTAAGAGAAGCTGACTTGCTCTTGCATGTTGTAGATATTTCGCATCCGCAATACGAAGAACAGATTGGTGTGGTAAATAAAACCTTGCAGGATCTAAAGGCATTTGATAAGCCTATAGTGATCGTATTTAACAAGATGGATCTCTACGAGGAAAAAAATATTGATGAATGGGTAGAAGCAGAAGTGCGTCTTGAAATACTTCGTGAACTTCATGAACGCTGGGAAAATGAAACCAACGGCAACTGCATATTTGTATCAGCAACAGAACGCATGCATATAGATGACCTGCGTGCTACAATACTTACAAAAGTGCGGGAATTGTATAAGATAAGGTATCCTTATAAAACAGCTTTCTTTTATTAGTTTTCCTGCTTGGTTAAAAAATCTTTTTTCAAATTTGTCCAAACGGAATCGAATGATCTGCCTTCGCTTTTTTTCCAGCGACCAAGCTTTTCCAGCATTTTTTCTTTTCGTTGTTGTTTGGCCTGTTCAAAGAAATCTTTTATAAATTCACTGTCCTGTTCAAAGGCAAGCTGGTTATACAATTCTTTAAGATCAGTTTCTTTTCTGGTGTTGCGTGCGGCAATTTCTCTTTCCATTTCTTCCTGCAATCTTACTTTTTCGTCATATGCACCAACAGGTAAAATTGTTTTTGCAATTACGGGCATCAGTTCTATCAGTACCAGTAAAATTACCAGCAGATAATAACGGAATGCCATAGCGCTGTTGTTTTCTACTAAGTGTTGTAGGGCTTCTATGCGTACCAGGAAGCCATCATTCAGTAATGCTTCGAATTTTTTTTGTTCTGCCTGCTTTGCTGTTTCGATTGTAGCAAGTGTACTGTCAATTGCATGCAAGCGGGGTTGCAATGCACCATTTAACTGCGTGTAATCATTATCCAGTTTGCTATACTCATTTTGTTTGGCTTTGGCAATATCGCGGAGACCTATTTTGCCGCTACCTCCTGTTCCATCTGTTTCTGCAATGAATGCTTCTCTTGCGTTGCTTACTTCATTGTATTTATTATTGAGTTGTAACTGTAGCGCATTCTTTTCATTTATAAGTTCTGTTTTCTGCGCAGCATATAAGCTATCCAGCTGTTGCAGCTTTAATCTTTTCTTGCCTTCGTTGTCCAGAGATATTTGCAGATGCACTTCCTTGTCGAATAGATATAACAAAGCAGGTTGCGCCATAAATGTGCCGATGGTTATGGCAAGTATAGCACGAAATAAAAGCGGTGTAATCTTGTTTTTGTTTGAGGCTGTGATACCTTTAATTAATGCGCGGTCAATACCAAGGATAATGCCTCCCATAAAAATACCGAGCAAGGATGCTATCCAGAAATCTGTTACAATAGTGGAAAAAAAATAAGTCCAGGCCAGTGTAGCAAAGAGCCATGTCCCCAGAACGGTCATACCTGTTATGGCATACCGGTTGCGGTCAACTTTGCAATCAATAACTAATTCTTTTTCCGCGGTGCTTAGCCACCATAGAAACCTGGTAAATAACGAGGGTTCATATTCCGCCCTTTGGGAGAGCGACTGTATACTTTCCTGCATAGCAAGGTTTTGTTGGGTAAATAAATTTGATACGAGTGGTTAAGGAAGGAACAACATGGCAGAGAACGTAATAAAGGTACCAGTAATTTTATGGTCTGATTGATTTTGGTTTATTTTAACGAGGATTATTAACCGCAAAGACAGAGAGATGCAAAGTAGATGTTTGGCCCTGGATAAATTCTGTTTCCATAATGCTTATAGCCAGGAAAAAGTAGAACAAGGTTCTGAAAGATGAAAGGATTGCGACGCAACAGGTGATGCTATGAAAAGCTGAAGCCGGTACTATACCACTCATATTAAAAAATTACAAATCATAAAAGCAAAACCGGCAATCCCGTTCCAATCCCTACCTTTGCCGCTCAATTTTTGAGATATATGAATATGGATAGAAATACCGTTATCGGTATGATACTGCTGGCGGGACTGTTTTTTATGTTTTTCTGGTACACAAACAAACAGCAGTCCGCGCTTTCTGCAGACAAGCAGCGAATAGCAGATAGTACGGCCAAAGCTGAAGCTGCTAAAATAACTCCCGAACAAAAAGCAGCCGCCTATAAAGATTCACTGAACAGGGATTCTGTTTCCAAATTAAGTGCAGCAGGTAATTTCCAGGGAGCGGCAATTGGCGCAGAGCAGTTGACCACGGTAGAAAACGAATTGATGAAAGTGGTTTTTACCAACAAAGGAGGCAGCCTGAAAAGCGTAGAGCTTAAGAAATATAATTCACTGGATAGCACACATAAAGTAATACTGGCAGGCGGGAAGGATGATAAGCTGGGCTACAGTATTAATACTGCTGGCAACCAAAGTGAAGAAACATCTTCTCTTTTCTTTACCAATGCACAGGTAACTAAAAATGCAGACGGTTCTCAAACCATTGTTTATACATTGGGTGATTCTGCAGGAAAAAGTATAACGCATCAATATATAGTTAAGCGCAATAACTATATGATAGACTGGAATATTATACTGAATGGCGCCGATAAATTGCTTACACAAAATTCATTGAACCTGCACTGGAACGTACAAGTGCATCAACAGCAGGTTTCTCATGCTTATGAAGTACAGCAGTCTAACATTAGTTTTTATGATGAAGACGGCTATGATTACACCACTGCAGCAAGTGGTGCAAACAATACATTCGATAAACCTGTTGAATGGTTTGGCTTTAAGCAACAATTCTTTAATACTACCATCGTTTCAAAAAATAAATTTGCTTCAGGTACAGCACAAATGGTAATACAACCTGATACGCTCAGAGAATTATACAATTCCACCGCAGCTGTTAAGATTCAGGTACCTGCGGCTTCTACAGCAACAATTCCGCTGCAATTATATTATGGACCCAATGAATACAAAACATTGCAGCAGTATGGCAATGGCATGGAAAATATTGTAAACCTGGGCAGTGGCATTTTCTCCTTTGTTAAGTATATTAACAGGTGGATCATTATGCCGGTGTTTAATTTCTTTGCCAACCTTATTGGCCACTATGGATGGGTAATTGCGTTGCTTACTTTATTTATCAGGTTGGTTACATCGCCATTAACTTACCGCAGTTATTTAAGCGGTGCAAAAATGAGGGTACTTCGTCCGGAGATCGATGCATTAAAGAAGAAATTCCCCGATCAGCAGACCTTTGGTATGGAGCAGATGAAACTGTTTCGCGAAGCAGGTGTAAACCCATTAGGCGGTTGTATGCCGGCACTGCTGCAGATACCTATTTTCTTTTCATTGTATAGTTTCTTCAGCAGTAATATTGATCTGCGCGGCCAGGGATTTTTATGGATAAAAGATATTTCTGCTTATGATGTAATGGTTAAGTTACCTTTCTCAGGAGATACCTTTAATCATATCAGCCTCTTTACACTTACTGCTGTTGCAACCAGTTTCCTTATTTCTATATATAATATGGCCATGACTCCACAACAGGACAATCCTGCTATGAAGTACATGCCATATATATTCCCTTTCATTTTGTTGTTTGTGTTTAACAGACTGCCATCCGCGCTGACATGGTATTATACCGTTTCAAATCTTATCACATTAGGTATACAATTCGTGATACAGAACTACATTATAGACCACGATAAAATACTTACACAAATGCAGGAAAAACGCAAAACACCTAAAACAAAAAGCAAGTTCCAGGAACGTTTTGAGCAAATGCAGGAAAGCCAAAAGAAACTGCAGGATATGAAAAATAAAAACCAGGGAAAGAAATAATTTCAAATTTTAAATCTTTATAAGACCCGTCAGTTATGACGGGTTTTTATTTGTAGGTAATGAACTGTTGTACTTATGGCATCGCCGGTTGTGTCACTCACTTATGCGTTTGGAACGGGTGTCTGCTATCGGTATTTATTAAGTCAAACATATAAACTGAAAACTGACTGCAGAAATCCATTCCGCAGTACAAGAGTGCGACGCAAGAAAAGCATGATAGCAATAATGCAGATGGGTTCAAAAATATTAATTCACTGCACTATGTATAAAGAGTTTGCAATTATGAAAAACTCTGTTTAATTTAACTCTCTGTAGCAACCGGCACCGTGTAATGAAATGTCTTCTCTATTTATCAGCACTTAACTCTTCAAATTTTAGAGCAAGTAATCTCATACCGTTAAAAGACGGTAATTGAATAAGTGATTTAACTATTGACACATGAATTTGATGCATGTAGTTTAGTGCTTGACTGTTTACATGAATAAATATACCCGGAAGCCGAAAAGGGGATTTAAGAGTAGGCAAAAAAATAAAAGATCATGACCGGCTCAGTAATACTTGATGTCATCATAGGATTGGTGTTCATTTATCTTTTATATTCCTTACTTGCTACTATTTTACAGGAATTAATTGCAACGAAGCTCGCATTCAGGTCGAAAGTTTTGGAGAAAGCAATTATAAGAATGCTTGAAGATGGTAACACAACCAATAAAACTACCTTGGGAGACAGGCTTGATGGCTTTTACCATTTATTGTTCAAACCCAATCGTTTAAAAACCAAAAAGATTGCTTCATGGTTTTATGCGCATCCACTTATAAAATATCTAGGGGAAGATAATTTCTTCAGTAAGCCCGCTTATATATCTTCTTCTAATTTCTCTAAAGTAATACTTGATCTCTTGCATGGCATTGATGGAAACGATCAGATGAATGTGCTGAATATAAAAAATTCCATACTAAGCGGAACGATCAATACTTTATCTGTAAGCCAAAAGGATAAAAACCATCCTGCCATTCAGGCAATTACTAAACTGGAAAAACATGATGGTATAGAATTTATTAATAAAGACACTGCATTATTCCTCAGATCTCTTTGGATGGAAGCTGAAGGTGATCTTGAAAAATTCAGAGCAAAACTTGAGAACTGGTTTGATGATACTATGGAACGGGCAACAGGTTGGTATAAACGTTATACTAAATACATTCTTTTTATTATTGGTTTTTTAGTTGCAGTTGCGTTTAATGTTGACAGTGTTGACATAGCAAAAAAACTTTCCAGAGACCCAAAACTGAGAGACCAGATGGTGCAAAATGCCAGTAATTTTTTAAAAGAAAATCAGCAGCTGGGTTTACAACTTCAACAAATGCATGATAAAAAACTTGATTCTACTCCTGTATTTCAATCTACACAACGGAATTATGATAGTCTTGCTAAAAGAAGCAAAGATTTAATGGACTCAGCCAATGCTCTTGTAAATGGGGACATAAAAAATACAAACACACTTTTAGGTTTAGGTTACAACTGCGATCATTATGCGTTATCTCATATTTTATTCTTTTTATATCCTGATGCATCGTTCAGGAATTTTATTGGATGGCTTCTTACTGCGCTTGCCATTTCTCTTGGTGCACCATTCTGGTTTGATATGCTAAATAAGCTTATGAAATTAAGAGGCTCAGGAACAAAAATAGATTCGAACGATACAGTAATCGACATTAATAAACCTGCTGCCCTACAGCCGGTAGTTGTAACAGTAAACTCAAATCCAGGTGAGGAGGCTGTAGGTTAGTTATGACAAATTTGATAGTTACTGTTCCCAAGCTGAACAAAAGAAAAGTAATTCCTGCGAGTTTGCCTGATGCTAGCAATGTAGCAGGAGTTGTGTTTAAAAATTTCAGTTTTGTCGGTGAAGAAGTTTCAAGCGGATTGCTGCCAAATCCTTCTCTTGGTTCATGGTTTAAAGATGCCGATGGATTTTTCTATTGGGCCGGGGGTCTCTCTATTGCTTCCTTGCCTGCTGCTACAGGAATCCGTACTTCATCTATACTCGCGCCTCCTGTGAATGTTCCACATGACCTGCCTTTAAGCCGAAATCAATGTTTAAAAGCCGCAGGCTGGTTAAAGCAAAATTTTGAAGAAAGAATAAAAAATGCAGTAAAAGATACACCTTTCGATAAAGAATTAATCTATGCGATTGCATGCCAGGAAACTGCTTATAAATGGTTGTTGTGGATAGACAATGAAAAATTCTCTGCCACTACTATTTTAGAAAGATGTGTATTTGATGCAAGTGGTGATTTTCCTGACACACACCGCTCTGCATTTCCAAGAAATAAAAAAGCACTCCTTGATGAATTTGGTCAGGAGATTACCCAAATGTTAGTAGATGAAGGAAATAAAATGCGTGCCATGCCACAACCCGGTTCACCAAATGGTTGGGGTAAAGCAGATTTTTTATATAAAGGTTATGGCATATTTCAATACGACCTGCAGTTTATAAAAGAAGATAAAAAATTCTTTACAGATAAAGGTTGGGCTTCTATTGATGAGTGTATTGCAAAAGCATTGAAAGAATTAAAAACCAAGTTTGCAGCTAAACACGGAAACATGTTTGAAACTGTAAAAGCCTACAATGGCAGTGGTGAAAGAGCTGAACATTATGCAGAAAATGTATCGCAGTTTTATACATGGATCAAGGCAGTTTCATAAACTTCTTTTGATGCCATTATATATAAAAGATGAAGTGATTGCGACGCAACGAAGATGCCACGAAAACATATAGCTGGTATAAAAAATGAACCCGGCATTTCCAATGCTATAAAGCTTTGTTGCGTCGCACTCTTGTACGCCTTATTCTTTTATCAACAGGTTTTATAAACCAAACTATGAACTAACATATGCAGCTAACAGTTAAAGCAAAGAAGCTATTTAAGCGAAAAGTTATTCCATCGTTTCTTCCAGATCCAAAAAATATAATTGGTGTTGTAAATGAGAATTTCACTTTTGAGGGAGAGGAAGTAACAACTGTCCCTAATCCTGATTTAGGCAAATGGTATGTAGATAGAGACGGACATTTTTATTGGGGTGGTGGGTTGAAATTGCCCGGTTCTGCTGAAAACTTTATTCCGCAGACATCGGTAAAAAGAGATACGGAAGTTGCTGTAAGAATTGACAATCCTTTATTAGGCAATTTAAAAATTGATCAAATATGGCAGGATGGTGAAATGGGTGACAGAGCTGTAGTTGCAGTATTGGACAGTGGTATTGCTTTTAATTGTCCCGATCTTGTAAATGCTATTGGGTTAAAAATTGGAGATGATATCAATAATTCACCCCGAGTAAGAAATTTTGTCAACGGTAGCACTTCGTTAAATGATGATAAAGGACATGGGTCTCATTGCGCTGGTATTGTCGCTTCCAGGAATAATGATCATGCTGTTGGAATTGCGAAACGATGTAAGCTTTATATTGGCAAGATTTCCGATGCAAATAATAGTCCTTCGGTTGCTAACATGCTTAAAGGATTAAGATGGGCAGGAGGTTTAGATGCTGATAGCCCACAGGATGTTGATATTATCTCTATGAGTGCAGGCAGTTTATTGAATATGCCAGACATGCAACCAACAATCAGTGAAATTTTAAATAAAGGAAAAATAATTGTTTGTTCAATTGGTAATCGCAGTCCTCAGAGTTTACCTTATGGAGGAACATTCCCTGCAAAATTCAAGGGAGTGATATCTGTCGGTTCAACAGATTTTAATAATGATTTTCAAAGCTTTTCTTATGAATTCCAGGATCTGACGATAGCCTGTGCAGGAACAAATATAGCATCGTACTGGATCAATGGAGAAACACATTTAGAAACGGGCACAAGTCAATCTACTGCTGCATGTGCTGGTATAATTGCTTTGCTTGTTTCAAAATTGAAAAAGAAAGGTGAGCAAAATATTCAATCTAAAATTTTAAATCTCTTAGCTAGTTCAAATACTAAAACTACAAACGGCTTTAATTATCATTTTCTTGAACCTCTTGTATTGTGTAATTCCATTTAAAAATATTTTTTATGCAACGAAAATTTTGTGTGCTATTAGTTTTTATTTTGACTTTTATCACATCTTCAATACGATCTCAGAATCCTTATTATGATGCTATAACCATTTCTCAACGCTTAGATTCAAAAAAACATTTTGGGCCACTTACGTTACCGGTATTTTATAAATATTTTCCTGGGAAAGATGATAATGAAATCGCTGAACTACTTCTTAAAAATCCTTTTTTAGATTCTTTATTTGATGCTTCAAGTGAAGCCAGTCTTGGTAATTTTTTAAATAGCAATATTCTCTCTCCTCTTGGAAACCTTGATGTTACCAACATTGCAGATGGTTTTGCAAAATTTCTTGTAAAGCGCACCAAAGAAGAACTGAATGTGACATTCTTTGAAAAGTTTAAAGACATAATTCATAAACCTGGTTATGAAGATGCGTTTATTTTATTTCCGCAAACCTGCGCAACATTAGACGCCATTGGCGACCAGATCTACAATTATGAATCCTACATGAATGTTCTAAGAGAATCGTTTGAATCAGATATAAATGCACTTGTAAGCAATCTGCCAAAAATAATTGACAACCCAAGGCATGCTGATTTTTTCAATCAACACAGAGAAATAAAGTCAACTTGCCAAAGTGTGTTGTTTGTTGCAAACGAACTCCTTAATAAAGTCCATCCCGGAAATATTCTTGCAGATTTTGATGCAGATTTTCTTGATGGCTTTGCCGCATCAGATGGCAACAATATAAAAGCAGCAGTACAAACATTACAGTTATTTTCCAACTCATTAAGATCTACTTCAAAAGATCATTATTGGTTAAGTGCAGATTCTTTAAAGTTACTTCTCAATGATCCAATTGCATTACAGATATATTTCGGTTTGATCTATCAGCAAGCGGGCAGTAATAAAATAACTTTTGCAGGAAATAAAGATCTGCAGACCCTTTTGAAAAATACTTTACTTCCGGCACAGAGCAAAATTGTCACACTAAACAATTTCATTCGTGGCTTTATAAGCCAGGCAACAATACTCACAAAAAGTATTCAAAACCTAAGCGGTAAAGAAGCAGATAAATTAACTTTCACGGATTACTATAGTTTTTACGCTTCCACAATTGATCTGTTTCAATACGCAACTCAAGTAACTCAGATACCTGAATTATCATCTCTAACACTTGGGCCTAAGTTTAATGATTATCTTTTGGCAGCAAAAGCTGCTGGTAATATTGCACTTGATATAAGCCGCAAAAATTATGGAGCAGCAATCATAAACTCTTATCAGTTATATTCTTTTGCGTTTCCGGGAGATGAAACTAATAGCTTATTCAAAAAATTTCTTTTACAATACGGTTCATTTATTTCTTCTGTAGCCCAAGCAGAAAATAGTGATGACGTTGAAAAAGCAATAGAAGCTGCCGCTTTGCCATCGGGAAGTTCACGTGTTAAACGCGAGACTGACTGGAATATAGCATTAAACGGGTATGTAGGTATTTACTATGGTTACGAAAAAATAAAAGGTGTTGATTCAGGCGGAAAATGGAACAGTTATGGAGTTACCGCACCCATAGGCATTTCATTAAGTAAAGGGAGCATATTAAAAGGAAAAGACGGATCGGGGGGCGGCAAATCAATTACTGCATTTATTTCGCTTATAGATCTTGGGGCTGTTACAGCGTTCAGGTTCACTAATGATAGTGCAGAAAAAGTTCCAACAATTGAATTAGAAGATATTGTTTCCCCGGGTATATTTTTATCCTACGGCCTTGGTAAAGTACCAATGTCTTTTAACGTAGGCTATCAATACGGGCCATTGTTGAGGAAGGTAAACCTGGATGAGAATTTATATGAAAAAAATTATTCTCGTTTTAGCATTTCACTTTGCGTAGATATTCCGTTTCTGAATTTTTATACAAAATCAAAATAAAAAAAATAAATATTGTAAAATTAATTTTTGGAAAGTAAGTTTGGTTTGCTATTCCATTTCAGAGTATTAAAAGTGAGTGACATTAAAGAGTTTTATTTTAAATCACAGCCTCAACACTTTGTCATTACGCTAAATCTTCGTATCTTAACTTTTCCTAAAATTCGCTTCCAAATGAGAAAAGTTGCAGATATACTCCGTCGTAAAGGAAATCACGTAACTACTGTTGAACCTGGTATAACAGTTATAGATGCCCTGCATATTATGGCAGAGCAGAATATTGGTTCCGTGGTAGTTGCTGAAAATAATAGATTTCTTGGAATCATGACAGAACGCGATTATTCCCGTAAAGTGATATTAAACGGCAGGTCATCAACCGATACAACGGTTGGTGAGATCATGACCAAAGATTTTCCACCAGTTGCTGCATCTGATACTGTTGAACATTGTATGGAACTTATGTCAAACCAAAATCTTCGTTACTTACCCGTTATGAATGGAGATGTTTTGGCTGGCATTATTTCTATTAATGATGTTGTAAAAGAAACCATACTAACCCAGCAGGAAACCATTTCTCACCTACAGGATTATATTCATTCCTAAAAAAAGTTTGAATTTTTTATAGAAAGTGTTCCGGCGGGCTATTACCGGAACATTTTCATTTTTATGCCCGGCTCAGACTGTTATCCAGCTAATCATTGCCCTGAACCATGAAGTGAGTGACACAAGAGCCGACGCCATAAAATGCTACCGCCTGTAAACCAAAAAAATCCACCTGATATCCACAATTTCCCTGATTTTACTTACTTTTGCCGCCCCGAACAAAAACATCGGGATTTTATATCATGAGTGAAAACAATATTGTTAACGAAAACGCTGATGTACAGGAGAATGCTCCAGTGGCTGAAAATGTAACCACCGAAGCTTCTGCAGCGACAACAAATGCACCTGTAGTGGAAGCTGCTGTAGCAGAATCTATACCTCAACCCGTTGAAGAAACCGTAGCTGCACATGATGATTTTGACTGGAGTATTGATAAACGCAATGTTTCTCATTATTCTCAGGAAGAAAAAGAAAAATACGACAAAGTGTATGACAGCACTTTCGTAGCCATTGAAGATGGTGAAATTGTAAATGGTAATATTGTTGCTTTGACCAAGACAGATGTTGTTATTAACATCGGTTTTAAAAGCGATGGTCTGGTTTCCCTGAATGAATTCCGCGATACGCCTAATATTAAAATAGGTGATGACGTGGAAGTGATGGTAGTTGAAAAAGAAGACAGAAATGGTCACCTTTTTCTTAGCCGCAAATCTGCCCGCATTTTCCGTGCATGGGAAAGAATTGTGGAAGTGCACAAAACTGGCGAGGTGGTTACCGGCCTGGTTACAAGCAAAACCAAAGGCGGTCTTATTGTGGATGTATTTGGTATGGAAACATTCTTGCCAGGCAGCCAGATCGATGTTAAGCCCGTTACTGATTACGATCAGTTTGTAGGTAAAACAATGGAATTCAAAGTGGTTAAGATCAATGAAGCCATTAAGAATGCTGTTGTTTCTCATAAAGCGCTTATCGAAAGCGATATCGAAGCACAACGTGCAGAGATCATGAGCAAACTTGAAAAAGGCCAGGTGCTTGAAGGTACTGTTAAGAATATTACAGACTTCGGTGCATTTATGGACCTTGGTGGTTTGGATGGTCTGTTGTATATCACCGATATTTCATGGGGCCGTATCTCTCATCCAAGCGAGGTGCTGAAGATGGACCAGAAACTGAATGTGGTGGTACTCGATTTCGACGACGACAAAAAACGTATCAGCCTTGGTTTGAAACAATTAACTCCTCATCCCTGGGATGTGCTGCCTGAGTGGATCCACGAAGGCGCTGTTGTAAAAGGTAAGGTGGTTAATATTGAAGATTACGGTGCATTTCTCGAAATTCAACCAGGTGTTGAAGGTCTTGTACACGTAAGTGAAATTACATGGGCAAATACACCGATCAACGCTAAAGAATACTTCAAACTCAATGATGAGCATGAAGCTAAAGTAGTAACACTTGATAAAGACTCACGTAAAATGAGCCTTTCTATCAAACAGCTTACTGAAGACCCATGGAGCAGCATTGAAACCAAATATCCAGAAGGCAGCAAGCACAAAGGTTTGGTGAAGAACATTACCAATTATGGCGTGTTTGTGGAGCTTGAACCAGGTATCGGCGGTATGATCCACATCAGCGATCTTAGCTGGTTAAAACGTTTCAACCATCCTTCTGAATACACTAAAGTTGGTGAACATATTGATGTGGTTATTCTTGGTGTGGATAAAGAAAACAGGAAACTGCAACTTGGGCATAAACAACTTGAAGAAGATCCATGGAATGCATTGCAGGATACTTTCGCAGTTGGAACTGTATTGGAAGCAACTGTTATCCGCAAAGATGATAAAGGCGCAATCGTTCAGTTACCTTACGGGCTTGAAGGTTTTGCACCGGCACGTCATCTTACAAAAGAAGATGGCAAAACTGTAACGGCTGAAGAAACTTTACCATTCCAGGTAATTGAATTCGACCGTAACGAAAAACGCATTCTTCTAAGCCATAGCCGCATATGGGAACAGGCAAAAGCTGAGGAAGCAGAAGCTGCTAAGAAGGAAGCAAAAGTAGAAGCAGATAAAACCAAGAAAGCCGTGAAGAATATTCAGGGAAAAGTTGAAAAAGCAACATTGGGAGATCTGGGTGCTTTAGCTGAGATCAAAGCAAAATTGAAAGAAGAAGAAGGCAATAAAGAATAAGAGTGGATGAATTATAACAAAGGCCCCGCAGTAATGTGGGGTCTTTTATTTTTATTGTGATTAGAAAGTTTTTTGAACTTAGCAAGAGTGCTGCTATCATCCTCGTTGTGTCACTCACTTGTACGTTCAGATCAGGCAGGAGCTTTCAGGTAAAGCAAATTGTATTTAGCTGACAGCTGATTACTGAATGCTGAGACCTATTCATCAGTACAAGAGTGCGACGCAAGCAAAGCTCGATGCCTAAGTAAAAGTTGGGCCCATTAAATTAAACTCTTATATAGATTTTCTTTTTATCGAGCATATAAACAATAAGCCAGTAAAAGGCTATCATGCAAAACGCATAAAATAAAGAACCGATTCTAAGATCAGGAGCAATGTTTTTACAAATATGTTCGTAAAACCATCCAAATGGTGTCGTGTAAAGTTGCTTTCCCTCTGCAGAAACTTCTGTGGGAATACGGATTAAAGCAAGCAACCTTGGAAGAAAACCACTCAATACAAAAATGAATAAAGGGTTCTTTCCAAACACATCAAAGAAGCGGCTCCACACGCCTTTTATATTTTTGAATTCAATAAGAAAGATGAAAGTAGAGAGTGTAAATATGGCCAGCCCCGTAGTATAAATGGTATAACTGCTTGTCCATATTTTTTTATTGATGGGAAATGCAAGCCCCCAAAACAAACCGGTGAAGGCAAGCACTGCCCCGGCCACAAAAAGATTGGAAAGCATTTCGTAAGTCTTACCTTTTTGTTGAATGTATTGCCCGACTAAATAACCAAAAATCACCTGAACAATTGGCGCAAAAATGCTTGCGAGACCTTCCGGATCAAATGCGACGCCTTCTCCTTGATACATGTGAGGCTCACCCAAAACAGTTTTGTCCACATGTGTACCAAAATATCCCTGCAAACTATAAGGATCAGTTTTATCACCAAATGCAAAACATAAGCCCCAATAAAATAGTAGTAATGCAGCTGCAAAAACATAAGCACCTTTTGTTTTAAAAAAGTAAACGATCAGTGATGCAAAACAATAGGCCAATGCAATACGTTGCAGCACTCCTAAGATTCTTATACCATGTTGTATGCCTTCCGCGTCTGTCCACTCCCATGATTTAAAAACAATTGTATCGTTTTGCCACATTAAAAAGGGGCTCCAGTTTAAGAACAAGCCGATTAGAAAAATAAGCAGTGTTCTCTTAAAAACTTTTTTCAAAAAATAGGCAGTTCCTGCCTGCTCCATTCTCGGCATTACAAAGGCCATTGCATTACCAACCGCAAAAAGAAAGAATGGGAATACAAGATCCGTAGGCGTACAGCCATGCCATGGCGCATGATCTAATGGAGCGTAAATGTGCTCCCACGATCCCGGGTTATTTACCATGATCATTAATGCTACTGTAGCACCACGAAATACATCTAAAGAATAATATCGCTGATTCATTTTAATGAAGTTAAACAAGTAACGAAGCTTATGTCTTTTTATTTGAAATGAATTGGTTCAGCATGCTGTTTAGTCATTTGTTAAAGCTGTCGTCCACATACTAAAATTACTATCTTTGCCACCGTCGTTTAAAAAAATGAGTATCTATATTGCTAACAGCTAAGTATCGGTCGGGGATGTAAAGTGACTGATACTTTTTTATATATGGGACTCACATGGCGAAGCTTTGCATTGATAGTTTCAAATTTTTTATATTGCGCTGCTTTTAGTTTTAGATACCGACCTGCTTCGACCCGTAAATAATTTCTTTATTACAAATAGTATGAAAAAACTTATCGTATTTTTTTGCTTACTGTTTTCAAGTATAACAATGCTTCAGGCACAAGGGTTACTTAATCAGGATTTGAGGCAAATACATGTTGATCAGTTAAGCGATGCTGAAATTCTTCTTTATTCTAATAAAATTCAACAGGCAGGCATATCGATAGAACAAGCTCTGCAAATGGCTGCAGCAAAAGGAATGCCTGCTACGGAAATACAAAAGCTTAAACAAAGACTACAGCTTATTAATTCAAGAACCGGTTATTCTACAAACCGCATGAGATCTAACGATACTCTTCCGGGTAGAGATAGCAGTCTTTATTATTATGATTCGTTAAGAGCTCAGAAACCATTAATAGATCCTAAAATATTCGGCTCAGAACTTTTCAATAATGCAACCCTGAACTTCGAACCGAATATAAGGTTAGCATCACCGTTAAATTATACAGTTGGCCCGGATGATGATTTGGAGCTTTCTGTTTATGGCTTGCAGGAAACAAATTTTTCTTTATCGGTAAGTGCAGAAGGCGCGGTTACTATTCCTAATGTTGGGCAGGTAAAGGTTGCAGGATTATCATTGGATGAAGCGACACAACGCATGAAAATTGCCATGCAAAAAACAGCTTACAGCTCATTACAAAATGGACGCTCAAAACTTTCTGTAACACTTGGTAATATCAGAAGTATACGAGTTACAATAATAGGGAGCAACAAGCCTGGTAATTATACATTGTCATCACTAACAACAGTATTCAATGCCTTGTTTGTGTGTGGGGGGCCGTTGCAAACCGGCAGCTTCAGAGAAATAGAATTAATAAGAAATAACAAGCTGTATAAAAAAATAGACTTATACAGGTTTCTTGTAAACGGAGATCAGTCAGACAATGTAACGCTAAAAGATAATGATGTAATTAGAATACCTTCTTACAAAACGAGGGTTGAATTGCAGGGATACGTAAAACGCCCCGGTATTTTCGAAATGCTTCCGGGTGAGACATTTGCCAATCTTCTCGAATTTGCATCCGGCTTTGCAGACAGTGCATACAGATCATCTATTAAAGTAACACAGTTTACCGAGAAAGAACTAACTGTAAAAGATGTAAGTAATACTGCGTATTCAACATATATACCGCAGGCAGGGGATAAAATTGAAATAGCAAAAATTCTTGACCGGTATACCAACAGGATAAAAATTTCAGGCGCAGTTTTTCGTGAAGGAAATTATGAATTAACTCCTGGTATGACTGTCGGTGACCTTATAAATAAAGCTGATGGATTAAGAGAAGATGCTTACATGAGCAGGGGCCAGATATTCAGGCTGAAAGATGATCTTTCAAAAGAGCTTGTTTCTTTTAATCCTGAAAGCAATACAAACATTCTTTTAAAAAGAGAAGATTCTATTGTAATTAAATCTATTCTTGAATTGCGCGATGATTATTATATATCTGTACAGGGCGAAGTACGGGTTCCGGGTTTTTACGAATACAATGACAGCCTTACACTCAAAGATCTTGTGTTGCAATCAGGCGGTTTAACCGATGCAGCATATCCACAAAAAATTGAAATAGCAAGGTTGATTCAAAGAGATACGCTCACTTTTGCTGATGTAAGGGCAAGTGATATTATTGAGATCAACGGCATGGAAGATTTTGCCGACCCTAATAAAAATGTTCTATTAAAACCCAATGATGTGGTAACTATTAGAAGAAAACCCGGCTTTCTTAAACTTGAATCAGTAACTGTTTCAGGAGAATTGCAATATCCCGGCCCTTACGTCTTACAGAAAAGAGAAGAACGCGTAAGCGATCTTTTAAAAAGAGCTGGTGGTTTTACACCGGAAGCATATCCTGCAGGAGCTTTCATTAAAAGATATAATCTTGATGATACCATCAGGCTTTTCAAGAAGCAGACTATTGCCAATATACAACAGCAATTAAACGACTCTACTACACAGCTTACGCAAAACATAGAAAGAGAGTACGACCAGATTCCACTTGATTTCAGAAAGATACTATCAAACCCAGGCTCACCGGACGATGTAGTTTTAAAATCAAGAGATGAATTAATTGTGCCAAAGTATAGTGCCCAGGTTAAAATAAGCGGCAGTGTTTTATTTCCCACACAAATAGCATATAACAAATCGTATAATTTTAAAGACTATCTCTCATCTGCAGGTGGTGTTTCAGACGCGGGCAGAAGAAGCAAGATATATGTAATAGCAGCAAACGGTAAAGCGCAATCAACAAGATCATTTCTTTTCTTTAAAAAGTATCCCGATGTAGAACCGGGTTCAGAGATTATTGTTCCCGCAAAGGAAGAAAGAACAAACAGGCTCACAACCGGTGAAGTAATAGGTATTTCAAGTGCACTTGCTTCTTTGGCCGGTGTTGTAATTGCGATATTGCGGTTGTAACGGCATCCTGAGAAATGGTTGCAATTTTATGATACAGGCAAAATTGCTGATGGCATCGCCTGTTGCGTCGCAAGCACTTCATCGTCCGGTACCTTATTGAGCAGCGAAAATACAGGCTGATGAACTAAGTATCCTCAGTACAAGTGTGCGACGCAAGGGACGATGCCATGAAATATCTTTAGCAGGACTCATAAAAATTCTTTACTAACTTCTAATTGTTATCAATATAAATTATAACGCCATGGAGGCTTCGGAAAAAGAAATAACCCTTAAAGAATTTGTTCATAAGATAAAAGAATCTTTTAAGTTCCTTTTTTCAAAATGGCTTATAATAAGTATTGTAGCAGCAGTTGCAGCCGGCATTGGTGTTATTACAGCTTATGTTATATCGCCTGTTTACAGCGCAACAGTGAGTTTTGTTTTGTCTAATAATTCATCTCCTGCTGGTGGGCTTATGGGTTTTGCTACTCAGTTTGGTTTAGATCTTGGCAGTAATGGTTCCGATGCATTTTCCGGCGATAATATTATTACACTGATGGGGTCAAAAAAAATGGTTCAGGAAGTGTTGTTAAAAAAGCCCGACAATAAAACTACTTTATTAAATACCATAACACAGAATCTTAAGCTGGATAAGAAATGGGATGAGACTGACCGTACAAAAAATATGTATCCTTTTCCTGATGCTGCATCAAAAATGACTCCCATACAGGATAGTCTTTTTAGAGAAGTATGTAAAGTAATACAGGATAAAATGCTGGATGTTTCGAAACCAGACAAGGACAAAAATATTTATGAAGTAAAAACAACATCTAAAAATGAGTTGTTCGCGTTCTATTTTACTAATTATCTTGTTGATGCTACTTCTTCTTTTTATATAGATACAAAAACAAGTACAGCAAAACGCAACCTTGATATGCTTCAAAACGAAGCAGACAGCCTAAGACATTTATTGGGTGACGTTATTGTTACAACGGGTGCACAAACTGATCAGACATTTAACTTAAACCCTGCTTACCAGGTACAGCGTTCAGGTGCACAGCAAAGCCAAGTAAGAGCTGCAGCACTTGGAGAAGCTTATGGTGAGGTTTTAAAAAATCTGGAAATCGCCAAAATAACATTATTAAAAGAAACACCTCTGTATCAGATTATAGATCAACCTTCGCTGCCATTATTAATAGAAAAGCCAAGCAAGTTATTATACCTAATTATTGGTGGTTTTATCGGAGCTTTCTTAATGATGATTTATCTTATTCTCAGGAAAGCACTTACTTCAGTTTAGAATAGTACTGCTTACTATATTAAAACCCATCATGTCTTTTAAAAAAACATTTCTCAGGAATCTGTTTGTTTCAGGCGGATTTACTTACCTGGCACAACTGGTAACTTTCCTGGCCAGTTTTATTACTTCGAGATTATTAAGTCCGAAAGATTTTGGGTTAGTGGGTCTTATTGCTGTGTTCTCAGGGTTTATTACAATTTTTTCAGATAGTGGTATTTCAATGGCTGTAATCCGATCTCCGTTTAAAGAAACTTATTACAGGGGGCTGCATTATCTTTCAATAATTATCGGGGCATGTTTAACCGTAATTTCTATATTACTTATTTATCCCATTGCTTTATTTTATGATAACAGAGACATTATTTTACCTGGTATTGCCATTGCCTTTCTTTTTATTATAAAATCCTTTTCCATTGTTCCTATTGCAGTGTTACAAAAGGAACTGCGCTTTGGAGCTGCAGGGCGTGCTGTATTTATCAGCACATTAATTGGTACGATCAGTACCATAGTTATGGCATTTACAGGGTTTAAATTTTGGTCACTTATCTGGTCACAATATGTAACTGCTGTAATATCTGGAATTCTTTTGTACAGCAACTCTTCTGCAATTTTTAAGAAGACAAAATTGAGCGTAGTAAAGAAATCATTCCTACTGGCTAAAAGACTTATTGGGAGTCTTATTGGTTTTAATATGATTAATTATTGGGCACGCAATGCTGATAACCTTATCGTAGGAAAATATTATGGCACTGCAGAGCTGGGCATTTATAACAGGGCGTATATGATGCTGCAGATACCACTAAATCTTATCACCGGTATATTTTCTACTGTTCTTTTGCCAAGTTTTATAAAGCATAAAGAGGCGGGTGGCGATATGGAGCAGGAATACTATTTTATTTTAAAAATAATATCCATATTAAACTTGCCTGTCGCAATTATTTTATTACTTTTTCCTGACAAGCTCGTTATGATTTTATGGGGGCCAAACTGGATTGCAGTAGCAAAACTGTTACCTTATTTTGGATTACTGGTACTTACACAAACCCTGACTTCTACACAAGCCAGTATCCTTGTTATTTTAAAATTTGAAAAAGATCTGATGTTTTTAGGATGGATCAATTCTGCTTTTATGGTTACAGGAATTATTATTGGTGCAACTATTTCTCTAACATCGATAGCAGCTTTTTATTCTTTATCATATATATTGCTGGTGCTGCCGCTTTACATTTTTTATTTGTTTAATTATAAATTACGCAGCGGTAGAAATGCGCTCCGTTTTTGGCTGCCAAAATTATTTCTGTCGGCATTTATCTGGTCAGGTATTTATTATTCCGTTTTTCCAATTGTTTTGTGCGGTCTTATTTTGTGGACAATAATAATACTCTGGGATGCGAGAAGTGGACTGGCAATAGTTTCAAAAAGATTTTTACCAGGCCTTTCAAAAACTTAATTTTCACAGAACATTCTTTCGATTTTATCAGGTGGATATTTTTTTTGATACCTGCTTTGTAATATTATGGCATCGTTTGTTGTGTCACTCACTTGTGCTGCATATTTTATAGCAGCAAAATAAACTGTAAACAAATTTCATGAAGTTAAACATCAGGAAAATTATTTATCCGCTATTTAAGATTAGTATCCTGGAAAAGATACTGCAGATTATTATGAGGGGCAGGTATTCAAACAGCCTGTTGGTGTCTTTTATACCACCACCAAACGCATACACCAATCCCACATACAGGATAGCAAAAAAAGGATCATTAAGATTATATGCCAACCTGTATGATTATAATGATTGGAAAGCATATTGGGGAATTAAAGAGATAGAAAGAGATGCACTTTATAAATTAGCGGAAAATGCAAAAACAGTAATTGATATCGGCACAAACAATGGTTGGGTCCTGATGAACATTGCCAGCATTATTAAGAAAAATGATGGCTTTATTTACGGCTTTGAACCATTTCCGGATACCTATAAGCGCTGTATTGACAATATTAAAAGAAGTAAACTTGAAAACACGCAGGTATTTAATTTTGGTTGTGGTGAATCAGAAAGTTCTTTTTATATGTCTGTAGTCCTCGACAGCAATAGTGGCCAAAACAGGATCGTTGATGGAAAAGAAAGCAATGAAAAATTAGTACAGGTTAATGTAACTACGCTTGACAAAAAATTAGAAAGTTTGGAAAGCATTGACCTTATCAAAATTGATGTAGAAGGTTTTGAGCTGCATGTTTTAAAAGGAGCAGGAAATCTTTTAAAAAAACACAGACCTGTAATATTTATTGAAATCAATGAACCGTTATTGCGGGAAAACAATACTTCGCCGTATGAGGTTTTGAGTTTTTTAAAAAATAATTATCAGTACAGTTTTGTAAATGCTGCGAATAAACAACCTGTTGATATAACGAAAAACTATAAAAATAGTCAGCTTGATGTTATCTGTTATCCTCCTTTAAACAAAGCTGCAGGTAACTAAAATATATTCATGAACGACTTGCAAAAATTCAGGATTATTTATATTACACATTACACTGAATTATATGGAGCAAACAAATCATTGCTTAACCTTATTGATGGGCTTACAAAAAAACGAATAACGGATCTTTTGGTAATATCACCTGCTAAAGGAAAAATAACAGAAGCTTTAGCCGATAGAAATGTTCCATATAAAATAATTCCTTTTGTAAACGAAATACATGAAGCTGACAGTAGGCCACCTTTTTTTAAGATGATGGCAAAACTACTCTACAATTGGTATCTCGTTTTAAAATTTGGAAATAAAATAAAAGGAAATAAAAGATCTCTTATTCATACGAATGCTTCTCCTGCTTTAATTGGGGCGTATTTTTCTTATTGGTTAAAAGTGCCGCATGTATGGCATATTCGTGAATTCGGCTTGGCAGATTATAATTTTCAATACAATTTTGGTGAGAGCTATTTTAAATACTGGCTTAATAAATCTAAAGCTGTTATTGCTATAAGCAGATCAGTTTATAACGAAAGGCTTTCAGAATGCAAAGTCTCTTTAAAGAAAGTTATCTATAATGGTGTTATTTTTCAATCTGAACTAAGTACTGAAAGGTCACATGCACGATCTAAAAAAGATACTGATTTTGTCTTTGGAATTATAGGATTAATAAGTAAAGAAAAAGGACACCTTGATGTAATAGAAGCATTTTATCTCTTTAATAGAAAAAATAAAAATTCAACACTGGCAATTGCAGGAGCAGGCAATGAGAAATTTATTGATCTTTTACAAGAAAGAATTGCAGCCTATAACCTAGAAAAAAAAGTGATCTTCTATGGATATGTTACTGACACAGAAAAATTCTATAACAACATAGATATACTATTGATGTGTTCAAAGAATGAAGGATTAGGCAGGGTTACAATTGAAGCGATGAGTTATAATGTACCGGTGATCGGGTATAATAATGCTGGTACAGCAGAAATAATTGAGCACAATTATAACGGATTACTATATAATGGAACAGTAAATGATCTTTACGAAAAAATGGAGTCTTCATACAATAATAAATACCTTGCCGAGATAAAGAAAAATGCTTTAAATACAGTGAAAGAAAAGTTTACGATTGAACAATATACGGATAGCATTTGTGAAATATATGAAGCCATAAAATTTGACTAACAGATGGATGGAAACTTGCCCCTGTTAACAGTAATTATAGTTGTATATAACGGAGCTGCTTCTATTGAAAATACTATACAATCAACCCTGCATCTTAATTATGAAAACAGGAAGATCATAATTATCGATGGCGGTTCTTCAGATGGCACAACTGATATTATTAAAAAATATCAGCAACAAATCTATTATTGGATCAGTGAGCCGGACAAAGGAATTTATGATGCAATGAATAAAGGCTGGGCACAAGCAGACCATGATAGTTATATTATTTTTTTAGGAAGTGGTGATAAAATCCTTCAACTGCCGGATCTGTCAAAAAACATAGATCATAACATTATTTATGGCAGTGTATGGATTGGTGAAAAACTATTTAATAGTGTTACTGATTTCAGGTTAAAGCTTGGAAATACTGTTCATCACCAGGCACTGCTAATCAAAAAAAGCATTCATCCGCAACCGCCTTTTTCATTAGATTATCCTGTATATGCAGATTTCGATTTTAATCAGCGTCTGTATAAGTCGGGTATACCATTCATTAAAGACAAATCCTTTTATAGTTATGCGCTCGAAGGTGGTGTTAGCGCTGTAAAGAATAAAAAAGAATCATTACGGGTCGTAAAAAAAAATTTTGGAAAATTATATTCGCTCTTAGCCAGTATCTATTATTTTTTGCAGGATGCACGAAACATTAAATAATCTATATGCTGTAATAGTTTTATATAAAACTGATTTGCAAAGTTGTCATACTTTCAATAGTCTTTTAAAAGCTGCACAATTCCAGCATGGCGTACTTGGTTTGTTATTGTATAATAATTCGCCTGATGTAAAAATAGATATTTCAATTTATGAAAACTCAAACGTCCATATTAAGGTGGTGGAGGACATGCAAAACTCTGGTGTAAGTAAGGCATATAATACAGCGTATATTTTTGCAAATGAACTAAAAAAAAAATGGCTACTGTTACTTGATCAGGATACATTGCTACCGGAAAATTTTTTCACTGATTTTTTTGCTCAAAGAAAACTTGATGTAAATAATATGGACCGGTTGTATTTTCCAATAATACTTTCTAAAGACAAGATAATATCACCAGCTACTTATATTCCATACAGAGGTATTATTAAAGAAAAAGTAGAACCCGGATATCAGGATATCCGCAAACTGGCAATAATAAATTCAGGAACAATAATTGACCTCTCTCTTTTTAATGCGGCAGGAGGATTTAATGAAGCTGTGGCCTTAGACTTTAGTGATGTTTCCTTTTTCAGGCGTGTAAAGCACATACAGAACAGCGGGATGCTTTTAGATGTAAAATGTATTCATGGCTTTTCCGGAGTTGAATATGATGATTACGAAAAGATCATGCACAGGTTTAAAATATTCAACCAAAATGCAATCGCATTCAGTAAAGAAAAAGGTGTCCGTAAAGGTTATGTATTTACAACCGTGTTTATACGCGCTATAAATCTTTCGCTTAGGTTCAAAACACTGAGTTTTTTAAAAGAGATAAAATTTTCATTTTAAAATTATCTATCAGTACTGAGTATTTTGATAGTCAGCTTCAATATGCTTGGCATCATCTGTTGCGTCGCACGCTTGTACAGCATAACATTATGCGGCAGGGAAAACAATTCTAACAAAACAAATCTGCTTCCTTTATAAAATATGCTGTTATATTCAGAAAACAGGCGTTCACTGATCTTTATTTTTTTCGTCTTCTTTTTTCTCGAGCTATGCCTCGGCGGATCAGGCGGGCTATTGAAGTATGACTTTATCACCTTGCGAAAAATCGATTTCATTATTGCATTGGTCATAACCGTATTTATTTACTCTTTTATTAATAAACTCGATTATGAGATAGTTTCTATAACCTTTGTTTTCCTGGTCCTTCTTTTGTTTAGCACTATAGTGGGGTTTTTAAATTATGGGAATGATGCAAGAGTGTACGAGAACTTTTTCATGCAATCGTTTTTTCTGCTACTCCCCTTTTATCCCTTGTTTATAAAAGGGAAAAGAGATGTTATACTAATAACAAAGCTTTTCATTTTTGCATCTGCTTTGCTGGCAATATCTTATACTTTATTATGGCTTTTAATGCTCACGGGAGTAATTCCTTTTTTATCTGTTTATGCAATCTTAACGCAATCAGATGAGTTTATGGGCAGGGGCGGCATAGCATTTTGGTACAAAGGCTTCTTATACTTATGCGTGGGAATTTATTTTGTGAGCCTCATTAACAATAAGCTCACAAAAAGATTTTTACAACTGATAATATTTATAGCGCTCATTCTAACTTTTACAAGGGGGTTCATAGCAGCATTATTTGCCACTGCTATTATTTTTAATTTCTTTTTTAAAAATATAGTGTGCAGTATTTTAATTCTTGTAATTGGAGTTTTGGGATTTGTTTTTTTAAGCAGTGCCTTCGAGCAGGTTTCATTTAATAGAGATGAATCAGACCAGGTAAGGTATCTCCAGATAGACCAGGTTATTCAGAGTACAACGCCTGTATCATTTATAGTAGGTCACGGTTTAGGAGAAGGCGTGAAAGTGAGGGAGAATCATATGGAGATTAATTATCTTGAAGTTTTTCACAAACAAGGTATAATTGGGCTGCTCTTTTGGTTTTTTCTGCTGGGGTATATAGTATTTATTTACTGGCAAATTAAACGTACAAACATTGCGAACGAGATCTATGCCCGGCCTTTCTTACTTGCAACAATATTCGTGTATATAGAATCATTCACAAATCCGTTTCTCACCAATTCTATTGGAATGAATATTGTAATGGTATCCCTTGTATGCCTGAATATTTTAAAAAAGCGGGAATCGGTTCCTGCTCATGTACAAGTACCGGAAATAGGATAAACGAAAATGTATTTAAAAAAAGAGTGTTTTGAGTTAATTATTTTTTAGCAAATTCCCCGCAAAGATGCCCACTGATATACAGATAAAGTTATTGCGACGCAAGGGACTATGCCATGAGTGATGTAGCTTGTATCAGAGCAAATGTGGCATTCCTGAAACTAAAATAAATAACTCGTGCAGCTCCTTTTTTCAAAAAATGCAAAATGAAAAAAAACCTTAGAAAAAAACACCGGATATATAACTTACTCTTTTGTTTGCTTAGCATTATATCCACTGTAAGCTTTGCGCAAGCACCTGCAGAGCGTTTTGCAGGTGTACATTTTGATTTTCATGCGAAAGAAACGGATAGCAATATAGGTAAGTCTTTTACGCAGGCCATGGCAGATTCTTTTTTGCAGCTTGTTAAACCTGATTTTATCCAGATAGATTGCAAAGGACATCCAGGCTATAGCAGTTATCCAACATCGGTAGGAAATGCCGCTCCAAATATTAGCAATGATCTAATGAAAATATGGAGTGATGCTACAAAGCAAAATCATGTAGGCTTATATGCACATTACTCAGGATTGCTTGATGCACGTGCATTAAAACAAAATCCTTCATGGGCCATAACTAATTCCGACAGCTCAAAAGAAAATGTTATTTCACCATTGAGCAACTACAGTGATGAAATAATGATTCCTCAACTAAAAGAACTTGCATTAAAATACAAAATTGATGGTGCATGGATTGATGGTGATTGCTGGGCTGTAAAAACAGATTATTCATCATCTTTAATAAATGCATTTAAAACAAAATATGCAAACACTAAAATACCTGTAAAACAGGGAGACGCTCATTATGCAGACTGGATACAATTAAACAGGGAATGCTACATAAAATATTTCTCGCACTATGTAGAAACTGTTCATAAATACAGGCCCGATTTTAAGATCATTAATAACTGGGCCTTTAGTGCTTACATGCCCGAAAAGGTAGATGTAAATGTAGATTTTTTATCAGGAGACATTCGCGGCAACACTCCATATGATGCAGCTTTTGAAGGCAGATGTATGGCTGCAAAAGGAAAGCCTTGGGACCTTATGACATGGTCACAGGTAAACCGCAATAATAAAATGGTTACCAAATCATACAGGCAAATGGCGCAGGAAGCAGCAAATACAATTGCTTTAGGCGGCGGTTTTCAAACATATTGGCCGCAGAGAAGAGATGGTTCTTTGCCTTCAGAACATTTTAAATTAATGGCAGATATTATTAGCTTTTGCAAACAAAGAAAAGAATACACTTTTAAAGGGAACATCGTTCCACAGGTGGGTTTGCTTTTTTCTGATGAGATATGGAAAAATGTTTTGATCACAGATCATTTATATGCTGAAACAGGTTTAGGTTATTTCAGACAGGTATTTAAAATACTTTCAGATGCTCAGTACAGCACAGATGTTCTCATGTACTACGACCTGGACAAAAGGTTGTCTTCTTATCCTGCAATCGTTGTTCCACTATGGAGCAGCCTAAGTCCGTCTGTTATTAAAAGCCTTATTAACTATGCAAACAATGGTGGCAACCTTTTGGTAATAGGCGCTAATGCTGTAAAGCAATTTGCATCTGTTTGTAATGTTACCCTTGTAGGAAATCCTCTTAGAACTGCAGATGTTAAATTGTCATTGGATTCATCTGCGGCATTTAAAACAGATCTGCAACCGGCATCTGTTAAAAGTGGTAATGCAGAAGTAGTAGGAAATATAAAAAATGGTTCAGCAGCAAATTATCCTGCCGCTACAATTCATAACATCGGTAAAGGAAAGATTGGATTAATATATTTTGATCCAAAAAATTTATATGGAGATGAGCATGTAACAATGGTAAAAGAATTTACTGCTACTGTTCTTGCAAAGATGTACAACAACCCTGTTGTTACTATAAAAAATGCACCTTCTGTTGAACAGGTAGTTACTACAAAAAACAATCATTTATTTATTCATCTCATAAACATGAGCGGTAACGAATCTGCTTATGATAACCCAATGAAAATACCAGCATTCCATGTAGTGGTAAATCGGCCTGCAAAACCTTCTTCTATTGTGTTGCAGCCTGAAAAAATAAATCCTGAATATACTTATAAGAACGGTAAACTTGATATTGTGATTCCCGGGCTGGATATTTATTCAATCCTACAGATAGATTAAACAAACTGCCTGTCGAATATTTTTTGAGCCAGGCAGCATTAGTGCTATTTAGCTTTGTTGCGTCGCACACCTTGTACGGTTGTATTATTGCGCAGCAAATTCAAAATTCCGGGCTAATATAGGTGATGCCAAAAGTTATGTGGATAAAGAGATTGCGACGCAACGATGATGCTATAAAATACTGAAGCAGGTATTCAAATTATTCTTTTAAAAGTAGCTCTAAAATGCCCCACGCGGAGATATCAATAGTAATTGCAACATACAATGGAGAGAAACATATAAAAGCCCAATTAGGTTCTATTCTGCATCAAATAAATGACAATACGGAAGTTGTTATATCCGATAACGGATCGACAGATAACACGGTTCAAATGATTAATGCATTTAATGATCCAAGGATTAAGCTATTACAAAATCTTGAAAAAAAAGGAAGCACCAATAATTTTGAATTCGGTTTACAGCATACCACCGGAAATATAATATTTCTTGCAGACCAGGATGATATATGGCTGGAAAATAAATTTAACACCTGTCTTGAAAAGCTTAAGCAGTACGACCTCGTTGTAACAAACTGTAAAGTTGTAGACGATCAGTTAAATGTGTTGTATCCCTCTTTTTTTGAACTCAATAATTCGGGAAAGGGAATAGTAAGAAATCTTAAAAAAAATGCTTACCTGGGATGTTGTCTTGCATTTAAACGTGAGGTGTTGAATATTTCAATGCCGTTTCCGCAAGGGATAGAAATATATCCGATGCACGATATATGGATTGGGTTTGTTGCTGACTGCTTTTTTTCAACATATTTTATTGATACGCCATTACTTTTATACAGGCGGCATCAAAATAATATTTCTACGGCATCAAACAAATCTCCGTTTTCCTTTACACGTAAACTTAATTTCAGATGGCGAATAGTTAAATATTTCCCTTTGATATTGTCAAGGTATTGGAAGGTAAAATTTGGGAAAAAGAAAAACTAACCTACGGTTATAAATAAAAAAGAACAGCATCTCAATCACCAAAAAGCTGCGAAAAAATTTCTATGAAAGTATCTATCATTACGGCTGCATTCAATAGTGAATCTACCATAAGGGATACTCTGCAATGCATTACAGAACAGGACTACCCGGAAATTGAGCATATTATTGTTGATGGAAAATCGACAGACAATACAATTTCTGTGGTAAAAGCTTTTCCGCATGTAGCAAAAATAATTTCTGAGCCGGATAAAGGAATTTATGATGCAATGAATAAAGGAATTTCAATTGCTTCGGGCGAAATTGTAGGTATACTTAATTCGGATGATATTTATACACACTCGAATGTAATTTCGAAAGTAGCTGAAATTTTTAAAGACAGTTCTGTAATGGCACTCTATGCCGATTTACAATATGTTGCTGCCAATGATTTAAACAAGGTGCTACGTTCATGGAAGTCTGGCCCCTTTAAGCGCAAAAATTTTTACTATGGGTGGATGCCTCCACATCCTGCATTTTTTGTCAGGAAAGAGATGTATAATAAATATGGCTTATTCAATACTTCTCTTAGAAGCGCTGCTGATTACGAATTAATGTTGCGCTTTCTGGTTAAACACGAAGTAACACCTGTTTACTTACCGGAGGTAATAGTTAAAATGCGTAATGGTGGCATAAGCAACGCAAACTTAAGGAACAGGTGGAGAGCCAACAGGGAAGATAATATGGCGTGGAAGTTTAATGAACTGAAACCCTATTTCTTTACCGTCTATTTAAAGCCACTAAGAAAAATCTCTCAATTTTTAGTTAGATAGTGAAAACAAAAAAAATTGATTGCATAAATTATGCAGAAGCACTAAAATGGTAAAATGAATGCAAAAAATTGATCTTACCATATCAGTTGTTCTTTATAAAAATCCACATTGGGAAATTGAAAAACTAATTTCCTGTATTATTCAAACGGGTTTAAACTATAAACTTTTTCTGATAGATAACTCACCAACAGATTTTTTACGAATTTTTGCTTTAACAAAGAACACAGAATATTTTTTCAACAATAGGAATGTTGGATTTGGAAAAGGGCAAAATATTGCTATTGATAAAGCACTTGGGCAAAGTAAATATCATCTTATTTTAAACCCTGATATAAGTTTCAATAATGGCACGCTTGAAAATATTTACACTTTTATGGAGCAACATCAGGATGTGGGACAAGTAATGCCAAAAATTTGTTATCAGGATGGCAGCAATCAGAAGTTATGCAAATTATTGCCTCACCCGATTGACCTTATAGGCAGACGTTTTTTTTATAACCTCTACTCGTTATCAAAGCGCAGTAAAGCTTATGAATTAAATGGGTTCACTTATGACAAAATGCTTGATACCCCAGCTTTATCTGGTTGTTTTATGTTTGTTAGAACCGCTGTTTTAAAAGATGTTCGTGGTTTTGATACACGTTATTTTATGTATATGGAAGATATTGACCTTACCAGGAGAATAAGTAGGATATCTAAAACAGTTTTTTATCCTGGTGCTATCGTAATACATGCATTTAACAGGGGATCCTATTCAAACCCCATACTTTTGAAATATCATATCATATCAGCTATTAAATATTTTTATAAATGGGGTTGGTTTTGTGATAGTGAAAGGGCAGTGCTAAACAAAAAAATTTTATTGCAGTTGCAGGGATGAGCGAACAAACCCATTCTGCAAAACAGGTAATAGTAATTTCGGGTGTTAACCTGACAGAAGGAGGTCCGCTTAGCATTTTAAAAGATGCCGCAAATAATTTTGTTACACATTTTATTTCAGGATATATATTGGTACTCCTGGTTAATAAAAAAAGCTTACTTGATGATATTTGTTTTGATCCACGTGTAGAGATACAGGAATATAAATATCCAAAACGATCATGGTTGCTACGTTTGTGGTTCGAATACATTCATTGTTGGTTCATCTCAAGAAAGATAAAACCCTTTATATGGCTTGCATTGCATGATATGACTCCAAACGTAAAGTGTGCAAACAGGATTGTTTATTGTCACAACCCGGCGCCGTTTTATAAGCCGGGGTTGCGTGAAATATTATTAGAAAAATCCCTACTTTTTTTTAAACTCTTTTATGGGTTGTTTTATTATATAAATATTAATAAAAACAAATTTGTAATTGTACAACAGGAATGGATCAGGCGTGAATTTGAATATAGGTATAAAATAAAAAATACAATCGTATCATATCCGAATGTTCAAATGGATGTTGACAAAAGTGAATCTGTATATTCTGCCGGCAGAAGCTTTTGTTTTTTATATCCTTCCTTACCAAGAGTGTTTAAGAACTTCGAAGTGCTTCTTGCAGCAGCAGAAATACTGAAAAAATCGAAATACAATTTTGAAATAATATTGACTTTTGACGGATCGGAAAATAAGTACGCTTCGATGCTGAGAAAAAAGTATGCTCATTTATCCTGCATAAAATTTACAGGCATTCAAAAAAGAAATGAATTAATAAACTTATACAACATTGCTTCGTGTATAGTATTCGCTTCAAGAATGGAAACCTGGGGCTTACCAATAAGTGAGGCCAAATTATTTAATAAGCCTATACTTGTTGCAGACCTGCAATATGCGCACGAAACAGTTGGAGATTATGATAAGGCATGTTTCTTTGATGCTGGTGATGCTGTCGCACTGGCATCATTAATGGAAAATGCTATGAATGGCTCTTTGCAATATCACAAACCCTGTTATACAAAACCTCTGCAACCATTCGTACAATCATGGAAAGAATTATATGAATTAATCCTTTCGGATAAATCGCAGGGTAATATTGATGCCGGTTATAAATTGTCAACCATATATGATGCATAATGTGCAACAGTACAAGTGTGCGACGCAACAGAAGTTTAATAAATGAATTATAGCTTGCTATATAAATAAGCCCTCTGCCATTAAAAAGACTTTAGTAATAATAACCAATCGCCTGGTAATAGGTGGCATTACAAACGATGTGATTTCACTGGCTCAGTATTTAAAAAGTGATTTCGATATAAAGATTTTATATGGTGAGAAAGAGCCAGATGAAAAAGAAGCAAGGCATCTTATAAAAGATGAAGAAGGTATTACTTTCAAAAAGGTTCCTTCACTTAAAAAAAGCATCAGCCTGTTTGCAGATATAAAAGCTTACAGAATGTTGTCAAAGCATATAAAGGATTCGGGTTGCGATATTGTTCATACGCATGGATCAAAGTCCGGGTTCCTAGGCAGGCTTGCAGCATATAAAAATAAAGTACCTTGTATCGTACATACTTTTCATGGCCATGTTTTTCACTCTTATTATAGCTCAGTTACTTCCTGGTTTATTATAAAATTTGAAAGATGGATGGCGGGTATTACTACAAAAATTGTTGCCATCGGAAGCGAGCAGCAAAACGAACTTGCAAATATTTATAAAATAGCGCCTCCGGAAAAACTTGCAACAATCTATCTTGGTGTTGATAAATGCCAGTTTGAAAATAATATTACAGATGACCTTTATTCAATTAGACAGCGCTATAATTTTCCTGCCAACACAATTGCTGTGGGAATAATTGGCCGTATGGTTGCAATAAAGAACTTTGACCTGTTTGCAGAAGTAGCGCATAAAATTTTAACTTCACACTCAGGAAAGATGGTTAAATTTTTTATTGTAGGTGATGGTGAACAAAAAGAAAAAGTACAATACCAGCTTGAAAAACTCAACATACAATGGTGCACTACAAAAGATTATTTTCCTGAGGCACAAATAATATTTACATCGTGGATATATTCTGTAAGCAGTATATTAAAGGAACTGGATATTGTGATGCTTACTTCAAGAAACGAGGGTACTCCATTATCATTAATAGAAGCTCAATTTTGCGGAAAACCTGTAATAGCAACTGACGCAGGTGGTGTAAGAGATACTTTCATCGATAACCAATCTGGCTTTTTAATTCCACAAAATGATGTAGAAATGTTTGTAGAAAAACTAAGTTTGCTTGTCAATGATAGATCATTGCGTGAAGAAATGGGAAAGAGAGCAGCAGTATTTGCGCAATCAAAATTTTCCAAGAGCGCCGAAGTAGAAAATACAAAACAATTGTACAACGATTGTAAAAACCCTTTTCATACATGACGATCCTTGTTACAGGCACCGCAGGTTTTATTGGCTTTCATGTTGCCAACCGTCTTTTAAAAGAAGGTCATGAAGTAATTGGCATTGATTGCCTGAACACTTATTATGATGTAACATTAAAGCATAGCCGTCTTGCACAGGCAGGCATCAACTCTTCAATTGTTCAGTATAACACTGCATGCAACGGTATAAGCTGTTATACATTTTACCAGGTTCAGCTGGAAGATAAAAATGTGTTAACACAGATATTTAATAACCACAAACCTGAAGTAGTGGTGCATCTTGCAGCACAGGCGGGTGTGCGTTACAGCCTGATAAATCCTGATGCCTATATCAGCAGTAATATTGTTGCCTTTACGAATATCCTGGAGTGTTGCCGCCAGTTCAGCATAAAACATCTTGTGTATGCAAGCAGTTCAAGTGTGTATGGATTGAATGACACTATTCCATTTTCCACTGATCAAAATGTAGATCATCCGATTTCATTGTATGCTGCAAGTAAGAAGAGTAATGAACTGATGGCGCATACTTACAGTTATCTTTTCAATTTGCCCACAACAGGTTTGCGTTTCTTTACGGTATATGGTCCGTGGGGCAGGCCCGATATGGCTTTATTCATTTTTACAAAAGCAATCCTTGAAGACAAGCCTATCAAGGTTTTTAATCATGGAAATATGCAACGCGATTTTACTTATGTTGATGATATTGTTGAAGGTATAGTTCGTGTTATGCATCATGTGCCGCAAAGAAATGATCAATGGCAGCAAAGCAATTCAGATGTTTCCTCATCAAGTGCGCCGTATAAGATCTATAATATTGGCAATAACGCACCGGTGCTGTTAACAGATTTTATTATAGCTATCGAAAATGAATTGGGCAAAAAGGCTATCAAAGAATTATTGCCATTACAGCCAGGAGATGTGCCTGCAACCTATGCAGATGTAAGCGATCTTGTACGGGATGTTGGCTACAAACCAAACACAACTGTTAAAGAAGGTGTTCAAAAATTTATTGATTGGTATAAAAAATATTATCATATAAATTAGTTGCCAATCTTTATTACTACTATTTGGTTGCTGTTGCGTCGCACTCTTGTACAATTTGTTCGTTATTCGGCAATATGAACACAAGTTTAAACGTATTAGCACCTGTAATTTCTAAAATGCAATAATTATAATGCAGAAAAGTATACTTATAACTGGAGGAGCAGGATTTATTGGTTCTCATGTGGTAAGATTATTTGTAACCAAATATCCGGAATATAAAATCGTAAATCTCGATGCACTAACTTATGCAGGTAACCTGGAAAACTTAACAGATATTGAGCATAGCAGTAATTATGTTTTCGAAAAAGTAAATATTCTTGAGCCTGAAAAATTGAAAGAGATCTTTCAGAAACATGCAATAACAGATGTTATTCATCTTGCTGCAGAATCTCATGTTGATCGCTCCATTCTTTCTCCAATGGATTTTATTTATACCAACATTATTGGTACAGTAAATCTTTTGCAAACAGCCAAGGATTTTTGGAAAGACAATTTATCTGCTCATCGTTTTCACCATGTATCAACCGATGAAGTGTATGGCACGTTAGGTAATGAAGGCTTCTTTACAGAAACAACAGCGTATTCGCCAAACTCTCCATACTCTGCAAGTAAAGCATCATCCGATCACTTTGTAAGAGCATATGGAGAGACTTATGGAATTCCATTTGTAATTACCAATTGCAGTAACAATTATGGCCCTAATCACTTTCCTGAAAAGTTGATTCCTTTATTCATCAACAATATCATCAATAATAAACCCCTGCCTGTTTATGGTAAAGGTGAGAATACAAGAGACTGGTTGTATGTAATAGATCATGCAAGAGCTATTGATACGGTTTTTCATAAAGCAGCAAATCATGCTACCTATAATGTTGGTGGTTTTAATGAATGGAAAAATCTTGATCTTGTTAAACTGCTTATCAGACTAATGGATGAAAAATTAGGCAGGCCATCAGGCACAAGTGAAGCATTGATCACTTATGTAAAAGACAGGCCTGGCCATGATCTCCGTTATGCGATAGATGCAACAAAGATTAATAAAGAACTGGGCTGGTCTCCATCTGTTACATTTGAAGAAGGATTAAGCGCCACTATAGACTGGTATCTTGCAAACACAGAATGGTTGCAACATGTTACAAGCGGTAATTACCAGAAATATTATGAAGAACAGTATGCAGTAAGATGATACAAGGATGTGCAGGCAAATAAATTTAAAAACGAAACCAAATCTGTTAGCATTTTTTCTTTTTCCTGATGCAATACTTTCTTCAGTACAAGAGTGCGACGCAAGGAACGATGAATAGAATTACTTGAGTTTGGTACATAAAAATATAATAGCATAAATGAGAATTGAGGAAACACCACTTAAAGATTGTTACATTATTCATGACACCGTTTTTGAGGACAGCCGTGGTTATTTTTTTGAGAGTTTTAACCAGCAAAAATTTACAGCGCTTACAGGAATAGCAAATCCTTTTGTACAAGACAATCAATCACGCTCAGTTCGTGGTGTATTGCGTGGTCTGCATTTTCAGCGGGGAGAACATGCGCAGGCAAAACTGGTGCGTGTATTGCAAGGCTCAGTGTTAGACGTTGCTGTTGATATAAGAAAAGATTCGCCAACATTCGGAAAACATTTTGCAATGGAATTGTCTGACACATCGAAGACACAATTGTATATACCACGTGGGTTTGCGCATGGATTTATTGTATTGAGCGATACTGCTGTTTTTTTTTATAAATGTGATAATGTTTACAACAAGCAATCTGAAAGTGGTATTATTTATAACGACCCGGCTTTGGGTATTGACTGGAAACTTGATGAAGCCTCTTTATTACTAAGTGAAAAAGATAAAGTAAATCCTTTATTAAAAGACATTACTGAAACTTTATAATATATGAAAGGAATTATTCTTGCAGGCGGTTCCGGCACGCGCCTTTACCCGATTACTAAAGCCATCAGTAAACAGATCATGCCTATCTATGATAAGCCCATGATCTATTATCCGTTATCTGTGCTGATGCTGGCAGGAATTAAAGATATTCTTATCATCACCACACCTGATGATTCAGCACAATTTCAGAAGCTGCTTGGCGATGGAAGCGCTGTTGGGTGCAACTTTACTTATGCGGTGCAGGCTGTGCCCAACGGACTTGCACAGGCATTTGTAATTGGGGAGAAATTTATTGGTAATGATAAGGTAGCATTGATACTGGGCGATAATATTTTTTATGGATCAGGCTTTAGCAAATTGGTTCAGTCATTTAATGATATTGATGGCGCAGCCATTTTTGCTTATGAAGTAAATGATCCTGAAAGATATGGAGTGGTTGAGTTTGACAAAGATTTTAAAGCGTTGTCTATTGAAGAAAAACCCAAACAACCAAAGTCAAATTATGCAGTTCCGGGTTTATATTTTTACGATAATGAGGTAGTGAGTATTGCAAAAAATATTGCACCGTCTGCACGTGGCGAATATGAAATTACAGATGTAAACAAAGTTTACCTGGAAAGAAAACGATTAAAGGTTGGTGTTATGAATCGAGGTGTGGCCTGGCTTGATACAGGAACATTCGAATCACTTGCAGATGCCAGTGAATTTGTGCGTGTGATTGAAAAAAGACAAAGCCAGAAAGTTGGGTGCATAGAGGAAGTAGCATACCGGATGGGATTTATTGATCATGCACAATTAATGAACCTTGCAAAGCTTTATGAGAAGAGCGGCTATGGTGAATATTTGAGAAGAATAAAGTTGTAACAAAATCTTTTTATAAGTTAAAACGCCACACAGTATACTGTGTGGCGTTTTTCGTTCTACACCATGGCATCAATTCATCACAAAACTTTTGTTCTTCTTTGCATCATCATTAAATTTTCTGAAACCATTTTCCATTCCAACAATAACATCCTGCAATTCAAAATATTCTTCACTGAAAATTCTTGAGCTTTTTAATTGCTGCAAAAAGTGATAATATTCTTCCATATTTTCTGTTTCAATATTGATCACATCTGATACAGATGCATGAAATGCTTCTGTGCTGAAAACCTGTATTTGAAGATCAGCAGTGTAATTTAGAAATAATGGATATACTACATCTGTAAACACTTTGTCCCTGTATGCTTTAGATAATCCCATCCATTTTGATGTTGCTTTCAACAGCAATAAAATCTGGTATTTCATAATAATTCCTTTTTATAATTAACAGGATGAAAACTATTTTGTTCAAAATTATGTTTCTAAAATTTTCCTGATTGTCGTACGTTTTACAACTGTTGAGGCTTTAAAATATTGCAGGCGCTTTCTTTCAAACAAAAGAGTAGCAGTGCATGGTAGCGGGAAGAAATTATTTTCTTTACGGGCTGCCTATCATTTGGCGTCTTCGTTGTGTCACTCACTTCAGGGTTCTGATCAATGCTGGTCAGTGGACAAAGCGCACAAGTGTGCGACGCAAGAGAAGTTTAATAGCAGCACACAGCCTGGTTCATAATAGTTACTGGTTATTGATTATAGTAATTATATGCGTATTATCTTATGTTTTCGCAATTCATCCAGTGTTAGTGGCTGGCCATCATTTAAATTCTTATAAGCAATCACACTACAGAGAAATAAATGATGATCCGGCATAGTAGTATCCGGCAGCAAAAGATCATGGGCTTGCAATTCTATAACTGCCAGTGCATGCTTAAGTATATAAAACCCATTCCATGGTTGCAGCAGATTTTTCTTTTCCAGGTAGATTATTTTGTTATAATCATTGCCGGATTTCCTGCCTAATATATTCACCAGTTTGTATTGCTCTTTGGAAAGTAACTGCAACACAAATCTTTTATGCGTTTGTACAAGCTCTAATGTTTTAGTGCCATAATAAATGCCACATATAAATTGCTTTGGCTGCATACTTACCTGCGATGCATATGTAATGATGTGCATGTTATGAAAGCCTTTTCCATCTGTGCTGCTAACGGAATATACAGGCAGATTTACACGATTCCATGGTTTTTTGCGAAGGCTCATACTTGCTTATCTGATTGTTGTAAATGATAATTACTTAGATGACTGCGAAGCCAACTTACAACAAATGCTTTGCCTAATTGTTGTTCGACCAATATTAAACGATCTCTTATGGAAAGTATTAAAGGGAAGAATATATTAATAGCAGGCGCAACAGGGAGTATTGGTGCAGCACTTGTAAAACTATTAATGGATAGCGGTGCCAATGTATTTATTACCGGGAGGAATGAAAAAAAAATTCGGCAGGTTGCTATAAGTAATAAAATTTCCGGGGAGAAAATCTTTGCAGCAGATCTTTCAAATGAAGAGCAGGTAAAGCAGTTGAAGGAAAGATATTTTATGGCAATGCCTGGTATAGATGTTTTAATTAATGCATCGGGAATAGGAATTATAAAGCCAGTAGAACAATTAACAGAAGACGATTTTATGCAAACGATTAACACAAATCTTTATGCGAGTTTTCTTTTGGTAAAAACTTTTTTGCCCCCCATGAAAGAAATGAAGAAGGGGCTGATCATTAATATTCCGGGTGTGTTGGGTAAAGTGCCGATGGCAGGTGCTGCAGCATATAGTGCTTCTAAATATGGATTGGTGGGTATGATGCAAAGCATCCGTGAGGAATTAAAACGTACAGAAATACGCATCACAAATTTATTTCTCGGCGGTGTTGATTCTGCTTTCTGGGACACTATTGATCTGCGCGTGCAAAGAGATAAGATGATCATAGCCGAAGAAGCTGCTAAAGCTATCTGGTTCCTTTGTCAACAACCTGCAAGCGGGGTTGTTAGCGAGATGGTATTACAACCATTTAATCATCAGGCAATATAGCTGAACAGATGCTTTACTTAGTTATTTAGGCTTTTAATGCTGCTAAGGTTGTTTCAGTAAACAGGAATGCTGCAGGTTTTAGTGAAACGTCATAAGAAAAGCCAATTGGAATACCGCAGGCCATGCTCTAAATATGTTTAATTTATTTATAATTTCTTTTAAACAAAAAACCAGTCATATTTGTAATATAATATATGAACGCGTTTACCATAAAAGATCTTGAAAACCTCTCCGGCATTAAAGCTCATACCATCAGGATTTGGGAGCAGCGTTATTCTTTTTTAAAGCCGCAACGCACTGATACAAATATCAGGTATTACAGTTCTCATGAGTTGAAAACTGTACTTAATATTTCACTGCTTAACAAATATGGCTACAAGATTTCGCATATTGACAGGATGAGCGAAGCGGAGATGAAAGAGAAAATTCTTTCATTGTCGCAGGCGCAGGCACAGCAGGAAAGGATAATTAATGAGCTGATACAACATATGGTTGATCTTGATCTTGATGCATTCGAAATGTTACTCGATAATTTTATTCTTGCACGTGGGATTGAGAAGACTATCACATTTATTATTTTCCCTTTTCTTGAGCGCATTGGTATTTTATGGGTTACTAATCACATCAATCCCGCACAGGAGCATTTGGTAACAAATATCATAAGGCAGAAGTTGATTACCGGTATTGAAAGTGCCAGTACACATCTTAGTGTAAACAAATCTGTGCTGCTTTTTTTACCTGAGGGAGAGCATCATGAGCTTGGTCTTTTATTTATGCATTACATGCTCAAAAGCCGCGGTGTTAAAGTTCTGTACGTGGGTGCCAATGTCCCTTTAAATGATATTGAATTTGTTGCAAAACTTAAGAAGCCCGATTTTTTATATTCACATCTTACTTCTGTAGCGCTGAATTTTAATTTTGAAAAATACCTTTCAAAGATATCAACGCGATTGCCGGATCAGCCTATTATTATATCAGGCCAACTGGCACAGCACTATAAGAAAAAAGTTCCGCCAAAAATTTCATTAAAAAAATCTCTGCACGAAGTAATGGAGTATGTGGCTGCTCTTGCCTGAAATAATTTTTCTTTTGTACCTGGCTTTATATCAATTATCAGCTTCGTTGCGTCGCACACTTCAACTTTTGCAACAGATGCGGCGATGAAGCACCACTTTTTATTTCTGTTTTTATATCTAGCACATTAAGTAAACTACCTTCTTAGCCTTCCGGGTCTGTTTTATTTTTGGTTAATCTTATATAGTAATCCCAATAGGATGTCTAGGAATCACTCCGTTAGTTATACTACTTCTCCTGATAATAAATAACATACATAGTCAAAATATTTTGTTTCATTTTTTAATAACAAATTTTAAACAAAATATTTGGAAACCTAAAAGAAATATGTTTAACTTTACTGGTATAATAATTAAACAATCTTTGCCATGTCAACTGTAGAATTTAACCAGATGCTGGTAAGTAATGCCGAATTTTTAAAGCCATTTGCAGCAACGCTTACCCGCGATACGGAGGCGGCAAAAGACCTCTTCCAGGAAACGCTTTACAGGGCATTGGCCAATAAGGAGAAATACAATGTCGGAACTAACATAAAAGCATGGTTATACACGATCATGCGTAATATTTTCATAAATAATTATCGTCGCAGGTCAAAACAGAATGTCGTTTTCGACAATACGCCCAATGATTTTCTGCTTAACCTTAACCAGGCATCCGTAACAAATGAAGCGATCAGTAAGATCAATATGAAAGAAGTGCATGAAGCAATATTTAACTTACCAGAAATATTTAAAAACCCGTTTCTTTTATACTACGATGGTTTCAAATACCATGAAATAGCAGATATGCTTAGTGAACCATTAGGCACCATCAAAAGCCGTATACACTTTGCAAGAAAATTGTTGAAAGCGCATATAGAAAGATTCTAAAGAACTTTACCTAATTTCCTGTTCTCGCTTGTGAAAAAAAAAGTACTTATTATCGGCAGTGGTTTTGCCGGCTTATCGGCTGCATGCTTTATGGCCAAAGCCGGTTGTGAAGTTATTGTGCTGGAAAAACATGCAACACCAGGTGGCCGGGCAAGACAGTTAAAAGCTGATGGGTTTACTTTCGATATGGGTCCAAGCTGGTATTGGATGCCTGATGTGTTTGAACACTTCTTTAATGCTTTTGGAAAAAAAGTTGCTGATTATTATACACTGCACCGTCTTGACCCTTCCTATCGTGTTTATGAAAAGAATAACATAATGGATATTCCGGCAGGTTATGAAGCGCTTAAAGACCTCTTTGAAAAAATGGAATCAGGCAGTGGAAAACAATTAGATAAATTTCTTAACGAAGCTTCATACAAATACAAAATTGGCATTAATAAACTGGTGCATAAGCCAGGTCAGTCACTCAGTGAATTTTTAGATTGGGATTTGCTCACAGGTATATTTAAGCTGGATGTTTTTAATTCTATAAAAGCCCACGTGGGTAAGTATTTCAAACATCCTTCAATTCAGCAATTGATGGAATTTCCTGTATTGTTCCTGGGTGCACTGCCAGAAAAAACACCTGCATTGTACAGCCTCATGAATCATGCTGATATAAAAGGCGGCACATGGTATCCCGGTGGGGGCATGTATAGTATTGTAAAAGCCATGCATGAACTTGCTTTGGAGCTTGGTGTAAAGTTTTATTTTGAACACGATGTATCAACGATTAGTATAGAAAAAAATGCAGTAAAAAAAGTGATCACTTCCTTTAAAGGAGAAGTCGTTTCTTTTGAAGCTGACGCAGTAATTGGTGGCGCAGATTACCATCATATAGAAACTGCCTTATTGCCCGCTGAATATAGATCCTATACGGAAACTTACTGGAATAAGAGAATTATGGCTCCGGGTTGTCTTATTTATTATATTGGCCTAAACAAAAAACTCAATGATCTAAAACATCATACATTATTTTTTGACACATCTTTTGAGCAACACGGAAAAGAAATATACGAGACAAAACAATGGCCAGCAGATCCGCTATTTTATGTAAGTGCTACTTCTGTTACAGATAAAACCGTAGCGCCGGAAGGTTGTGAAAATCTTTTTTTTCTTATACCCGTAGCCACAGGATTGGATAATGATACAGAAGAATTGCGTGAATATTATTTTGACAAGATCATTACACGAATGGAGCAAAAGACCGGCCAGTCAATTAAACCGTATATCGTTTACAAAAAGACTTTTGCGCACAGCGATTTTGTTCATGAATACAATTCCTTCAAAGGAAATGCTTATGGCCTTGCCAATACCTTAATGCAGACAGCTATTTTAAAACCGGCATGTCGGAGTAAGAAAGTGAAAAACCTGTTTTATACCGGCCAGTTAACAGTGCCCGGCCCCGGTGTACCGCCCAGTTTGATCAGCGGGGAAGTTGTTGCAAAAGAAGTGTTGAAGAGTTTTAAAAGCTAATAAATTCAATGCTTAACAAAAATATTTTTTGTATAAGATTAAGGTGGTAAAGCTGAACTTTTAATTTGTTCATGGGTTATAAATCAGATATTGTATCACACAAGTAAAGTGTGTAAGAAAATCATTATACAGTTATGATGAATCTTTTTCATGAAGTAAGCAGGGAGTGCAGCCGTATAACAACAGAACGTTACAGCACTTCTTTTTCATCGGCCATCAATCTGTTGCACAAAACGCTACGGCCGCATATCCACAATATTTATGGCTTTGTGCGTTTCGCAGACGAGATCGTTGATACTTTTCATGATCATGATAAAGCTATATTGCTTAATGAATTCAAACATGAAACCTATTTAGCCATTGAAAGGAGAATAAGTCTTAACCCTATCTTACATAGTTTCCAGGAAACCGTTAACTACTACAATATTGATCTTAAATTAATTGATTCTTTTTTTACAAGCATGGAGCAGGACCTTAATAAAATTCAATATGACAAAACAAACTATGAACAATACATTTATGGTAGTGCAGAAGTAGTTGGATTAATGTGTTTGTATGTTTTTTGTGAAGGCGATAAAGTTTTATACGATCAGTTAAAATCCTACGCACAAAGCCTTGGCGCTGCATTTCAGAAAGTAAATTTTCTGCGCGATATAAAAAATGATTTTGAAGGTCTTGACCGGATGTATTTTCCTTCTTGCGATTTCAGAAATTTTAGTGAAGCAAATAAGTTTGCGATAGAACAGGATATTCAAAAAGATTTTGATAATGCATACCAGGGCATTGTCAGGTTACCTGTAAAAGCAAGATTTGGCGTGTATGTAGCGTATAAATATTATCTCTCCCTGTTCCGTAAAATAAAAAAACTGCAGCCTCAAAATATATTAGAGCGTCGCATCCGTATACCCAATTATGGAAAAGCCATGATACTTGCCAAAGCAGGGCTAAGAAGTCAGTTAAATCTATTATAGTTTTTTGTGCATTGGCTTACTCCTATTTGGCATCAACTGTTGTGTCACTCACTTGTACGTTTAGCCCATAATTCAGCAAATAAATACCACCCTTTAAATATACAAAGCTGCTAAACTTTTCACAGGTTGCAGGCTAATACTTATTTTTAACGCATGGAAAATGTAATACTGGTAAATGAGCATGATGAAGAGATTGGTATAATGGAAAAAATGCAGGCGCATGAAAAGGGGTTGTTGCACCGTGCATTCAGTATATTTATTTTTAATGCAGAAGGCCAGATGTTATTGCAGCAAAGAGCTAAAAAGAAATACCATAGCCCTAATTTATGGACCAACGCATGTTGCAGTCATCCCCGTCCGGGAGAAACAACCTTACAGGCTGCAAAAAGAAGGTTGCAGGAAGAATTGGGCTTTGAGACAGAATTGCAGGAAGTGTTTGAATTTACTTACAATGCACCTTTCGATAATGGTCTTACAGAACATGAATTTGATCATGTATATACAGGCACATACGATGGTGTAATAAAACCTAACATTAATGAAGTGCTGGATTATTGCTACAAATCAATGGAAGATATTCAGCAGTCTCTGGATTCACATCCACATAAATATACAATTTGGTTTGCCATAGCATTTCCCCGCATTTTAGATTGGTGGAAATTAAAGTATGCTGCATAAACCAGGCTGTTCGTAATAACTTTCGCAAAATTCTAATACGTGTCTCATTCCCTTCGTGCAATAGTTATAGGCAGTGGTGTTGCAGGCTTGGCAAGCGCTGTAAGACTTGTGCTGCAGGGAATAGAAGTAACGGTGTTTGAAAAAAATAATTACCCCGGCGGCAAGCTCAGCCATTTTGAAATGAATGGTTATCATTTTGATTCAGGCCCCAGTTTATTTACACAACCTGAAAATATTGAAGAACTATTTGAGTCGGCCGGTGAAAACATCTACGACTATTTTGAATATGCCGCAGTAGATGTTGCCTGCAAATATTTTTATGAGGACGGCACAAAACTTACTGCTTACACAAACAAAGAAAAATTTGCCAAAGAGCTTGCAGAAAAAATTAATGAGCAACCGCAAAACATTCAGCAATACTTGCAGCAATCAGCAAATTTGTATAATAATATAGGCACTGTTTTTCTCAATCATTCGTTACATAAAAAAAGTTCGTTGTTCAAAGCGCCGCTTGGCAAAGCAGTAACTACCGTTAGATGGAATTATTTGTTTGGGACATTAAATAGTGTAAACAAGGCTTCATTCACAGATGAACGTACCGTGCAACTTTTTAATCGTTACGCAACATACAATGGCAGTAACCCTTATAAAGCACCTGGCATGCTTTCGCTAATACCGCATCTTGAATATAACCAGGGAACATATTATCCAAAAGGCGGTATGATTAGTATTACAAATTCGTTATATCAGCTTGCATTAAAAAAAGGCATCAAATTTGAATTTAACCGCCCTGTTCAACGTATCATTAACAGTGAGGGAAAAGTAAAAGGCGTAGTGGTAAATAATAAAAATATCCCTGCAGATATTGTTGTAAGTAATATGGATGTTTATGGAACATACAAGTATCTGTTAAACGATAATTCAAAAGCTAACCAGTTATTAAACCAGGAGCGCAGCAGCAGTGCATTTGTTTTTTATTGGGGCATCAATAAAACATTTGATGAGCTTGGCCTGCACAATATTTTCTTTAGTAAAGATTACAAAGCAGAATTTGAGTCTTTGTTTGCATATAAAAAATTCTACAACGATCCTACCGTTTATATTAATATCACGGCTAAATGTGAACCGGGGATACAGGCACCAACAGGTAAAGAAAATTGGTTCGTAATGGTAAATGCACCTGCAAATGTTGGACAGGACTGGAAAGCATACCAGCAACAATACAGGGCAACTATTATTGCAAAACTGAATCGGTTATTGCAAACAGATATTGAGCCATTAATAGAATCAGAACAAATACTGGATCCTGTTTTAATAGAAGAGAGAACTGCCTCATATATGGGTTCGTTATATGGCACAAGTTCCAACAGTCGCATAGCTGCTTTTCTGCGGCATCCCAACTTTACCAATAAAATAAAAGGATTGTATTTTGCAGGAGGCAGTGTGCATCCGGGCGGTGGCATTCCTTTATGTTTAAAGAGCGCAAAGATCATGAGTGAACTGGTAAAGGAGGATATAAAAAAATGGAGGCATTAATTGTTTAATAATATTGTTGCTGTACAAGCGTGCGACGCAACGGAAGCATTATAGCAGCAATGTAGCCCGGTCACAAAAAATTCAAAAAATAAAAATTGATCACAGGTAACCAGAGACAAAATATTGCATTATTTCTTGCCATACTTTTTCATGTATGTGGCGTTATTGGCATTTTGTTTACACCGTACAAGCAGTGGTTCATCAACAATACACCGCTTACACTTTTGCTGATGGCAGCCTTACTGATCTTTACACAAAAAGATAAAACAATTTCTTTCTGGATGTTTGCAGTATTATGTTTTGCAACTGGTGTTATTGTGGAAATAGTTGGTGTTAACACTGGTTATCTTTTTGGTAATTATAGTTACGGCACAGTGTTAGGCCCGAAGATATATGCAGTGCCATGGTTGATTGGTGTTAACTGGTTTACTACCGTTTTTTGTGCAGGCAATATTATACACAGGCTGAATGAATGGTTGCTACAAAAGATTGATGTAGAAAAGCGGCCATCTGCTACAGTACAAACGCTTTCCTTTCTGTTCGATGCAGCTACCCTTACCACTGTTTTTGATTGGGTGCTGGAACCTACGGCTATAAGGCTTGGTTACTGGCAGTGGCAGCCCGAAGGGGAAATTCCGCTCTTCAATTTTGTTTGCTGGTTTGCAGTAAGCGCGGTACTCTTAACAGTTTTCCGCCTGCTTAAGTTCGATAAACACAACCAATTCGCTTTACATTTGTTTATCATACAATTGTTATTCTTTCTTGTATTACAAACATTTTTATGAGCTGGATCATTTGCCCAATAATTGCCTTGTTAACTTTCCTGCTTATGGAAGGTATTACATGGTGCACACACAGGTATGTGATGCATGGATTTTTGTGGTACCTGCACGAAGATCATCATAATCCCAACCAGCATCATGTATTCGAAAAGAATGATGCATTCTTTCTAATATTTGCAATACCGGCTTGGCTTTGCATCATGCTTGGCTGGATGCAGGAAGCATGGTGGGTGGTAAGTATTGGTTCAGGCATAACCATGTATGGCGTTGCATATTTTATGGTGCATGATGTAATTATTCATCAGCGTTTCAAATGGTTTACACGCAGTAATAACCGTTATGTAAAAACCATACGCTGGGCACATAAGATGCATCATAAACATACAGGCAAAGAAGAAGGCGAAAGTTTTGGTTTATTATATGTTGCGAAAAAATACTGGGAAAAAGTAAAGCGTGATGAAGCAATAAGAAAGAAGAAGATAATGAACCCGGCAGCATAATTTACTTACAGTGAATGCCGCAATAATAGTTATGAACTTAGCTGCGGCATTTTATGGCATCGCCTGTTGCGTCGCACGCTTGTACTGTTTATCATTACGCAACTATTTTACTCATCATTTACTCATCATCACTACTGTCAACTCAATACGATTATATCATCACCGGTTCTGGCTGCGCAGGTCTTTCATTGCTGCACCGCATGATGCAACATTCTTTTTTTCATGACAAGCAAATACTGGTAGTAGATCAATCATCAAAAAAAACAAATGATCGTACCTGGTGTTTTTGGGAAACCAATGCCGGAGCCTTTGAAGAGATCATTCATCATCGCTGGAAACAAATAGATTTTTTTTCAGATCATTTCTCTGCACGTTTTGATATTGCACCTTACGAATACAAGATGATACGTGGAATAGATTTTTACAATTATGTTTTGGATAAAGCAAAACAACAAAGCAATATTCATTTTTTGTATGGCGATGTTCAATCACTTTCCAATGATGCAGGCAAAGGAAAAGTTACCATTGAGGGCAGGCAATATTTGGCAAATTATATTTTCAACAGCATCATTTTTAATACCACCATTAAGGTTCCTCCTTTAGGTGGAGGCGTGAGCTTCTATTATTTTCTGCAACATTTCAAAGGCTGGTTAATAAAAACACCTACCAATATTTTTGATGAACGCATAGCCACCTTCATGGATTTTCGTATAAGCCAGCAGCGCGGTACCAGCTTTGTTTATGTATTGCCTGTTGCACCAAATAAAGCGCTGATAGAATATACTTTGTTCACAGAAAAAGTATTGGAGCAATACCAATATGATGATGCTTTAGAGGACTATCTCAAAAATTATCTTAAGGTCTTTGATTATATAATAGAAGAAGAAGAATTCGGTGTAATCCCCATGACCAATTTTCCTTTTTCAAAAGGTGAAGGAAGTATTGTAAATCTCGGAACTGCCGGCGGGCAAACAAAAGCCAGTAGTGGGTTTACCTTTCGGTTTATTCAAAAACATACAGATGTTATTATTAAGGCTCTCATACAAAAGAAAGACCCGCATATTGATACTGCTTTTATCCAAAAACGTTTTGCTGTTTACGACAATACATTGCTTAATATACTCCATCACAAAAAATTAAGTGGCGATAAAATATTTGCAGATCTTTTTAAAAAGAATCCTCCGCAACGTGTACTTCGTTTCCTCGACAATGAAACAAATCTAAGCGAAGAGTTAAAACTTATGAGCACTGTACCAACTGCTGTATTTTTGCCTGCAGCGGTACGGGAATTGTTTCGTTAAAAGAAAAGATCTATGCGTAAATTTTTTACACTACTTCTTCCGGCATTTTTTTTAGTGTCATTTATATCAGCCGATCTTAAACCGGTTGATGCTGATAATGCAGTAAGCTTTGCTATCAAAAATTTTGGTATCAATACCAATGGAGAATTTAAAGGCCTGAAAGGAGTTATTAAGTGGGATAACGCAAATCCTGCTGCCTCTGTATTCAATGTTACAGTTGATGCAAACACAATTAATACGGGTATAGACATGAGGGACGATCACCTGAGAGATGAAGACTATTTTAATGTGAAAAAATATCCTGTTATCAGTTTTGTAAGCACAGCGGTAACCGCCGGGAACATTACGGGCAATCTTACTATAAAAGGTACAACCAAACAAGTAAGTTTTCCATTTACTGTAACCCCATCGAATGGCAGTTATTTATTTGAAGGTTCATTTACTATTAACCGCAGAGACTTTGGTATTGGAAGCAGCAGCATGTCATTAGGAAACAATGTAACGGTAACTTTAAAAGTTCAGGCAAAATAATTAAGTCTAGCCACCATTTATAGAGTGCGCTGCTTTTAAAAGCAGCGCACTCTTTTTTTATAAAAATGAAAAGCTACATTTGCAGCAACCGGCCTCGTAGTACAATGGATAGTATAAGAGTTTCCGAAGCTCCAGATACAGGTTCGATTCCTGTCGAGGCCACAAAGCGCAAAAACCTAAGCAACTGCTATCAGATAATGCTTAGGTTTTTTGTTTTGGTAAGACTTTATGTAAGAGTGCCAACTCCCAGGAATCATTACATAGCTTACCGCTTTCGTTTTTTGAAAAGTGCATTGAGCAGGTAAGAAACAATAAAGCTTGCTCCTCGATAGCTATGCGCAGAGCCAGGGATGTTGCGGATTCGGTTAGTGCCTATTATCTTTATTGCATGCCGGTAAGAAGAAATATAGACAATACAAGCGGTATTTATTCAATTACGTTCACCTGCACCAATTGGCTCTCTTTGTTTGAAATAGCAGATGCATACCAAAGTGTTTACAACTGGTTTAATATATTAAAAGAACAAGGGCATTATATTGTAGGGTATACCATTATGCCTAATCATTTACATGCAGTAATTGCGTTTTGCAATCGTGGTAAATCTATTAATACTATTATCTCAAATGGCAAGCGGTTTATGGCTTATGATATTGTAAACAAATTGAAAAAACAGGATAACACTTCAATACTGCGTTTATTAAGTAACGCAAGAAATGAAACAGAGATCAAAGCAAATAAGCAGCACAAAGTATTTGAAACATCTTTTGACTGGAAATGGTGCAACAGTGATAAAATGCTGGAACAAAAACTCAGCTATATACACAGCAATCCATGCAAAGGAAAATGGAATCTTGCAAACAGCCGAGGTGATTATATACATAGTTCTGCAAAATATTATTTAACAGGTGAGCAAGGATTTTATGCAGTTACACATTATAAAGAAATTGAAGAAATAGATTTGCATACATTACGGTAACCGAACATCTCCTCCATAGCATATGCGTAGAGCCAGGGATGTTGCGGATGGTTGCCATGGCTAAAATTTCTACTACAGTTTGCTGCCATAAAAACAGAATGCACAAGTGCCCGCCTGTTGGTTTAAGAATATATACGAGATGTTGGCCCTGTTGGTTTAAGAATATATAAGAGATGTTGGCGCAGGAATGAGGGGCTGGATTTGTGTGTTAGCTTCCTGTGCCTTGGTTAACGTAATTATGAAGACCGATGCCATAATAACAGAGCGCACAAGTGAGTGACACAACAGGTGATGCAATGAAAAGCAAATGCCGGTAACATAAACATTTTATAAAAATCTTTTATTCAAGCACGATATATCCAAAACTAAATTATTATTTTCGATAGCTTGTAAATTGAAACCCAACAACCATTTTATGAAAATCAAATTAATCCTTATTACCCTTTTATTTGCATCCTGTTATTCCTGCAAAAAAGATATTGCAACATCTGCAACTGTTTCTTCTTCAACAATTGATGAAGCCAATATTTTAAAAGGCGGGCTGGTTATTTTTACTGCTGATTACGATAGTAAAACTGTTGTACATGCGGTTGATGCCATAACAGGTGCAAGCAAATGGATACGTGAATTATATGATGAGAACCTTACATTGGGTGGGCCATGTGTAGCCAACGGGATGGTATTTGTGGTAAGTACAAATCCCAGTCCACATGTGTATGCATTGGATGCTAAAAAAGGCGTTCAGATCTGGAAGATCAATCTTAATGAAAATATTTATTCCGCATCATGCCCGTTCTACAAAGATGGTTATTTGTATGTGGCTTCCCAACGCGCCATTTATAAAATAGATGCCAATACAGGAGCAAAGATCTGGTACCTGCGTGATCCCATTACAAGCGACAATGGCACATTTAATTCTCCTGTTGTAATAAATGAAACGGTGTATTGCAATAACAACAAAAAACTGTACGCAGTAGATATTAATACAGGTATTACAAAATGGGCGGACTCGAGTGAATATTATTACGCCACTTCTCCATGCTATATAAACGGCAACTTATATTTTGCACCAAAAGATAATGGGCTTAAATGCATTGATACATTGAATCACTTCAGATGGACATATCCTTTTTCATCAACAGCAGATGGATCCTCTGCGCCCACATTTGCCAATAATCTTATCTATACACATACCAACTATCAAAACGGTGATATACCTATGTGTGATGTGTATGCAGTAAATGCAAAAACGGGTGTACAGGTATGGAAATATACTTTAAACAAACCCCCTTATTATGCCAGGAATAAAAATGAATTTACAAATGGCAAACTGGTATTTGTAACTGCGCCTGACAGTTTAATAGCATTGGAGGCTAAAACAGGTATAGAAGCATGGAGCTTTAAAACTCCGTCATCATTCTATACCCTACTTTCATCTCCAACTTCTCTTGGTAATGCTGTGTACGTTAGCGCCGCTAACAGAATTTTCGCTATTAATACCAGTACTGGTGCATTTTTATGGGAGGCTGGTTTTGGAGATACATCAGGGTTAGAAAATGTTTCTGCGCCGGTAATTCTAACAAGCACGGGTATTGCTGTACATCCTGCAGAAAGTGGGATGACGCAGTAGGATGGGCTAAAAATTGAAAATATTTGAAGAACTCATGTCTCCCAAACATCGAACTTTTTATTCATGTTTATGCATATAAATGCCATCAAATTCAGGAAAATTCCTTCAATGCTTCCAATATAAGGTTCGAGTTTATAATCCTTTGGAGTCACTATAAATACATGCATTCATCAATTATCTGAACGCTGAAGCGTGCGACGCAACAGGTGGCGCTATGAAAAACAAATGTCGGGTACAAAAAATTTACACCGCTAATAGCTATAACTATTTAGTGATCCTGCAGCAACAAGCAAAAAATAAATTACATATACAACTATACCTGCAATTGCTCCATACATAGCCCACTGCTTTGCTTTTTTTGCTTCATCAACAGCCTGTTCGTATTGGCCTGTATTATAAAGACCATCGACTTTAGTTGCATGAATGATGGAGACAATACCAAGTGGCAGACAACAAAGTATTGTTACAAGGATGCCCCACAACAGATTATTATCCGGCTTCGGAGTTGTATGGTAAGCCGTACCACCCTGGTTACCGGGATTTGGCGGATTGGGTTTAGGCTGAGGTTGTGGGCCGGGCTTAGGATGAACCTGCTCTTCATCTTTTGGCAATATCTTCTTCAATGCTTCGGCCAGGTTACGCACATCATCTTCAAAACGTTTGGGATCTATTTCTATAAACTGACGCCTGCAAAGCAGTCTTAAGTTTTCGGGCAATTCTTCGGGTTTGGGCATTGGTGTTCCGTCAAACAAAACAGGCACTACCGATATGCCTCTTTCAAGCGCGGTGGCCACTTCGAGTCTTACAAAATCATCAGGATCATCAAGCCTGCGTTTACCATCTGCGCCTTCCATGTGCAGCCAGTTCCTGCCAATTACAACCAGCAACACGTTACATTTATTCAATGCATTTTGTATGCTAACCACAAAATCATCGCCGGGAAGAATGGCGTTGAAGTCTTTAAACAGTTGTTCTTTTTTAAAATATTTCTGCAGGTCGTTGTACAAAGCCAATGCATTCCAGTTACTGTCGTCTTTGCGGTAGTTGATAAAGATTGTTCCTGGATTGTTTGACATGGCAGGTGTTTTTTGTAAATGTTGAGATGTATAAATTTAATTACACTTAAGAGAAAATGCAAATCATTTATTTAGCAAAGAAAGATCAGCTGTCTTTTACAGCGGCATAAGAAAAGTTACAAAGTGAAATTACTAATAGCTTTTTTGATACCAGCAATAGCTTTATTGAAGTGTCTGTTATTTATTCTAGTTTCAATGAAATGAAATTCGAGGATACTTTTTTAAATAAAAGAGTAATCCTCAATGCCGCAATTATTATGATACAAGCGTCGGCATTTCATGGCATCTTCGTTGCGTCGCAAATCGACGAAGGAGATTCGCGACCACAAAAATAAAATTACAGATAGGTGAGCAATTCGTTCATCTCTATAACATCAGTTAAACTGTTTTAAAGAGCAGGTTTGCCACTAAACAAAAAAGCGGCTTCACATTTTGTGAAGCCGCTTTTTTGTTTTATAAACCATGTATACACTATATACTTTTCCTTTACTTCAAACTATACTTATATTTATATTTCTCGTATAATTGTTTCTGTTTGTCATCAAGATTTATTTGCCTGCCCTGTATAAATGCGTAAATAATGTTACTTGTTTTCATATCAAGAATGTCTCCATCACTTACTACAATGTTGGCGTCTTTGCCGGTTTCTACAGAACCCGTGCGTGCATCTATGCCTAATATTTTTGCTGCGTTTAATGTAATAGCCTGTAATGCCTGTTCTTTGGTTAAGCCATAGCCCACAGCCACGCCCGCATTAAATGGCAGGTTGCGGTAACGGCTTTGTTCGTCCTGGTCAGAGATGCAATAAGTAACGCCAGCCTGCTGCAAAAGATAAGGCAACTTATAGGGAAGATCAACATCATCATCCTGCATGTTGGGCAATGTGTGCATTTGGTCAACAATAACAGCAATATTGTTTTCTTTTAAATAGTCAGCGATCTTCCAGCTGTCAGAGCCACCAACAATCACTGTTCTGAAACCAAACTCTTTGGCAAATTCTGATGCAATCATCATTTCTTTCACCAGCTCGCAATGCACAAAGAAAGTCTGTGTTTTATCAAACAAACCTTTTACCGCTTCGAACTTTAAATTCGTGTGCTCATGTTTTGGTTCATCAAAATATGCTTTTGCTTCACGGAAGAAAGTCCGTACTTCATCAATATTTTTCATCGCATCTTTCATTGGGTCATTATCTTCTGAAAACCGTACAAGAAAAGGCATACGAAAATGAATGCCACCATCCATTTTGTAAACAGCATCTTCCCAGTTCCAGCCATCAAGCTGCATTACAGAAGATGAGCCACTGATGATGCCGCCATTGGGAATAACATTAGCTAATAGTATTCCATTATTTCTAACTGTGTTGATAATCTTTGAATCTGTATTGTAAGCAATAACAGAACGAACACTTGGATTGATATTACCTAATTCATACTCATCTCTTGTGGAACGCACTGCACCAATCTCGTTCAAACCAAGATTGGTTGCTGCAGAAATAAGCCCTGGATAAATATGTTTGCCGCTGCAGTCTATAATTTTGGCGTTATCTTTTATTGGCTCGGTAGGTCCCACACTCATAATTTTCCCGTTGGCAAATACAACCATTGCATCCTGCAAAACAGTTCCATTACCAATATGAATAGTAGCATGTGTGAGTGCAATATTGCCTTGTTGCGCCGGAGCCGGGTAGACAGTCTCCTGCGCTTTTGTTGTTATGATTGTTGTGAGTAAACAAATACTCAATAATATTTTTTTCATTGTATATGTATTATGCTATTTGAAAGAGTCTATAAACACTGTCTTGTATGTTGAAATGTTTGTTGCAGTACAAGAGTGCGACGCAAGAAAAGTTTAATTGAAATACCGTTGCCTGGTTTAAAATTTTTTTCATACGATTTATTTTTACTGCTGTTGCCATATTGAATGATTATGCTGCATATCTATTTCGCATTCGTTGATAACATCGAATGTTACAGTAGCTGCTGTTGTTTTAGCGCCACCTTTTTTTGCGTTAATCATTTTTTGTATCAAACAATTTCTTTCTGCGGCTATCTGTTGCTGCATTTGTTTGTCTTTTTCAATATCGAAATAAACAACGCCATCAACGATTGTCTTTTCTGGTTTTGCGTAAATGCTTACCGGGCTTGCGCTCCAGAGCACTACGTCTGCATCTTTACCAACTTTTATACTGCCGACCCTGTCTGCAACATGCAGCATGGTAGCGGGATTAATGGTATTCATATTGAGCGCCTGTATTTCGGAAAGATTACCGTACTTGATACTCTTGGCCGCTTCCTGGTTAAGGTGTCGCGCCATCTCTGCATCATCGCTGTTGATGGCAACAATAAGCCCAACTTTTTGCATAATGGCAGCATTGTATGCCATGGCATCCTGCACTTCCATTTTGTAAGCCCACCAATCACTAAAGGTTGAAGCAGCCACACCATGTGCTTTCATTTTGTCTGCAACTTTATAGCCTTCGAGTATATGCGTAAATGTATTTACCCTGAAACCAAAAGTATCTGCCACATGCATCAGCATATTTATTTCACTTTGCACATAAGAATGGCAGGTAATAAATCTTTTCTTTTCAAGAATTTCTGATAGCGCTTCGAGTTCAAGATCCTTGCGTTTGTTTGGACCAAGTTTTTCATAATCTCTTGCACGTGTGAATGCATCCATCAATACCTGTTCAACGCCCATACGTGTATCGGGGAACCTGTTGTTTGATTGGCCAAAAGAACGTTTTACGTTTTCACCCAATGCAAATTTTATAAAGCCATCCCAGTTAGCAAACTTCATCTCTTCTGCATCTTTACCCCAACGCATTTTAATGAGTTGTGTTTGCCCGCCAATCGTATTACAACTGCCATGCAATATATGTGCACTGGTTACACCACCTGCAAGCTGGCGGTAAATTTGAATATCATCAGGATTGATAACATCCGCAACCCTTACTTCTGCCGTTACTGATTGAGAACATTCATTTACGCTACCTGTAACAGCAATGTGTGAGTGTTCATCAATGATACCTGCAGTTAAATGTTTTCCTGTGCCATCAATAACTTTTGCATTACCTGCAGTAAGATTTTTTCCTATGGCTGCGATCTTTCCACCTTTTAACAGCACATCTGTATTTTCAAGAATACCTTCTTTTTCACTTGTCCATACTGTTGCATTTTTGATCAGCATGTCTTCCTGTTTGGGTGCTTCTGTCCAGCCAAAACCAAGAAAAGGATACATTACTTTAGCAGTTACACTATCTTTTTTCTTTTCTTCTTTTTTGGGTGTATCAGGCTTTTCAATAAACGTTGATACATACTGCATGTTCCAGCTTATGGCATTGCCTGCACTGCTGTAGCCGTTACCCATCCATAATTTTTCATTGCTAATTAAACCGGTAAGCCTGTTAAGATTGCTGCTATCTGCTTTCAGGCTCCACGTCATTTTTACCATCTTATCATTTACAGATAATTTGACATCATTTTTTACAGAGTCACCTGGTGTTTGTAAAGTTGCTGAAAGATCATCAGGTTTTCCTTTTACTTCAACATTGTAAGTGGTGCTTTGATTATTTTGCTTTACAGTTAGTTTATAGTTACCGCGATAATCATTCCAGCCGCTTTCTGTAAGTGTATATTTTTTACCCTGAACCCAGTTTTGGAAAAAGGTTGTTTTTTCATCAAACACAGGACCACTGGTGATGATGAAATTGGCAAGCTTTCCTGCATCAAGACTACCCACTTTATCATAAGCGCCGATCATAATGGCGGGTGTCTTGGTCAATGCTTCAAGCGCTTTTGTTGCACTTAATCCATTATCGATTGCTTTACGGAGATTGCTAAGAAAGTCTCCTGTGCTTTTCAAACCCGACGCTGTCAAAGCAAAATTGATATTGGCTTTTTCAAACATCCCTGGCTCCAGTGGCGCCATTTCCCAATGCTTCATTACACTCAATGCTACAACCCTTGCATCATTGGGGTCTTCAATATCTATTGCCAACGGAAAATTTACCGGAAGGATGAATGAAGCTTTGCTTGCTTTCATTTCATCCATGCGCTGGTATTCATTACCACCACCTTTTATAATGTATTGCACGCCAAATTCATTGGCAATCTTTACAGCCCGCAGATCATTCCATTTATCACTTGCATCAAATATTTGTGGCAGGTTTTGGTTATCATCCCATGCCTGTAAACTTAAATTAGTACCTTCTGTTGCAGGGCGTGTTTTGTACCACTGTGCATCTAAATAAGTTTGTCTTAATAAAGCAATACAACCCATTAATGAGTTGGGATAATCCTGTGTTGATGTGCCTGTATTAAAAGAATAAAAAGCTGCTGCTTTATCTTTCAGCATGGCAAAATTTTCTCTTTCATCTGTTAGCGTCACAAGTGTTCCTGTACCTCTTGCAATACCATCCTGCTGGTGCGTAAGCACCACGCCAAAACCTGCACTGCGCAGGTCGCCGGCTTTACCATTATCTGCAGCAAAAATTTTTGAAGCGTCGGTCTCAGGTTTCAAAGACTGGTTCCACCCATACGCCCCCTTTGTAGGACTGCTATTGATATAATTAAAAAAATCACCACCACCGGATGACTTTGGTGCAGCAATACCATAATCGCTGAAGATGTCAATAAATGAAGGATAAATATATTTACCCTTACAATCAATTACCACGGCATCTTTGGGTATTGCAATGTTTGCACCCACTGCAACTATCTTTCCCCGCTTAATTAAAAGCGTTGCATTTTGCAAAGTGGTTTGTGCATCTTTTACAATAGTGGCATTGGTAAATACAAATTGATCTGAACGCAGATCCGAAACACCATTGACCGGAAACGTTTCCTGTGCCGCTGCTATTATGTACATACAAAAGCATAGCACCAATAAGCTTACATGTTTCATAAGTAGTTAATTGGAAAAATTGTGTGTTGACTAAATGAGCAATAAAACTAAGTGTTTGTGAAATTAGTTGTTGATAAAATCTATCAGCGGTTAAAATAAGTATTGATTTTTATGTTACCAGCTATTGTACAGGTAGCATCGCCGGTTGTGTCACTCACTTGTACTGTTGAGCTTTGAGCAGCGAGCTTTGAGCTTCGGGCTGATAATGCTCATAGCTGTTCTTTAAGTACAAGAGTGCGACGCAACAAGCGATCAACATAAAAACAAAAGCCGGGCTCATAGAATTTCTTCAAAATAATATCAGCACAAATGTTCTTAACTTGCCCGCTCTGAAAATGAAATATATGAAACCTGCCACAAAATTTATTCATGCCGGTGTAGAGCCAGACCCAACAACCGGTGCTATTATGACGCCTATTTATCAAACGTCAACGTATGTGCAAACGGCGCCGGGCAATAACAAAGGATATGAATATGCACGGTCGCAAAACCCAACGCGGTTTGCATTAGAAAAAGCCATGGCTGAAATTGAAAATGGAAAATATGGTTTGGTATTCAGCAGTGGCGTAGCGGCAACAGATGCAGTAATAAAATTATTATCGCCGGGTGATGAAGTGATTGCTGCGAATGATATGTATGGCGGTACATACAGACTGTTCACCAAAGTGTTTGAAAAATTTGGTATCGTGTTTAAGTACGTGAACATGCAGGATGCCAATAATATTGCAGCAATAATTAGCAATAAAACAAAACTGATCTGGACAGAAACGCCTACCAACCCTTTGATGAATATCACAGATATTGCTGCTGTTGCTGCTATTGCAAAACAACATAATGCATTGCTTTGTGTGGACAACACTTTTGCTTCCCCTTATTTACAAAACCCGCTTGATCTTGGGGCAGACATTGTAATGCATTCTGCAACAAAATATCTTGGTGGCCATAGTGATGTGATACAAGGCTCGCTTGTAATGAACGATAAAGCGTTAAGAGATGAATTATATTTTATTCAAAAGAGCTGTGGTGCAGTTCCCGGTCCACAGGATTGTTTTTTGGTATTACGTGGTATAAAAACGTTGCATGTGCGTATGCAGCGGCATTGTGAGAACGGTGAGAGGATCGCCTATTTCTTACGCAATCATAACAGAGTGGCAAAAGTTTATTGGCCGGGCTTTGAAGATCATACAAATTATGCAATTGCTAAAAAGCAGATGCGTGGTTTTGGTGGTATGATTAGTTTTGAATTGAAAGATGACAGCGCTGACGAAACAAGAAGAGTTTTATCTTCTACAAAAGTTTTTGCATTAGCGGAAAGCCTTGGTGGTGTTGAATCTTTGATCAATCATCCTGCAAGTATGACGCATGCATCCATACCAAGGGAAGAACGGATTAAAAACGGGTTGACTGATTCTCTTATAAGATTAAGCGTAGGCATTGAAGATATAGATGATTTGATAGAAGATCTGCAGCAGGCAATTTGTTAGCGCAGAATATGAAAATATGGGAAGGTGAAAATGAAAGAAAAAAATGAGCTCAAGGATTTTTTAGACAGTAAAGTTGAATTATATAATCAGCGTGGTTTTATAAAAGATGATCCTGTTTGCATTCCGCATTTATTTACTAAAAAACAGGATATTGAAATAGCGGGGTTTTTTGCAGCCATATTTGCATGGGGCGGTAGGAAAACCATTATCAATAAATCAACAGAGCTTATGCAGTTGATGGATATGCAGCCACATCAGTTTGTTGTAGGGCATAACGACAAGGAATTGAAAAGCCTTTTACAATTCAAACACAGAACGTTTAATCCAACAGACCTGCTTTATTTTATTGAGTTTTTGAAATTTCATTATACAAAGAATGATTCTCTGGAAACCGCTTTTTCAAAATGGATATCACCAAAAGATGATACAATAGAGAAAAGCCTGGTTGGGTTTCATCATTATTTTTTTTCTTTGGAAGATGTTCCCGCCAGAACGAAGAAACATATTGCCACACCGGAAAAGGGATCGAACTGTAAAAGATTAAATATGTTCCTGCGCTGGATGGTACGGAAAGATAACAAAGGAGTGGATTTCGGAATCTGGAATAAAATAAAACCTTCGCAGCTTATTTGCCCCGTGGACCTGCACGTAGCCAGGGTGGCAAAAAAGCTTAATTTATTAATAAGAAAGCAAACAGATTGGCCTGCGGCTTTGGAATTGACAACTTATTTACGAACTTTAGACCCCTCCGACCCCGTAAAATATGATTTTGCTCTGTTCGGGCTTGGAGTTATTGAAAAATATTATTGAACTTTTTAAAGTCATACATATGAAAATAACAGAACTCATCGCACAACACATTACCGAAGTGTTTGAAGGAAACAACTGGACCGATGTTAATATAAAAGATACCATTGACGATATTGATTACCGCGAAGCAACTACTGTAACAAAAGCATCTTATAATACTATTGCAGCATTACTGCATCATCTCAATTTTTACAACGACGTAGTATCTATGCGCTTAATGGGCATAAATCCTGAGATCGATGAGGTCAATGGTTTTAATGTGCCAGCTATAAAAAATGAACATGACTGGCAGCAATTGAAAGATGCGGCTTTTGCATCGGCAGCAAACCTCGCAGATGCAGTAAGAAAATTTCCGGAAGAAAAGATCTATGACCTTACTGTAACAGGTCACTCCACTTATTATAAAACATTGCATGGCATTACAGAACATGCGCATTATCATCTTGGCCAGATAATGCTTATCAAAAGACTTGTAAGGGCTGCTGTTCTGCATGGCGCAATGAGCAACAGTTTATGACAACAGAAGACAACCAGCTTCTGCAGCAGCAGATAATACTTGCAACGGACGACAAGCTTGTGCTTCAAAATTCTGAGCAGCTTTTCAGAAAAGAACTGGCTGAATACATTCATTTTCTTATTAATAATGACTTTGAAAAACTGGTGAGCATTTTATACAGGCTGGATGTAAATGAAAAAAAATTGAAAGCCTTACTTGCAGAAAAAAACACTGATGATGCTGGCTTGCTGATCGCGGATGCTATTATTGAAAGGCAATTGCAGAAAATTATTTCACGGAAAAAATTCAGTGACTTTAATAAAGATATTCCGGACGAAGAAAAATGGTAGCAACTATTCTGCTGAATAGAATAAAAGCAGTACAAGAGTGCGACGCAACCGATGCATAGTAGCAGCACTTCAGCCCGGCTCAAAAAAAATCACATTATAACTATTATTTTCAGCTGTTTAACAGGCAAAATTCTACACAATTCATTGCGTATTTTGTATTTACCTATATTTACAAAAAAGCATTGCCTGCCTTTTATAACAATTTCTTCCGCAGATAAATTTTTATGGGTCAGTTCAGAACAATAATAACCGGAACAGGATGCTACATCCCTTCTGAAATTAAAACAAACCGTGATTTTGCCATCAACACATTTTATGGTGAAGATCATTTTCCTGTAAAAGGCTCGCAGCTTGAAGTGGTGGATAAATTAAAATTAATAACAGGCATAGAGGAAAGGCGTTATGCGCCTTGTGATCTTTCCACATCAGACATAGGCGCCATAGCCGCAAAAAAAGCAATAGAAGATTCGAATATTGACCCTGAAACGCTGGACCAGCTTATCGTTGCACATAATTATGGCAACGTAATGAAGCATAATATACAGTCTGATACAGTGCCTTCTATTGCTGCACGTATCAAGCATACACTTGGCATACGTAATCCAAATTGTGTTGGGTATGATGTGTTGTTTGGTTGTCCCGGTTGGCTTCAGGGTGTAATACAGGCAGATGCATTTTTTAAAGCGGGTATTGCAAAAAAAGCATTGGTGGTAGGTGCAGAAACATTGAGTCGTGTAATAGATGTATATGACCGCGACAGTATGATCTTTAGTGATGGTGCAGGTGCATGTGTATTGGAATTTAACGACGATGCGGATAGCGGTATTTTGAGTTGCTCCACGCAATCTCATTCAATGGAGGAAGCTTACTATATAAGTTTTGGTAAATCTAATTTCCCCGGCGCAGATCAGCGCATACGTTATATAAAAATGAAGGGCCGCAAAGTATATGAATACGCGTTAAAGCACGTACCCGAAGCAATGAAAGATTGCTTTGATAAAACAGGATTACCGCTTGATCAGCTTAAGAAAATATTCATTCACCAGGCTAATGAAAAAATGGATGAAGCCATTTTAAGGGCTTTCTACAAATTATATAATAGTTCTATGCCCGCTGATATTATGCCTATGAATATTCATAACATGGGCAACAGCTCCGTAGCTACTATTCCTACCTTGTACGATATGGTTAGAAAAGAAACCATCAGCGGTCATCGTGTAGCAAAAGGTGATGTGATCATATTTGCATCTGTAGGTGCAGGTATGAATATTAATGCTGTTTGTTATAGGGTATAATTTATTTGCCCTGCATTTGTATAAATGGCATCACCTGTTGCGTCGCACTCTTGTACTACTTGTTATTAATTCAACTGTAGTGTTTAATCCTAAATTAGTTCACAGTAATAATTTGTATTATAATACTAAAGTTTATTCTGTATAGTTTTAAAGTCTCCCTTTAGGGAGATTTAGAGGGCTTCATTAACATTCATTAACCTTACACTCAGGTTACTTAACCATGTTTGCAAAACAGCGCAGCTATTTTTGAAACAAATATGCTGCTATGCAAAAACTGCTGTACATTTTCTTTTCATGTTTTGTATCTCTTTCTTTATTCTCACAAAAAATTACCATACAAGGAAGAGTATATGATTCCATCATAAATAAAGGACTTGCCTATACAACTGTTTCCCTGGTGCGGCAAATAGATTCTACACTCGTAAGTTTTTCAAGAGCAGACTCTGCAGGTAATTTTAAAATGAACGGCGTTGAAAAAGGCAAATACCTTATCTCCACTTCTTATGTTGGTTATATTGCGGTTTGGAAACCTATAGAAATTATTGGCAATTCAAACCCGCAGGATATTGGCGATGTATATATGCAGGATCTTAGTTCTGCAGGTGAAGTAACTGTAAATACTAAACGTCCACCGGTTACCATCAATAATGATACACTTGAGTTCAACACAGAAAATTTTAAGACACAACCCAATGCAGTTGTAGAAGACATGCTGAAGAAAATGCCTGGTGTAACAGTTGAAACGGATGGTACAGTAAAAGTAAACGGACAAACAGTAAAACGTGTGCTGGTAAATGGCAAAGAATTTTTTACTGGCGATATAAAAATGGCTACAAAAAATCTTCCTGCAGATGCAGTAGATAAGGTACAGGTTTTTGATAAACAAAGCGACCAGTCTTCATTTACAGGAGTAGATGATGGCAATGCAGAAAAAACCATCAACCTCAAACTAAAAAAAGATAAAGCCAACGCATTGTTTGGAAAAATAGCAGCCGGTGCAGGCAACGATAAACGTTATGATGCACAAACCAATATCAATAAATTCAAAGGTGACGAGCAATTGTTTTTAATTGCTATGGCGAATAATACAAACAGGCAAGGGTTTTCTATTAGCGATGTTTTAAATTTCACCGGTGAAATGAGCCGGGGTATGCGCAATGGTGGCGGCATTGTAATAAGAACAGATGATGATAACGATAATAGCTTACCAATCACAGGTCTTGGTCAAAACCAACAGGGTGTTGCCAATACAACAGCAGGCGGCCTTAATTATAATAACGCATGGAATAAAAATAAAACTGACCTTAATGCTAATTATACAGGCAGCGATATTCACCTTCTTACTAATAAACAAATCAACACGCAATACATTGCAGGGGAGAATAGTTATAATCGGTTTCAAACAAGCAACAGTATTAATGATAATACCCAGCATCGCTTGAACGCTATACTAGATCAGAAAATAGACAGCAGCCTTTCTTTAAAAATAACAAGTGCAGCAACCTGGCAGCAAACAAGTAAGCAAACTGCTTCAACCTATACTTCAGAAGATCTTAATAAAATAAAATTGAATGAAGGCTATAGTAATAGCACTTCAAATGCCGATGCATTTAATCTTGTTAATACGGCATTATTAAGAAAGAAATTTAAAAAGAAAGGAAGAACGTTGTCTTTAAATATAAATTCAACCTATAACCATAGTACATCTGCTGGAACTTTATATTCAGAAAATAAATTTTATACGGATGCGGGCAGTAACGATTCATTGATCAATCAAACGAACAGCAGAGATGCAATCACAAGAAATGGTGGCGCCAATCTTACTTATACAGAACCAATCGGGAAAAAATCACTGCTGGAATTCTCTTCATTTATTAATGCCAATATTGGTAACAGCAATAAGCAAACTTATGATTACAATACTGCATCGGGCAAACATGACGTACTGAATACCAGGCTCAGCAACGATTTTAAAAGTAACTATACCTATGCAGGAGGCAGCATCAACTTTAGAACCAATATGAAAAAAATAAATCTCACAGTTGGTTCTTCACTGCAGTCTGCTACTTTAAGAATCACTGACAATACGCATAGCCAAAATACACTGCAAAATTTTACTGACTTGTTGCCCAATGCTATGCTGCAATACAATATCAGCAAAATGAAAAACATAAGGTTGCAATACAGCACATCCACCACTCAACCTGGAATTGCACAATTACAACCGGTGGCAGACGTAAGTGATCCACTCAATATCATTATTGGTAACCCTTTGTTGAAAAGACAATATAATCACAATATCATGCTCAATTTTTTTGCAGCTGATCCAATAGAGCGGAAAAACCTTTTTGCGTTTTTTAATTTCACTACTTCATCAGGCAATATTGTTCAGGCACAAATAATTAATCCAAATGGATCAAGAATCAGTACTTACACTAATGCAAATGGTATTTACAACCTGATGGGTAACATCAATTATGGTTTTCCTTTAAAGAAACTGAAATCAAGAATAGAGATTGGCACGAGCACCACCCTCGGCAAAAGTGTCTCTTATATAAATGCACAGCGTAATAATATCAGCAATACTTCGTTCGGTCCAAACATTGCATACGATTTTAACCTTGAAGAAAAACTCGACATTCGTGTAACCGCCCGGCTAAATTTCAGCAGCAGCAAATACTCACTGCAACAAAATGCTGGCAACAATTACCTGCAGCAACGTTATGGACTTGAAATGGTCAATTACTTTCCCGGTAAGATCACCGTAAGTAATGAGTTCAACTACACCATTAACAGCGGCCGCTTCGATGGTTTTAATACCAGCATACCACTTTGGAATGTATCTGCTGCAAAATCATTATTAAAGAATAACCGGGGGGAAATAAAATTCAGTATTGCTGACCTGCTAAAGAAAAATACAGGTATCAGCCGCAGCAGTAACCTTGGTTATATCACTGATGAAAAATATAACGTATTGCAACGGTACTTCCTGCTTACATTTACCTATAGTCTCAACAAATCCGGTCTGCATGGCGGCCCCAGAACAGTAATAAGAACACTGGATAATTAGTTTGAAATCTATCTGGCAAAGAAAGTGTTATCAAAATATCGGTGGCACTTTTCTGCAAGACTTTCGGATTCAAAAAAAATTTCTGCCTGGGGAATAATAAATGTCATAATAACACTTATCTTTAAATTCTGCTTTTGTCATATTTAAAGAATAAAGCTGATTTTATTATGAAACGATTACGCTTGTCACTATTAGCCGTGTCATTATTTACTTACTCGTTTTTGTTTGCTCAGCAGACAACAGTTGTAATAAATAGCACTTCCGGTACAACTATCAACAAAAACATCTATGGTCACTTTGCAGAGCATCTTGGCCGCTGCATCTATGGTGGTTTTTATGTAGGCGATACCAGCAAAACCATTCCTAATACAGATGGTGTACGCAATGATATTATTGATGCGCTAAAAAAATTAAAGATACCCAACCTGCGCTGGCCAGGTGGCTGTTTTGCCGATACATATCACTGGAAAGATGGAGTTGGCCCAAAAGACAAAAGACCAACTATCGTAAACAAATGGTGGGGTGGTGTAACTGAAGACAACAGTTTTGGTACACACAATTTTTTGAACATGTGCGAATTGCTTGGCGCCGAACCTTATTTGACTGGTAATGTGGGCAGTGGCTCTCCGCAGGAAATGGCCGACTGGGTACAATATGTAAACTTCGAAGGCAAAAGCCCGATGAGCGACTGGCGTAAACAAAATGGCAGGGAACAACCCTGGAAAGTAAAATTTTGGGGTATCGGTAATGAAGCATGGGGCTGCGGTGGTAATATGCGTCCGGAATATTATGCAGATGAGTTTCGCAGGTTTGCAACTTTTATGACAGACTGGGGAAACACTGGCGGATTGATGCGCATTGCATCAGGCGCAAGCGATGCTGATTACAACTGGACAGAAACTTTAATGAAGAATATTCCCGTTGATATGCTAGGTGGTCTTGGTGTGCATCATTACTCCATTATTGACTGGGGCCACAAAAGTTCTGCAACAGATTTTACCGAAGACCAATACTTCGCAACCATGAAGAGTGCTTTGCAGATGGATGAACTGGTTACAAAGCATGCAGCTATCATGGACAAATACGACCCTAAGAAAAAAGTGGCGATGATCGTTGACGAATGGGGCGGTTGGTATGACGTGGAGCCAGGTACGAATCCAGGGTTTTTATATCAGCAAAATACTATGCGTGATGCTATGATTGCCGGTGTTACGCTTAACATTTTCAACAATCATGCAGACCGTGTTCGCATGGCTAACCTTGCACAATGCATCAACGTATTGCAGGCCGTTATTCTAACCGACAAAGAAAAAATGATCCTTACGCCAACATATCACGTAATGGAAATGTACAATGTGCACCAGGATGCAGCCTTATTGCCGGTAACTGTTAAGACAAACGATTATAGCCTTAATAACCAAAAGCTGCCGGCGGTTTCTGTTTCTGCATCAAAAGACAAGAGTGGCCTGGTACATATTTCACTGGTAAATATAGATGCACACAAAGCACAGAATATTAATGTTGATATAAGCAGCTTAAAACTAAGTAATGTTACAGGAAGAATATTAACCTCTTCAAAACTGCAGAACTACAACTCATTTGATGAGCCTGATAAAATTAAACCTGCAGTTTTTAATGATGCAAGTATAAAAGCAAATACATTGAATGTAAAGCTGCCGCCATTTTCTGTAGTGGTACTAGAGTTAAAATAAATTTTTTGAACCGGGCATTGGAATAAGTATGTAGCTTTCGTTGCGTCGCACACTTGTACTTTAAAAACAGCTATGCGCTGATAGCGGCGGGCTTTGAGAGGCGTGTAGCCCGCTCATCAAAGTTCTGAACGATGAAGTGAGTGACACAACAGGCGATGCCACAGGTACTATAGCCTGTACTACAAAAATAATTTTCATCAATTGCGCGATATGGAAAAAATAAAAGCGGTTTGTTATTTGCTTGCATCATGGCTGTGCATAAATACAACGAATGCACAACACACTTTAATTGTAAAAGTTAATGAGCCAAAAGCTGATATACAGCCCACGATGTGGGGCATCTTTTTTGAAGACATTAATCTTGGTGCGGATGGTGGTATATATGCAGAGCTTGTAAAGAACCGTTCCTTTGAATTTATAAAGCCAATGATGGGATGGACGATTCAGCAGTCAAAAAAAGCTGATCCGCAAATTGCTGCAATGAATCCGCCCGTGCTGGTGATAAATAAAAAAGATGCAAACACGGCAAATCCCCGCTACATAAGGGTTACAGTAAACGACGCAGCAAAAGGAGATATCGGTTTAACAAATGAAGGTTTTCGCGGCATGGGTATAAAAAAAGATCTGCGTTATGATTTCTCTGTTATGTATCACCAGGATGCGCCGGGAATAAAAATGCATATTGAATTAGTTGATAGCAACAATAATGTTTTGGGCGGCACAACAGTTACACCATATGAAGCAGGAATTGTATGGCATAAAATTGCAGCAAGTTTTACGGCAAATGCAACAGTGATGAAAGCAAAGATGAACATCTGGTTTGAAGGCAATGGTGTTATAGATCTTGATATGATCTCTTTGTTTCCATCAGATACATGGAAGAACAGACCGGGCGGCATGCGTGCAGATATGATTCAAAAACTTGCAGATCTTCATCCTGGGTTTATTCGTTTTCCCGGCGGTTGTATTGTGGAAGGTTACGATCTGGAACATCGCTACCAATGGAAAAAAACACTCGGACCAATTGAAGAACGGCAACTCATCATCAACCGCTGGAACACAGAATTTGCAAACAGACCGGCGCCGGATTACTTTCAAACATTTGGGCTTGGCTTCTTTGAATATTTTCAACTGGCAGAAGATATTGGCGCAGAACCATTACCTATATTGAATTGCGGTATGGCTTGTCAATTTAATTCTGCAGAAGTTACAACAATTGATGAGCTTGATCCTTATGTACAGGATGCTTTGGATCTTGTAGAATTTGCAAACGGCGACGTATCAACAAAATGGGGAAAGGTTCGTGCAGATATGGGTCATCCTGCGCCATTCAATTTAAAGATGATGGGAATTGGTAATGAAAACTGGGGCCCGCAATATGTAGAACGCTTAAAGATTTTTACCAAAGCGATCAAAGCAAAATATCCAAACTTCAAATTGATCAACAGCTCTGGCTTTGCGCCGGATGGAAGTTTGTTTAATTACCTGAACGATACATTGCGTGCTATGCATGCAGATTTTATTGATGAACATTATTACCGCTCACCGGAATGGTTCTTCTCTAATGTAAAACGCTATGATACTTTTCCCCGCAATGAAACAAAAATTTTCGCCGGCGAATATGCATCGCATGTAAACGGTACAAACGCCGAACAAAAAAATTGCTGGCTGTCTGCTTTGTCAGAAGCAGCATTTATGACCGGGTTGGAACGCAATGCAGACGTGGTTTCTATGGCATCTTATGCACCGCTTTTTGCACACATTGATGGCTGGCAATGGACGCCCGATCTTATCTGGGTAAACAACCTGCAATCTTATGGTACGCCTGATTATTATGTGCAGCAAATGTATTCGCTTAACAAGGGCACAAAAGTTATTCCTGTTACAATGGACAATAATGCCGTTACAGGGCAGGACAGTTTATTTGCGACAGCCGCAATTGATGCAACGACAAATGAAGTGATCATTAAACTGGTGAACGCATCAAACAAATCACAAAAGAATACCATTTCCTTGCAGGGAATAAAGAAACTTGCTGCAGAAGGAAAATCGGTCGTTTTAAAAAGCAATGATCTCTATAGCGTAAATTCTTTTAGCGAGCCAACAAAGATTTCGCCACATGAATCAGCTATAACTATAAAAGGAAAAAGTATTGCATTAGATGCTGCACCTTACTCATTTAATATTATAAGAGTAAAGATGTTATAAGTATCATTACTTTTAAAATTCAAAAAAGCTATATGAAATCTATTTCGTTCATCTTATCAGCAGCATTAATCTTATCAGCAGTTGCCTGTAACAATGCAACCAAAACAGAAGAATCATCTGCTTCCGCAAAACCAGGCATTACAAAAGCAGATTGGGGCGCAGTTGACAGCAACAAAGTGTATCTCTATACGCTTACCAATTCAAAAGGCACGGTAGTTACCATATCAAATTATGGCGGCACTGTTACATCGTTTGTAACTGCTGATAAGAATGGAAATCGCTCCAGTGTAATTATCGGATTCGATAGTTTAAGCGGTTACCTGGCACATCCGCCATATTTCGGAGCGATTGTTGGTCGCTATGGAAACAGGATCGGTGATGCAAAGTTCACGCTTGATGGTAAACAATACAAGCTCGCAGCTAATAATGGAAAAAATAGTTTGCATGGTGGCCTTAAAGGTTTCGATAAAGTAATATGGACACCAACTGTGATGAACGACACCGTTCCAATGCTTATGCTTACCTACTTCAGCAAAGATGGAGAGGAAGGTTATCCAGGTAATCTAAAAGTAATGGTGCATTACACGTTAACCAACGATGACGAGTTGAAGATCGAATACACTGCAACAACAGATAAAGCAACGCCTGTAAATTTAACAAATCACAGCTACTTCAATTTAACAGGCGATGTAAGCAACACAATTCTCAATCATACATTGATGATCGATGCAGATAATTACACGCCTGTGGATACAACACTTATCCCAACAGGCGAGATAAAATCTGTAAAAGGAACTGCATTTGATTTCACCACTGCAAAAGCAATCGGCAAAGACATTGATTCAGTAAAAGGCGGTTACGACCACAATTTTGTTTTAAACAAAAAGGATAATTCGTCACAAAAAGTTGCAGTGTTGTCAGACAGCACAAGTGGTCGCATATTGGAAGTTTATACAACAGAGCCCGGGCTGCAATTTTATACCGGGAATTTTCTCGATGGAACGTTTAGAAACAGAGATGGCAAGCCAATCAACCAACACACGGCGCTTTGCATGGAAACGCAGCATTTTCCTGATTCGCCAAACAAACCAAGTTTTCCATCAACCATTTTGCAACCGGGTCAGGAGTATCATTCAGAAACGGTTTATAAAGTTGTAGTGAATAAATAAGATGAGGTACTTAGCTGCAGTGCATGTGGCATCTGCTGTTGTGTCACTCACTTGTGCGTTCTGACCATAAATGAACAAGGCGTTGAAGAGTGCGACGCAACAAAAGAGTATAGCAGCACTACAGCTTGGTTCATAAATTTTTTTATAACAATCAAAATAGTTCATGATAAAAGCATTTCTTTTTGATCTTAATGGAACGATGATAGATGATATGGAGTACCATGCAAAAGCATGGAGCGATATTTTGAATAACGATCTTAATGCAGGACTTACTTATGATGAAGTAAAAGCGCAGATGTATGGGAAGAATGATGAATTACTGGTGCGTGTGTTTGGCGAAAATTATTTTGAGCCGCAAAAGATGCAGGAGCTGTCTATAGAAAAAGAACGGCGTTACCAAAGTGCCTATAAACCTAATCTGAAATTAATAAGAGGACTTAAAGAGTTTTTAGAAGAAGCAAAACAGCAGGGAATAAAATTGGCGATTGGTTCCGCTGCAATTCCTTTCAACATTGATTTTGTTTTGGATAACCTGGATATAAGAAATTATTTCAGTGCAATTGTGAGTGCAGATGATGTTGCAGTTAGCAAACCTGATCCTGAAACATATTTAAAATGTGCGAAAGAATTAGGTATTGACCCTGCACATTGTATTGTTTTTGAGGATGCACCAAAAGGTGTGGAGGCTGCTGCCAATGCAGGAATGAATACAGTTGTAATAACTACAATGCATGGAATAGATGAGTTTGGGCAATATGAGAATGTAGTAGCGTTTATTGATGATTATAGCAACAGCAGTCCTTCAGATTTTATGTAGAGATTGGATTATAAATGTAAACCTGACACTTCTGTAAATTTATTTTACTTTGCTTTATTAAAGCTTCTCATAAGAATATGCAAACACGATCATTTGTAATAGGGGTTGATTATGGTACAGATTCTGTACGCTCCATAATTGTAGATACTTCCAATGGAAATGAAATTGCATCTTCGGTATTTTATTATCCCCGCTGGAAAGACGGTTTGTTTTGCAATGCCGCGGAAAATCTTTTCAGGCAACATCCTTTAGATTATGTGGAGGGTTTGGAATCAACGATAAAAGATTGTTTGCAAAAAGCAGGTGCAGGCGTTGCTTCAAACATAAAAGCAATTTCTATAGATACAACAGGCTCAACTCCGGTTGCTGTAGACAGGCATGGAACACCACTGGCATTGCTGCCCGATTTTGAATTGAACCCGCATGCCATGTTTATTTTATGGAAAGATCATACTGCAACAAAAGAAGCTGCTGAAATAAATGAACATGCAAAGAAATATCCGGTAAATTATTTACAATTTGTTGGTGGTATTTACTCTTCAGAATGGTTTTGGGCAAAGCTGTTGCGTACATTGCGTGAAGATGAACAGGTGCGCAATGCATGTTATTCGTGGGTGGAACATTGCGATTGGATTCCTTTCCTGTTAACAGGCGGCAACGATGTTCACCAGATGAAAAGAGGTGTTTGTTCCGCTGGTCATAAAGCGTTATGGGCTGCAGAATTTGGCGGCTTGCCACCAAATGATTTCTTCAGAGAGCTGGATACTTTGCTCAATAATTTTTCTTCAGGATTATTTACAGAAACATACACTGCAGATAAAGCCGCAGGAAATCTTTCTGCAGCATGGGCAGAAAGGCTTGGTCTTTCAACAAATGTTGTAATTGGTGTTGGCGCATTTGATGCGCACATGGGTGCGGTAGGTGGGCAAATAGAGCCTTACCACTTAAGTAAGGTAATGGGCACCTCCACATGCGATATGCTTGTTGCACCAATGGATGAAGTAAAAGATGTTCTGGTTAGGGGAATTTGCGGACAGGTGCCCGGCTCTGTTATTCCAGGTATGATGGGCATGGAAGCCGGTCAGTCTGCATTTGGTGATGTATATGCGTGGTTTAAAAATGTTTTATCATGGCCGCTAAATACTTTATTGAAAAATTCTTCTGTAATTGATGCTGCCACAGCAGGAGCTTTGCAAAAAGAGATCAGCGATAAAATGATCAAAGAACTTTCTGCTTCAGCATCAAAATTACCTTTAAATGAAAAAGATGAACTGGCAGTTGATTGGCTCAACGGCAGAAGAACACCTGATGCGAATCAATTACTCAAAGCATCTATCACAGGTTTGAATCTTGCAACAGATGCACCACGAATTTTTAAGGCATTGGTAGAAGCAACATGTTTTGGTGCAAAAGCTATTGTCGAAAGATTCAATAATGAAGGCGTGCCTGTAAAAGGATTAATTGGTCTTGGTGGCGTTGCAAGGAAATCTCCATATATCATGCAGACGATGGCAGATGTAATGAATATGCCTATTCGTATTCACAAATCGGAGCAAACATGTGCAGCCGGGGCAGCCATGTTTGCTGCAACTGCCGCAGGGATATACAGCAAAGTAGAAGATGCAATGGCAGCAATGGGACAAGGATTTGATATGGAATATTTTCCTGATCAAAGTAAAGTTGGGATATATGCAAAACGATATGAGCAATATAATGCGCTCGGCAAATTCACTGAATAATAAATGAAATACGAACATATACAACAGGAGGCTTACGAAGCCAACATGCAATTACCAAAACTCGGTTTGGTATTGTTTACGTTTGGTAACGTAAGTGCAGCTGACAGAAGTCTGGGTGTATTTGCAATCAAGCCAAGTGGTGTGCCTTATGAAAATCTTTCGCCTGATAAAATGGTTGTAGTAGATTTTGATGCAAACGTTGTTGAAGGAACACTGCGACCGTCCTCAGATACAAAGACGCACGCTGTATTGTACAAATATTGGGAAACACTTGGTGGCATTGCGCATACACATTCCACCTATGCTACATCCTGGGCACAGGCGCAAAGAGACATACCAATTTTCGGAACCACTCACGCAGATCATAATACGGTTGATATTCCCTGTGCACCGCCAATGCACGATGACATGATCAAAGGAAATTATGAACACGAAACAGGTTTCCAGATCATGAATTGTTTTAATGAACGTAAACTGGATTATAAAGAAGTGGAGATGATACTTGTGGGTAATCATGCACCTTTCACATGGGGCAAGAACGCCGACAAGGCTGTTTACAACAGCGCGGTGCTTGAGCAAATTGCACACATGGCTTTTATTACAGAATCAATAAATGCAGATGCACAGCGGTTAAAAGAAACATTGATCAAAAAACATTTTGAGCGTAAGCACGGACCTGATAGTTATTACGGACAATAGGCTGATTCTCTGATTAAGCTGACAAGAAAAAAGTTGATCAGTCACATCAGGTTAATCAGGTTAGAATCATAGTTTAAATGATGCATAAAGTTCCGGACGTACAAGTGAGTGACACAACGGATGGTGCTATGAAAATCTATAGTTGGTAACAAAAAAATTCTAACAATCATGAAACGGATCATTCTCTCTTTTTCATTACTCTCAACAACTTTTTTGTTTGCGCAAAAAAAGGATTATCCTATACAGGCGGTGCCTTTTACGAGCGTAAAACTTACCGATAATTTTTGGCTGCCACGTATAAAGATGAATGCCACTGTTACTATTCCTGCATCGTTTGAGCGATGCGAAAGCACAGGTCGTGTAAAGAATTTTGTAATGGCGGCAACGCACCAGGGAAAGTTTTGTACCATCTATCCTTTTGATGACACAGACATTTATAAAACAATTGAAGGCGCATCTTACTCATTGAGTTTATTTCCGGATGTAAAGCTTGCGGCGTACTTAGATTCATTGATAACGATCATTGGCAAAGCGCAGGAACCAGATGGATATTTATACACTGCAAGAACAATCAATCCAAATGATGTTGGTGCGTGGGTGGGCAAACAACGTTGGGAAAAAGAGAGAGAGTTGAGTCATGAATTATACAATGCCGGTCATTTATATGAAGCAGCAGCAGCGCATTATATGGCAACGGGCAAAAGAAATTTGTTAGACATCGCATTGAAGAATGCAGATCTCGTTTGTTCTGTTTTTGGTCCGGGTAAAAGACATGTGGCACCCGGTCATGAAATAGTTGAAATGGGGCTGGTAAAATTATACCGTATCAGTGGTAAGCCTGAATATTTAGCAACAGCAAAAGATTTTATTGAATATCGCGGGCACTATAATGGTTACGATTCAACGAGTAAAGATGAATGGAAGAATGGCATGTACTGGCAGGATGATAAGCCAGTTGTTGATCAACGGGAAGCAGAAGGTCATGCTGTGCGTGCAGGTTACTTATACTCCGGCGTTGCAGATATAGCAGCACTTACAGGAGATCAGCAATTGCTTGCAGCTGTTGATAGCATCTGGACAAATGTTGTTACAAAGAAAATGTATGTACAGGGTGGTGCAGGTGCAATTGGAGATGGTGAACGTTATGGTGAGAATTATGAATTGCCCAATGAAACTGCATACAATGAAACGTGTGCAGCTATTGCAAATATATTCTGGAATCAACGTATGTTCCTTTTGCATGGAGATTCAAAATATATTGATGTGATGGAGAAAATTTTATACAACGGGTTTATCTCAGGAATCGGTTTGGATGGAAAATCTTTTTTCTACACCAATGCGATGCAGATAAAAAACACTTTCTCGCATGCTGATATGGAAGCACAACGTTCAGGATGGTTTCCTTGTTCCTGTTGCCCTACCAATGATGTGCGCATACTTCCATCAATTCCCGGTTACGTGTATGCCCAAAAAGATGACAAGTTGTTTGTAAATCTTTTTATCAACGGCACTTCAAACATGAAAGTGATGGATAAAGATGTTTCTGTTGAGCAGCAAAATAATTATCCATGGGATGGTGATCTTAAGTTCATTGTCAACACAAAGAAGCCTTCAAATTTCTCCATGCTGGTGCGCATTCCGGGCTGGGCAAAAGGTATTGCAATGCCTTCAGATCTTTATACTTTCAAAAATCAGATGCGCATACAGGTGCAAATTCCAATCACGGTAAATGGTCAGCCTGTTGAGTATGAAATGGAAAATGGTTACGCAGTCATCAAAAGAATATGGAAGAAAAATGATGTTGTTGAAGTAAAACTTCCAATGAATGTGGAGCGTGTTGTTGCAAATGAAAATGTAAAAAGTGATATTGGAAAGGTTGCATTACAGCGTGGCCCTGTTATTTATTGCGCAGAGTGGAAAGACAATGAGGGCCGTGCAGCAAATATCGTAATGCCAGACGCAGCAACTTTTACAACAGAATTTAAACAGGATATGTTAAATGGTATTCAGGTTATTAAGTCCACAGTTCCTGCGGTTATTGTTGATGCAAACGGGGAAACAGTTCAAACCAAACAACAGCCTTTTGTTGCTATTCCATATTATGCATGGGCAAATCGCGGCAAAGGTGAAATGATGATCTGGTTTCCGGAGAAAGTAAAAGATGTAGACATTATTGCGGGTGAATAATTTTTTGTGCCCGACAATTTGTGCATGCATCAGGCTTTCGTTGCGTCGCACTCTTGTACTATAGCAATCATTTCGGCTTTAATAAAACATAAATTAAATACTTACAGCTTCTATTTCATTTTAGGAGTCAGGACAAAATAACTTTTATGAAGAATCTTATTTATACAGATGGAAGCAAACCTTTAGGTAAACTGGAAGTGTGGTTTATTACCGGAAGTCAGAACCTGTATGGCGAAGAAACGCTGCGGCAAGTAGCAGAACATTCCAAAGAAATTGCAGCAGCATTACATGCTTCTGCAGTAATCCCGGTGAGCGTGGTGTTTAAACCAACAGTAAAATCAACAGAAGAAATTTATGCGCTTTGCCAGGAAGCAAATACAGCAAAGAGCTGTATTGGTATTATTACATGGATGCATACTTTCTCTCCTGCAAAAATGTGGATCAATGGTTTGAAGATCTTGCAGAAACCAATGCTGCATTTGCATACACAATACAACCGCGATATTCCATGGAGTGATATTGATATGGACTTCATGAACCTTAACCAAAGTGCACATGGTGACCGTGAATTTGGTTTTATGATGAGTCGTATGCGCATGAGAAGAAAAGTTGTAGTGGGTCATTGGCAGAGTGCGGACGTACATGAACGCATCAATGTATGGAGCCGTGCAGCAGCCGGATGGCATGATTGGCAGGGTGCAAAGTTTGTACGTTTTGGAGACAATATGCGTTATGTTGCTGTTACGGATGGCGATAAGATAGAAGCAGAATTGAAATTTGGTTTTTCTGTAAACACATATGGTATCGGGGACCTGGTGCAGGTGATCGATGCTGTGAAAGATGAAGATATTGATGCGCTTTGCGCTAAGTATGAAAAGCTGTACAAGGTACAGGACAGTTTAAAAAAAGGCGGTGCAAGACATACCTCTTTGAGGGATACGGCAAAGATCGAAATTGGCATGCGCAAATTTTTGGAAGATGGTAATTACAAAGGATTCACAGATACATTTGAAGATTTGCATGGAATGGCACAATTGCCGGGACTTCCTTCGCAACGCTTAATGGGTGAAGGTTACGGCTTTGCGGGAGAAGGTGACTGGAAAACGTCAGCACTTATAAGAGCTATGAAAGTAATGGGCACAGGTTTAAAAGGCGGTAACTCTTTTATGGAAGATTACACTTACCATTTTGAACCCGATAACGAAATGGTTTTAGGTGCGCATATGCTGGAGATATGCGAAAGCATCGCAGATGGCAAACCATCGTGTGAGATACATCCATTGGGGATTGGTGGCAAAGCAGATCCGGTGAGACTTGTATTCAATGTTACAGGAGGTACAGCCTTAAATGCATCAATAGTAGATATGGGTAGCAGGTTTCGTTTGCTTGTAAATAAAGTAGTGGCAGTAGCGCCACAACACGATTTGCCTAAACTTCCGGTTGCAAGAGTATTGTGGAAACCGTATCCCAACATGGCAGATGGTTGTGCTGCATGGATCTATGCAGGCGGAGCCCATCATACTGCATACAGCCAAAACCTAACTGCAGAGCACTTAGAAGATTTTGCAGACATGGCAGGCATTGAATGTATAATGATAGATGAGTATACCAAACTGCGTGAATTGAAAAATGAATTAAGATGGAGTGACGTATACTACCAGTTGAATAAGTAATAAAAGAATTATAAGTGTACTTTCTGTTTTTTAATTTTTTGAAAACAATAAAACTGTATTTTGTGTAATCGTTTGTTCATTCTTTGTAATGTTATTTTTATTTGCAGTGGACCATGCTGCATAAAAACCAGAAAGTAGAAGAGTGCGACGCAACGAAAGCTAAATAGTAGTATCAGAGCCTGGCTCAATATTATATATAACCTCTAATAACGATTGATCTGTTATGAACAAACTTCTCTTCCAGGACAAACTCATCTTTGTTGTTTACTTTATTATTGTTGCAGGCTACGGTTATTACATCTATCGCAGGAAAAAGAAAGCGGTGATGGATACACACGACTTTTTTCTTGCAGAAGGATCACTTACATGGTGGGCTATTGGTGCATCACTGATTGCTTCTAATATATCTGCCGAGCAATTTATTGGCATGAGCGGTAACGGGTTTACTATTGGTGTAGCAGTTGCTGCATACGAATGGATCGCTGCCATTGCGCTTATCATTGTTGCGGTGTTTTTTATGCCGGTATACCTGAAGAACAAAATATTTACTATGCCGCAGTTTCTTAAAACACGCTATAATGAAACGGTGGCATTGATCATGGCGATCTTCTGGTTATTTTTGTATGTTTTTGTAAACCTTACTTCTATCTTATATCTTGGAGCAGTAGCCATCAATAATCTTGTGGGCGGTTCTGAAAATAATTTTCATCTTATTATTATAGCATTGTCTGTATTTGCCATTTTCATTACACTTGGCGGTATGAAAGTGATCGGGTTTACTGATGTAATACAGGTAAGCGTTTTGATTATTGGCGGGCTTGCTACAACTTATGTAGCGCTTACGGTGGTGAGTAAAGAATTTGGTTACGGAGAAAGTGCATTGGAAGGATTTAATCAACTACTTAAAAATGCGCCAGATCATTTTCAAATGATCTTTTCAAAGCCTGACGCAAATTCTACGCAGCAGCAGGTAACGAACTACTTAACTATACCCGGTTTGCTTTCTTATGCTGCAGGTATCTGGATCATTAATCTTAATTACTGGGGATGCAACCAATACATTACGCAAAGAGCTTTGGGTGCAGATCTTAAAACAGCACGTAAAGGAATTTTATTTGCGGGTTTTATAAAATTAGTAATGCCAATCATTGTGATGCTTCCCGGTATTGCTGCTTATGTGTTATATCAAAAAGGATTGCTGCAAAATGAAATGATGGCACACAGCAAGAATGGAATGGTTGTATCAGACAATGCATACTCTGCTATTCTTGGCTATTTGCCAAACGGGCTTATAGGTTTATCGCTTGCCGCATTAACTGCCGCCATTGTTGCATCGCTTGCCGGTAAAGCAAACAGTATCTCTACCATCTTTACTTTAGATATTTACAAGAAATATATTAAGAGAGATGCAACAGAAACGAAGATGGTATGGACAGGCCGCATAGCCATTCTTGCAGCAATGATCGTTTCTATTTTATTAACATGGAAAGATTCACTGAACATAGGTGGTGAAGGAGGCTTTACATTCATTCAAAAATATACAGGCTTTATTAGTCCTGGTGTTTTTGCCATGTTCATTTTGGGTATGTTTTGGAAGAGAACCACAGGTGCTGCAGCCGTTGCTGGTGTAATAGTAGGGTTCCTCTTATCGGTTGTTTTCAATGTATATGCAGCATCATGGTTTGGACCGGATACATGGTTTTATACAGCATATAAAAATGCAGACGGTATTTATGAAATACCTTTCCATGTATGTATGGGTCTTGCCTTTGGTTTTACAATGCTTGTTATGATCTTAATGAGTCTTACAGGTCCTAAAATAAATCCCAAAGCATTTGCACTGGACAAATCCATGTTTAAATTACAACCAGGCATCCTTGCTATGATTGTAATTACTTTACTTATTATTTCACTGCTTTATGTAAGGTTCTGGTAGCATCATTTTTTGTTACCGGCTGTGGTATTTCATGGCATCAACTGTTGCGTCGCACTCTTGTACAGGTTACAGGTTATTGATAAACCGGGCGTAAATACTGATCAAGTTTTTATTGGCTGGTTAAAATTTTCCGGTAAACTTTCAAATTGATTTCCGTCAGTTATTAATATTGCATACAATTTTATATTTAAAGCCTTACAAAGTTTGCACATAAAATGCCCAGTATAATACAGTATAAAGACCACGACCGTTTTCTGCTTGCAGTAGATTGTATCATTTTTGGATTTGACGGGGAACGGTTAAAAGCACTCTTTATTAAAAGAGGCTTTGAACCGGAAACAGGTAAATGGTCATTAATGGGCGGCTTCGCAAAAAAAACAGAAAGCGTGGAAGCCGCTGCAGCACGTATCCTTAAACAACTTACCGGTCTTGATAATATTTACATGGAGCAGATCGGCTGCTTTGGCGATGTTGACAGAGATCCTGGTGGTCGTGTTGTATCCATTGCCTATTTTGCATTAATAAAGATTGCAGACTATAGTGAAGAAATAATGAAAGAACATAATGCAAAATGGTTTACCATAGATAAGATCCCGGCCCTCATTTTCGATCATAAAAAAATGGTTTTACTGGCAAAAGAAAGATTACAGCAAAAAGTTGCCAATCATCCTATAGGCTTTGAATTGCTGCCCGAAAAATTTACGTTGCGCCAGTTGCAGAATTTGTATGAAGCCATTTATGGCAATGAGCTTGATAAAAGAAATTTTACCAGGAAAATACTTTCGCTTGGCATTCTTCATAAGTTGAATGAAAAAGAAAAAACATCTTCGCGCAAAGGTTCATACTATTTTGTATTTGATGAAAAGCGGTACAAAAAATTAGAAAGCGAAGGCGTGAAATTTATTTAGCCAGCTGCAGTTTTTTGTGGCATCTTCGTTGTGTCACTCACTTGTGCGGTTATATAATAATCAGCAAATGAATCTTACACTATAATCCGTATTAAAGTAAATAAATGCCATTAAGCCGGAAGCATTCCGGAAATGCCCTTGCCACCATGCAAAAGCCGTTTGGAAATTTTTGCAGCGAATAAATTGATTTAACGGCATAGAAGATGATGTAAAGGAAAATCTTATAAAAAGTATTTAAACATCTTTATTTTTTAATCTGCCTGTTGCGTAGAGGGTTTGAAATATAACATTGTTTTGTTGAAATAATTTATAGACTTCGGTGCAATAGTTTTTAACAAGTAAGCGTTATTAATTGCGGATTTCAAGTGTACTTGTGAGCTTTAGGAATAAGGGTATAGTAACATTAATACCTGGACGATTCCATGAAGAATTCGTTAACGCTCTATTGCTTTCGGAACATTATTGAACGGAAAAGTCATGGCTATAAAAGCTATGGCTTTTTTGCTTTTAGTGCAACTATATGTTGAATATTGTTTTAACTGCACAAGTGTGCACGCAACAAAGTTTAATAGCAGAAATGCAGCCTGGCTCATAAAAAAATAAGAGGAAGTTTTTTCTTCCTCTTACTAATTTATTTTAGAATGGTGTATCGGTTTCAAAAATAAACCTTTCCGGTTGTGGCAAAGGTTTACGCGGCAACATTTCATCCCGCATGGCAGCATTGTAAACAAACGCTGCAACAATAGTAGCAGCTTGTTTTAAATCATCAATAGAAAGATGATCGTAATTGTCCATATTGCTGTGGTGTGTGCGTGTTTCATATTCAAGAGGATCCTGAATAAACTGGAACGCAGGAATACCAACCGCATCAAATGAAAGATGATCTGTAGAACCCGTATTGCTGCTGGTAATTCCTGTTGCACCCATGTCTGCGAAAGGTTCTAACCATGCTTTAAATATATCGCGAACAGCTTCATTGTTTTGCAGAAATATACCACGTATTTTTCCGGAACCATTATCAAGATTGAAGTAAGCAGAAACATCTTTTTGCTCAGGTTTCAGCTTCATGTCTTTTGGATCGCCATAATGATTTTTTACGTAACCAAAAGAACCATACAAGCCTTGTTCTTCACCACCCCACAAACCAATGCGGATAGTTCTGCGTGGTTGTACACCCAGGGTTTTTAAAATACGCATCGCTTCCATCATTACAATGCAACCTGCGCCATTATCTGTTGCACCTGTGCCGCTGTGCCATGAATCAAGATGGCCGCCAAGCATAACAACCTGGTTCTTTAAGTTTGGATCAGTACCAGCAATTTCACCAACAACATTATAGCCTGTCAGATCATCATCATAAAATTTATTCTGCACATCCATTTCAAGCTGCACATTTTCTTTATCTGTAACCATGCGTTGCAATCTTAAATAATCTTCCCTTGTAATAACAAGTTCCGGCAATGGCGCATCATAACCTTTTGCATAAGCAGATGTACCATCAACAGTAATGGTACCGTCTCTGCCACTTGAATTTGATTTTAGTAATGCTGCTGCACCTTTCGATTGCAAATACAAAGTTGTTTTGTATTCATTATTTACAAGCGGAACAAAATAATCTATCTGCTTCCTGTTAAGCATATATGTATCAGGCATTTTGTTTAACACAGAATCTTCATATCGTGTTGAATAAGCTTTAGCTGCAGATCTAAGATTGATGTTAGCTGTTTTTACCATTACAATTTTTCCTTTCAGATCTGCACCCAGTTTATCAATGTTTGCAGAGTCTAATTTATCGAGCAATATTACCGGTGCTGTAATTTGTTTTTTTGTTCCATTGGTCCACGCAACAGGATAGGCGATCATTGGCTGATAGTATGGTTGCTTCAATGCTACATAAGATTTCTCTGTGCTCCATCCTCTGCCGAATTCTCCCCATGCTTCAGGCCCTGTGTTTACTAATCCCCAATCTCTGAATGTCTTTGTAATAAGATCAATTGCTCTTTTGTAACCGGGTGAATTGGTAAGTCTTGGACCACATACGTCAGTTATGTTGTGTGCAATAGTTGTGATCTGCGAATTATTTTTTTCTTCGTCTTTAATTTTTTGCATCATACCCATATCAACTTTTTCCTGGGCATGAAGCATTGTTGAGAGCAGCAGAAGCATAGCAACAACAGGCAGCATTATTTTTCTCATGTGTATTATTTTAAATGAATATACAAATTATGAAATCGAAACCAAACGATGTACTGTAATTATGATAACCGGAATAATTATTTTGCACTTAGCTGCATTGCTGCTATTAAGCTTTTGTTGTGTCACTCACTTGTACGTTCTGAATAAAACTCAGCAGGCATCAACCACGCTCACTAAGATCAACATGATTGGATGATACCTGTTCGCCATAAAATGCAGCGGCATGTTTATCAAAATCCAGCGTATCATCAGTGGTATAAAATACGCGGTTATTATTTTTGGCTAATCGTGTTTCTATTTCGGGATGACGATGTAAATAATCTGCAAGACTGTTCGCAACAATTTCTCCTTGTGTAAGAATGGTTATATCAACGGGCGTATATTCTATTATTTTTTTGATCAGTAAAGGATAATGTGTGCATGCCAGTAAAATGGTATCGATCAACGGTTCTTTTTTTAGCAACTGGTGTATATTTTTCTTAATAAAAAAATCTGCACCGTGACCCTCATGTTCATTGTTCTCAACAAGCGGAACCCACATAGGGCATGCTTCCTGTGTAACTTTAATATCGGGAAAGAATTTTTCAATTTCTATTACGTAAGAATTGGATTGCACCGTACCATTTGTTGCTAATACGCCTACTTTTTTTGTCTTGCTGTATTCTCCCACAACTTCTGTTGTAGGCCTTATTACACCAAGCACCCTTTTATCGGGTGCTATTTTAGGAAGATCATTCTGTTGTATGGTGCGCAGCGCTTTTGCTGATGCAGTATTACAGGCAAGTATAACCAGTGGGCAACCCTGTTTAAAAAACCATTCCACACACTGCAGTGTATAATGATAAACTGTTTCAAAAGACCGGTTGCCATAAGGTGCACGGGAGTTATCGCCGAGATAGATATAATCGTACTGCGGCAGTTTTGCCACTATTTCTTTTAGCACAGTAAGACCACCATAACCTGAATCAAAAACGCCTATGCTACCCTGCATAACAAAAAGAATTTTATTGAAGTTACTGCAATTAAGTTTACAAGTTTACAAGCTGATGATTCTTTGCATTTGTAAAATTGTTGAAATAGATACAGGTGTACAAGAGTGCGACGCAACAGTTGACGCCCTTTTTATAGATGCTGAATACCTAAAATAAAAAACCACGCCAAATGACGTGGTTTTTATAACTATTATAAATAGCCGCTTAATTCGTTTTTGGTTTTGCACCAGTTGCAGGTGGTTTAGTACCAGCAGGTGCTGTTTTTGCATCGGGATCATCACCAACCTGTAATAATTCCTGTGGCAGAGAAGTAAGCTTTAATTCTTTTGCAACGGAGATAAAAAGATTGTCGATAGGGAAACCAAACTCATAAGTCTGTGGTTTTAGAATAAGAGCATACTTTTTTGTTTCCAATACTTTTTGATAAGCATTGGCAACCTGTACGTAAAGTGGCTGGGCTAACTGACCTCTTTTTGCTTCAGATTTTCTTTGTGCTATCTGCTGCCAGTACACAAGGTTCATGGCCATTTCCTGGCGTTTGCCTGCAGTATAGTCTAATATCGCCTTTGCTTTTCCTGCAGCAGAGTCTGATTTGAATGTGCTGTCGAGCCGCTGATATTCGCTTTGGTAAATATTGTATTCAGTAGTAAGAGAATCCTGCTGATAGATCTGTAAGAGACTGTCTACGGCAGCATAGCCGGGCATAGCCTGTACCATATAATCAATATCAAATACTGCGACCTTAAACTGCTGTGCCTTTACGTCTTCGCCTGCAAACATTACAGCAGAAAGAACGAGCATTGAAAAGATAACTTTTTTCATGAGTGTGCTGTTGATTTTATTAATTGATTTTTTGATGACTTATTTTATTCCCAATTCACGTAATATATCGTCGCTCTTGTCCAATTTTGGGTCGGCAAATATAACGGTAATTCCTTCACTTTTATCAAGTATGAAATCGTAACCCCTTGCCACCGCAATTTTTTGCACGGCGTTGTAAACTTTGTCCTGTAAAGGTTTTACCAGTTTCTCTCTTTCTTTAAAAAGATCGCCCTGGTAACCAAAACGTTTTTTCTGGAGGTCTCGTAATTCTTTTTCTTTATTAAATAATTCGTCTTCGCGTTTCTTTTTCAGGTCGTCGCTGAGCATAAATTGTTCTGCATCGTAATCTTTATACATTTTATCTAACTCAGCTTGTTTATTGTCGATCTCTTTTTGCCATTGTTCGCTAACTACCTGTAATTTTTTATCTGCGTCGGTATACTCAGGCATTTTGTTGAGGATATACTTTGTATCAATAACTGCATATCGTTGTGCATATGTAGTTGCAGTGAGCAGCATAAAGCCTATGGCAATGATCAATATTTTTTTCATATAGAAGTTTTTATGAAATTAAGTGATTATGCGATAATGCATCAATCAGGTTCAAAGCCAAGCATAAAGGTAAATCGTGATGCATCTTTGAGCGTTCCGCCAGACCTATACCTGTCTAAACCTACGCCATAATCAAAACCAAGTAACCCAAACATAGGCAGGAAGAAACGAACACCCACACCCACAGAACGGCGTAATTGGAAAGGATTGTAATCTTTGAAGGAATACCATCCGTTCGCAGCTTCAAAAAATGTTAAGCCATAAATAGTACTACTGGCACTGGTGCTGAAAGGATAACGCAGCTCCAGCGTATATTTATTGAACATCGTAAAATACTGGGAAGCGCCCTGCTGATCAGGATTTACACGAGGATCAGAGTTTTCGTAAACCGGGTAACCCCTATGTGAAATGATATCATAACCAAGTAATGCATAAGTATTACTTAAACCCGCATCTCCCACCTGGAATCGTTCAAAAGGCGATACTTCAAGGTCATTATTATATCGGCCTATATAACCAAATTTAGCTGCCATCTTTAATACAAACTGCCTGTTGTGCTCTTCACCTGCTGGTTTACCGATGGGTACATACCACTCACCAGTAAAACGCCATTTGTGATATTCAATCCATTTATAAGGGTTAGAAGAATTCACCAGGTTTTTGTTTAATAAAGAAAAAGGCGGTGTTAATGCGAGACTCAAACTAAAGTTAGAACCCGTACGTGGAAATATCTGCTGATCGAGTGAGTATCTTGTAAGATTCAGTCGGAGACTTAGGTTATTGGAGTAACCATTTCTGAATAAAGTGCCATCAGGAAGTGCAAGTGTTTGAGAAATAGCATAATTTCTAAGCTTGTACCTCGCATAGCTTATAGATGCTCCAAAAGAGAAATAATCATCGGGCCATTTCAATTGTTTCTGCAAGCCAATAGAAGCACCGGTTGTTTTAAAATAAGAAGTATCTGCTGCAGTTTTTGTGTATTGTCCGGTAGCATAATCATATGCATTGGCAAATTTAGTATCGTAAAAACTTACGGTAAATGCATTTCTTTTTTTGCCTCCCAACCATGGTTCTGTAAAGGAAATATTATAAGAGCGATAAGCACGGCCATTACTTTGGATACGAAGGCTTAATTTCTGTCCGTCCCCAACAGGCAATGGGTCCCATGCCTTTTTATTCCAGATATTTTTTACAGAAAAATTGTTGAATGATACACCCACAGTGCCGGTTAAACCAATACCACCGCCAAAACCAGCACTCAATTCAAGCTGATCACTTGATTTTTCTACCACATTCCAGGTTACATCCACAGTTCCATCTTCAGGATTGGGAACAATATTAGGGTTGATCTTTTCCTGGTCAAAGAAACTAAGATTGGCTATTTCACGTTGCGAACGGATTACATCACTGCGGCTAAATTTTTCACCCGGTAAGGTTCTCAATTCACGGCGTATTACATATTCTTTGGTTCTGTCATTACCGGCAATGCGCACATTTTTCCATCTTGCCTGCGGGCCTTCCTGGATCTTTATTTCAAAATCGATGGTATCGTTATATACAGCAGTCTCAATAGGGTTTACCTGGAAGAAAAGGTAACCATCATCCATGTAAAGGCCACTAATGTCACCACCTTCAGGAGATATGCTTTTACCAAGTTTCTTATTGAGTAATTCAGCATTGTATATATCGCCTTTTTTAATACCGAGCAAAACTGTAAGCAATGAATCAGAATATTTAGAGTTGCCTTTCCAGGTAATATCCCCGAAATAGTATTTATGACCTTCATCCAGCTTAATATCAATATTGATATTGCCTTTATTATTTGGATATACTTTGCTGTCAACTATGGCGGCATCACGGTTGCCAAGTGAGTTATAATAATCTATGATCTTTTCTTTGTCGTCCTCATATTTCTTTTCATCAAACTTAGCATTGGTAAAGATCTTAATGCGTATATACGGATCAAGTACACGTTTTGTCTTTGTAAAAGTGAGGTAACCTTTCTCGTTTAAATAATCACTAAAAGTGTAACGTGTAGGGTTAGCTAAACCACCGGAATCTCTGGGAGGATAAAGGGTTAAACGGCTCATTTCTTTAGTGCCCTTCATTTGCTTCTTCAACTTCAGTTCACTAACTGTTTTGTTATCTATAAAGTTGATCTGGTTGATTTTTACTTTACTTCCTTTATTAATGTATAAATACAGCACAACCGAGTTTTCGAGACCTGTATCTTTCTGCGCATCGATATTCACCTTTACATTGCGGAATCCTTTCTCAAAATAAAATTTATCTATGGCATCAATTGCAGTACGTTTCATATTTTCCGTAACTACTCTTCCTTTTATCAGCCCTGTTTTTGGGCCTAGATCATCCTGCTCTGATTTATTGATATTTTTTAGGAAATAGTTAGAAAGCCTTGGTCTTTCTGTAACATTTATTTCCAGGTAAATATTGGTTCCTTCCAGTTTAGTTATGTAAATGGCCACATCGCTAAAATAATTCTGTGCCCATAATTTGTTGATCGCTTTAGAAAAATTATCGCCACCGGGAATTGTTATTTCATCACCAACACTTATGCCCGCAACAGAAGTAAGTAATGCCTGGTCAAAGTATTTATTGCCGGTAACCTTAATCTCTGCTACCTTATACTTTTGTGGATTTTTTTGATTGAATATATTCAGCAGGTCTGCATCTAAAGAATTGATTGTTGTGTCTGTAACCTGTGCATGAACTGCAAGGCCCGATAAACCAAAAATAAAAAGCGGTAATAAAGACTTATAAAATCGCTGCATCCGGTTCATGTTTGAAAGGCTTCTGCAATTAGTTTTAAGATTACTGCAGTTGCTTAAATTTAAGTTGGGCAAATTAAAGGGAATAATCAGAATTGTGTCAAAACTGTTTGTTAAAACAAATAGTGCTTATTTTAATTTAATGCGTTACCGGTTCTGGTCTTAGCTGGTCGCTTGTTTTGCCAAATCTCCGTTCACGGTTTTGAAAATCAAGAATGGCTTCATAAAGGTTTTCCTTTCTGAAATCCGGCCATCGTACATTGGTAAAATACAATTCAGCATAAGCAAGCTGGTACAGTAAAAAATTACTGATGCGGTATTCGCCGCTTGTTCTTATCATCAACTCGGGATCGGGAAACTCACTGGTGGTAAGATAACTTTGCAGAGTATCCTGGTTAATGGTAGCAGGGTCAACTTTACCTGCCTGCACATCAAATGCTATTTGCTTGACAGCGTTCACCAATTCCCAACGGCTGCTATAGCTAAGCGCCATTATCAGGTGCATGGTGGCATTATCCTTTGTTTCTTCCAATACTTCTTCCAGCTCTTTTCTTGCATTTTCAGGAAGCATATTCATATCGCCGATCACATGCAGTTTTATTTTATTTTTTTTCAGATCGGCAGCTTCTTTCTTGATCGTTTCAACAAGTAATTCCATCAAACCGGTTACTTCATATGCAGGCCTGTCCCAGTTTTCCGTACTAAATGCATACAATGTAAGGTATTCAATACCTAGCTCACCTGCACCCTCCACAATATTGCGTACACTTTCCACACCATGAAAATGGCCGTACAACCTGTCCTGGCCTTTTTCTTTAGCCCACCGTCCATTGCCATCCATTATAATGGCCACGTGACGTGGAAGCCTGCTTTTATCAATTTTTTCCAGAAGATCCTGCATACATTGGTGCATTAAAGGATGGCAAAATTAATAAAATACACTGGTTAAGCACAGTAAGCGGGAATTTTAATTATTACTTACCGTTTAAGCCCTTGCTAATGGCAAGTATTTTTTGGATGCAGGTAGTAGGTTTTCATGGCTCCGCCTGTTGTGTCACTCACTTGTACTTCCTAAACTGTGTTGAGCAATGAACAAACCGCAAAAGTGTGCGACGCAACAAAAGTTTATAGTATTACAAAAGACCGGCTCAAAAAAATCCTTTAACCATGTGCACAACTTAACCGAAAACCGGAAATCCAAAACGCTTAACATTATTATCTTGCAACCTGTATGGATAAGTTTATTGTTTCAGCAAGAAAATACAGGCCGCAAACTTTTGATACAGTGGTTGGGCAGACACATATAACCACTACGCTAAAGAATGCTATAAAGAATAATCAATTGGCGCATGCATTTCTGTTTTGTGGTCCGCGTGGTGTGGGTAAAACAACCTGTGCACGTATTCTTGCCAAAACAATCAACTGCGAAAACCTGCAATCAGATGGAGAAGCATGCAATGAATGCCATTCCTGCAAAAGCTTTAATGATGGTATTTCTTTAAATATTCATGAGCTCGATGCCGCATCAAACAATTCTGTTGATGATATACGGGCATTGGTAGAACAAGTGCGTTTTGCACCACAGGCAGGTAAATACAAAGTGTATATAGTAGACGAGGTACACATGCTGAGTGCCAGTGCCTTTAACGCGTTTTTGAAAACGCTGGAAGAGCCTCCACCTTATGCTATTTTCATATTGGCAACAACAGAGAAGCACAAGATATTACCAACGATTTTATCACGCTGCCAGATCTTCGATTTTAAACGCATTACTACTAATGATACAGTTGAACATTTAAAAGAGATCGTAGAAAAAGAAGAGATAAAAGCAGAGAAAGGAGCATTACAGGTAATTGCGCAAAAGAGTGAAGGTTGCATGCGTGATGCACTAAGTATTCTAGATAAGATTGTAAGTTTTACAAATGGTGAAGTAACTTATCAAAATACACTAGAGCATTTAAATATTCTTGATCATGATTATTATTTTAAACTGCTTGATAATCTTCTGCAGCAGGATCTTGCAGGCGCTATGTTACTCTACGACGAAATAAATAAAAAAGGTTTCGAAGGTGATATGGTGCTGAATGGTTTTGCTGAATTCATCCGCAACCTGCTTGTGTGTAAAGATGCGAAAGCCGCAGCGTTATTAGATGTGGTAGAAGGCATGCAGGATAAATATATTTCTGTTGCTAAAACTTCTGGTCTTTCTTTTCTGATAAGCGCCTTAAATATTCTGAGCGAAGCCGAGATAAGCTACAAAATGGCCCGCAACAAAAGACTGCATGTTGAAATGGCGCTTATTAAATTAAACTTTCTGCAACAGGCCATAGAGCTCTCTATGGATAATGGTAGTGTTGTTAAAAAAAAACGGGTTGATTCACCCATAGCTTATAAAATAAAATCGATCAACTCTTTACAGGTAAAACCTGCAGAGGAAACAAAAGCCGCACCTAAATTATATATACAGGAAGCAGGGCCCGAAGCACAAAAGTTTTTACCAAAAACTGAAACGGCTGTTATAAAACAACCGGAACCACCACTTGCTTCGAAGCAAATAAAAGCTGTCGCAACAAACGCAAAGCCTTCAGGAGGTGGTAAAGTAAGTTTGCTGGAATCTTTAAAATCTAAATACGGAGATCAATACCTGATCGAAGAAATAAAAGAGGCAGAAGCGCTAAACGTTGAGAAGCTTAACGATTACTGGAACCAGTACGCAAAAAAAATGGATGAGCAGCAAAAGCACTCGTCTGCCAACACTTTCAAACTTGCCAAACTAAAAATAGAAGCCGACAACTTTTTTACCGTAACGGTGAATGCGCTTACGCAGCAACGGTTTATTGAGCAGGAGAAAATGTTGCTGGCCGATTTTATTCAACAGGCATTCAATAACCGCAGCATAACTTTCAAGGTTTTGGTTGAAGAGGGCGAACAGGATGCAGTGCCGGCGCATCTTTCGCTAAACAGCCGCCAGCGTTTCGAAAAATTAGCAGAGCAATATCCATTGCTTAAAGAGTTAAAAGATAAATTGCGGCTGGAGCTTGATTATTAATCTTTTGAACCCGGCATTTCATCCTTGGGCATCTGTTGTTGCGTCGCACTCTTGTACAGCATACCATTGCATATCGAATAACCGTTGCATGCATCTTTACAAAAAACCGAACACTAACTTGTATCTATTGCATTTTACTGTAATTTCACGGCTCGAAAAAAATTGCTGCAAAGCGTTCCTTAAGTATAAGTGAGTGACACAACCGAAGTACAATAGTAGCATTGCAGCCGGTTACAAAAAGCAAAAAAAGAATATTTAAATCATATATACCAATGGCAGAAGTGATTTTAATGCCCCGTTTGAGCGACACCATGACTGAAGGTGTAATTGCTGCATGGCACAAAAAACCAGGCGATGCAGTTAAGAAAGGTGATCTTTTAGCTGAAATAGAAACGGATAAAGCTACCATGGAACTGGAAAGCTACCAGGAAGGCACGCTGCTGCACGTAGGCGCTGATAAAGGTGGCAAACTACAGGTAAATGACCTGCTGGCAATCATTGGTAAAGCCGGTGAGGATGTAAGTGCTTTAGTTGCACAACATGCAGGTGGCGGAAATGGGGCTGCTGCGCCAAAAGTTGAAGAAGCTCCAAAAAAAGAAGAACCAAAAAAGGAAGAAGCTGCTCCCAAAAAAGAAACTGCTGCTGTTGATGTTTCATCAATGGAAGAAGTAGTATTAATGCCGCGTTTGAGCGATACAATGACCGAAGGCGTAATAGCCGGTTGGCATAAAAATGTTGGAGATGTTGTAAAAAAAGGCGAAGTGCTGGCTGATATTGAAACAGATAAAGCCACCATGGAACTGGAAAGTTATAAAGAAGGTATCTTATTATACCAGGGTGCAAAAGCCGGAGAAAAGATACAGGTGAATGATTTACTTTGCATTATTGGCAAAGAAGGTTTTGATGTGAATGGTGTTGTGAATGCTTTGAAGAACGGTGGCGGTACTGCTGCACCTGCTGCTAAAACCGAAGCTGCGCCAAAAATTGAAACAGCTTCACCTGCTGCGGCAGCTTCATCAGCACCCGCTGCAGAACAACAAGTGGTAAATGAAGGAAGAATATTTGCTTCGCCACTTGCCAAAAAGATTGCATCAGAAAAAGGCATAGACCTTAAATATGTGAAAGGCAGTGGCGATAATGGAAGGATCACTAAAAGTGATGTAGACAGCTTTACACCATCTGCTGCACCTGCAGCCGCCGCTCCGGCAGCAAAAGCTGCTGCGCCAGCCGCACCATCTGTACCGGCGGGCCAGGAAAATTTTGTGGAGACACCGGTTTCTCAAATGCGCAAGACCATTGCCCGTCGTTTAAGCGAAAGCTTATTTACTGCGCCGCACTTCTATCTTACCATGAGTATTGATATGGATGCATGTGTGGCTGCCCGTGGTAAGCTTAATGAAATGAGCAAAGTGAAGATCAGTTTTAATGATCTTGTGCTGAAGGCTGTAGCTGTTGCGTTAAAGCAGCATCCAAAAGTAAACAGCAGCTGGTTAGGGGATAAAATAAGAACCAATTATCATGTAAATATTGGTGTTGCAGTTGCTGTTGATGAAGGCTTGCTGGTTCCTGTAATAAGATTTGCAGACACAAAATCTTTGAGCCAGATTGCCGCCGAAGTAAAAGACTACGCACAAAAAGCAAAAGATAAAAAGCTGCAGCCTGCAGATTGGGAAGGCAGCACATTTACTATCTCTAATCTCGGTATGTTTGGTATTGACCAGTTCACTGCCATCATCAATCCGCCGGATGCATGTATTCTTGCGGTAGGTGGAATATCACAGGAACCTGTGGTTAAGAATGGTGCAATCGTTCCGGGTAATGTGATGAAAGTGACCCTGAGCTGCGACCACCGCGTGGTAGATGGCGCAACAGGATCGGCATTCCTGCAAACGCTGAAAAGCTTGCTGGAAGAGCCTTTGAGAATGATGATCTAAAAGTGAAATTGAGTTGAATATAAAAGGTGAGTTAACTGCTCACTTTTTTATTTTTATGAACTAAGCTTGCTGTTCTTTGAGCAGCAGTTGTTGCGTCGCACTCTTGTACTGTAGCAAATATGGCAACATTAGTATCCGTTAAATAAAAGCTGAATATTAGTACAGGTGATGAACGTAATGCGACGCAACAAAGATGCTACAAGGTATAAAAGCTGGTATCATAAAAAATTACATTTTCCTTGCTTCGAGTGTAAAGCCAATGGTAGTTCCTACATCTGGTTTGCTGCGTACATGGATGGTTTGCCCATGCGCTTCGATGATATGTTTGCAAATGGAAAGTCCCAGGCCCGTACCGCCTACATTTCTGCTGCGGCCTGTATCTGTACGATAGAAACGTTCAAAGATGCGGGGCAAATGTTCTTCGGAAATGCCAATGCCATCGTCACTTATTTCAATAAGCACATGACGATCGTCTGTGTTGTATACACTGGCAACGATGTTGCCACCATGGCTTCCGTATTTAACGGCATTCTCAACAAGATTGGTTAACACCCGGCCTATCTTTTCTTTATCGGCAAAAACAAATACCGGTTGTTCACATCCTTTTTTTATGCCGGCTTTTATATTACGCTCCACCATTTTTAGAGAAAGGGTTTCGAATACATATTTTATCAGATCCTGGATGATAAAATTTTCTTTATACAATGGTTGCTCACCGCTTTCAAGCTTTGTTATCTCATCAAGATCACTTACAAGATTTACCATTCTTTCAACATTCTTATATGTGTTCTCCAAAAATTTCCTGTTCACGGCAGGATTTTCAAGGGCTCCGTTTAATAGTGTATCTACATAGCCCTGTATACTAAAGATGGGTGTTTTAAATTCATGCGAAAGATTTTGCAGAAATTCTTTACGGAAACTCTCATTGCTGCGCAAGGTTTCTATCTCTGTTTTCTTTTGTTGTGCCCATTCTTCTACATCTTCTCTTACCTCGTCTATGCTTTTGTTGGGTAGAATGTATTTATAATACATTTCCTCTTTTTTACTGGCTTTTGTCTGGTAAATAAATTTGTAAATAAGTTTGATTTTGCGGTATATAAAAGACTCGAGTACAAAACGTATCAGCAGATAATTACCTAAAAGTGTTACAGCCAAAGCAACAATTCCGGCATAAACATTTTTGCTGACAATATAAAAAGCGATGCTTACAGGTATCGAGAGCACCATCGCTGTAAAAAGCGATAAGTTAACCGGTGAAAGATTTTTTGTTTTAAACGTTGCCATACAGGTACCGCAATTTAGTTGAATTCAGTTAACCCATAAATGGACGTTGAAAAGTATTGAACACTAAAGGTTGAATTTATATCCCACGCCTTTTACCGTAGTGATACAATCAAGGTTGAGCTTCTGCCTTATTTTGCGTATATGTACATCGATGGTTCTATCGCCAACAATTACTTCCTGCCCCCATACCTGACTCAATATTTCATTGCGAAGGAATACACGTCCTGGTTTGGATGCCAATAAATAAAGTAACTCAAATTCCTTTTTGGCAAGAATAATGTCTTTGCCTTTTAGTGTAACTATAAACTTTACAGGATCAATGATTAGATTGCCAATCGTTATTGCTTTTTCTTCTGTGTCTTTGTGTATTCTTCGAAAGAGTGCATTTACGCGACTTACCAAAATTTTAGGGCTTATTGGTTTACTTACGTAGTCGTCACCACCTGATTCCAGTCCTTTTATATGGGATGTTTCATCGCTTAGTGCAGTGAGGAAAATAATAAGCGTTTCTCTGAACTGCTCATCGCTTCTTAATATCTGGCAAACTTCGATACCTGTTTTATAGGGCATCATTATGTCAAGGATAATAAGATCAGGATGTATTTTCCTGGCCATATCAAGCGCTTCATTACCATCTTTTGCGGTATAGATCTCGTATCCTTCACCTGAAAGGTTATAACTGATTATTTCCAGTATATCCTTTTCATCATCTGCTATCAAAACTTTCTTTGCCTTGGTTTCCATTAACAATTCCTTTACACAAAAATAATTTTACAAAATCATTCTGGCACGGATAAAGCATTATCTTATTGTTAAGCGAAAACTATAGCTAAATTTGCAGGGATAAGTACATATTGAGAAGCACTACAATTACTAATGAAAAGAAATTTTATACTAATAGCATTACTCGTTCTGTTTTATTCAGTAAAAGCACAACCCTCTGCAGATACTAATATTCCGCTTTCCCGTTTATATTTTCACGAAGCTTTAGACGCTGCCCAGCACAAGTTACTGGCAATGGACGGAAAAGCAGATAGTCTTTTTACTGTAACCCCTAATAATGGCCTAAACAATGAACTGACCATTACAATTACTGACGGAGTAGATAAATTAAGTGCCGGCATAGAATCAGATTCATTACTTGATAATAATGGGAAAATAAAATTTCTTCGTGGACTTACAGAACTGCTTAACGGTTATATGTTTGGTTGCCGAATGGACTCTGTTAAATATGCTACGCTTCCGGATATTCTAGATGCATACAAAGAATGTATGCCACTTGAAAGAGAGGGCGAGTCTATTGAAAATAATATTTATAAATATCCTTATGAAACCGGAAATCTTTTATTGCATACAATAGCATTTAGTCAGAATACTGGTTTTGAACGCTCATATAACATGGTGCTGCTAAAGTATTGCGATAAGTACAGGAATAAGGCCTTGCCATTGTTAAGCCAAAACCCGTTGCTTCCATTTACAGATAGTCTTGTGGCGCAAATAGCCAAACGCGATCCTGAAAGTTTGTATACTTACGCAGCTGCTTCAAACCTGCTGGCATCAAAGATTCGCAACAATCCTGATTCATTAGTACGCATCATCAGTCGTATGGCGCAGTTAAAATCAGGCAGGCAACTCTTTCCTTTCCTGGATAATCTTTACAGAGGTAAACTTAGTTTCGAGAATGTGTCTGCTGTAATGGATGATGACGTAAAGTACTATAAACTGCTGGTGCAAACAGCCATTGATTATGCTGATATGGTACGCAGAAGAGACACGCCAATGGCAGCACAGAGCCTGCGTATTAAAATACAAAAAAAAGCTGCAGATCCTTTTATTAATACCATTAACGGGCTCCATGATGTAAACGATGAACGTGTAAGATTTAAGATACTTGAACCTTTTACCCCCGAAGAATTATATTACATGGCCGTTGAAGGTGAAGAAATCATCTATACATCAAGCTATGTAAAAGGCGTGTATCCCAGGATCTGGCAGCGCATGAAAAGTCCTAAGTCTGATTCATTGCTGATGAGTGTGCGCTTTGATCATTTTAAAAAATGGATAAAAATTGCTTCTAACTATAATACGCTCGATGATTTTTTAAAGCGTATGGACAACAACAATGCGCAACTGCTCATGAAAGCTTTTGTAAATAATCTTCATAATACGGAAAGTCTTGAAGATGCTGTTGACGTTGCTAATTCCTACGCAAGCATAAATGATCCTGCTGTTCGTAACCTTATACTTAATCAGGTGCAATGGAACATTCAGCAGGCCGTGCAAACAAATAACGAAAAACGAAAAGATATTTACAGCATCCTTAATACATTGTTTCTTTCTATGGATTCTTCCAACAATATCAATGTATCAGAAGTACTGGGTATACCACCTGTTTACTTTATGCCAAATAAAAGTTTGCAGGATGCCTCAGGTAAAATTATTGTGCAGCAATTCTTTTATGGCGATAAAGACGGGAAATCCGTATTCAGCAGTTTCCTGAACAGTTTTAGTAAAGCCAATTGGAAAATTACCAATAGCGAAGAGTGGGTTACAGTATCTTCTACCAAAGGGGTGCCTGTTATTATATATGCAAACAAACCTCTTGATGAAAGCAAAAGCCTTGATGCAAAAGCACAGTCAGATCTTAACGATTATCTTTTTAATAAAGACATAAGCCCTACAATTGTTATACACCGTGGGCATAGTTATTGGTTGCCTTCCACCATCGATCAGCTTGCATCATCCGCCAAAGTAGTGTTGCTTGGTAGTTGTGGTGCTTACCAGAATCTGGATAAAATCTTAAAGATTTGCCCGGCAGCACAGATCGTAGCTTCCAAACAAACCGGTAGTGGTTTGGTAAACGGCCCCATGATCAGCTTAATTCTCGAATCGGTTCGCCAGGGTAAAGATCTTAACTGGCCGCAGCTTTGGGCAAGTCTCTCCAAAACACTCGCAAAGAATGAACTCTTCGACGATTATGTGCCGCCCCATAAAAACCTCGGCGCATTATTTATCATGGCATACAAAAAATTGCAGGAAAAAAATGCAATTGAAGCAGGTCAGGTAAAAAAATAGATATTGCCTTTAATAGTGGTATTATTTTTTGGACCCTGTCTGTAGATCAATAATGAAGCTTCCGTTGCGTCGCACAGTTGTACACTTTGATTATCTACTCAGCTCTTGTGTGTGTATCCAAACTTTGTTTGAGTAAATAAAAAATTCATTCCCGGCAAACAAAAATTCATTTCATTTCTTCCGGCAACTGTTCCTTATTATTCCAACAGTACAAGTGAGTGACACAACAGACGATGACAAAAGCACAACTGTTGGTTACATGATTATATAAACAGGTTAAGAAAATTTTTTCATGATCACTTCTTCTATTACCAGCGGAAAATGTGCATGCTCCAGTTCATGAATACGATGGGCAAGTGTGGCAGGTGTATCATTAGGATAAACCGGGCAGGTAACCTGCAGAATATGATCGCCATGATCGTACAACTCATCTACAAAATGAATGGTTATGCCACTCTCTTTTTCTTTGGCTGTAATTACGGCTTCGTGCACAAATGCGCCATACATGCCTTTACCGCCATATTTCGGCAAAAGCGCCGGGTGTATATTAATTATATTACCAGTAAATGCTTTTATAAGCATGTCGGGGATCTTCCAGAGAAAACCTGCCAGCACGATAAACTGTATGCCATGTCCCTTTAATTCCTGTATATAAGCATCGCCGCGAAAGAATCTTTCGCGTTCGATAAGTAAGATTGGTAATTTATTTTCGGCAGCAATATGTAATACACCTGCTTGCGGCTTATTACTAACAATAAGTGATACTTCTACCAGTTCATGTTTTCTAAAATACTCTATGATCTTTTTAGCGTTGCTTCCAGCTCCCGATGCAAATATGGCGATCCTTACTTTTTTATTTGTCACGTTGTTTGTTTTACTGTCTGTGATCTGAGCTATGCAAAGAGGTTTGTTTTGCTATAAGTCTCCACAAAAATGAAAATATTTTTTTGCTAACAGTAGTTTTACAAAATAAGTATTTAAAAGCGGTAATAATTATTTGAAAGTGTATTTGCTTCAGCATAAGATAAAATCTGTCTTACAAAACAAACAAATGAAGTTCGGGATATAGGTGTTAATAAGCGAAAAACAAAATTTTTAAGTATGAAAATGCATGTCAAAAAAAAATTTCAAGGGATAGTGATTTGTCAAATTCCTGTCATACTTTTGCTGCCATTCAGGTACATTTTTCCACATCTTTACAACAGAATTGTGAATATGACCCACATTAGAAGCATGATCACGAAACTAACTTTGATTGCGGCTTTCGGTTTTACAGTGCTTTTCAGTAATAGTTCATTTTCGCAGGATGGCAAAGCGCTTTTTTCGCAGAACTGCGCCTCGTGCCATGCGGTAAATAAACAATTAACCGGTCCTGCATTGGCAGGTGTGGAAGATCGCTGGCCAGATAAAGCCATGCTTTATTCCTGGATCAAAAATAACCAGCAGGTTATTAAAAGCGGCTATCCTTATGCAGTGAACCTGTATAACAGTTTCAACAAAACAGCAATGAACCTGTTTCCTGCACTTACTGATAAAGATATTGATGCTATTCTTGGTTACATAAAGACAGAAGCTGCTAACGCTAATGCACCCAAGACACCGGCACCAGGAGGTGCAGCTCAAGGTGCCGCTGCAGAAAGCGGAGATAATACATTACTCTTTGGTATACTTACTTTAATTCTTGCAATAGTTGCCTTTGTTTTATTACAGGTAAATGCTAATCTCAAAAAACTTGCTGCAGACAAGGAAGGTGTTCCGGCTCTTGAGCCAGTACCGGTTTGGAGGAATAAGGTATATATAATGTTCGGTACACTTGTATTGTTCCTTATTGGAGGATATTATACTACTATGGGACTTATCGGTCTTGGGCGTCAGCAGAACTATGAACCCGCACAGCCCATTTTCTACTCTCATAAGGTACATGCCGGCATTAACCAAATAAACTGTTTGTACTGTCATGGTGGCGCACAGGATAGCAAGCACGCAAATATACCTTCAGTAAATGTTTGTATGAATTGTCATATGGCCATTAATGAATATGCCGGAGAGCAGCTCTATACTGCAGAAGGTAAGGAGGTAAATGGTACAGAAGAAATTAAGAAATTATATTCTTATGCCGGTTACGAGCCCGGTAAACCATGGGATGCTTCAAAAGCAAAACCAATTGCATGGACAAAGATCCATAACTTACCTGATCATGTTTACTTTAATCACTCGCAGCACGTAATGGTAGGCAAAGTTCAATGCCAGACCTGTCATGGAGAAATCACCAAAATGGATGAAGTAAAACAATTTGCAGAATTAAGTATGGGCTGGTGTATCAATTGTCACCGCACTACAAAAGTTCAATTTGCTGATAATGGTTTCTACAGTATATATGAAAAATATCATGAAGATTTGAAGAATGGTGTGAGAGATAGCATTACTGTAGAGAATATTGGTGGTACTGAATGTCAGAAATGTCATTATTAAAGACTGCATTTTTTTAAAAGAATACGCAGTTAATCAATAATAGAATTTTATTCAATCATACAAAAGTCCCTTCAGGGATTTAGGGCATATGAGCAACAATAAGTATTGGCAAAGTTTCGGAGAGTTAAATAATTCAGAAGCATACCAGAAAACTGCTAAAGACGAGTTTAAGGAAGAACTTCCTTTTGAAGCAGAAGACGGTAAATCTTTTTTACATGCTGCTGCTCCAAGGAGAGATTTTCTTAAATATCTGGGATTCAGTACTGCTGCTGCTGCATTGGCGGCAAGTTGTGAGATCCCTGTGAAAAAAGCTATTCCTTTTGCCAATAAACCTGAAGATATTATTCCGGGTGTTGCCAATTATTATGCTACTACTTATATACAAGATGGTGATGCGGTAAGCATACTGGCAAAAGTTAGGGATGGCCGTCCAATTAAAATAGAGGGTAACGATCTTTCACCTGTTACAAAGGGAGGAACTTCTGCAAGAGTACAAGCATCGGTTCTTGATTTGTATGATACAGCACGTTTAAGGTTCCCTACAATAGATGGAAAAGAAGTAACACTTGAAGCAATTGATAAGGCATTGGCTTCTGCAATGGGTAGTTTGGGTGGAGCGCCTGTTGTTTTACTAACAAGTACTATTAACTCTCCTTCTACATTAGCCGTAATCAGTGAATTTTTAGCAAAATATCCGGGGAGCCGTCATGTAACATACGACGCGATTTCATATAGTGGTATGTTGCTGGCTAATGAAGCTACGTATGGTAAGAAAGCTATTCCTTCATATCGTTTCGATTACGCAAAAGTTATCGTAAGCATTGGTGCTGATTTTCTTGGTACATGGTTAAGTCCTATTGAATTTTCAAAGCAATATGCAAAGGGCAAAAAGATCAATGAAAAAAGCCCTGGCATGAGCAAGCATATTCATTTTGAAACCATAGCCAGCTTAACAGGTTCCAATGCCGATGAAAGATATTTACATCGTCCATCTGAAACAGGAGCTGTTGCCGCTGCTTTATTAAGCGCAGTAAACGGACAAGGTGTTTCTGGCATAGCAGACGCTAAATTGAAAGCAGGTATTGATGCTGCGGCAAAATCTTTAGTATCTGCAAAAGGATCTGCTGTAGTTGTTTGCGGCAGTAATGATGTAAACACGCAGGTTATTGTAAATGCAATTAATGAAGCAATAGGTGCGGGGGGCTCTACGATTGACTGGTCTTCAACTTTGAATTATAAAGCAGGTATTGATGCTGATTTTGCGAAGCTGGTAGAAGATATGAACGCAGGATCAGTAGGCGCATTATTGGTACATGGAGCTAATCCTGTTTATTCATGGTTTGATGCGGAAAAAGTAAAAAGTGGGTTGAAGAAAACGAAAGTTACTGTTTCATTTAATCCAAGACAGGATGAGACTACACTTAATTGTAAATATGTAATTCCTGATCATCACTTCCTCGAAAGTTGGGGTGATGCTGAACCTAAAACCGGGTATTATTCACTGATGCAGCCCACAATATATCCATTATTCAAAACCCGCCAATGGCAGGATAATCTTTTAAAATGGACAGGAGCTGCTACTGATTATTTAGCCTATGTAAAAAACTTTTGGCTTACAAAGTTGGGTAGTGAAGTGGCATGGGATAAAGCGTTGCAAGATGGCGTGATCAATGCGGCTGAGGTTGCTGCTTCTGGTGGAACATTTAATAGTGCTGCTGTTGCAGGTGCTATTGCTGCTGTAGGTAGCGCGAAGAAAGGCGGAGCAACTGAATTAGTTCTATACCAGAAAGTTTCTGTAGGCGTTACAGGGGCAACAAATCCGTGGTTGCAGGAAATGCCTGATCCTATTACAAGAGCTACATGGGATAATTATCTGATCGTTTCTCCTGCAAAAGCTAAGTCTCTTTTGAATATTGACCTTGCTAATGGTGGTCAATCAGATGCATATGAAGTGCATCCTGAAAAGCAAGTTGTAAGTGTTACGGTAAATGGCAAGACAATAAATCTGCCAGTACTTATTATTCCGGGAACACATCCAGATACGGTAGGTATTGCAGTAGGTTATGGGAGAAATGCTGAAGTTGGTAAAACTGCAAATGGGGTAGGACAAAATGTATTTCCATTTGCAGGGTTAAGTAATGGTACTGTAAGTTTTGCGGTGGCAAATGTTGATCTTAAAGTAACAGGTGATACATTTAAGGTTGCGCTTACGCAAACACACAGCTCTTACGATACAAGCCAGGGTAAACGTACGGAGGTGATGAAAGAACTTACGCTTGCTGAATTTATAAAAGATCCAAATGAAATAATTGAAGACAGGGAAGAAGAATTAAAACCATTTGGTGGTATTGAGAATTTTGAAAAACAGGGAACGATATATCCTTACTACGATAAGCCCGGTATTAAATGGGGAATGAGTGTTGATTTAAACTCCTGTACTGGTTGCGGGGCTTGCGTTGTGGCCTGTAGTGCTGAGAATAATATTCCTGTAGTAGGTAAGAGCGAAGTGGCCCGTTTCCACGATATGCAATGGATGCGTATTGACCGCTACTACAGCGGTGATCTTGAAAATCCTAACGTAGTGTTCCAGCCGCTGATGTGTCAACACTGCGATAATGCTCCATGTGAGAATGTTTGCCCGGTTGCTGCCACCAACCACAGTAGTGAGGGGTTAAATCAAATGACTTATAACCGTTGTATTGGTACCAGATATTGTGCCAACAACTGTCCATATAAAGTGCGTCGCTTTAACTGGGCTGATTATACCGGAGCAGATAGTTTCCCTAATAACCAGGATCAACAGATCGTTGGTCATTTGGATGATGTTGTTCATGTAATGAATGATGATCTTTCAAGAATGGTATTGAATCCGGATGTTACGGTACGTAGCCGTGGTGTAATCGAGAAATGTTCTTTCTGTGTACAGCGTTTACAAGAAGGTAAACTGAAAGCAAAGAAACTCAGTCGTCCTCTTGAAGATACTGATATAAAGACAGCTTGCCAGCAGAGTTGCCCAACGGATGCTATTGTATTTGGAAATGTAAATAACTCAAAGAGTGCAATTGCAGTGAGTCGTATGGAAAATAAACAACGCAATTTTTATGTAATTGAGCAAGTGCACACTTTACCCAATGTAAATTACCTGGCTAAAGTGCGTAATAAAAAAGAAGAAGAGGAAGCGCATCAGCAAGGATAATTTGAATAGGGTTACCATTATTGCTGAGAAATGAACAAAGCGTACAAGTGAGTGACACAACAGAAGCTGAGAAAAGATTTTTAGTTGATGTAATAAAAATTCTCTTTCATTAAACCGTAAGAGAAGTAATAAAAATAACCAGATTACAATGAGTCTTAAGTACGAATCACAATTAAGAGAACCGCTGGTATATGGCAGTAAGGATTATCACCAGGTTACAGAAGATATTTGCAGGCCTATTGAAGTAAAGCCCAGCAAGCTTTGGTATATAGGGTTCTTTATAGCTGTTGCTTTGCTCATGTTTGGTAGTTATTCTGTTTTTAGCGAAGTTACCTATGGAGTTGGACAGTGGAATCTTAATAAAACAGTAGGTTGGGGATGGGATATTACCAACTTCGTTTGGTGGGTTGGTATTGGCCACGCAGGTACACTCATTTCTGCGATTCTTTTACTTTTCCGCCAGGGATGGAGAACGGGGGTAAACCGCGCAGCAGAAGCGATGACCATCTTTGCTGTAATGTGTGCAGGGCAATTCCCTATCTGGCATATGGGTCGTGTGTGGATGGCCTTTTTTGTAATGCCTTACCCAAATACACGCGGTCCTTTGTGGGTAAACTTTAATTCACCGCTTCTTTGGGATGTATTCGCGATCTCTACTTACTTTACTGTTTCTCTTTTATTTTGGTACAGTGGGTTGCTTCCAGACTTTGCTACAGTTCGTGACAGGGCCAAAACAAAATTGCGTAAAAAATTATACGGTATTGCTTCATTCGGATGGAGTGGTTCAACCAAACATTGGCAAAGGCAAGAATCTTTAGCACTGGTATTGGCAGGTCTTGCTACACCGCTCGTACTTTCCGTGCACACAATTGTATCATTTGACTTTGCAACATCTGTTATTCCGGGCTGGCATACAACTATTTTTCCTCCTTACTTTGTGGCAGGCGCTATCTTCTCTGGATTTGCAATGGTGCAAACGCTAATGTTGGTATTGCGTAAAGTATATTCACTGGAAGATTATATTACGCTTGGTCACATCGAGGCCATGAATAAAGTAATTGTTCTTACAGGCTCAATTGTTGGTTGTGCCTATCTTACTGAATTGTTTATGGCATGGTATAGCCAGAATAAATATGAAGGTTATGCTTTTTGGTATAGCAGAGCCAATCTGTTTAGCCCTTATGGCTGGGCTTATTGGGCAATGATGTCTTGCAATGTAATCAGCCCGCAAATATTCTGGTTCCGTAAGATGAGAAGAAACATATTTGTAACTTTTTTCATGAGCATTATAGTAAACGTTGGTATGTGGTTTGAACGTTTTGTGATCATCGTTACATCTTTATATCGTGATTATCTTCCGTCAAGCTGGTCTGTGTATTACAGTCCATCTATTTGGGAAATCGGATTTTATCTAGGTACATTTGGTTTATTCTTTACCTGCTTCTTCCTGTTTTCCAAATATTTCCCTGTAATAGCTATAGCTGAGATCAAACATGTGTTGAAAACAACAGGTGAAAGTTATAAGGAAAATGTAGGGCACATTGAAGAGAAAGAAGTTGAAGAATTTGTGCATGAGTATGCACATGCTCATTAAAAAATAAGTCCTTTTTGATACATGCTTTTGAAACCATAATTGGACTTCTGTTGCGTCGCAATCCGTTCATCGTTCTGAACATTGTGAAGCAAAAAAGGCAGGTATTGTATATAAATTTTTGTACGCACGGGTTCACAGCTTAAAGCGCAAGTATATGGCAAAAAAGAAATTTGTAGTAGGCTGTTTTAAAGATGAGGATATTTTATTTCCTGCCGTAAAAAAAGTACGGGTAGCAGGGTATAAAATACATGATGTTTACACACCGTTTCCGCTGCATGGTCTCGATCATGCAATGGGTTTGCGTGAGACAAGTCTTCACACAGCAGGATTTATTTATGGTATTACGGGTACTACAACTGCAATAAGTTGTATTAGCTGGATACTTACAAAAGACTGGCCTTTGAATTTTGGCGGTAAGCCCCATTTTTCTTTGCCGGCATGGATTCCTATTATTTTTGAATTGACGGTACTTTTCTCTGCAGTGGGTATGGTAATTACTTTTTGTTACCTATGTCAAATGGCTCCTTTTCTTAAAAAACACGTTTTTCATCCCAGGTCAACTGATGATACATTTGTTATGGTTATTGAATGCACAACTAAAACCAATGTAGAGGATCTGAAAGGATTTTTAGCAAGCGCCGGAGCAAATGAAATAAATGTACAGGAAGCAGAGCCGGGCTGGTGGTTGGGTACATATGATAAAGAACAGCAATTGATAAAAGAAACAGCAGTTAGTGTTGCATAAATACAAAACGAACTGAAAAAACGGAAGATGAAAAAAATATCTGTTATAGTTTTTATTACATCAGCAATTGGTTTAGCCGCCTGTAGTGATATCAGGCGCGATCCGGGAAGTGTTTACATGCCTGATATGGCTTACAGCCGGGCGTATGAAACTTATGCAGCTCGTGATTCATCGTTATTTTCGACTGATGAAAAGCGTACAGATGATAAAATATTTTACAACAATATGCCTGTTGCAGGAACCATTGCACGCGGGGAAGAAATACCGTTTCCTTTAAAGAAAGATGCTCCCGGCGATACGACTAATTATATAGCAGCAAAAGCAATTACAAATCCTTTGCCTCCTTTAGATGATGCTCAGATGAAAGAGGCAGAAAGACAATACCTGATTAATTGCGGTATTTGTCATGGCCCCAAATTAAATGGAAACGGTCCTTTATATAAAGACGGAAGCGGGCCATACCCTGCAAAACCAGCGACTTTGGTTGGGGATGTCAAGTATGAGTCGATGCCTGAAGGACAAATGTTTTATTCCATTACTTATGGCAAGAATTTAATGGGTAGCTATGCATCGCAATTAACAAGAGATCAGCGTTGGGCAATCATCCATTACATAAAATCGAAACAGGCTAAAACTGTTGCTCCTGCGGTAACAGACAGCACAGCTTCAGCAAAAAAATAAAGTTTAACCTGAGATAAAAGGAAATAAAATGGCTTCATTCAGAGCACAATTCGAAATGCCTTCAAGAACGAAAACATGGTCACTGACCTTAATAGCTATTGGAGTTTTGGCATTGATCATTGGGTTAGTTACAAAAGGATTCAGCAGTGATGAACAGGAGAAATCTGTTTTCTGGGGTACACTGATGTACAACAGCATTTTCTTTACGCTTATCTGTAACGCAAGTATGTTTTTTATTTGCGCAACAACTTTAGCAATGGGAGGCTGGCAAATGGTATTTCGCAGGGTTCCTGAAGCTATTTCAAAGGCAGTAATTACTTTAGGAAGCATCACATGGCTTATTCTTTTCTATATAATCGTTATAGATCATAATCATCATATTTATCACTGGTTAAGTGAGGATGCTAAGACAGATCCGGTACTTAAAGGGAAACTAGGATTTCTTAATCCTATATTCTTTCTTATATGGACGACACTTGCAATAGGTCTGTGGATATTATTAGGAGCACGCATGCGAAAACTGAGTAGTGAAGCAGACGAAGGCGTAATGGATTCGGAGAAAGGTAAAAGTTATATTTGGAGAAATACGGTTACAGCTTCATTATTTATCGTTTGGTTTGCACTTACAGTAGGTTCTACTATTCCATGGTTATGGCTAATGAGCCTTGATGCACATTGGTATTCCACCATGTATAGCTGGTACACTTTTGCAAGCGCATTTGTAAGCGGTATGGCATTAATTACATTATGGGTTATTTTCCTGAAAAATAAAGGCTATTTGGAATACGCTAATAAAGAGCATTTACATAACCTTGGTATATTCATGTTTGCATTTTCTATATTCTGGACATATCTCTGGTTTTCCCAATACATGCTGATATGGTATGGTAATATTTCAGAAGAAACTATTTATTTTAAAGATCGCATACAGGGACCTTATAAGGGTATCTTTTTTTTAAACCTTATAATCAATTTCGTGTGTCCGTTGTTAATTTTAATGAAGCGCTCTACTAAAAGAAATTATACACTGGTTACTTTTATGGCTGTGTTAATCATATTTGGTCATTGGATAGATTTTTTCCAAATGGTTATGGGAAGTGTTTCAAAAGATCATGTTTCGCTAGGCTGGTTAGATTTTGGAGTAGCCGCTTTTTTTGTAGGACTAATTATATTCCTGGTTAGTAAGGAACTTGCAAATAAACCTTTGTTAGGCAAGTATCATCCTTTCCTCAAGGAAAGTATTATACACCACACAATATAGAAAAGTGGAAATACTATTTGAGTAAAGCTGTTTTAATTATACGTGTAGATTTAATAATTAAGTTATGTCATTCTTTTTTGTAATAGCCGTTATCATTCTTGTTTTTCTGATCATATTTCAGATTGCTAAAGCCAGTGAATATGTAGCAGTGCTGAAGGGCGAAGACCGTACAAGAAAAGAGAATAATAAGATCAATGGCTTTTTCATGATAGCATTTCTTATTGCGGGTTTGATCGGTGTATATTTTTGCAATGATGCATTGGTTGGTAAAACTTTGCTTGTTCATGAATCTGCAAGTCTACAGGGCGAAAAAGTTGACCAGATGCTTTGGGTTACTTTAATCATTACCGGGATTGTATTTGTAATTACTCAATGTATTTTATTTTGGTTTGCATACCGCTACCAGGAAAGTGAAAAGCGCAAGGCATTCTTTTTCCCGCATAACAATACAATGGAAATAGTGTGGACCGTGGTGCCCGCCATTGCTCTCACAGTTTTAGTAGTAATTGGTCTTCGCAACTGGTTTTCCTTTACCGGAGATGCGCCTAAGAATGCGATGCAAGTAGAAGTTACAGGGAAGCAATTTGGTTGGATATTTCGATACTCAGGAAATGATGGTGTGTTTGGAAAAAAGTACTTCAGAATGATTGATCCTGCGGATAATTCACTTGGTTTGAACTGGCGTGACAGTGCTGGAATTAATGTTAAAGATGATGTAGCCGCACATGATGATATTGTTACAGAGCAAACAATGTATGTAGTAAAAAATAAACCGGTAAAACTCATCATTGGTTCACGTGATGTAGTACATGATGTAGGTTTATCCTGGTTCCGATTAAAAATGGATGCCGTTCCTGGTACGCCTACAACTTTGTGGTTTACGCCGAAGTTTACTACTAAAGAAATGAAAGAAAGTACGGGCAACCCGAATTTTCAATACGAAATTAGTTGTGATCAAATGTGCGGAAACGGACATTATTCAATGAAAGGGGTTATTGAGGTGGTTACGCAAGCCGAGTATGATGAATGGATGGCTAAACAAAAGCCTGCTTATTACGCTGCTTTTCCTGATAAAGACCCCGCGAATATTAAACCTGCTACTCCGGCTTCTGATACCACAAAAGCAACTGCTGTTCGATTAAAGCCTGACTTAGAGGTAAAAAAAGAGAAAATTTAATATCCGCTCAGGCAAGAGGCCTGTTCGATCATAAGTTTTAATATAATTTTAAAGAACCTGAGATATGAGTAACGAAGCTGTTTTAGATCCTCACGTTGGTGGAATCATTCATCATGATACAGAGCATGGTGAACACCATGAGCATCATCACCATGAAACTTTTATTACGAAATATGTTTTTAGCCAGGATCATAAAATGATCGGTAAACAGTTTTTGATCACCGGTATGTTTTGGGCTGTAATGGGTGGTTTAATGTCAGTCCTTTTCCGCTTGCAACTGGGATATCCAGATTCAACATTTCCATGGCTTGAAGATATTTTAGGTAAATGGGCAAAAGGGGGGCATATAACAGCAGAAGCATATTATGCACTTGTTACTATGCATGGTACAGTGATGGTTTTCTTTGTATTGACAGCAGGGCTTAGTGGAACTTTTGCTAATCTTTTAATTCCCTTGCAGATTGGTGCAAGAGATATGGCATCGCCATTTATGAACATGCTTAGTTATTGGTTCTTTTTTATAGCAAGTGTAGTAATGCTGTCATCCATATTTGTAGAAACGGGTCCCTTTAGTGGTGGATGGACTGCTTACCCTCCACTTAGTGCATTAGGGGATGCATCGCCAGGTTCTAAAACAGGTATGGATCTTTGGATAATAGCGATGGCACTATTTGTTGTTTCTTCATTACTTGGGGGTCTTAACTATATTGCTACTATTTTGAATATGCGCACCAAAGGGATGAGTATGACCCGGTTACCACTCACTATTTGGGCATTATTTTTCACTGCCGTATTAGGCGTGTTGTCATTCCCTGTATTGCTTTCAGGGTTTATACTTTTGATATTTGATAGGAATTTTGGAACAAGTTTTTATCTCTCCGATATTTTTGTCAACGGCGTCGGTGCACTACCAAATGAAGGCGGAAATGCTATTTTATTCCAGCATCTATTTTGGTTTTTAGGGCACCCTGAAGTATATATTATTATTTTACCTGGTATGGGAATAGTATCTGAGGTAATGAGTGTTAATGCCCGGAAACCAATTTTTGGTTATATGGCTATGGTTGGGTCATTGTTTGCAATAGCAATTCTTTCATTCTTGGTTTGGGCGCATCACATGTTTGTAACAGGATTGAACCCATTTCTGGGATCAATATTCGTATTGTTAACATTATTGATAGCAGTACCATCGGCTATTAAAGTTTTTAACTGGCTAACCACATTATGGAGAGGAAACCTTCGTTTTACACCCGCAATGTTATTTGCAATTGGCTTTGTGAGTATGTTTATTTCTGGCGGGTTAACCGGTATATGGCTTGGGAACTCTGCATTGGATATTCATCTTCACGATACATATTTTGTGATTGCACACTTTCATATAGTAATGGGCGTTGCAGGAGTGTTTGGTATGTATTGTGGTATTTATCATTGGTTCCCTAAAATGTATGGACGTTACCTGAACAACAATCTTGGTTATATACACTTTTGGTTAACAATGATTGGTGCATACCTTATTTTCTGGCCAATGCACTATGAAGGTCTTGCGGGAATGCCGCGTCGTTATTACGATTACAGCGTTTGGGAAAGTTTTAAGCAATTTGCAGACCTCAACAGATTTATAAGTACAGTTGCGATGATAGTGTTTTGTGTCCAATTGTTATTCCTCTTTAATTTCTTCTTTTCAATATTTCGCGGAAGAAAGGTTACCAATCCTAATCCATGGGGTTCAAATACACTTGAGTGGACTACACCCATTAATCCTGGTCATGGGAACTGGGTTGGAGAAATACCTGAAGTTCATCGCTGGGCTTACGATTATGGAAGGGATGGTAAAGAGTTTGTTCCGCAAACTACGCCTATTGGGGCAGATGAAAGTACCAATCATTAGTCTTGAAGTATTACAAAATAAGATGTAAGTATTCTTAAATAGTTAATGCCCTGACTTATTCAGGGCATTTTCATAAAGCTTAATTTCTGGTTTGATGAAGAGTTTTCAATCTTCACATATAATGAGTAAATCACTTAATACTTCTACATCTTTTTCCCTTGCATCAAAGGTTAAAGATTATTTTTTGCTGATTAAATTCACGCTCAGTTTTACAGTGGTTTTTTCATGTGTGATCTGTTATCTGCTGGCTCCAAATATTGTAGCTTATGATCTTAAAATGATCATTATTTTATTTGTTGCTGGTATGCTCGTAACAGGAAGCGCAAATGCTATTAATCAGGCTTCTGAAAAAGATACCGATGCATTAATGAAAAGGACAATTAAACGCCCTGTAGCAAGTGGAAGGATGAATGTCACCGAAGCTTATGCGTTTGCTTTTATTGCCGGTATCGTAGGTGTGTGGCTGATGTATGAATTTTTCAATCTTTCATCTGCACTACTTTCTGCTTTCAGTCTTTTCTTATACGCATACATATACACGCCTTTAAAAAAAATCAGCTCAGTTTCCGTATTGGTAGGTGCTTTTCCCGGCGCTGTTCCGTGTTTGATAGGTTGGGTCGCGGCAACAAATGCATTCAGTCCTTTTGCAATTGTAGAGGGCACCTCAGTTTCAAATGCTGCAGGCTGGGCTTTATTTGGAATACAGTTTTTATGGCAGTTTCCGCATTTTTGGGCAATTGCCTGGGTTGCACATAATGACTATTCAAAGGCCGGGTTTAAATTATTACCTGGTGGAAATGAACCCACGAGAATGACTGCTTTGCAGGCAATAGCATATGCTGTAATGATGATACCTGTTGGCATACTGCCATTTTATTTTGGACTTACCGGTACCGTAAGCATGTGGATCGTAATTGCTGCTAATGTTTTTATAGTTATACAGTGTGTGAGATTATACATAGAAATGGATGTAAAGGCTGCAAGACGAGTAATGTTTAGCAGTTATATTTATCTTCCTGTTGTGTTTCTTGCACTACTTGCTGATAAAATCCCTTTAAATACATAGCAGCTACTGTTGAATACAGAGAAGGAAGTACAAGTGAGTGACACAACGGAAGATGATAAGAGAATCTAAGCTTAGACAAAAAATATTATTAAACATAAAGTGATGATGACAACAGTGAGCAGTAATCAACGAAGCAGGATACACCCGCATAAATTTACACTTTGGGTGGCCATGGGCAGCATTGTAATGATGTTTGCAGGATTAACAAGTGCATACATAGTTAGAAGTAACCAGGTAAACTGGCTTGAATTTTCTTTGCCTGTTATATTTTGGTATTCCACTGCTGTTATTATACTAAGCAGCATAACTATGCATCTTTCCGTAAAAGCTTTTAAAGCAAGGGAAATGCAACGTTATCGCAGACTAATAACAATAACCGCCATACTGGGCGTTACATTTGGAGTATTGCAATTTATAGGATTTCAATACTTGGGCAATCATGGTGTGCAGCTAATTGGTCAGGGTAGTAATCCAGCTGCTTCTTTCCTTGCTATAATTACAGGCCTGCATGTTTTGCATGTATTAGGAGGCGTAGTAGCCATACTTGTAATTTTTTTCAGGGCATTTAGTGCAAGATTTAAAAGTTATGATACTGTGCCGGTTGAAGTAGTAAGTACATACTGGCATTTTGTAGATATTTTATGGATATATTTATTTGTGTTTTTTAGCCTAACTCATTGATGAGTTAGTGTGTCTGTAGCAGGCTCTACAATATTTATGTAGCTGCTGTTGCGTCGCACTCTTGTACTGGAGAAAAGATGGCAGCAGATTGTGTTAACCGCAAAAAATAAGTAGAGACAGGCAGAAAAAACTTAACATTTTATATGCTCGTTTAACGGGTAGCCAATAAATTTGCAAACGAAACTGAATTACCAACATGTCTACTTCAACAGCAACAGCACCGACTAAATACTGGAGTGGCGGAAAGAGTCCGTTCAATGTAGAGTATGGAAAATTAATGATGTGGTATTTTCTTATGAGCGATGCCTTTACGTTTGGTGCATTTCTCATTTCTTACGGAACTACCCGATTTGCTACAACAGGTTGGCCAAATGCGAATGAAGTATTTAGTACATACCCGTTTAAACCGGAAGGTTCCGGGCCAGCCCCATTGATCTTTGTAAGTATTATGACCTTCATTCTTATTATTAGTTCTGTTACAATGGTATTGGCCGTTCATGCAGGACATAATATGGATAAGAAAGGCGTTGTTAAGAATCTTATTCTTACAATCATTGGAGGTCTTGCTTTTCTGAGCTGCCAGGCATGGGAATGGACGCATCTACACAATGAAGGTGCATGGTGGGGTCGCAATCCTTTTCCTAACGCTGACGGTACCATTTCAACTACAAATTTTACAAACTTCTTTTTTACTATAACTGGTTTTCATGGCTTTCACGTATTCTCGGGTGTAGTTATAAATGTTGTTATGCTTATAATGACACTTAGAAATAAATTTGAACAGAGAGGTCATTATCTTATGATTGAAAAAGCTGGACTGTACTGGCATTTTGTAGATCTTGTATGGGTATTTGTATTTACCTGTTTTTATCTTCTTTAATTGCAAACGAAAAATTCAGTATAAATGGAACACACATCTGCTGTTTTGCACCAGGATCACAATGTTGGCGGGGGAGTTAAGGAAATATGGAAAGTTACCTGGATCCTTACTGTTTTTACAATAGTCGAACTTATCATCGGGTATGGAATTTACAAACTTTGGTTTGGTGTACATGATTCTACGATGGTTCATTTCATGAAAGGTGTTATCATTATTCTTATGCTTGCAAAAGCTTTTTACATTGTGGGTTTTTTCATGCACCTGAAACATGAAATAAGAAATCTTATCATGACTATTGTAGTTCCTTTGTTGCTATTTGTGTGGTTTATTGTTGCTTTTTTGTATGAGGGTAACTCTTACCATAACCTTAAAGAAACATATAATCCGTATTATAAAGAGAAAGGAGCCATGCAGATGGAAAAAAAGGAGCATGACGAAGGGGAGCATAAAGAAGAAGAAAAGAAGCCAGAGTCTCTGCATTAAAATTATATTGCTATTACTTATCACAAGGCTGTAAAATTTATTTGATCTTTAAACCATCGCCTGCAGCGGTGGTTTTTTATTAGGAGAGTATGTATGAATAAAAAAGCGTTACTAGCTATCTGTATAGCCGTTCTTATTCCTTTAATCAGTTATTTGCTTGTAAAGGATGCTGGCGACAATGCAGTTGTGATGCCAAGGCATTATCTGCCCGATTCAGTTGTGACTTCTGTAAATGATGGAAAAATTACTACTGATACTGCATGGCATAAAGTAGCAGATATAAAACTTTTAAATCAATTAGGGGATACTGTAAATCTTTATGACATAAAAGGAAAAGTAATTGTAGCAGATTTCATTTTTACCAGTTGTGCTTCTGTCTGCCCCAAGCTAACAGCTAATATGGTTAAGATGCAACAGTCTTTTATAAAAGGCGGAGATCCTATGAAAAAGATTGATACATCTATTGTGCAGTTTTTATCTTTTACAATAGATCCTGACAGAGATTCTGTTGCAAAACTTAAGCAGTATGCAGATCACTTTGGAGTAAATTCCGATAATTGGTGGTTACTTACGGGGTCAAAAGACTCTATTTACAATTTTATTTTCCAGCAGTTGAAGGTTGATAAGTATGAAGAAGATGGTCCCCTTGATCCTGATTTTGCCCATACTACGAGGTTTGTTTTATTGGATAAAGATTTCAATGTGCGTGGTTTTTATAATGGCCTTGATTCTTCTTCACTTGGGCAATTATCCCAGGATGTTGGATTGCTAATGCTGGAGAAAGCAACCAATCCTGAACCACTGCCTTTCGATCCACTGCAGATGGGCGTCTTTTTTGCCATTACATTGATAATAGTTGTCGTGATTATAAGTATTTTATTTAAAAAAAGATCACCAAATAATTCTTAGCTATGCTCCAGGCAACCATACAAAAAAATGATAAAAAGGCAAAGCAACTGATATGGCTATTTTCAGCAGTAGTATTTTCAGCAGTAGTATTGCTGAGTAATTTTAAACTAAATGTTGACCTGGGGTTTGATGTGCACCTGTTTGCAAAAGCAAATGCAATTATAAATACAATCATCGCTATTTTATTGCTAACAGCTTTAATTGCTGTTAAGAATAAAAATTACACAATGCATAAGAAATTAATGATAGGCGCATTGGTACTTTCTATATTATTCCTTGTTTCATACATAGCACATCACTTATTGGCAGGAGAAACAAAGTTTGGAGACAGCAATCACGATGGCACTGTAGATGCAGCGGAACTTGCTAAAGTGGCTAACCTGCAGATTGTATATTTTATTATCCTTTTCTCACACATTTTTCTTGCGGCAATAATTTTACCGTTCATTCTTTTTACGGCTTACCGTGCCTTAATAGCAGAATTTCCTGCACATAAAAAACTTGCCCGTTATACATGGCCATTATGGTTTTATGTAGCTGTAACGGGTCCTGTAATTTATTACTTTATTAGCCCTTACTATAATTAGCGGAATAAGCAAATTGTAATCACGTAGTTGACAAAATACCAAAACCTCAACTTTGTGTTAACAATCTCTTCATGTTAAATTTGCATAAATTTTTTCCTATGCAATTGCGCCCGGTAGATATTCTAACAGATATTACACCAGCGGACTTTAAAAAAAATTATTTTGATCCGCGCATTCCTGTAGTTATTAAAGACCTTGCAAAAACATGGCCTGCTTATAATAAATGGAATTGGGATTATTTCAAACAAATAGTTGGTAGCAAAAAAGTAGGCATCTATAATAATGTAAAGAGTGATGCATACACCCCCATAAACAAGGCAGATGCTTATACCACTTTCGGAGAATATATAGATATGATAAGCAGCGGCCCTGCGGCATGGCGCATTTTTTTATTCAATATTTTCAGCCATGCACCACAGTTGGTTAATGATTTTACATGGCCGGATCATTTAATGAAAGGCTTTGTAAAACAAGTGCCCATGCTGTTTACAGGCGGACAGGGTTCTATTACACATATGCATTTCGATATTGACCTAAGCCATATCCTGCACACACAATTCGCAGGCCGTAAAAAGGTTTTGTTGTTTCCATATGAAGAGCAACATAAGCTTTACAGAAAGCCTTTTGAAGTATTGAGCATGGTAGATTTTAGTAATTTTTATGAAATATCAAAAAGTAAAATAGATCACGGGAAATTTCCTGCCCTTGCATACGCAGAAGGTCTTGAAGTAACGCTTGGTCATGGGGATACACTCTTCATGCCGGGCGGGTATTGGCATCATATGGAATATCTTGACAGCGGCTTTGCTATGAGTCTTCGCGCCTTGAATAATTCTTTTGCAGGAAAGATGAAGGGAGCGTGGAACTTAATAGGCATGCGCAATATAGATACACTTATGAAAAAAGTTGCACCGGTAAAATGGTACAACTGGAAACAAAATAAAATCTTTGAAACAGCTGCAAAAGAAATTCCTGCAAACGAAATTGATTACACGCTAAATACTGCTGAGTAGAATAAACTTTTCGTATGAACTAAGCTGTTTTGCTGCTATTAAACTTTTGTTGTGTCACTCACTTGTACGCTTTGTTCCTTACGCAGCATCTAAACATCTATTGTTTCAACTGCATATTCTTTTATCCATTTAACCACCGCATTAACCCAAAACGGATGTGTATTTAAACAAGGTATCATAGTAAAGCTTTCACCACCTGCGTGAAGAAAAATTTCTTTTCCTTCTTCTGCAATTTCTTCAAGCGTTTCCAGACAGTCACTTACAAATGCAGGACAAGCAACCAGTAATTTTTTTACGCCCTCAGCCGGTAATTCTTCAAGACGTTTAGCTGTATAAGGGGTAAGCCATGGGTCTCTGCCAAGCCTGGACTGAAATGTTTGCTCAAATTTTTCTCTCGGTAATGCAAGCTTTGCAGCAACAAGCTCTGTTGTAATAAATGTTTGATGCCTGTAACATTGATTATGTGCAGGTGAATCTACATGGCAGCAGTCACTAACTTTTAAACAATGTTGTTTTGTGATATCGCCTTTATAAATATGCCGCTCAGGAACACCATGATAGCTAAATAATATTTTATCAAAATCTTGCTGCAAATATGGCTTAATACTTTCTGCTAACGCATTTATATAGTCTGTGTTCTTATAATAAGGCTCAATGGTGGTAAGCTTAAATCTGTAATTATACTTTTTGTGAACTTCCTTCATATAAAGTACCGCAGTTTCGTAACTGCTCATGGCATAATGCGGATATAATGGAAGCATAATTACTTCTTCCAGATCCGGCACCTGCTGCAATAATTTATCATACGCAACTTTCGGTGATGGGTTTCCATAACGCATAGCAATTTCAACAGGCATATCAAAATTTTTCTGTACAGCATCCTGTAATTGTTTACTAAGTACAATTAATGGAGAACCTTCTTTCCACCAGATAGATTTGTATGCAGCAGCACTTTTTGGTGCGCGGAATGGAACGATAATTCCTTTTACTAACAAGGCACGTAAAATGTAAGGCTTATCTATTACACGCTCATCCATAAGAAATTCATCGAGATAGCGGCGAACGTCTTTTACTTCTGTGCTGTCAGGAGAGCCTAGATTTACAAGTACAATGCCTTTTTTAGTCATGCGTATATAATTGTAGTATGCAAATGTAGCAGAACAATCCGCTGCACAAAAAGATCGTTTAAGAGCAGATTTTTTCAAAGTTTATATTTTCGCTTGCTGAAAAAAAGTACCAGGCGTACAAGAGTGCGACGCAACAATGCAACATAGCAATACGTAAGCCTGGTTCACAAAAAAAATCCTGCTTTTTAATAGCAGGATTTAAATTCTATGACGTAATTTTTATTTCTTGTGTTTATCGGAAAGAAAATGATCAAGCGCAGCAATCATACTTGGTGCCAGTGGTGCAGGTGCTTTTACTTCTACATTTAAACCTGCTTCTTCAATTGCTTTGATGGTATTGTTTCCAAACGCACCTATCAAAGTGCCGTTTTGAGAAAACCCCGGATAATTGTCAAAGAGGCTACGCACGCCACTTGGTGTAAAGAAACAGATCATGTCAAACTCACGGCTTTCCATTACTTCTTTTACATCGTTACTTACAGAGCGATACATAAATGCAAGCTGGTATTCGCAACGATTATTTTTTAACCAGCCAACAATATCGTTATCCTGCTGATTTTCGCTACACACATAAAGAAATTTTTCATTCTCTTTATGTTTGTTTATTACATCGAACATGCTTTTATTGGTACCATCAGCGCCATAAAAAACCTTTCGTTTCCTGTATAAAATAAATTTCTGCAGGTACAAGGCAACTGCTTCTGTAATGCAGAAATATTTGGTGTCCTGACTAATGACAATTTTCATTTCCTCGCATGTGCGAAAAAAATGATCAATAGCATTACGACTGGTAAATATAACTGCAGAGTAAGAAGCAATATCTATCTTCTGGCGGCGGAATTCCCTTGCAGGAATTGCTTCCAGTTTGATAAACGGATGAAAAGTCAGTTCAACACTGTATTTCCGGGCAAGCTCAAAATAAGGAGATTTTTCGCTTTCGGGTTTTGGCTGAGTAATTAATATACTCCGTGCTTGTTTTGAACTGCCGGATTTTTGCGCCCCATTCTTTAGCATGCTTTTTTTCTAAAGGTTATTATTAATTGCTTTTGCCTGTTAAATTGAACAACACCTTGTATATAATCAGCATAGGCATTAATTCAACCGCGCAAAGATAGATAAAAAAATGTAAAGGATTAATGTTGAGCGCTCCACGAATGATGCGCAATGAAATGATATACCTGAATATCAGTAGTAAAATGACTACTCCTGCGGCTATTGTAACGGTTATATCCCATACTTCCCCGCTTGAAAATGCTAATAACAAAAGCATAGGAAGCAATAATACCCCAATCATTTTATTAATTAAAAAAACTATAAAACTGTAAGTAGAGGCAGACTCCCTTGCATTAAACACCCAACCTGTAAATTGTATTACAATATACTTAAACATATATACCAGTGCAAGAATGGTAATTGAGTACAATACAAGCCACCAAAACCCTGTACGCAGCCAGCCATAATAATTTGATAAAAGTGCAATGAATAAGCCCCCCACCAATATGAATAATATATTCATTAAAAGCGATGGTAATGTTTCCTGCATTAATTGCTCTCTTCTTTGTTTTTGCCTGAAAGATGCTTCAAATAAAAGTCTGAACAGGTTGGCAAAATATTTAGGGAACAATTGTTTTATTATGGCTACCAGCAATATAATACCAGCCAGCGCATAAAATAAATAGTCGTTATTTAAAGGCATTCTTAGATCTCCATCGTGCAGTACGGGCTGAATTTTTTTCTTTATATAAGGTATTTTCAGCAGGTTCATAAATGCTGTATCCTGCAACCAGCTGAGTGGTTTTTTTATTTCGGCAGGTATTGCTATAGCGGCAGAATCGACCGTTAATGAATCTGAAAGACCTTTTAGTAAACTATCATCAGCGAATAAAGAATCAGTTTGTATAGAAACTGTTTTTACAGAATCTTTTTTTATAACCGGTGTGTTATTATGTTTAGTTGTGTCTTTTTTTACAATTGCGGGAGATTGTATTGCAGGCGCTGTTTTGGCACTGTCAAGTAATCTTTGCAACATACTGTCGTCCTGTGCAAAACCCTGAAAAAAAAGCAGCGAGAGAACTATGGATAAGATTGGTTTCAATGAAAATAATATCGGCAAAAATACTTGTACAATTTTATATCGCCATGTGATTTATAAGAATAGTTTTTGTTGCAGGCTTTTGGTGCATATGGCATCGCCTGTTGTGTCACTCACTTGTACTGTTGAATATAGCAGCAGCACATAAGTAGCGCCAATCAAAGTTATCTGCTTCATGTGCAGCTTTTGGTTGTATTGGTGTATTTGTAACAGAAGGCATTAATACCTTTTCTTTTACCAGTTTTTTTCTTCCTTCGATTATCATTTCCTGTACCCGTTTATGTTGCATCCATTCCTTTTGTGGTGGTTCAAAACCGACCTTACCTTTGCGCCATATGATCTCTTTTGGAATATACTCTTCCATGCTTTTACGTAAAATCCATTTTGTAAAGCCATCTTTTATTTTGAAACCTGCCGGTAAAGAAAAAACAAACTGAACCAGTTCGTGGTTTAAAAAAGGTAAACGCACTTCTCTTGAATGCGCCATACTGTTGCGGTCTGCATAACGCAATAATTCTGGCAAGCCTATATTGAAAGTATTATAATACAATATGTCTTCCAGTTGCTTTACAACTGGTTTTTGTAATGTGTCTTCGTTGCGGTAATTAAAAAGAAAATCACGGTTTATAAAAGCATTATTGTTTTGCTGTTTTATAGCTTTTTGCTGTAATGCATGTGCAGCTTTATCAGGAAACATAGCAGCGGCATAATTGCGCCAACCCCAGCTTTCCAGCAGATCGTGTTGCTGTAATAATTTTCGTTCTTTAAAATATTGCGAAGTGTCTTTTATGAAAAGTTCCTGTAAATACCAGTGTGCATACTTTTTATAACCTCCAAGTATTTCATCTGCACCCTGACCATCAAGTAGCACTGTTATATTATTTTCTTTTGCCAGTTTATATACCATAAATTGCGTAAGCACACTGCTGCTTTGCAAAGGCTCTTCCTGGTGATACATTAATTGCTGAAAGTATTTCGCCCAGTCATCAGCAGATGGGTCTATTATTTTTTGATCTATATTAAAATGTTTTGCGACTTGACTACTGTATGCAGTTTCATCTTTTTCAAAATCAGGGAAAACTGCGGTAAAACCAATATGTTTCCATTGTTTGGTTACGTCTTTAACGGCGTTGATTGCTGCAATAATACAAGAGCTGTCGATGCCACCGCTTAAGCTTGTGCCTATGCTTACATCACTTCTTAATCTTTTTTCAACTGACTTTAGTAACAGGCTGTGAAATGTTTCTACATAAGTATTTGATGCTTTTGAAAAATCTTTTGCAACAGTTTCAAACTTATACCAGCGTTTCATTTGCACACGGCCTTGTGATGTATTCACAGTTAAATAATGACCTGGAGGCAGTGAGATTATGTTACTATAGAAGGTAGCTGTTTTCTTTATTGGGTTTTGTACATAACCCAGTGTAAGGTAATTCAGCATCATAGTGCCTTCTAAATGTTTTGGTACACCCACCGCCCATAATGGCTTCATTTCACTGGCAAATAAGAATTGTTGGAACCTGCCACGTTGTAGATAATCCGCATGATAATAAAGAGGCTTCTCACCAAAACGGTCTCTTGCAAGAATTAACTGTTGCTCTTTTTCATTCCACAATGCAAAAGCGAACATGCCATCAAAATGATCAAGACAATTTATTCCCCAGTAATCGTATGCAGCAGGAATTACTTCTGTGTCTGATGCTGTTTTAAAATGATACCCTTTAAGCTGAAGTGTTTCTTTAAGTTCCGAATAGTTGTAAATCTCTCCATTGAAAATAATTGTGTAATGCAGATAATGCAAAGGCTGAGCGGCAGCGTCACTTAGATCAATAATCGCAAGCCTTCTGTGCGCAAAACCAATTGTTTGTTGTGTATTTATCCAAAAACCTTCACCATCAGGGCCGCGATGTTTAAGTGCATTGGCCATGCTTTGCAAACGATGCTGCTGTACCAGTGAATGACCGGGAGAAATAATACCTGCTATACCACACATAATAACCGAAAATAACACGAATTAAATAACAACTGTTGAAGATTTATTTATTGCCCTCGTTCAATTGAAACACGAACGTACAAGTGAGTGACACAACAGGCGATGCTATATATATCAACTGTCGGGTCAAAAAATTATTTAATTAACTCTATAATTTCCTGGAAAGAACTTTGGTTTGATTTACTTTCCATAGCTGCTTCAAGATCAATTTTTTCAGTGGCGGTTAAATGAAAACTTAGTGCTGCAGTGGAATTGATAGCTAAAGGATCATATTGGAAAGAAACTTTTTGAAACTGTTGACCAAAAGCCTGCGAAAGATAATTAAGCTGATCTGCCTGGTAATAATCCTGTAAACGATACCAGTTGTTTTGCAGCAACAAAAATGGTTTAGTTACGAAACTTAACATGCTGGTTGGTTCATAAGGCCGCTCCCAATCTCCTAATTGCCTGTCACGAATTTGTATAAGCACCACTTTTGAAGTATTTTGTTTGAGCCAGTCTTTAAAATAATTGATAAAACGCAAAGAAGTTTGCTGGCCAAAATTGTCGCGAAGGCCTGCATCCATTACATCTACAACAGGATCTGTTGGCAATATTACATTTGGTAACACGTAAGGGAAAGTTGCATTCATACGCATGGCAGAAAGAATACGCAGGTTAAGCGGATTTTGCCTGTAGAAAAAGGAAGTATAATCAATTGCGTCAGGATCTAATAATGGGGCATTTACAGAATCATTAAATGGCTGCATCAGGAACCTTGCAGGATGCGTACTAATGACAAGTTCTCTTGCATCTCTGGTAATCATGGAATTGAAAAAGGCAACAGGTATAGTAGCGTCTTCTTCGGCTTGTTTATAATCAATTAATTTTTTATCAAGGATGCCTTTTGTATTGTCATTGAGTTTTTGCTCAAAAGCATAACCGCGGTCTCTTGTATAAGTGTAATCATTTACCTCAAATTTTCTTACAGGTCCCACAAGATCACGGGAAATAAATGAAGAAAATAAGGGATTAAGCAAATCTCTTGCAATGTTTTTTGAGTAAGCATTACTATCAAGACTTTTGATATTGCCTTTTAATTTTTCCCAGTATAATTCCCTGAAGTATGTAGCACCAAGCATACCACCGGAAGCGCCATTTATAAGAAAAGTGTGTGGCATTAACTGGCCGCCGGTAACACTGTCTAGTCTTTGCAATACGTTCAGCGTAAACGTTGCACTGCGGGTGCCACCACCACTTGTATTGATGATAAACATAACCGGCTTATCTGCGTTTTGTTTGCGTTTCCAGTTATTGAGCATCGTGAGAAATACCTGTTTATCTTTTTCAAGATTTTCAGGCGCAACCAATTGTAAGATACTATCCCTTGAATAGGAAGGCCGTTCATTTTTATTATCGTAATTAAGGCCATATGCTTTATTACGGGGATCAATGATGTTTTGCTGATACATCCAGTTTAGCAGTACATATATTATTAAAATTACCGGCATGCTCCAGCTACGCAGAAATAGTGACACAGCACCTGCAACAGCTATAAGTATAGCAAAAAAAACCGTAATGCTTGCAGCGGCTGGCACCTGAAAAATTTTGTTATCGGAAAAGAAACCTACTGTAAGCAGGAAGATAAAAGAAATAAGAATGGCAATTACGGCGGCAAAGTGATGGCGTTTAAAAATGGTATCGAGAAATTCCTCACTGTAATGCTGCACATTGCGAGGCTTTCTAAGACCAAATTTTGCACTAAGGAACCAGTCTACACGTATATCAGTTTTCCCATTACCGGTTAATGTTTTCGTTTTTGCGGCTTTTTCATATCTGCGGTTTGCGGCTATAATATGGGTGCCAAATCTTTTATAAATATTGATATCTGCGCCAAAAAAATAAGCGAAGGATATTATAAGTGCGAGAATAAACCCACCAAGGAAACCTCCAATCAAAGCAAGAATTTCCCATACATCAAGCAACTCTTCGTTTGCATCATACGAAATCGCATTAAAAAAATAAAAGACCAGAAAAGTAACTGGTATAACAGCATTGTTTACACAGAATTTTAAAAAGGGTTGTTCTGTAGTGGCAAGAAACCTGATTTGTTTTGTATGAAGGATAAAGGTGGTAATGTTCCAGCTCATGATGAAGATGCCTATTGCAAAACCAACCAACATGGTACTTAGAGCGCTTACCTGCGTAAGATACTCGGGGGCGAGATAAAGAGAATTGGCGCCGTAAGGCTCCAGGAAATTTCCGCTAACGGTAGCAAAAAGAATATACCAGAAAATTAGCAGGATATGATAGCGTCGAAAATGCAGCAGCAATAACTGCACAGGCAACGAATACAAAAATCCAACCAGGTATTTCTTCATGTTCTATTGGTATACTATTAAAAGCAATTAATTGTTGTTTTCAGAAGGTGGCTTTGATAAAATAAAAACAATTCATTTGTAATAACATTGTATTTCAACGCCTATGGAGACGGTTTAGTATTGTGTGCACTAAGTTTCCATAACAATAAAGCTATTATGTTATAACTGCACTCTAAAATACAATATTATCCGCGTGTATCCCAAATTGCAGCTGCCGTTTTAAAATTGCTGAATAATGATGTGCGTGTACAAGTGTGCGACGCAACAAGAGCTTAATAGCAGCAATGTTATATGGCTCAAAAAAATATTATGTTGTAAGGAAATCTTTATTAAGCCGGATTGTTTTTCAATATGTACATAACTGATGTGAAAGATAATAACAACAGCATCCCTGTTAATTGATGCAACTCTGCAAGAAATTCAAAAATCCCAAATTGGCCCAACACAATATTGGTGCTGCTAAGTACTGTAAGTATACCTAATAAAACTTGTGTGCACACCAATATCAACGGCCATTTTTTTGCTTTATTAAATGTTGCTGAAGTGGTTGTTTTTACAGCTTTGCGCCACCAGATTATAACCAGTATAAAAATAATATATGCAAGTGTGCGATGAATAAAATGAATAGCAATGGGGTTGTGTAAAATGCCTTCCACAAAACCTTTGCTGAACATATCAGCCGGATACAACGCACCATTAATATCAGGCCATGTTGGTGCTGCGCTGGCAGCTTTAAGACCAGCCATAAAACAGCCATAGATCAATTGAAACGATAATAATATGATAATACTCAATGCAAATTTTCTAAGAGTTGGATTATAAACACGTTGGGCGGATGGAACAAGAAGCGACAATGCAAAAACTAATGTATAAACGATCAATACCATAGCAGCCATAAAGTGAATGGCCAGGCGAAAATGACTCACATAAAGATTCTCATCGTTGAGTCCGCTCATTACCATCAGCCAGCCAATCAAACCCTGTAAAGCACCCAGCACAAACAGCATAATAAGTGGTGTTACCATCCATTTTTTAAACCAGCCTTTGATCAGGAAATAAATAAAAGGTAACAGGAATACAACACCCATAAACCTTGCCCATAGCCGATGAAACCATTCCCAGAAAAAGATGAATTTAAAATCGTTGAGTGTAAAATGATTGTTGATGTATTTATACTGTGCAATCTGCTGATAATTGTGAAATGCCTGCTGCCATTCAGTTTCATTTAGTGGAGGCAACGCACCCATCAGCGGATCCCATTCTGTTATAGAAAGTCCCGATCCCGTAAGCCGGGTTACACCGCCCAGTAAAACCTGTATCACCAGCATGCCAACACCAATCAGCAACCAGTTTGCAATAATGCGCTGCGATCTTTCTGTAGTCATGTATAAAAAATAAGCTTTTATAATTTTTTTTGAGCCATAATGCAGTATTATTGTTAAGCTGCTGTTGCGTCGCACTCTTGTACATTCTTATTATTGCTGAGCAAATGATATGTGCCGGGAACTATCAACATATACCCTAATAAGTACACTATGGCTAACCGGTGGCAAAGTTATTGGCATAACTACTTTAATAATTTTTTTGAGTAAAGTTTCTGATGATATTTCGATATTCGCAACACAATGCTAAAAACGTTTTACCACGAAGAATTTATAGAAGCAGGCTGCGATGAAGCAGGCCGGGGCTGTTATGCAGGACCCGTATTTGCAGCAGCAGTAATATTGCCAAAAAATTTTTATCACCCGGTATTGAATGACAGTAAGCAGCTTTCTGCAGTTCAAAGAGAAGAACTGAAAACTTACATAGAGGCAAATGCTAGTGCTTATGCAGTAGCTATGATAGACAATCTTGAAATTGATAATATCAATATACTCAAAGCATCGTTTAAAGCTATGCATATTGCCCTGGATACACTAACTATTAACCCCGAGATATTATTAATTGATGGGAACAGGTTTACAAAGTATAAAAAAATTCCGCATCACTGCGTTATAAAAGGCGATGGTATTTACGCAAGTATTGCAGCTGCAAGTATTCTCGCCAAAACATATCGCGATGCTTATATGGAGCAATTGCATCATGAATTTCCACACTACAACTGGAAACAAAATAAAGGTTATGGTACGCTTGAACACCGGACCGCCATTGATGAATTTGGGTTATGTAAATACCACAGGAAAAGTTTTAATATAGAACCTAACCAACTATCAATTGAGTTCTGATCATTCCATTTCTTCCCATACACCTGCACCCATTCTTATTATTTCATAAGGTTCTTTTGTACAATCTATAACAGTAGAGGGCTCCATACCTCCGGCACCACCATCAATAACAATATCTACAAGGTTTTTGAAGTTTTCATACATCATATCCGGATCTGTATATTCTTCTACCATTTCTCCCGGCAGTGATGCTGAAAGAATAGGGTGACCTAACTCATGTACAATTGTTCTTGCAATATTGTTATCAGGTACACGTAACCCTATCGTATTTTTTTTGCTCTTTAAAATTTTAGGCACTTCTTTACTGGCCGGTAAAATAAAAGTATAAGGCCCCGGTAAGTAACTTTTTAATAATCGGTATAGAGGAGTCGAGATGCTTTTTGTATATTGGCTAAGATCGCTAAGGTCATAACATATAAAACTAAGCTGCGCTTTTTCGGGTTGCACATTTTTTATTTTACTGATACGTTCAATGGCTTTATGTTGAAAAATATCGCATCCCAAACCATATATGGTATCGGTAGGGTAAATGATGACACCACCATCCTGTAAACATTCGGTAATTGTTTTTATATGTCGCGGATTTGGATTATCCGGATGTACATGTAGTAACATGCTGATAAAAATAAACCGAAAAATTATCATGAAAAAATGAAACACCTATGTGCTTATAGCAAAGAAGGCTTAGCAACACATTATTTGTTCATTCAGGAATGAACAGAAATTTTACATACACAACAAATATCACTTATGTCTGATGGAGAATCTTACCGCGCCGGCAAGTACGATAGCAATACTGATCCAGGTTGGTGTAAATACATACAACCAATCAATATTAACCAGGTGCAAGATTTTGAAATTAATAAGCAAAGCATTTAGAATGGCATTCAATGACAAGAGAATTAGGGTGTAGTTTTTCCGGGACATGTTATTTCATTTAGGTACAACATAAAATTACATTCTCTTTCTACATAATTTAATTAAAAACAGGTTATAGCCCAACGCTCGTAAGTGTTTTATGTAGAATTTAATAAAGAGCTTAAATTTCTTCAGGAAAGATTTTTTAGGAACGCTGCTGCCACCAAACCCGCTGTTTCTGTTCTTAGTCTTGTAGTGCCAAGTGATATAGCTATATAATTATTTTGCAATGCAAGGGTTATTTCGTCTGTAGTAAAATCTCCCTCGGGGCCAATTAACATAATTGTCTGGTCATTTGTGTTGATCTTTGTTATATCCTTTTTTTTGTCTTCTTCACAATGCGCTATAAGTTTTGTGGTATAAACACTCTGCGTAATCATTTTATCAAAAGAAGTGGGTTCATGTAATATGGGCAACCATGCTTGCTGGCTTTGCAGCATAGCAGAAATAACTATCTGTTGCATTCTTTCTAAACGAAAATATTGTTTCTCGGTGCGTTTACAGATAAGCGGTATTATTTCATCAATGCCTATTTCTGTTGCTTTCTCCAGAAACCATTCAAAACGACTGGTGTTTTTCAACAGCGACATAGCAATAGTGAACTTTTTTTTATTTTGCTTCTTATACTCACGCGTATTTATTTTAACTGCACAATGCCTGCGGTCTGCATTAAGAATGGTTGTTGTAAGAAGTTTACCTTTACCATCTGTAAGAACCATTTGCTCTCCTTCCTGCATACGCAAAACCTGTATGCAGTGCTTACTGGTGTCTTCAGGTAATATTAGCTGATCTTCCGCTGAAAGGTCTTCTGCAAAAAAATATGGTAGCGACATGGATTAACAGGATGCTTGCTTTTGAATTAAAGATGTATGAAGATAAAATTGTTTGGGAAAATACAAGTGTATATTAAATGTTGATGAGGGTATAAGGCGTACAAGCGAGTGACACAACGAAGGTTTAATAGCAGCTATACAGCCTGCACAAAAAATTTTACAATCTTCAAACACTGCCCGGCTACTGAAACAGCATTTGATAATTTGGAGCAGGATGCACATAAAAAGTGATAATCAGATAACCGGCTTGACCACACGCATAATATAAATAATTTTATCTTCTCTAACGCCTTCAGCTATTTTGTATGTTTGTTCTCCGAAATAAAAAGCATCTTATGCAGTTTGGTATCATTGGAAGCGGCAGCTGGGCTACAGCGTTGGCAAAAATTCTTACCGATAACAATCATCATATCAACTGGTGGATTCGCAACAGTGATACCATCAGTTATGTGCAGCAGCGTCGACATAATCCGCATTACCTGCACAATGCGCATTTCGACAGCAATATGCTAAACATGAGCAGTAGCCTGCATTATATAGTAGAGCAATCAGATGTGTTGGTTGTTGCCGTACCAAGCGCTTATGTACATAGCGTTTTTAGTGAACTTAACATTGATGCATTTGACAATAAAAAAATTGTATCTGCCATTAAAGGTTTGTTGCCGGACAGTAATCAACTCTTCAACGAATTTCTCGAAAAGCAATTCAACTTTAAGCTGGAAAATTATTTTGCGGTAGTGGGCCCTTGCCATGCAGAAGAAGTAGCTGCAGAGAAATTATCCTATCTCACTTTTTCAGGTATTGATGAAGAAATGGCCAAAGAAATCGCTACTCATTTTCATAATGAATATTTGAATACTGTAGTAAACCATGATATCATGGGTGTGCAGTATGCTGCTGTACTAAAAAATATTTATGCACTCGGCGCAGGTATCGCACACGGGCTTGAATACGGGGACAATTTCCTCAGTGTTTATATAGCCAACTCAGCTCATGAAATGGTGCGTTTTGTACGTAAAGCAAGAATTGATGAAGATGGAACCGGACTTAATTATGCTGCATCCGCTTACCTCGGTGATCTGCTGGTGACATGCTATTCTCTTTACAGTCGCAACCGCACTTTTGGCAATATGATCGGCAAAGGATATTCTGTAAAAACTGCCCAACTTGAACTGAATATGGTGGCTGAAGGTTATAATGCCAGCCGCAGTATTTACCACTCAGCACAGGAGCTTGATGTGCAAATACCCATTGCACAAGGTGTGTACAGGATACTATGGGAGCATGTGCCCGCCGCTCATGGATTTAAGGAAATAGAAACAATGCTCGTATAAGATTAATTGTAACTTTAGGTATGCCAATTTCAATTACATTATATGGCTCCATTGGGTTAATATTGCTCTGCGTAGTAGGAGCGGTTAATCTTATTCGCAAAATATTCTCTCACGATCGTCATTAATTTTTTTCTAAGCTGCATTGCTGCTATTAAACTTTTGTTGTGTCACTCACTTCGGGGTTCTTATCATTGCTCAGCAATGTGCTGCAGTATAAGTGTGCGACGCAACAACCGATGCACAAAGTATTAAAGTCCGTACCAAAAATATCTGTTTAAAAGAACATCGATGCAGCAATGCCATCTGCAAATAATTTCCCTTTTTGTGTAAGTATTAGCTGGTTATTTTTTAGCGTGATCATTTGCTGCTCTAAATATTTGGTTGCTGTCTTTTCAATAGTGGCCACTTTTTCTGGCCCCCATTTTTCATACACAAAAGAAAGATTTAAACCTTCTATTGTTCTTAACGCCGTCATGATATATTCATTCAGCTGCTCAGTATCTGTAAGTTCTTCAATTTCCGATGGCACTAAACCTTGCTCAATACTTTTTATATACAAACTATTGTTGGAAACATTCCATTGCCTGCTTATTCCATTGAATGAGTGTGCTGAAGGCCCCAATCCCAAATAAGGCTTCCCCTGCCAGTAACTGCTGTTGTGCTTACTTCTAAGACCTGGTTTTGCAAAATTGGATATCTCGTAATGTTCGTAATCTAAAGCAGCTGTCCATTCCATTAATAATTCAAATTGCCGTCTTTGTCTTTCAGGATCCACTGCTTCTATTTTATGTGTAGCAATCATTTTTTCCAAAGCCGTCTTTGGTTCTACTGTAAGCGCATAACAGGAGAGATGAGGCACATTCAGTTCAAAAGCTTTTTCAACATTCTGTTTCCACTTCTCATCTGTAAGTGGGGGCGTGCCATAAATCAGGTCAATTGTAATATTATCAAATCCATATTGCTGCGCCAGTTGTATACTTCGCAAAGCCTGCACTGCATTGTGTGCCCGGTTCATCCACTGCAGGTCTTCTTCAAAAAATGATTGCACGCCGATACTCAAACGGTTAATGCCAATTGTTTTCCAGGAAAGCAATTTATCTGCTGTTATATCATCCGGGTTTGCTTCTAAAGTTATTTCTGCATTCGGCTCAATGGTAAATAATTGCTGAAACTTTTCAATCTGCAATTGCAAATCCGCAATCTTCAACAAAGAAGGTGTACCGCCTCCAAAATAAATAGTAGTAACTCTATCGTTTATATAGGTGCGTCTTAGTTCAGCTTCTTTGCAAATGGCTTTTGCCATATCGCTGGTTTGTTTAACAGAAGTGGAGAAATGGAAATTACAATAGTGGCAGGCTTTCCTGCAAAAAGGAACATGAATATAAATACCTGCCATAGTTATAGTATCTTTTGTAAACTTGCGCTCTGCAAATGGCAAAAATAAAACAATACATCCTTTGCCTCTTCTTAATAGTTTGTTGTTGCACTATACAGTCAACTGCACAAACAAAATGTAGCCTTGTAATTCAAGGCTCAGATAGTTCCATTGAAATAATTAATGCATTACAATTAACTACAAGCTTTAATTCAAAAGCTGATTGTCTTGCATATGTTCAAAAATTACCCGGTCTGCTAACAACCAAAGGTTATATAAGCAGTTCTATAGATGCTGTAAAAGAAGATAGTGCTCATGTTTACATAACACTCTTTGCTGGCAGAAAATATATTTGGGAACAACTAACAATTGAAGAAAAAGACTGGCCTGTTTTAAACCAGTTAGGTTACAGCAGCAATTCCTTTAACAATAAACCTTTTGATCAACAAAAAGTAACAGCAGTATACAATAAGCTGCTGGATTATTTCTCAAACAATGGTTATCCTTTTGCGCAGTTATCCCTTGATAGTATGGTTATCAATGGTAATCTTATAAGTGCTAAGCTAAATATCAATAAAGGCGCTTTATATAAAATAGATACTATAATTATAAGAGGCGATGCAAAGATCTCGAAAGAATACCTAACGCGTTATCTCGGTCTTGAAGAACATAGCCTCTATCAGCAGGAAGTATTAGATCAGCTTGATACAAGACTCGCAGAACTTCCTTTTATTGTACAATCACAAACGCGTAATATTACCATGCTAAATACCGGTGCAGAAGTAAATCTCTTTCTGCAAAACAGGAAAAGCAACCAGGTAAATGTGCTGGTAGGCTTTTTACCTTCTAATCCACAGGTTGGCGGTAAACTATTAGTTACAGGTGAGGCAAACCTAAACCTGCGTAACCCATTTGGCTACGGAGAAACATTAGGCATTAACTGGCAGCAGTTACAATCAAAATCTCCAAGATTAAATCTTTTGTTTCAACGCCCTTATCTTTTTCATACACCTGTTGGTGTAAATATGAATTTTGAATTATACAAGCGCGATTCTTTTTTCTTAAACATTCATGGCCTGTTGGGGGCACAATACAATGTGTCTACAAAAAAATCTGTTACAGTAGCTGTTCAGGTATATAGAACCAGCCTGCTGAGCGTTGATACAGCTACCATTAAAGCAACAAAGCGATTACCTAATATGATAGATCTTACTTCTACTACTTTATCATTTCAGTATGATTATAACAATACCAATTACCGTTTCAATCCCCGCAAAGGAAACGAGCTGCAGTTCGTAGTAGGATTCGGACAAAGAAATATCAAAGAAAACAATACTATTCTTTCTATAAAAGATCCTTCGTTTAATTATGCTTCTTTATATGATACTGTTCAGACCAAAGCTTACGTTTTTCGAACTACAATAAATGCTGCACATTATTTTCCCATTGGTAAGCAGGCTACTTTTAAAACCGCATTGCAGGGCGGATGGTTCCAGTCGCCTAACTATTACGATAATGAATTATTCCAGATCGGCGGTTTTAAAAAACTCCGCGGCTTTGATGAAGAAAGTATTTATACCAACCGTTATCTTATTGCCACATTAGAATATCGTTACCTGCTGGCGCAAAATTCCTGGCTGTTTGGATTTACAGATATTGGCCGCGCAGCATATGAAAGCAATAGCGCCAGCTATGCGCATAATTATTATGGTTTTGGTGCGGGTATCGCTTTTGAAACCAATACAGGCATTTTTAATATTTCATGGGCCGTTGGTAAACGAAATGATCTGAACCTTGATTTGCGCCAATCAAAAATTCATATTGGCTTTGTGAGTTTATTTTAGAAATATTTTGAGCCATGCTCCAGAATAACTATTAAGCTTTACTTGCGTCGCACACTGCAACTTGCATTTCATTGTTCAGCAACGAACAGAACGTACAAGTGAGTGACACAACGAAGACCATAGCAGCAATACAGCTAAGTACATAAAACAAAAAAGACCGTTTTTTGAAAACGGCCTTAAATTTCACTCCTCAATTATTACTGTTTTTTCTCCTGTTCGTTGTAATTCTTTTCTATTTCCTGTGCCTTCTTAAAATCGAGTACCACACCATTGATGCAATAACGCAAACCTGTTGGCGGCGGACCATCATCGAACACATGACCAAGATGCGATTTGCAGCGCCCACACATTACTTCTGTACGGCTCATACCGTATGTGTTATCCTGCGCATAAATAATAGAGCCCTTGCTGATTGGTTGATAAAAACTTGGCCAGCCACAACCACTTTCAAATTTGGTATCACTCCTGAAAAGTGCATTGCCACACACAGCGCAATAATATGTGCCCACTTCTTTAAACGCTTCATAAGCACTTGTGTAAGGGCGCTCTGTGCCTTTTTGCCTTGCCACATTGTACACTTCAGGCGAAAGCATTTTCTTCCATTCATCGTCTGTTAACACTACCTTATTGGTGTCTGTGTTGGAATAAACGGGGTTTTTCTTATTGTTAGAACTATCCATAGCAGGTTTTTTTTGGGATGATGTATTTTGGGAATAACAACCCTGTGCAGCAAATAATAATATTACAGCAGTGGTTAGCAAACCAAGACTTTTCATAATGTAATTTTTCATGACCATCATTAATATAAACAATGTAAAACTAAATACGTTCAATAAACTTCTACCTTACATATACGAAATCCAAATGATTGACGGTTCTGTTAAAGGAAATTTAAATTGCAGGCCTTATATTTGCCAACATCCACCATTTAGATAAGCAACATGTTTCATATAATCCTGTTTGGCCCTCCGGGCAGTGGTAAAGGTACTCAAAGTGAAAAACTTATTGCCACTTATGGCTTAAAGCACCTGAGTACCGGAGACCTTTTAAGAAGCGAGATCAATAACAAAACGGCGCTCGGCATGGAGGCCAAAAGTGTGATGGACAAAGGCCAGCTTGTTCCCGATGAAGTGGTTATAGGTATGATCAGCTCTGCACTCGATGCCAACCCGGATGCAAAAGGGTTTCTTTTCGATGGGTTCCCCCGCACAAAAGCGCAGGCCGAAGCGCTTGATAAATTACTGAAATTGAAGAATGGCGAGATAGGTGTTTTTCTTGCCCTGCAGGTAAGCGAAGAAGAACTGGTAAAACGCCTGCTTAACCGCGGATTGACCAGCGGCCGCAGCGATGACACCGACGAAAGTGTTATAAGAAAGCGCTATGCGGAATACATAGCCAAAACCTCGCCGGTGGCAGATCATTACGCACAATCCGATAAAGTGGTAAACATAAAGGGCGAAGGCACTGTGGATGATATCTTTGCCGCCCTGCAAAAAGAGATTGACGCCAGGATGAAATAAATGCCGAAACAAAACCAACTGCAAAGCCGCCGCATGCAAATGCCGGCGGTTTGTTTTTTGTTATAGAATTATGTATTTTATGGCATCGTCCCTTGTGTCACTCACTTGTGCGTTCCGGTTTTATGGCAACATTTTATGCAGGAATATTCAGGTTAATGGCATTTGAAATAATCAAACGGTTCTTTGCAATCTCCGCATTGGTACAAGGCTTTGCAGGCTGTAGAACCAAAGCGGCTGATCAATTTTGTATGGTATGAATTGCAGTGTGGGCATTGAATGGCTTCTTCCTGCTGAAAACTATCCGGGGTACAAACTGTTTGCTGTGGTTTTGGTGGTGCGATGCCGTATGCTTTTAGTTTTTCTTTGCCAGCTTCAGTCATCCATTCTGTGGTCCAGGCAGGTGAGAGTACCGTTTTCAACTGAATATTTTTATAGCCATTCTCCAGCAAGGCCATTCTTATATTCATATTTATTACATCTGTAGCCGGGCAGCCTGAGTAAGTTGGGGTAACGGTTACTATGACAGTCCCCTCTAAATCTCCCCCGGTGGGGGAGACTTCGAACTTTACATCTCTCACTATACCAAGATCAATTACAGACAATACAGGAACTTCCGGATCATTTACCTGTTCCAGTATTTTCCAGATAGCTGCTGTTGATGTGGTAGTTGTTGTTGTCATTATTTATTATCTGCATCGCTGATTAATAACCTAAAGTACAAGTGAGTGACACAAGGGACGATGCCCAAAGTGATGTTGTTGGTTGCCAAAATATTTTACCATGCGCAACCCGGATAAGTGCGTTGCAGGTATTGCATTTCTGCAAGTATATATCCAAGATGTTCTGTGTGCACGCCGTCTTTACCGCCACGCTGCATGTAAATGTCATCTTTTGGCAGAGGTAAAGTGGCTTCTTCAAAAACCGACGCCACTTTCTTTTGCCACTCTTTTTGAATGATAGCTACATCTGCACCAACAATTTCTTTTGCAACCTGTATTTCAAACGCTGACGGCAAGAAAAGCTCTCCTGTGAAAGGCCAAAGTTCATCTATAGCTGCGAGCATACGGTCTTTGCTTTCTTCGGTTCCATCACCCAAACGAATTACCCATTCGCTGCTCCAGCGTAGATGATAGGTAACTTCTTTCAGGGCCTTTTCTGCAATTGCAGCCAGTTGTTCATCCGTGCTGTTTTGCAATTGCAGGTATAAGAAATACTGGTAAGTACTGAAAAAGAATTGACGGAGCGTTGTACCGGCCCAATCTCCATTAGGTTGCTCAACGAGCAAGAGATTTTTAAATTCTCTTTCTGTTCTAAGATAGGCAAGTGAATCTTCTGTTGCAGGGCCTCCAATTTGCGAAGCTGCATATTGGTAGAAATTTCTTGCCTGCCCAATGAGATCAAGTGAAATATTGGTAATGGCTATATCCTGCTCCAGCACCGGTCCATGGCCGCACCATTCGCTGTTGCGCTGGCCAAGGATAAGGGCGTTATCTGCCAGAAAGAGTGTGTAGTTAATAAGTTGACTGGTTGATAAGTTGACTGGTTGATAAGTTGACTGGTTGATAAGATGATTAGTTGCCATAGACTACAAATTGTTTCTTAGAAATGAAATATAACCATTCAGAAGTCTTTCAACTTCATCAATCTTTGTTTTATAGTAAGTGAGTTGTTCCCCGTTTATGTACCTACAATCCAAAGCATCAATCAAATGATTATATGTTTCGCTTAAAGAACCTCTTGCCTGGATACAAAAATGTAATTGGTCTTTATATGTAAACCTGCCATGGCCTTCAGAAATATTGCTGTTTATGGATCGGGAACTCCTGATCATCTGATCTGTTAGCCGGAATTTTTCTTCTAGTGGAAAGGTTTTTACAAGTTCGTAAACTTCATTTTTTAGTAATCCTGTTTTTTTCCATACTTCCAGTTCTGTAAAGCTTTGATGTGCATTTTCATTCATTTCAATATAATTAATAAATGATGGATGATATTACAATTCAACCTATCAACCACTCAACTTACTACATGTAATTAACATCATCGGGTAATTGATAAAATGTAGGATGCCTGTACACTTTATCATTAGCAGGTTCATATAAGCTTTCGGCTTCGTCAGGGTTGCTGGCGTGAATGTATTTGCTTTCCACTGCCCAAATACTTACACCTTCCTGCCTGCGGGTGTAAACATCCCTTGCATTTTCAATGGCCATTTGTGCATCTGTTGCATGCAGGCTGCCTACATGTTTGTGGTCGAGACCTTGCTTGCTGCGGATAAAGATTTCCCATAAAGGCCAGTCGTGACCAATGGAAGAAGGGTGCATTTTGTTGATAGCATTAATTTCTGAATTATCGGAGCCAGCGGCACTTTCGCCAAAATCTCCGTAATAATATTTTCTTATTGTTGTCATTGTTGTTTTGAATTATGCTGCTTCCAATTCTGTTTTTTGAGCTTTTGCTTTTCTTTTTTCTGCGTAAGCTGCGGCTGCGTCTCTTACCCAGGCACCCTCTTCCCAGGCTTTCTTACGTGCTGCAATTCTTTGTTTATTACATGGGCCATTACCTTTTACCACGTTCCAGAATTCGCCCCAGTTGATCTCTCCAAAATCGTAATGCTTTCCTGATTCATTCCATTTAAGATTGGGATCAGGTAAGATCATACCTAAAACTTTTACCTGCTCTGCGATCATATCTATAAAACGCTGGCGCAATTCATCATTGGTCATACGTTTTACTTTCCATTTCATACTTTGATCAGAATGGGTAGAGTCGCTGTCTTTTGGTCCAAACATCATTAAAGAAGGCCACCACCAGCGGTTAATGGCATCCTGGCACATATCTTTTTGTTCCCGCGAACCTTTGGAAAGAGTGTAAAGAATATCAAAGCCCTGACGCTGGTGAAAACTTTCTTCTTTGCAGATGCGCACCATAGCCCTTGCATAAGGACCGTAAGATGTTCTGCAAAGCATTACCTGGTTCATGATGGCGGCACCATCCACCAGCCAGCCGATAGCACCCATATCGGCCCATGTAAGTGTGGGATAATTAAAGATGGAAGAATATTTTGCTTTGCCACTGTGCAGGTCATTAATAGTTTCTTCTCTTGAAGTGCCGAGTGTTTCGGTTGCAGAATAAAGGTAAAGGCCGTGACCTGCTTCATCCTGTACTTTGGCGATAAGAATAGCTTTGCGTTTAAGCGATGGTGCACGGCTGATCCAATTCCCTTCAGGCAGCATACCAACTATTTCGCTGTGTGCATGCTGACTGATCTGTCGTACCAATGTTTTACGGTATGCATCAGGCATCCAGTCTCTTGGTTCTATTTTTATTTCTCTCTCAATTTTATCGAGAAAGATCTTTTCAAGGTCGTGTATTTGCATGGATCTTAATTCTGTGTTTATATAAAACGATAGCTGTTTGTTTTTTATGTTCAGACATCTATAAATAAAAGAACCTATTTTTAAAATAAGTAGTTACAAAAATAAAGAATTAAAGTTTGCGCTAACGTATGTTAGTGCTTAAATTGAATGTAAAAGCTGTTGATTAATCATCAACAGCTTTTATTTCTACCGTTTTGATTTTTTGAAGAGCCGGTTCAGTATCCACGAAACAAGAAAGCTAACGGATGCGCCTATTGCAGAAGTAGCGACACTGTATATGAGATCGTGCATATAAAAAATGTTTAACATCCCTGCAATTGTTCCACCCATGCAACCTATCATAAATACCGTTTTATCGTGAGGATGAATATTGATCATAATAAAAGATTTTAAAAGAGCCCTGACCTGCAGGACTCTTTTGTAATGATTGGATAATGGATTTTAGAACGGAGGAGCATCGACCTTAACAATAGCTGCCGCATTAAAGGCGCCATTTTTCAACTGGTATTTTACACCATTTACTTCCTGCACGAATTCAATTAACAGCACTGTAAATACCGGGTGGGTTGAAGCTGCCGGTAACGCAACTGATAAATTGAACGCGGCTACTTCCGTGCTGGTCCACGGGAAGTAAGCTGATTCTGCTGATTCGACATCGTAAACAGAGGCTTCAAAATCTACAGCAGAGCCTGCCAGAGAAATTTTGAAGTGAGTAGTGCCGTCGGGGGCAGCTACCATTGCAGATGCTATGAATGCATCAAAAGCCACTTCCATTGCGCCACTGGTACGGGTAAATGTAACAGTGTAGGGCGCAAACAATGTAGTACCTAATTTGCCCTGGGCATTAAATTCAAAGCCCTGTAGAAGTGTTGCCTCGCCATCTATTACATTGCGCTGACCACGCGGGCTTACAGCATCTTCATGAATAACGAACATCATGTTCTTCAGCAAGCGACCCACCATGCGGCTGTCTGATGCTTTTTGAATTAATGATCTAAGGGATGTACGCAGCAGTTTGGATGCTTTACCAGCCCTACCGAATTCTGCCATGTTTTCCCTTGTGCGTTCGAAGGCCGGATCGGATGCAATCTTTTCTGCCGATACGCCACCTTTTTCCCTGGCCATATAGCCATCCTGTGATTTGAAGAAGGTAATATTTCCCAATGTACCTTCTATTGTAATAATACCTTTTTGACGTGCCATGATTGTTGTTTTTTTAAAAGTTTTATTAATTGTGTTTTGCCGGTTGCCTGCCGCGGACAGGCTCAGATCTGATTACCGAACAGGGTGCAAGCTATAGCACAATAGGAGGCAAAAAGGGTAACAGGGGTAACAGTACCCCAAGTAAGTAGTTGAAGATAATTGAGTTATGTTCAAAAAAATGATGGTGGCAAAGTGATATAACAGTAAGTAACCCGGGAAGTAAATAAGTTGAAAGGTTGAGACGTTGAAGTGTTTGCAGATGGGGTGTTTGGATCATAAAATGTTAGCACCAATTACTAAATAAGTATCTATTTCCAGAAAGTGATTTAGTGATTGCTTTTCGTGAACTATCCATGAAGTATCTATGAAGCATGTATTAAGTAATGATTGAGTGATTTAGAAAGAATTTAAAAATTGACAAGACATAAAAAAGAATTTAAAAAATGAAATAAGTAACACAAGGGCACAAGTCTGCTACTCACTTGCCTGTCCTGCTAAACCTGCCAGGTAAAGGAACATGTGCCAAAAGAAGACAGAACTGTACCAGTGTGATGATATTGATTTGCCTTAGCACCAATTTATAAGGCGGGTCTCATGTGTGCAGAATTGTGTGCAGCGGACTCGCCGTGTTGCTATCGTTATCTATGCGGCGAGTACCACTATGCCAGCACACATAGCTATCCGACACCCGCCTGAGAAACAGGGTTGTCCGGAGACTCGCGGAGTAAGGAAGCAGGGATTTTATACCGTAACTCATTATAAGGATGTTGAAGCAATAGACTTGCATACATTACGTTAATCGAACCGCAACGTCCCAAAAGCTAAACGCAAAGCCTGCCTGGAGACGTTGCGGAAAAAGAAGTGCCACAATGCCAGCACACAAGCTTGCCGACACCCGCCTGAGAAACAATAAGATAAACTGCTGATTGCCTGCCCACACCAGGAACTGAACTTGCCTGCCCGATTAAACCTGTGCCAGATTGAGCACTTATTTAAGTTTTGTAGTAGTGGAATCATTCTTCAGCAACAAAGATCTTTTGCTTACGATGCATGTTTTTCGGGTAGGTGGTTTGGGCTGAGAGTCAGTAATAAGATATGTGTAGTTATTATTGATAATAATAGCAGAGCTATCCGTTTGCACTGTTTTTGGCTCAGTGGGGCAAAAAAATCTTTGTGGTGTAAATGCAAAAAGCGCATAGAAAATTAGCAGTGGGAGTGAAAAAATAAAAGCTTTGTGCGGCATCGTTGGCCATGTATCTGGATTGGCCTTCGTTAAAGCAAATAAGTGAAGGGTACTGTCATCTATCAACATTTGTGTTTCCATTTTGTCTGATGCCTTTTTGAAACCTACAAATGCAGTTGCTGATATAGCTATACCCGCTAAGGCAATAATGGTCTCTGCTAATTTTAAACCTTCGCAGTTGATTTTATCATAAGTGAATAATAAAATACCCGTAAAACCTCCGAGCAACCATTTACTCAATTCCGTAAAAGTTTTCAACCTGATAGAACGATAGCCATTGGTTTTTGGAAAGGAATTATTGTTAGCCATTTAATATTGTATTGCAGGGTTTAAAATACTTACTCATTCATGTGTCCAGGTCTGCCATATTTCCCTCAGCTTTTCCCAGATAGATAAAAAATAATTATTTATCTCATCATCACCTGCTTTGTCTTTTCCGGCATATAGCCGAAGAAGCAGTACGCTAAATAAAGACTCCAATACAGAATTTTGGATATTTACTTCCAGTAATTCCGTCGGTATCTGGTAATCAGGTATATTGCTGTTCCATAACCGCTCAACCTGGTTCCTTATAAATTCTTCTGTGTAGCTTGCTTCGTTAATTACAAAATCATAATCCGGGAATTTTGCTTTTATCTTATCCCGGGCATTTAAAAACGCATTATCAAACGATATTTTCACTATTACCGGGTTGTCAAAACCTATAGCCATATTTATTGCATTTGAAGTATTTTAAAACAGGTTGCTGACAAAAGATAAATAATACTTTTTATTTTTAAAAATAAAATCAACACGCTTCTTTTCCCACAATACCTCCTTTGTAGCCGTGCGCAATGCCAGGGATGTTGCGATTAGTTACCACACTAACATTACCGTTTTATATTGCTGCGGTGAAAAATCACATCCCTTCCGGTGATTTTTCACCTTTTTTACTTCCTTAACTCATCATTACTTTATTTACTTAAATGAGAACAGCCCAATCCACTTCTTATCCAAAGCCGTTGCTTACCTGCGCCAAACACCTTTAATTGATAAGTAAAACAGCTAAAATTTCTTTAAACTCTAAATTTATTATTATGACATTCCCCAAATCCCAAATGCTATACGATGATGGCAAGTATTATAAATGGACAGCCAAAGCAGATCATGACAATCCATATTACAAAGGCGGTAAAGATCACGCAGAGTTAAACAGAACTGAAGGTTACGAGGTTCAATATTTTGTAGAACATTCTGTTGACAAAATCAAATGGAACGGAACTCCAAGTATCGCCAATTGCAAAAAAATTGAAAAAATGATCAGGTATGATGTCCCTTCAAATTTGAAGAAAAGAGAACTAATTTATGATTGGATAGTATCAAATTATAATAAAATAAGTGCCTAATACTTAAGAACAAACAGTGAATAGGATATTACGCATCAAAACGTTATAAAAAGCCAAAACCTGTGGAATCCGTTTAGCCGTGTCAATCCGTGATTCAGACTAACTATTCATCACCTTAAAACTTGCCAGCATGGACTTCAAAGACGCTATTAAACAACTTGCCGAACGCATTCTCAAACACAAAGAACTTGTGCAAACTGAAGAAGCCACCAAACATTCTTTTGTTATGCCATTTATTCAAACACTTGGCTATGATGTATTCAACCCATTGGAAGTAGTACCCGAATTTGTTGCAGACCTCGGCATAAAGAAAGGAGAAAAGGTAGACTATGCAATAATTAAAGATGGGCAACCTGTTATTTTAGTTGAATGTAAACATTGGAGCGCCGATCTTAATCCACACAATTCCCAACTCTTCCGCTATTTCCATACCACCAAAGCAAAATTTTCTATTTTAACGAACGGTATTGAATCACGTTTTTATACTGATCTTGTTGAGACAAACAAAATGGATGAAAAGCCCTTCTTTGTTTTTGACATCCGAGATCTTAGGGATAACAATATCGAAGAACTAAAAAAGTTTCATAAGAATTATTTTAGCCACGAACTCATTTCCTCTACTGCCAATGAATTAAAATATATAGGTGAAATGAAAAGCCTTATACACAACGAGGTAAACAGCCCAACACCTGAATTTGTAAAGCATTTTGCCAAAAGCGTTTATAACAGTGTTATCACACAAAAACTGCTCGACCAGTTTACAGAACTTACCAAAAAAGCATTCCAGTATTATATCAACGATCTTATTACAGATCGTCTCAAGTCAGCGCTTATCCAGGAAGAAGACCAGACAAAAGAAATTGCGAAAGATGCCATCGAGCAGCAGGTAGCAGAAACAAAAGTGCAGACAACACAGGATGAACTGGATGCCTTTAATATCATCCGCTCCATTGTAAGAAAAAATATTCCTTTAAAAAGAATTGTGTACCGCGATGCACAATCTTATTTTGCTATTCTTATAGATGACAATAACCGCAAGCCCTTATGCAGGTTATATTTCAACAGTAGCAAAAAATATATCGCTTTATTCGACAGCAATAAAATGGAAATCAAAAAAGAGATCACCTCACTTGATGATATATTTCAATACTCCGATGAACTGCTGGATGCGGTAAAGAAATATGTTGCGGAAGTGTGATTTTTTGAGACCGGCTTTATAACTCATTAAGGGCATTTGTTGCGTCGTTCACAGAACCCCGTGGCACACCTTAACTGCAGTACACTTATAACTCAAAAACAACCATATGAACAATCCTAAATTTCAGGTTTTTAAAAGCCCTGCAAATAATCAGTATTATTATCGCTTAAGATCAGCAAACAACGAAATTGTTTTGAATGGCGAAGGATATACTACAAAGCAATCCTGCCTCACTGCCATCGCTTCTGTAAAACTAAATGCACCCATTGATAGCAGGTACGAGAAAAAAAATGCATACTTGAACTACACATTTAATTTAAAGGCTGCTAATCGTGAAATTATAGGAAGAAGTGAAAACTATACATCTTCATACGGAAGAGATAATGGAATAGCAGCAGTAAAACGTGATGCCCCGATTGCTCCTGTTGAAGATTTGGCGTAATATATCGAGTACAATTTTAAACACACATAATCAGTGTTTACATGAGATTCATAATCATACTTTTTACTTTTTTCCTAGCTACCCACTGCTTTGCACACAACAAAGACAGTTGTTGCATTTCGCCATTAGCATCGTTTGCAAAATGTACAGGCAGCAAATATTGCAAAGCCTGTAGCAACTGCAGCAGTTGTAAATATTGTGTGGATGGTCGCACATGTGGTGTATGCGAAAAAGGAAAAAAGCAATCCGTTAAATCAACAAAACCAGTTGCAACAGGTCAGTGCAAAGCCATCACAAAAAAAGGCACGCGTTGTACAAGAAAAGCAGGAAGAAATGGCTACTGTTGGCAACATGGAAAATGATAAATATTCCCACAAATGCTTGTACTATTATTTCCAAAAGGTATACATTCCAGAAACTACTCACAGGCTTTGCTATTAGCTATCGCAATACCCTTTCTCGGGTCTTTCATATAGAAACGGCACAACTGATAAAATAAGAATTACAGGAAACAATGTAGAATTAACCGATGCTAATGACACCATACGGATGAAATATCTTTTAGCCCGCCGACAGCTCTAATCTCAGCAAGTCGTCTTTGATTTTTTTGATTGTATCGGGATCAAGAGTTCCTAATAAAAATCCCGCTTTCCATTCTGCAACTCCATCGTATATGCAATTAAGCAAAAAATTAAATCTTGAATTATTATCATTTAAGTCCAACCAATAAGGGTGATTTACATTAATTAAAATGGTTAAAGAATTAGCTGCTGGCGCAGCTCTTACAATTAAATAAGGGTCCCAGTTTGAACTGTCATTGCTTAATACAACATAAATAACATATGGATCAAGCTTATATTCAAAAGTTTTATGAGTTGCTTTTAACAGTCGTTGAACGGTCTCCGAATTTGTCTTAGAAATCACTTCTGCTGGTAAAACACTTTTATTTAATACTGCATCTAAAAACTTTGGAGTCTCCAAATTTTTAATCACTGTATCTACAGCATCTTCAAAATCAAACGATAAGTTCGTTTTAGGCTGTTCTCGATTTTTGAAAGGAATGTTTGCCTCTTTTTTGTAATCCTGCAGATCTTCGTAAAGTCTTAGATTTAACTCATCTTCTTCATCATCGGAAAATAATATTTGATCTTTAGTGTGGCTAACATTAAATTTCTCATCGAGATTTAATTCACCGGTCAAGCGCTGGTTTGTTAAATCGTTTCGACCGCCTTCCTCTGTTCCGAACAATAAGCCATTTTTGTAGTTTTTAGGATACCCCACTATTACTCGATCTGCTTGAATCAGAGCAAATCCACCAGACGCCTTGGAACCCTCTTTTAAAATGCCGGCCCACCCTTCTACTTTTTTACCATTAACTTCGAATGCAAGTTTTCTAAAGAATTTTTTTCCATTACTTGCCAACAATAGTCTTTTCTTGACATCCTCAAATGAGGCTATTAACGGGGTTTTTTGAAACTCTAAATACAATGTTTCATTTTTCAAGTCAACACGATATATAGATTGCAAATATTCAATACAATTGTTATGAACCGTTGGAGTAATATTTCTTACTAAATCTTTAATTGTGATGGTAGTGCCGTGTTTTTCTTTAGCGACACTTGTCTCTGTGATTATAAGATTAGGTCTAAATTGTTCAATGTTGTATGGCTTTTCTCCTACATGTTTTTTCTGCTTTTCGCGTTCTGCCTTGTAATATTCCTTTTCATCTTTTAAGATTTTCTCAAGATCAACGGTCACGGTTAATAATTTATTTGAACCAGTTTGGGTAGTTTCAATTTGCCATTTGTTACCAAACCAAAATGCGGCTGTTTTCAATCCCAATCCGTATTTCGATCTTTCATTTGAGATAGAAGGCTTTTTGCCTAAGGTCATTGCATTTTGAAGATCCACTTTACTCATACCAAAGGCATTATCGCTTATAGTGATAAAGGAATTTTTTCCGTTGTTATAATTTATTTCAACTTGCAAGAGAGTTTCTTCAGCTTCATACAATTCATCTAGGCGCTCACGATTATTTCGATACGACTGAGTGCTATTGTCTATAAATTCTGCAAAAGCAAACCAAGGTTTGTATGGCAAGCGTTTATATGATTCCAAAATTTCGTAACCCAGTATTAATTCCATAGTTATAGTTTTTGCAAAATATAATCACCACCTAAAGATATTCCCAAAACCATGTAAACATCTTCCGGGATATTGTGATCGAATTTTAAGTATGTTGTTTTTCCACTTTTGATAACTGTTATCTTGAATGGGTCCATGTCATATTTTGCCTCAAATTCATGAGGTAAATCTTTCGCGAAATCGCGTTTCATAACTTCATAATGTTGCTCATCAGAATACTTGAGTTTCGAAAAACGTGTAAGTTCATAAGGATAATCACCACCAAACCTATAGCCCTCATAAATATAACCTATTCTTTTGTAGACTTCCATTACACAAATTTTTAATTGCTTTTTATGTTCGTAAAACTTTTTGAAAACTTTTTCTGAATAATCATCGAGAACTACTATTAAATCAGGAGGAATGTTGGATACGCACTTAATAAACTCATCTTTCAATGGTGAAAGGCTTGGGTCTTCTTTAAGAATATATTCCACTAAATCATCGGGCTTGAATTTCGGGTTACTAAAACAGGTTATTTGATTACGGGTATGTTCAGTTGGAGGTTTGCAAAGTTCAACTTCAACTATAACCCATTTTGTAAAGTTCTTTGATACCAATATTAAATCTGGTTCAAATTTTTTTCCAGGTATTGCATCACATGATAATTCGAACTTAAAATTAAATACATAATAATTTTCAAAAATCTTGGTCGCATGGCGTTTCAGTTTTTTTTCGAAATCGGGTTCATTGTATTGTTTGATGCTTGCAATTTGCAAATAATGATGCTTCGTGCTAGCATGCGTGATAAGTAATTGCGCCATTATAAAAATCTCCCTTTTGATCCAAGAACATATTTTTTATTTGCTTCAACTGAAATCCATCTCCGCTTGAGCGCTTCGCTTGACTCACCCGTGGTATTACTTCCTCCAAAGGGGTCGATAACAAGATCATTTTCTTCGGTGAGCATTTTGATAAAAAAATTTGGAATGTCGATCGGCATCCGGGCAGGATGTAGTTCATAATCATTTTGTTTGCAATACTCCAAATATTTTGATGAAGATTGTGTATTGGCAGACACCAACACATTTGAGGGTATTGCACCGTTATTATTCATCGAAAACCCATTTGCACTGATATCGTGCTCAGATGGTCTTTTCCCAGCATTATATTTTCCCGTTTCTATCAGTTTTTTCATTGAACTGCTATATTCCTTGAGAACTTTGCGATTATTTGCTTTTGGTCGGGGAGTTTTACTCATCCACCAAATATGAGTGAAAGAATCTTTTACTCTTACTCTATCTATGTTAACCCACTGAGCAGGACTGGGCAGCTTCGCTGTGTTATACCACACAAATTGTTGACACAAATAAAGTTTTGCTTCTTTTAAAATTGATAACAACGCTTCAATTGAAAGCGTTGACATAACAGGATGTCCCGACTCCCATGAATTGCCAACTTCAATTACCAAAGAGCCATCTTTTGCTAAAAACTCTACAAGGTCTTTACAAATTTTTGTTATCCAATCGATATACTCCTGCCCATTTAAATTTCCATATTTTTTTTTTCGATTTAATGGGAATGGCGGGGAAGTGAAGATTAAATTCGCAGTACCTTTTAAATGCTTTGTTTTTTTTGATGAAATAAAGTCTTCAATTTTTCCTTCATAAGAAATTCCATAGTCAGTTTTATAAGCGACTCTAATAGACATGCATTCTTTTTTTATTTGCCAATATTACACGAATAATTTTATAGTGAACATCAGTAAGTACAAGTGTATGACTAACCAAAGCTTCATACAATATCATCTTGGTTCCTAAGACTATTTATCAAACTGTAAAGGCTCGACTGCTAAACTTGTTAATAGCTTCTTTCTCGCAATTTTTTTTAATTGCTTGCGTGCATGTACCGAATGCTCCGTAACCTTTTTTAGAATAATAGCCTTCGCATTAAAATACGTGTAAACATTTGCATATGCTGTGGTTACGGGTATATTCCCGGATGTGTTTATTGCGACCGAGAACATAAAGGCAAGGGAAAAGAATAAAACTTTCATGTGGCGTAGGGAATTTACGACATTAAGATAGAAAGAAGTTAGGAATTGAACAAGCGCAACGTTTAGAAAAATTAGTCTTTAAAAATAAACGATTTTCTCTTGGCACTTGCATTTTTCAACGTTGGATTGCTTTAAAGAAAAGCTCTAGTGTTATTTCACGAGCAGTGCACATTTTTTCAAGTGATGAAACACTTATTGAGTAAGAGCTTTCTTTATAATTTGCTATTTTTCGTATAATCTTTTCATCAACATCGTGTGCAGTCGCAAAACTTCGGGTAGAACCTTCCCAAGGATCAATCCATCGCTGTTTTATATACTCACATATGGCATCCTTGATATCCTGCATTTAACAAATAAAAACTTTTGAATAAAAATTATTGCGGACGATTGTCCGCATTTGATGTAAATACCATATATTTGTTTCAATAAATATTTTTGCGAAACTTCAATGAAATTATTTGAAGCCATTCGCTTGGAGTCTTGCTTTAGAAACCTAGGAAATTTCAGAGAACAAGACGATAAGTTGAATAGCTCACGTCAAAGGGCGTGGGCTCACTTATTCGTTCTCAGGCTTCCTAGGGCCTCTAAAGCGGTAAGTTGAGACCTGCGCTCCCTTTTTTTAAGGCTGCAGCCCGGCTTACAGTTTTATTCACCAACCTAAACAGTAAGTCTATGCCCAACCAACAAGAAAAACAACTTCAAGCACTGTTGCATGAGCAAACTGGATGTTCAGAAAATATTTTGTTTGCCCAATTAGAACAACAAGGCTATTCCCGCCAGGAATTACATGCGTTGCTGCATAAGATCGTGCTGCATGAAGCTACCCAATGCAGGGGTAAGAGAAGCCGTAATAAATTTTCCAAGTTATACCATCGTACAGTTTATTTTTTCAACCAACTCAGTGGCAAGGCGCTTTCAATGTTGCGCTCCCAGTTTGCAAAGAAACCGAAGAACCCGGTGTAGGAGGAGGCAATGAGGCAAGAGGCAAGGAGGCAAGGAGTCGCAGGTGGTAAGTGGTAAGTTGTAAGTGATAAGTGAAGAAAGAGATTGCCACAGCTTTGCAAGCGCACAAGGCTTTGAGAAAAGTTTCGCAATGACGAATGTGAGTAGTGAGTGGTAAGTTGTAAGTAATAAGTGAAGAAAGAGATTGCCACAGCTTTGCAAGCGCACAAGGCTTTGAGAAAAGCTTCGCAATGACGAATGTGAGTAGTAAGTGCTAAGTTGTAAGTGATAAGTGAAGAAAGAGATTGCCACAGCTTTGCAAGCGCACAAGGCTTTTGAGAAAAGCTTCGCCATGACGAATGTGAGTAGTAAGTGGTAAGTTGTAAGTAATAAGTGAAGAAAGAGATTGCCACAGCTTTGCAAACGCACAGGGCTTTGAGAAAAGCTTCGCAATGACGAATGTGAGTAGTAAGTGGTAAGTTGTAAGTAATAAGTGAAGAAAGTGATTGCCACAGCTTTGCAAGCGCACAAGGCTTTGAGAAAAGCTTCGCAATGACGAATGTGAGTAGTGAGTGGTAAGTTGCAAGTGGTAAGTTGTAAAGTGATAAGTGTGAGTAGTGAGTTGTGAGTGGTGAGTCGCGAATGGATTGATGAGATTGCCATGATTGGAGGCAAAGAGGCAATAGGCAAGGAGGCAAAGAGAAAAGATGCTTACAATTTCACAATGACGAATCGAGAATGGATTGATAAAGCTTCGCAATGACACTTACGATCAAGTATGCCGTCGCTTACAGCTATGGCGTACAAGAGTGCGACGCAACGAAGATGCCATATTTGCCACTGCCCGATACATACATATTTCCCTCCTTTTGTTTTACCATTTTAAAAACAATAACTGACTGCAATGAAATTGAGATATTGCTTATGGGTAATTCTATTGCCTATACTAAGCCGTGCGCAAACAAATAAAACGACGATTACAGGCCATGTGCGCAATGCCGAGAACGGTGCACCCATAACAGGGGCAACCGTTTCACTAACATATGCACAGGTAGCCACCGTTACAAATGAACAAGGCTGGTTTACCCTTGGTGCCATAAACCTGCCCGACACATTACAAGTAAACATGCTTGGCTATGCGGTAATACGCATGCCGCTGACAACAGGTGCCCCCATCAACATCCTGCTGGAGGAAACCAGCCGCTCTTTGGACAGCGTGCTGGTCTCCACAGGGTACCAGAAAATACCTAAGGAAAGAGCAACCGGTTCATTCGATCTTATCAACAATGTATTGCTTAACCGTTCGCCATCATCAACCGTGTTGCAACGCATCGAGAACCTTACGCCGGGTATTCTCTTTAATCATGGCGACGCGGCGAATACAGATGCGCTGCTTATACGTGGGCGCAGTACCATTTATGCAAACGCAGCACCGCTGATCGTGCTGGATAATTTTCCTTACGACGGAGACATTAACAACATTAACCCCAATGATATTGAAAGCATCAGCATTCTTAAAGATGCTGCGGCCGCAAGCATCTGGGGTGCAAGGGCAGGCAATGGTGTTATTGTCATAACCACGAAAAAAGGCAACAGCCCAACACCGCAAATACAGTTCAATACAAACATTACTATTACACCAAGACCAGATCTTTTTAGTGTGCATTCTATCTCTTCGCCAGATTATATAGAACTGGAAAAAACATTGTTTGAAAACGGTTATTATGCAAATGATGAATTGTATGACAGCTGGAATTTCGGGCACCCGCCGCTTACACCTGTTGTGGAATTACTTATTGCAAAAAGGGATGGTACCATACCCGCAGCAGAGGCGGATGCGCAGATAGCAGCATACAAAACATTTGATGCAAGAAACGATATAGGCAAGTATCTCTACCGCGATGCAGTAGCGCAGCAATATGCGCTTAACATCAGCGGCAGCACGCCTGCTGTTTCTTACTACTGCTCTGCAGGATGGGATAAGCATATCAATAGCCTGGCAGGTGCAAACGATAACCGCATAACATTGCGTTCGCAGCAAACGATCCGGCTCTCCAACAAACTGCAGGTTGATGCAGGACTGAACTTTATACACGCCATCAACAGCGAGGGCAATAATCCCGGCTATTTTTTAAACAACGGCGCAGGTAAAAGCCTTTACCCTTACGCAGCTATTGCAGACGCTTCCGGCAACCCGTTGGTTATTGTAAAAGATTACAGGCAACGGTTTACAAACGATGCTTATAACAATGGGTTACTGAACTGGCAATACAGCCCGCTGGAAGACATCAGCGAAAATGAATTAAAGCTTGTGAACACAGATTACCTGCTTAATACCGCTTTGCGCTACAGTATTCTTAAAGGTTTGCAGCTTGAACTGAAATACCAGTACGAGCGTGCTGCTGTTGTAACAACAGATTTTCACAGTGGCGACAGTTATTTTGCACGCAACCTGATTAACAGCTTTACGCAGGTAAACACAGCTACAGGTGCATTGTCTTACCCGCTGCCACAATGTGCGATTATGAACGTAAATAATGGTACGCTGCAAAGTCACCAAGGCAGGGCAACAATTACTTACAATACCGTTTTTAAACAACAGCACCGGCTAAACATACTGGCCGGCTGGGAAATAAAAGACCTGCAACGGCAGCATACCTACAACCGCTTTTATGGTTATAACACAAACACGGCATCAACAATTTCCAAAATAGATTATGTAACCAAATACACGCAGTACTACAATATTTACGCACAGGCGCAAATACCATCATCGCAAGGTTTGGGCAGTACCACAGACAGGTTTATCTCTTCCTTTGCCAATGCGGCTTATACTTACCGGGAGCGTTACATTTTATCGGGCAGTATAAGACATGATGCAGCAAATCTTTTTGGTGTAGATGCCAACCAGCGCGGTACACCCTTATGGTCGGCCGGGGTTGCATGGCAGTTAAATAAAGAGCGCTGGTTTGAAAACAAATGGTTACCGTTATTAAAACTGCGGCTTACTTATGGCAGCAGCGGCAACATATCAAGGCTGGCATCTGCATATACGACGGTTAGTTTTTTTGGAGCAGTACTTACACCGCTGCAAAAGGCAGATATTATAAGCCCGCCCAATGCAGAACTGCGCTGGGAAAAAGTATCGATGCTGAATGCAGGTTTAGATTTTGCAACAGCAAACAATGTTGTTACAGGAACGATAGAATACTATCATAAAAAAGCAACGGACCTTTTGGGGCAGGCACCGGTAGATCCTACGCTCGGCATTACCAATGCGGAAGGTGAAAGTTTTTTCTATGGCAATGTAGCCTCTATGAAAGGCAGCGGTGCAGATGTGCAGATCATTACCAACAATATTACGGGGAGCTTTAGCTGGCAAACAAGCTGGGTGTTTAGTTATGCTGCTTCAAAGATCACAGATTATTTAATGCCTTCGGGTACTGCGGCAAGTCCTTACCTGCAGATCAATTCTTTTTACATTAACCCCGTTAAAGGCAGACCGGTTTACAGCGTGTACAGTTATCCATGGTTTGGTCTTGACCCGCAAACAGGCGACCCGCTTGGGTATTACCAGGGTAAATCATCATCAGATTATAACACAATAGCACAACAATCTATTGACAGTATTACTTACAATGGTTCTGCGCAACCCATGATATTTGGGGCGGTGCGGAACAGTTTTACTTACAAAAGCATTTCATTTTCTTTCAACATCAGTTATAAGCTGGGTTATTATTTCCGGGTGCCATCGGTTAATTATTCATCATTGTATTCATCATGGAACGGGCATAGTGATTATGCGCTACGCTGGCAGCAGCCCGGCGATGAAGCGCACACCAATGTGCCTTCCATGGTTTACCCTGCAAATACTGCAAGAGATGCATTCTACCAGTATTCATCCGTGCTTGTTGAGAAAGCAGACAATATAAGGCTGGAAGACATCAGCATTAGCTATGATATGGATAAGAGCAGGCATAGGGCATTGCCATTTGCACATATCAGGCTGTATGCATATGCTTCTAATCTTACGTTGTTGTGGACGGCAAACAAACAACACATCGACCCCTATTATAACAATACACCCGCAGCAGGCAAAAGCTTTGCACTGGGATTAAATATTACGTTTTAAAAACTTCAAAAGAAGAAAATGAAACCGAGAAAATTTTACCGATGGGTGTTTATATATAACCCGCGAGAAGGATTGCAGATACATCTTTCCCTACGACGTACACTACAGCCCTATGAGCTGAACTGATATTGCAAAAACAATAAAACAATAAGTAATGAAGACAATATTACACCTTTTGCTTGCAGCACTATTTTTTGCTGCATGCAAAAAATCTTCTTTCCTAGATAAGAGGCCCGATCAATCTCTTGTAGTTCCACAAACACTGACAGACATGCAGGCATTGCTGGACAATGACCGCGTAATGAATGGCGCAGGCGGATTCGGGGTGGTGCCTGCACTTGGTGAAATGGGAACAACGGATTATTTTCTTGAAGAGCAGGATCTTAATGGATTCATTCCGCCGATGGAACGCAATGCCTATACATGGCAGAAAACAATTTATAACGGCGAAACAGTACCGGACTGGAACCTGCCTTATGCGGCAGTGTTCTATGCAAACAATGCACTCGAGGGGATAGAGAAGATAGAAAGAACAAACGCAAATGCACAGGCATGGGATAATGTAAAAGGCAGTGCATTGTTTTACCGCGCTTACATGTTTTACCAACTGGCACAGGTATTTGCGGCGGTGTATGACAGCAGCACAGCCGCGACAGATAAAGGAATTCCCTTACGTTTAAAAGCAGATATTAATGAAACGATCAGCAGATCAACGGTGCAGCAAACCTATGATCGCATTATAGAAGATCTTAATGAGGCGTTACCGCTATTGCCATCGTTGCCGCTTTATGCAACACGCCCTTCAAAAGCAGCGGTGTATGCGTTGCTTTCAAAAGTTTATTTGAATGTGTATGATTATGCAAAGGCAAACGAGAACGCAACAAATTGTTTGCAGTTGCAGGATGAGCTGATGGATTACAATGAGGTTGACACAACGGTTACGTTTCCTTTCCAGCCACTGAACAGTGAAACTATATTTTTTGAAGCAGCAATACCGCATTTATCCGTAACACCATTTGTAGCAGGTATAGATACTGCACTGTACAACAGCTACACCGCAGATGACCTGCGGAAGAAATTATTCTTTACACAAAAAGAATCGGGTGTTATCACTTTTATGGGCAGTTATGGTTTGTATGACCTGTTCAATGGCATTGCCACCGATGAGATCATGCTGATACAGGCAGAGTGTCTGGCGAGAATGAATAAAACAACGGAAGCATTAAATGTATTGAACAATTTGCTGGTTACAAGATTCCGCACAGGCACGTACGTGCCGTATGAAGCGTCAAACGCCGAAGAAGCGCTTGACATTACCCTTACCGAACGGCGCAAAGAACTGATCATGCGTGGCACAAGATGGACAGACCTAAGGCGACTGAACGAAGACCCTTTAACTACAACCATATTACAACGAACCGTACAAGGCACCACATATACATTACCGCCAAATGATCCACGCTATGTGTATCCTATACCGGATGATGTGATCGGTTATAACCCCGGCATGTTTCAAAACCCACGGTAAAGAACCTGTTTTAGGGGTAATGAAAACTATTAAAGTTTAAATAAACAAACACATGCAAAAGATAATTCTTCTCCTGTTCATAATAGTATTCCCGGGAGCATGCTTTAGCCAGGACTCGCTTACATGGGTTCTTGCAACGACTGCTGTAAAACGGGATGGCAAAGAAATTCATATCGGCGAAAAAGTAGCCGATATCAATTTCAATAGAATACTCAACAACAATAACAAGAGAACCACATTGTATAACTTCCTTGATAAACCGCTGATCATAGATTTCTGGCACCAGTACTGCACTGTTTGTGTGGGAGAATTTTCAAGACTGGAAAAATTGCGCCAGCGATTTAAAGACAGTGTAAATATTTTACTGGTAACATTTCAGAGCAATACTTCGACGAATGAGTTTTTTGAAAGAAGAAAAGCAGAGGGTAAACCGGTATTACTGCCATGTGTTACAGAAGACACATTGCTTAGAAAAACGTTTGGTCATGAAGGAGACCCTCATATTGTCTGGATAAATACGAATGGAACGGTGCAGGCCATTACATCTCATATTGCATTAAATGAGACAAACCTGTCAGCCTGGTTGAAACATGGCAATATTGACCTGGCTGTTAAATCGAACCAACGCGATTTTGATCCATACAAGCCATTGCTTGTAAACAACAATGGCGGGGCGTCAGGAGCATTCCATTACCGTTCTGTGCTCACAGGTTACATCGACAGCATACCTGCCTTGTCATTATTTGTACGTTCAGATGATAAGCAAACAAAGCTGGCGGCATTCAATACAACCATCGACCAGTTGTTCAAAGATGCTTATGCGATGTTTGATACGACAGCAGCGTCTTATCTTAACCTTGACTGGTTAAATAAGAGAGTGCTGTATGAGTATCAAGACTCTTCGACAGCACAGTATTACAGTGACGCTTATGATGCCGGTTATGGACAGCTTACTGCTTTTCAGCGTAATCATTTGTATTGTTACGAGCTTGATCTGCCGGTAACTTTTACAACGCAGCAGGCAGCGGGAATAATGCTGGACGAGTTGTCGAAACTTTTTGCAATAAAACCATTTACAGAAACACGCAGTGTTACCGGACTTGCGCTTATTCGAACAGCGGATACAGATAGACTAAAAACAAAAGGGATAGCAGCAACCGGGAGAATACAGCAGGATTCTACTATGATCGTAAAAGATATGCCGGTTTCGGCCCTTGTAAATGTACTCAACCTCAATTATTATTTCCCGCTGGTTGTTGATGAAACAGGTTATCCGGGTAATATAGATATAACTATTCCTTTGAAGGAAAAAGATCTTCATGCTGTAGAAACTGCATTAATGAATTATGGATTGGCACTTGTTCCGAAGCGCTATGATATGCCCATGCTTGTCTTGGAATCATTTAAATAGGTTACTATAGGTTTGGTTTTCGTCCATTTATCCTTACTGCAAAAAATGCAGATGAAAAGCCCGGTACTAAAAACGGCTGCCCTAAAAGGGCAGCTTTTATTGGTTACAGGCGTAAAGGGTGGACAGAGTTTAGTTCTCGCGGCAAACGATTACAAGTATTCCTGCAGGAGTATAGTTTGGTGGTACACAGCTTTAACCCGTATGGCAGGGCATCGTAACAGCAAGCCGAAAAAAATGGATTTTATTTTCGTTATGTGCATTATGGGGGTTTGAATGAGCAACAGCCTTCTAAGCTGTTGCTCTGTTTTGGTTACGGCTTTTTGTGTGTAATAGTAAGCGTTCCTGAAGGTCCATACACACCGGGGCTTATCAGCACATAGCTGGTATATGCCTTGCTACACCCTTTTACAGTGCCACTACATCCAAAAGGATCTGATGACTGTTGCGGCGGCACACCCATTGAATTGTTTACGTTACCGTTGTCATCGGTAGTAAACCAATAAGGGTCAGCGAATTTTACATTTGATGGTTTGGTAAAAGCAAATGCGGCGACAGCCATAATGATTGCTGCGAAACCGGTAGCGATCTTTTTCATAACTGATTTTTTTAAAGTTTAATAACCTTGCTTTTGCAGGGAAGGTCTTACCTGTTTATTGCAATAATATTTTTTGTTTTTTTTCCAATCTACGGGCAAATAAAACAGCGGTGACTGTGAGCAGAATAAGTGTACTGTTAAACAAAAGATGTTGTTTCCATGTCATGCTACTTATTATGCCGCCGCAGGAACAGGGCAGATCATCTGATACAGCAAGCGCATAGAAAAGATAAAGTGTGAAAAGTAACAGCAAAGCAGTGGAGCACTGCAAGCCTAATAAGCGGGTAACCGGAAAAAATAAAAGTGCAACGACCACTAATTCAACGGACGGAATAAGCCAGGTTAATATAAAAGCAACGGGTTTTATTACAGGCATTGCTTTTAAAACCGCGGTGAATGAATCCAATGAGTATAGTTTATTGATCGAGGTATAAGTGAAAAGAAAGATGAGCAGGAAGGCTACTATATCAGGAAATATTTTTTTCATGGTGTTTTGATATGAGTACGCAAGCTATTCCAGCTTTGTTATGATTTTTTAATTAACTGTTGTGAAAAAAGGCTATGAGCTTTTTTTCCTGAGAGATGAAGGCGTGATATGAAATCGGTTTTTAAAAGCCTGACAGAAATTGGCAGCGTTACTATAGCCACAAGCATATGCAATTTTCTTAACGGGCACCTGTGTTTCGACCAGCATATTCCATGCGCTCTGTAATTTCCAATTCCTGATATAGGACCCCAAGGATACGCCGAATACTTTTTTAAATACTCCTGATATCTTGTTTGAACCGTGCCCGCTCTTACGCGCAATTTCGCTGATTGAAAGATGCTGCAACGCACCAGCATGAATGATATTTTTAATATCATGTGCAAATGAGAAGACCTGACCGGTGTGTGCTATTACCTGTTGTTTTTGTATCTGGGAAAAAGCAAGATGAATCAATGCAGCACAGAGCTCAATGCAAACCTGTTTCAAATCTTCTGTAAAAGGAGCTTGTGTTATTCTTTTTATGACATTGAAAAAAGAAGCATGCATAAAAAAAGGCTGTCTACCGAAAATAAAAGGAGCCCGTTTGTTGAGCTGCATTCTTTCGCCATGTAGTTCCGGATAAAGGGCGAGCCTTGATACGACATCTTCTACCGCAGGCATTAAGATAAATATTACATGGTCTTTTACTGCCGGCATTTGTAATTGTGCCTGCATTGCAGGATGGGAGACAACGATAAAATGCCCGGCCCTGAGTTTTAGCTGACCTGCATTCTGTATGGTAATGGAATGCTCTCCTTTTAAAACAAAATAAAAAAAGACAGACGGTTCAGGTTTCGTAATAAATGCTTTTACAGAATTTACTGCATACATCATTGCGTACAAAATGACGGTATTACTTACTTCTATAAACTGTGTTGCTGTTTGTATTTCGTTGTTATCAATGATTTCACTTTCGTGGCGTGGAATATACCACTGCGCAAAACGCAGCGGTGGCAGAAAGGATATAAGGGCGGTGTGATTATGTTCGATGGTTAACAAGGGTTTCATGAGATTTCATTTTAGGGAACTGACGCAATGATAAAATATGCGGCAGTATTATGCAACAACTTTGGTTAAAAAGCGTACCGGTACGGTATTCTTTGCGTACCGGTACGCGGGTCTTTGCAACTGATTCTGATTAGTTTGCGTGTACTAAAAACGTAATTTATATGAGCGAAAATTCTATCCAACATTCTATCAGTTTGCAACAGGCAATTGATATGACCACACTTTATCGCGCCAACCGCCCGGCAGCATTTCCTATTTGCGAGACATTCGAAAAATCATCCGTGCTAGCCTTATTGTCTCATGTTGATGCTGCTTACCTGCGTGTTTACTATGGTATGAAAGCCTCGGGAGAAGTGGATGCGATACTGGTAGTGGCAAACAGTGAAAACGAAGATATTCTCTCCGAAAGCGACACAAATGAGATAGATTCAACAGAAACGCTTATTTTAGAGGACGGGTTCAGGTGTCCACAGTATTGCCCACCCTCATCACCCTTAAATACATAGTTAATGACTGCTTTCAGCATTCATGAGATATTAAACCTAAGTGTACTTTTTGCTGCATTTGCTGCGGTTTACCGTTTCAAACTTTTCAAAACAGCAGCGGCTCCTTTTTTACTGTTGCTATGGTTAGCCAGCTTCAATGAATTACTCAGCCTTTTTCTGATTTTGCAGGGGAAGCCAAATGCACTTAATGGAAACATTTATGTGCTGTTGGAATTTATATTACTATGCTACCAATTCAAGTGTTGGGGGAGCCTGAAAACAAATTTCTTTTACCTGATTATTTCAGCAGGCTTTATGATCTGGATCTCAGATAATATTTTTTTGCATCATCCTGATAACAATAATTCAATATTCAGAATTGCTTATTCGCTGGGAGTGGCTTTGTTAGCGATCGATCAAATAAACAGAATAGTAATTCTGGAAAGAGGCAGACATGATGCACAACCCATTTGCATTATTTGTATTGCGTTGTCACTTTATTTTGGATTTAAAACTTTTGCAGAAGTTTTTAATCTTTTTGATCTTGGACTCGATAAAATATTTTACTACTACTTATGGTTTACCCTGTCGGTAGTAAATGGTGTATGCAATATATTATTTATGACGGGCATTTTATGTTTTCCCAGGAAGCAACCATTTATATTACGATATTATTAGCGTTCTGTGTATTTGCCGGTGTAGTTGGTTTCTTTGTGATGACATTGTTTAAGTATCAAAAAAGAATAAACAAGTTACAAGATGCCCAAATACGCGCAGATGTACTAATGCTTGAACAGGAGCGTTCGAGGATGGCTTCAGAATTACATGATGAATTCGGGGCTTATGTTTCTGTTATTAAATACAAACTTCAAAGCCTGGAGTTAAAGGAGAACGATGATCTTTTACTAATAAGTGAAGCGGAGGCTATTATTGATGAGATGATGCTGAAGATAAGGCAACTATCATACGATCTTATGCCCATGCTGCTGGAAACGAAAGGGCTTCGCAGCAGCCTTGATGAGTTTATCAACCTTTTAAAGCAGGGCAAAAAATTTACCGTGCATTATGTTTACGAACTTACACATGTGGAGAAGGAAAAGACAATTCATTTTTTCCGAATCATACAGGAAGCGCTGAGTAATTCTGTAAAGCATGCCAAGGCAACAGAGATAAAAGTGATGATGTATGAGAGCAAACATGCTCAATATATTGAAGTGTACGATAATGGGAAAGGATTTGACAAGCAAGCTATTTCGCGTCGCCAAAAAGGGTTAGGGCTTCTGAATATCCAAGCCCGAACCCAATTATTAAAAGGAAAGATGTTCCTGGAAACTGCTCCGGAACAGGGAACGCATTATACTATTGAAATACCAAAGGATGAGTAAAACGATCAACATTGTGGTAGGAGATGATCATGAATTATTCAGGGATGGTTTGAGGGCCATGCTGGAAAAGGATGGCACCATAAAAGTAATTGGAGAAGCCAGTAACGGGGCGGAACTCATAACATGCGCTGAGGCATTGAAACCACATGTTGTTCTGGTAGATATCATGATGCCGGAAGTAGATGGCGTAAAAGCTATTTCAATTCTTACCAAACAAGAGATTCCTTATAAATGCCTGGTGCTTTCCACTTTCAGTAACTCACAGATGATCGTGAATGCACTCGAGGCAGGCGCATTAGGATATGTTGTTAAAAATGCTGCGAAAGGAGAAATTGCAGAAGCTATAAAAAAAGTGCATGAGGGATATCCTTACTATTGCAGGTCTACAGAAATGGCCCTGACAAAGCTTATTGCAAAAAGTAATTTTAATCCTTACGACAGAATTAATAAACCCATTTTTTCGGAAAAGGAAATTGAGATCATAAGATATATCTGTGAAGGAAAGAAGAGTGAAGAGATAGGGAAGCTGGTGCATTTAGGTACGCGAACAGTAGAAGGGTACAGGCAAAAGATATTAGAGAAAATGAATGTGAACACAATAGCAGGTGTTGTTATTTATGCCATAAAGAATTATTTGTACAGAATAGATTAGCCAGATAATTTTTTCAACCAAATCCAATAACTATGCAATACCCTCTTGAGGGGTTGACCCTTGCTTTGGGCAGCACGCTTATGTCGAATGACAAAAGTTGTATACCAGATACAACTGAGGGTATTTCCTCTTTAAAAATTGCACTATTAAAATTATTTGAACAAATTCCTTTTGCGCTTTGTGATTACTTAGCCACTGCACAAAATGAGCAACAGGCAGCCTATATGCTGCATGCTTTAAAAATATCATTGTATCATATTGTGCATACCCTTTCGACTTATAAAGAATTGGCGGTCTCAGCTGATCATCAAGCTTTCAACAACCAGGCTGAATTGTATGATTACGCCATTGAAGAAACCAATAAACTAAATGTATTTCTGTGTGCGTATTTTACTAATCTCCCATCATTCTCTATTCCGTCATACGCTCATCCGGCAAAGCTTTTATCAAAAGATACCGACAGCATTTTGCAAACCAATCTTTCTGTACCTCAACTTGCATTGTTTATGCGATTGCTGGTTGAGAGCGGTGTTATTGCAGAACGCAATAATATTACGCAACTTACCAGTAAAGCCGCAGCGATCCTGCAAACAAAAAAGAGCAATTGTATCTCTGCAGAAAGTTTACGTATTAAATACTATGCACCAGAAAAAGCAGCGATCAATATTCTTAAAGAGTATGTAAGCCAGATGATGCAATTATTGTGCAGGTATTGAGCTGAATATTTTATTATTCACCTGTAGTTTTATCTGCATAAGATCATCTTTTCTTTAAGATATAGCCCTTCTGAAACCACAGTAGTACTGAGATCATATCAAGGCGTAAGAATGAAATGCAAAGTATGCAGCGTAACAAAAAACAAACAAAAATGCAGCAATGCGTTTATTGCCATCTGTAAAAGAATGATTTTTTACTACGAAATATAAAAGATGAGCCCCTTTTTCTTCTACCGAAGGATACAAATCTTTACCATCAAAAGTTTGATAAATGCCGTTCAGCGAACCTTTGAAGGATTTGTCTTTTTCATTGCCAAACAATGCAGAACCGCCGAATTTATTTTTCAGACCTTCAATAGCTTTTATTGCCTCTTTGTAAGAAATGCGGAATACTTCTTTACTTTTTGATTTTTGGATCTTTAATGCCTGGTGATCATATTTATCCAGGATATCCAGTGCCGTTGTGAAATCATTTAATACTTTTAACAAGCCCTGTGCTTCGCTGCCTGAAATTTCTTTTGCATGTGCAACTTTATCAAACAACTGAATGGCTTGCTTTAATTCGCTAAAACGGTTTTCCGCTTCCGCCAGTCGCTTTTCGTTGATAGCATAGCCTTTTACTAAATAATCGTTTAATCGCTGAGTGGCCCACTGGCGAAATTGAGTGCCCTGCTTTGATTTTACACGGTAACCTACAGAGATGATAACGTCCAGGTTGTATAGTTCAAGTTTTCGGTTTACGGTTCTTTTTCCTTCCTTTTGAACTGTCAAGGAATCCTTGACAGTTAATTTTTTTGCAACTCACCTTCTTTATAGCAATTATTGATGTGAAGACTAATATTTTGTTTTGTTTGTTTAAATAAAGAGGCCATTTGCATCTGACTGAGCCAAACAGTTTCTCCATCAAACTGAACTTGTACTTCCGTTTGATGTTCAGGGCTTTTATAAATTAATATTTCATTCATATTCAAGCGGCTGTTTTAAAGTTTGCCGGATAATCTTTTAAGCGCTGAGTGGCCCACTGGCGGAATTGGGTACCACGTTTGGAATTTACCCTGTAGCCTACGGAAATGATCGCATCAAGATTAAAGTATTTTATATTCCTGGTTACCTTTCTTTTACCCTCTGTTTGAACTACCGAGAAAAACTCGGTAGTTGACTTTTCAATTAACTCCTGCTCCGAATATATGTTTTTGAGATGAAGGCCAATAGTGTTGGAATCTTTATCAAACAATTCAGCCATTTGTTTTTGGGACAGCCAAACCGTTTCATTTTCAAGATTAACCTGCAGTTCAATTTTGTTATCAGGCGATTTATATATTTCTATTTCATTCATTTTCGTTCTTAGCTGTCAGGAAATTCCCCACTATTGAATGTAACAATTTATTATTGCCCTACCCGAAATCCCTTTTTCCTTTGCCAGTTCCCTCAGCAGGTTATTGCAATACACTTCTAACGCATAAACTGTAATTATGGAATTATTTTTATAGAAATTTTTGTACCAAACTGTATTGCTGCTATTAAACTTTACTTGCGTCGCACTCTTGTGCTTTTGTATTTCTATTCACCATTGTCTGAATCAGAATTTAAATGATTAAAGGGTTTTCAGAATTTTTATGCGCTATCAATCCTGTTAATTTTAAAATCCTGAAAATCCTGATGCAGACAATTATTAGGATTTGCAGGATTATTATATTTTGGATGGAATACCTTCTTGTACTGTATACTAATCTGAAACGTCCCTGCCTTTGCACAAAACCATGAAGGAGACGTTTCAGCGAAAAGAAGTTGAACTTTTGCGATCCGTCGGAGAAAAAATTGACCTATATTATCTTCAAAGAATAATTCAATTCAATAAGGATATTAGGTTTAAATCTACGATTTTAAAGAAATGGCATTATTAAGTTAAATAATATTAAATCCTTATTGTAAAAACGCCCAGAACATTATGTTGAAAGTATTGACCTATCTTTTCTTGTCAATTGCAGCAATACTCTGTCAACTTCATTAAAGCTTACTCATTTTGCCATGTCGTTCTTATTGCTTCGCATCTTCTTTCTTCGTCCGGTTCAAAATAAATTTCATGCGATCAACCTGCACACGAAATTTAGGAGTGTATATTTTGTCTCCACATAGTTACCCGAAGGGAACTTTGTGGAGACGCAAATCCAACTCTACGCTGAGTCCCTTTCAGGTGACTCTGCTGAGACGAAGAACAGAGAAATTATGCAGACAAGCTTTGCAGCGGAAACATATTCTTCGGTAGAAGAGCACAAGCGTGCGACGCAACAGAAGCGTTATACTTATTTTATTGCCTGGCTAATCAAACTATTTTGCAGGCGTAATAATAATATTCCTGTATTCTATCGGGCCATGATCTCCCTGTATCAACAATGGCCCGGCTTCTGCTTCTTTACTATCAATTGCGCCGCCGGTAATACCCGGAATTTCGCGATTGCAAATAACAGTCTTGCCGTTGGCAACCAGGGTTATCATCCTGCCAACTAATGTGATATCATAGGTCTGCCATTCACCGGGATCTTTTGCCATCATTTCACTTGGTGTAATAAAGCCATATACGGCACCAAACAAACCGGCCTCAGGTTGCATGCCTTTACTATCTATAACCTGCACTTCATAACGTCCACGTAAATACACACCACTGTTACTACCTTTCGGATAGCGAAATTCTATATGCAGTTTAAAGTCTTTGAAAGTTGCATCAGTAACAAGGTTAGCGCCTGATTTCGGACTACGTAATACGCCATTTTCTGCAAGCCATTGATTATCGCCCAATGCATGCCAGCCTGTTAAGTCTGTACCGGTAAAAAGCTTTACCGCGTTTCCCCAAACAGGCTCTCCATCTCTGTGTAATAACGGTGCACGCACAGCGGTATATTTATATGTTTTGCTATCGGGAAAAGTTATGGTTCCTGTCAATTGATTGTCTTGCAAAGTGCCTTCCAGCGAAAGATCATTCGCGCCTTGCTCCCATTGGGGTGGAACAGAGAAACTGATCTTATTATTTTCAAAATTTACTTTTGAAACCGGCCTTGCACTTCCCACATTAACTACAACATCGCCTACCAACGTGTGCAATCCTGAGTGTCTTACTTCAAGCCAGCCGGGAGCAGGTTTGCCATTCATATCAATCGTTATATCCCAGCGTCCTTCAATGACAGAAGGTGTTTGGGCAAAACAAACCGTTGATAAAAAAGTGCAAAGCAAAACGGCGAATAATAAGTTTATCCTTTTCATAAAGCATTTTTAAAGAACAGTCAAGGTACTTATAAAAATAAATAAGAAAAGAATGTTTTTGTATGGGCCTTCATTCATGAGCATCGCCTGTTGCGTCGCACACGGAAGAATGATCCGGAATAAAATTAAAAGATTGCAGGTATTACCTATACTTACTTAAATCTTACCATCAGGCAGTTACAAAATAAAGAATTAAAGTTTGCGCTAACGTATGTTAGTGCTTAAATTGCGTTACGAATAATTTTTTTCGGATTATTTGAAACGATTTATTCAAATTTGTTCAGGCTTTACTACTGCTTGCTACAATGATAAATGATCTGCTTAACATACAACAGGGCATTGCTAATGGCAATGAATTGATGCTTGGAGAATTGTATAAACTCTTTCACAAAAAGCTGCAGCATTTTTCAAGAGCAATAACAAGAAGCGATGAAATTGCAGAAGAAGTGGTGGATGATGTTTTTGTTAAGTTATGGAACAGGAGAGGAAAAGTTGCAGAGATAGAAAACATCACCGTTTATTTATATATAGCTATAAAGAATCAATCATTAAACGCTTTATCCCGCAAAGCGCAGCAACTTGTATCTGAATCATTCGACTACCTGGACATAGAAATTGAAGAAGCGATAGGGGATCCGGAAGTATTAATGATCACGGAAGAAATGATGCATCGAATGCAAAAGGCAGTCGAAGATCTGCCACCACGCTGCAAGATGGTTTTTAAACTGGTAAGAGAAGATGGATTAAAATATAAAGAAGTTTCTCAAATACTTAATATCTCGGTAAACACTATTGATGTGCAAATGGCTATAGCCATAAAACGAATTTGCACGGCGCTTCAGCTTGAAAAACCAAAACGCAATTTTACTTCCACCGCCACCGAAAAAAAAGTGTAATTTTTTTTGTCTTCACTTAGTAGATGATTTTTGATTGCATGTCTATTACCTCTGACGAATGCAAGATCAAACCTCAAATAACGGCTTATGGTTTTTGATAGCCCGCTCTTTAAGCGGTGAAGCAACTTCTGTTGAAGAAGAGCAATTGCGCCAGGCATTAATGAAGGATATTGCATTACAGCAACAATACGACCTTATGAAACGTATGTGGCATGCCGGGGATAATCAAAGCGCTGCCAATACAGACGAGGAAGAAAAGAAAAATATTACCCGTATTCTTCAGTTGGCAAAAACAGAAACTCAACCCAGCGATGAAATTCCTTTGATCCAGATAAAATCACGAAGAAGATACCTGTATGTGTTAAGTGGTGTTGCAGCTGTTTTAATTTTAGTGGTGCTGGGCTGGTTTATAAATAACAGCAACACAAAAAAAAGTTTAACAAGTAAGGCAAACAATACACAAAACCTTGTGGCAGCAAACGGCAGCAGAACAAGAACCATTCTTCCCGACGGTTCAACTGTATGGTTAAACGCGGGTTCTCATATTTCTTTTGCCGAAGATTTTTCGGGTAAAACAAGAGAGGTTGTTCTTGATGGTGAAGCATATTTCGATGTGGTAAAACAACCGCAACGCCCCTTCATCGTGCATGTTTCAGGATATGATATAAGAGTATTGGGAACAGCATTTAACGTAAAATCATATCCAAAAGATAAGACCGTAGAAACAACTTTGATCAGGGGCCTTGTGCAGGTAACCAAACAAGGTGTGAACCTGCAAAAACCAATTGTATTGCACCCCAATCAAAAACTTATTGTTGACAAGTTTGCAGCGAATATTCCAAATAACTTGCCTGATAATAATACACCGCTAACCAACCAGGTTGACCCAAAAGACTTCAGCATAAGGAAACTAGATACTTCTATACAGGAAAGTGAAAGAATAGAAACAGCATGGATCTATAACCGTCTTCAATTTCGCGGAGACAGTTTTACAGACCTTGCAGATAAACTGGAAAGATGGTACAACGTGAAAATAATTTTTGATGACGAACGGGTGCAGCAATTGAATTTCACAGGTTCTTTTGAGCAGGAGACGATTGAGCAGGCCTTTGCAGCACTAAAAACAGCAAACGCGTTCAACTACCGCATAGAAGGAAAGGACATTCATGTATATTCTGTAAAATGATCTTTGATGAAGTTGCTTTTTATTGATCGGTGAGCCAAAGTGCAGTGCAGCCATTATGCTTTTGTTGCGTCGCACTCTTCAACTTGCAATCTCTGTGGAGCAATTACAGGCAGACAATTATTTTTTGAATGAAATATATCATCGTCAGGCGAAATCTTTTTAGACAAGTAAAACTTAAATCAATGAGACTACTACTGCTTTTTTATGAAAACGACCTGCATCCCAAATAAAACAAGAAGCGGAGAATGTTGGCGCATTCCCCGCTAAAAACAGGTTTAACGTGTGTGTATAACCATCTGCCGGTGCAGATGGATTGTTTAACCTTTAATTCTAAAATATGAAATCTTTTCAGGTTGCTAAAAAAAATCCGTTTTTCTTAAAATTATTCCTGGTTATGAAACTGACGGTTGTTTTGGTAATGTTCTTTTGCCTGCAGGCTTCGGCTGATGGTTTTAGCCAGCAGAAGATCAGTTTAAAATTCAAAAAAACTGAAATAGCAGACATTCTTACCTCAATCGAAAAACAGACCAGCTACAGGTTCCTTTATAACAATGACCTGTTAGACCTAAAACAGAAAGTAAACTTAAATGTACAGGATGCCGAGCTAAAAGAAGTGCTCAACCTGATGTTTACAGATACTGACCTGTCATATGAATTTATGCAGAATAACCTTGTTGTAATAAAATCTGCAGATGGGGGAGCTTATGAAGTTAAAGCTATTGTTACAGGTAAGGTTACGGGCGAAAATAACACTGCACTTTCCGGCGTATCTGTTCAGGTAAAAGGCACCAACAAGGGAACTGTAACAGACGCACAAGGCGTTTTTACAATAAATGCAAATGAAGCAGATGTTCTCGTATTCTCGTATATCGGTTATGAGACACAGGAAATAGCTGTAAGCGGAAAAACAGAAATTAATGTAACAATGGTGGCTTCAAACAAGCAGCTGGATCAGGTGGTGGTTGTAGGCTATGGAACACAAAGAAAGATAGATGTAACAGGATCTGTTACACAAATAAAAGGAGAAGAAATTTCCAAACAGGCCTCTATAAATCCCATCAGTTCATTACAGGGAAAAGTTGCTGGTGTTCAAATTACCAATTCAGGAGCTCCTGGTTCGTCACCTCAGATTCGCATCCGTGGTTTAGGAACGGTATATGGAGATCCCAATCCATTATATATTGTAGATGGGGTCTGGTATAACGATATCAGTTTTCTTAATCCTGCTGATATTGAAACCCTGAGTATTTTAAAGGATGCATCAGCAGAATCTATCTATGGAATCAGGGCAGCAAACGGGGTGGTCTTAATTGCAACCAAAAAAGGAAAAGCGGGGCAGGCTCTGATAAACTATAGTGGCTATGGCGGTTGGCAAAGTGTTACAAACCAGGTAAAAATGGCTAATGCCACAGAATATGCTACACTGATCAATGAATTAAGTGAACGAAACGGAGCTGAACCAGTATATGACGATCCTGCTTCCTATGGAAATGGTACAGATTGGTATCATCAAATTCTGAGAAATGCATCTGTAAATAATCATGCTATATCACTTACAGGTGGCTCTGAAAAAAACTCCTACAGTTTTTCATTGGGTTATTTGAATCAGCAGGGTGTTGTTGAAACCAATGATTATACCCGTTATACGGCTTTACTTAGAAATGATTTTCAGCCTTTTGAAAATTTAAAGCTTGGATATAGTGTCACCGGCGCTTTTAGTAATTCAAATGACATACCAGGCGGTATTTTTCACCAGTTGTTTTCTGCTGCACCCGTTGTACCCGTTTATTATGCTGATGGCAGCTATGGTGATCCAAATGATTACAATGTTGGAGATGGTTCTAATTTTAATCCACAGGTCACAATTGATTTCTTCAATCAGAAGTCAAAAAATTACAGGTTAAACGGAAATGCATATGTTGATTTAAAGTTCCTTCAACATTTTACTTTTCATACAAGCGTAGGAGGTGAATATGGTGAAAGTGAAGTGCGCAACTATTTGCCTGTTTACAAAGCAACCTTAAAACAGCAGAATAGTACAAGCCAGTTATCTATCCAGCGTGCAGAAACCAGAAACTGGATTCTGGAGAATACACTTACTTATGCAAATAAATTTGGCGATCATAACATCACCGTATTGGCAGGCCAGGCAGCTCAACGTTATAAATCTTATGGTTTAACGGGAACCGCTTATAATGTTCCCTTTAACAGCGAAGGTGATCTATACCTGGCGCTGGGTGATGAAGGCAGCAGAAATGTAGTGGATTATGGAGATCTTTCAACTATTGCATCCTACTTTGGAAGAGTAAACTATTCTTTCAAAAACAGGTATATGCTTAATGCATCTATACGCGCAGACGGGTCCTCTAAATTCTACGGTGATAACAGGTGGGGTTATTTTCCGTCAGTGGGTGCAGGTTGGGTAATTAGTCAGGAATCTTTTATGCAGAATCAGAAAATTTTCGATTATCTTAAATTACGCGGAAGCTGGGGTAAAATTGGTAATGCTTCTGTTCCTTCCAATCTGTCTGTTTTAAAAGTTACCCAGGAACCATATTTAACGGCCATTTATAATAATCAGCCTTATACAGGCGCAAGTATTACAACACTTGTACCGCCTACTACTTATTGGGAAAGAGGAGTTGGAACAGACATTGGCCTGGAAGCTTCATTTCTTAATAAAAGACTTTCTATAGAAGCAGATTTTTATAACAAAAAAACAGAAAAAGCTATTTTCGATATCCCGGTTTTAGGCTCATTGGGTACAAGCTCGGGTTCTATAGTTGGTAACCAGGCAGATTTTCAAAACCGCGGGTTTGAATTTTCCGCTACCTGGAATTCAAGTTTAAGCAAGTCATTGTCTTATACTATCGGAGGCAATTTCAGTATTAACAATAACAAAGTATTGTCTGTTTCAACAGGAGCTAATCCGATTTACCAGGCTGTTGGTACAACCGGCTCAAACAACTTTAACACTATTACGGTAGTTGGGCAGCCAATTGGAGCGTTTTATGGGTACCAGGTTACCGGCGTTTTTCAATCGGATGAAGATGCTGCTGCTTCCCTTCAATCTACTGCCAAAGCGGGAGATTTTATTTACAAAGATCAAAACAATGATAAGGTTATTGATGGGAAAGACAGAATCGCCATTGGTAATCCAAATCCTAAGTTTACATATGGTTTAAATACTACCTGGAATTATAAACAATTTGACCTGACGATAGATCTCCAGGGCGTTGCCGGTGTAGATATTTATAATGCAAATCTTGGTTTGCGTTATGGCGGGGAAAATTTTACAAAAGACTTTTATGATAATCGCTGGCATGGGCAGGGCACTTCTAATTCATATCCATCCGCAAATATTGGTGGTGGCCAAAATTACCTGGCTAATTCATTTTATGTTGAAAGCGGTAGTTATTTCCGTATCAGAAATGCGCAGTTAGGTTATACAATATCTCCTGATTTTATCAATAAATGGAAAATAAAGAAACTCCGGGTTTATGCAAATGCACAAAATGCATTGAACTTCTTCAACTACAAAGGCTTTAGCCCTGAAATTGGTGGTACACCTACCAGAGCAGGTGTTGATGTAGATGTGTATCCACTATATGCTACTTACAATTTTGGCGTAAATCTTACTTTCTAAAAAATTAGTTGTATGAAAAATATTAATAGTAAATCTTATTTACGAACTATTGGGCTTTTTATGGTCTTAATAGTTTTTTCGCTCACTGCGTGTAAGAAAAGTTTTCTGGATGTTGCTCCACAGGGCCAGCAACCAAACGAACAATTCTGGCAGTCTGAAGCAGATGTAACAAAAGCGGTTAATGCAGTATATGGAAATCTTCGTAGCTGGACAGAAGTTGCTTTTGCGCCAATCGCTGTTGAAAGTCTTGGATCAGATGATGCAGAAAAAGGAAGTGATGCCCAGGATGCAACATTCATGAATGATTTCGACAATTTTACTGCCACATCAACCGAAGGCCAGTTACAGGATTTTTGGAACGGTCAATACCAGGAAATAAATTTATGTAACCAGGTATTGGATCATATAGATACCATTCCAATGGACGATAATTTAAAAGCCCGTTATATAGGCGAAGCAAAATGTATCAGGGCCTATTCATATTTCAGATTGGTTCGTGCATTTGGTGATGTGCCACTAAGGCTTCATTTGCCTGTAGATGCTACAGAATTTAATATACCCAGAACACCTAAAGCTGATGTTTATGCTGCAATTGAGCAAGACCTGGCAGATGCAGCATCCGTGCTGCCCGTAAGTTATACAGGTGAAGACATAGGCAGGGTTACAAAAGGATCTGCATTAGGGCTTCACGCAAAGGTTGCCATGTATCAACAAAAATGGCAGGATGTATATGACCTTACCACACAGGTAATGGGTTTGGGAGTCTATTCACTTTTTCCTGACTACCAGGAATTGTTCCGTATAGAAAATGAAAATTCATCAGAGTCTGTTTTTGAAATTCAATGCGCTTTGATTCCGGGTAACCCTGATGCATCCAATTCCCAATATTCCCAGGTGCAGGGTGCACGTGGTGTAACGGGCGGAGGCTGGGGTTTTAACGTCCCAACGCAAACCCTTGCTGACGCTTTTGAAACAGGTGATCCACGCAGAGATGCAACCATTCTTTTCAGGGGCGAAACAACACCGCAGGGAGATGTTATTCCTTTAACAGCTTCAAATCCTATGTACAATCAAAAAACTTATGTGCCTTTTAGTTTGTATCAATCAGGCTTTAATGAAGGTTGCCAGCAAAACGTTCGTGTGCTCCGCTATGCTGATATTTTATTGATGAATGCTGAAGCAGCAAATGAATTAGGTAACACAGCTCAGGCATTAAGTTCACTTAATGCAGTTCGTGCAAGGGCAAGAGGTGATAATGAAGAAATTCTCCCGGATGTTACAACAACGGACCAGGCTTCTTTACGCACAGCAATATGGAATGAAAGACATGTAGAACTTGCAATGGAATTTGACCGTTATTTTGATGTGATACGCCAGGGCCGCGGAGCAGAAGTATTCGGCCCTAAAGGATGGAAGGCCGGTAAAAACGAGGTGTGGCCAATACCTCAAAATGAGATTGACCTGAGTGCTGGTGTGCTTACACAAAACACCGGTTATTAATTTTTAACAACAAAAGTTATTACGATGAAAACAGTAAATATAAAGCCGGTGTTGTTGCTGATACTTTGTGCAGCATTCGGTTTGTCTTCCTGCTATAAAAAATTTGATACCAGTTCGTATGCACCTGCACTTTCAATTGGTGGTTATACAGGTGCTGATGAAATTGCTCCTTCAAATTTGGTTGCGTATTTCCCTTTTGATGGCGACTACGCTGATAAGGTATCCGGCACAGCAGGTGTAAACACCGGCACAAGTTTTTCAGGAGGAATTAAAAATCAATCTTTAAAAGGCGGGCTTAATTCTTATGTGTTATTTACTCCCGGTGCTTCCATTACTACAATGCAAAGTTTTACCATCACCTATTGGGTTAATAGCCCGGCTCCTTCAACAGGAATTATAGGTTTGGTAAATCTTGCAAACACAACCGGCTTTTGGGGAAACATAGACATGTTTTTTGAAAACGGCAGTACAAATTCAAATGGAATTTTAAAAGCACATATTACGAATGGGCCGGTAGATTCATGGGTTGTAAAAGATGGACTTGTTAACCTTTTCGATTCATGGAACCACATCGCACTATCATATGATGCAGGCACTACTACTTTTAAATTATATGTAAATGGCTCTCCTGTCACAACAAATGTTGTGGACGGGTTTGGACCATTGCAGTTTACAAATACAGGCAATATTGTTATCGGATGTGTACAGTTTCAAACAGACCCCAGTCAAACTTCGGCTACAACCGCTCAGGACTGGGCAAGTTATTTAACCGGCACGATGGATGAAGTTAGAATTTACAACAAGGCATTGGGTGATGCTGACATTAGTGCATTGGTAAAGCTGGAAGGCCGCGGTAAATAAAATTTTGTTTTAGCAATCAGTATATGGGGTTGCCGGAAATTATCCTGGCAGCCCCTTTGCATAAATGTTCCATAATGTACAGAACGTACAAGAGTGCGACGCAACAAAGTTTAATGGCAGTTGAAAAGCCTGGCTCATAAAATATTTTTTTGTTATCGTCTTTAGAATAAATATGAAGCTTTCATTGTCTAACTTCTTCCGGTGGAAGAAGGTCTCACTTTTACTGCAGTGCATGGTTGAGCTTTAAATATTATAAATAATAATTCATGACGAAGTGTGTAAGCATATTGCGTTCGGTCATCGTATCATGTTGCGTATTGTGTGCATGCAGCAAAGGTGGCGGTTCAGATCCAACACCGCCTGTTGTGCCGCCTTCTTTTAGTTTCAGCAGCCTTAAAGTAAATGATGCCTCAAATGGTTTTACTTATTACAACATTCCTAATTCAACAATTTTAAAATTATCATTTGGTGCAGGTGTAGATTCAACTACAGTAAAAAATAGTGTTGCATTTTCAAACAGTAACGGAGCATCTGTAAGTTATGCAGCAAGCTATGAAAATGGCGATAGTACCATTGTTATAAAACCTTCATTACTTGATTACATTACAAAATATACTGTAGTTGTAAGCACATCATTAAAGTCTAAGGAAGGCGGAAGTTTGCGCAGCGGCGTTTCTGTTAATCTAACTACACAAATAGATTCATCAGATAAATTTCCGCGCATAGGCGATGATGCATTACTCGATCTTGTACAAAAACAAACATTCAAATATTTCTGGGATTTTGGTCATCCTACAAGTGGCCTTGCAAGAGAAAGAAATTCGTCCGCCGATGTTTGTACAACAGGAGGAACAGGCTTTGGTATCATGAGTATGATCGTTGCTGCCAGCAGAAATTTTGTTTCGAGGGCTGATGCACTTGCACGTATTCAAAAGATCGTGAGCTTTTATAAAAATAATTGCACAGCCTATCATGGAGCGTTTGCACACTGGATAAATGGTGCAACCGGCGCCACTATTCCATTCAGTGATAAAGATGATGGTGCAGATCTTGTAGAAACTTCTTATCTCATGCAGGGATTACTTTGTGCAAGACAATATTTCAATGCTGCAGATGCAGCAGAAACAACGCTAAGAAACGACATCAACACATTATGGAATGCCGTGGAGTTTACATGGTTTCAAAAAAGCAATGAAAATGTTTTGTACTGGCACTGGAGCCCGAATTATAACTGGGATATGAACTTCCCAATTCACGGCTGGAATGAAGCGCTGATTGTATATGCATTGGCTGCATCATCCAATACACATGCAATAACAAAAGATGTTTATGATAATGGCTGGGCACAAAATGACGCAATGAAAAATGGTAACATTTATTATGGCATACAGCTTCCATTAGGCCCGGCGTTTGGCGGACCATTATTCTTTGCACATTATTCTTTTCTCGGCATAGACCCACATGATCTTACAGACGCTTATGCAAATTACTGGACACAGGATACCGCACATACAAAGATCAATTACAACTATTGTGCAGCTAATCCAAAAGCTTACAATGGGTACAGTAAATTATGCTGGGGACTTACGGCAAGTGATCAGCAAAATGGCTATGATGCACATGCACCAAACAACGATAACGGAACCATTTCGCCAACTGCTGCAGTTTCATCATTGCCTTATGCACCAACAGAATCAATGAACGCATTGAAGTTTTTCTATTATACACTCGGCGATAAATTGTGGGGAGATTATGGTTTTGTAGATGCATTTAATCTTACCAACATTTGGTTTGCAGATTCTTACCTTGCCATAGACCAGGGCCCGATGATCGTGATGATAGAAAATTACAGAACCGGGTTGCTATGGAATTTATTTATGAGTTGCCCGGAAGTAAAAACAGGTATGACGAATTTGGGATTTCAAAGTCCGAATTTATAAAAGAAAATTTTTGTTACGGGCTTTCGTATGTATAGCATCACCGGTTGTGTCACTCACTTCGGCGTTCTGAACTTTGCTGAGCAAAGATTAAAGCGTACAAGCGTGCGACGCAACGAATGCTTAATATGACATGCTAAAGATGGGCCACAAAAAATTATTTACCATAAAAATTCATCTTAAAGAATAATTGTTATAAATAAATTATTTATGAGAACGCTTTCATTTTGTTTAGCTGTTATATTGTTGCCATTGCTTTCCTGCGAACAGAAAAATTCTAACAATGAAAAGATTGCTTCAGCAAATGATCTTCCAAAAAATCTAAGCGATTCTGCATTGCTCGATAGCATTGAACACAGAACGTTTGAATTTTTCTGGAGTGGCGCAGAACCTAATAGCGGTATGGCTCCTGAGCGAATCCACATGGATGGAGATTATCCTGATAAAGACCAGCACATCATTGCAACAGGCGGCAGTGGTTTTGGTGTAATGGCAATTCTTGCAGGTATTGAAAGGAAATATATAACAAGAGAGCAAGGCTTGCAACGTTTTGAAAAGATCATTTCTTTTTTAGAAAAAGCCGATCGTTTTCATGGAGCATTTCCACATTGGATCAATGGTGAAACAGGACATGTAAAACCATTCGGTCAAAAAGATAATGGTGGCGATCTTGTTGAAACATCTTTTTTATTCCAGGGGCTGCTTTGTGGTCGTCAATATTTTAAAGATGGCAATGATGAAGAAAAAAAATTATCATCACGTATTGATAAACTTTGGAAAGAGGTAGATTATAACTGGTACAGGAACGGTGGTCAAAATGTTTTATACTGGCACTGGAGCCCGGATTATGCATGGCAAATGAATTTTCCTGTGCATGGTTATAATGAATGTTTGATCTTTTATATCCTTGGCGCATCATCACCAACGCACGGTGTGCCTGCAGAAGTTTATCACCAGGGCTGGGCGCAAAATGGTGCGATTAATAAAACTACTTTTTATAAAAATGATACATTGCATTTGCATTACCAGGGAGATCCGCCACATGGTGCATCGTTGTTCTGGGCGCATTATTCTTTTGCAGGATTAGATCCCCATGGATTAAAAGATAAGTATGCAGATTATTGGAAAGAGATGACAAATCTTTCGCATATCAATTATCAATGGTGTGTTGATAATCCAAAACAGTACAAGGGTTATAGTGACAGCAGTTGGGGATTGACGGCAAGCTATTCAATAAAATTTTATGCAGCACATGCACCTAATGATGAAAATGATCTGGGTGTAATTTCTCCAACGGCTGCTATTTCTTCAATCGTATATACGCCACGGGAATCAATGGCCGCTATCAAGCATTGGTACACTGATGATAGTTTGCGCAAAGTAATTTTAGGTAAGTATGGATATTATGATGCATTCAGTGAAAACTTTGGTTGGTATAAACCATGGTATCTTGCCATAGACCAGGGACCGGAAGTGGCGATGATAGAAAACTACCGCAGTGGTTTACTTTGGAAATTGTTTATGAGTTGTGATGAAGTGCAGAGTGGTTTAAAGAAATTAGGGTTTGAAAGTCCTTATATAAAATGATTGCCACAGAGAGCACAGAAACACAGAGAAAGTGTAAAAATTAAGTTATGTGTTGCTGTGTTTTCAGTTGCAAAAATATATTATCAACTTACTAAAAATTACCAACTTATGAGCCCTGAAACAGCCAACAACAATGATTACCCTTTACAAGAACTTACTAGCAGGATAATTGGATTAGGAATCGAGATACACAAAACTTTAGGTGCAGGGTTTTTGGAAATAGTTTACAAAGATGCTTTTGAATATGAATTTACAGTTAATCAAATCCTATTTGCAAGGGAAGAAGAATTAAAAATTTCGTATAAGACTACAATTTTGAAGCATACATTCTATGCAGACTTTATAGTGTTTGACAATGTTATTCTGGAAATAAAAGCTAAAGAAGGTGGCATTGCCGAAGAAGATTATGCGCAAACAATAAATTATTTGAAGTGTTCCGGGTGTAAGATAGGCTTGATATTAAATTTTGCAAAGCTGAAACTAGAAATTAAAAGAGTCATTTATTAAATGCCACAAACGCACTGAAACACAGAGAAAGTGTAAAAATTGATTTCTGTGTTTCTGTGTTCTCTGTGGCAAAAGAAAATTATATGAAATATATATTTCCCATTTTCTTATTATTATCTGTGGCGTCACATGCACAGAAGAAAAACATTGCTGCTACAAAAGCATTTCCTGATTCCATTGCACCTGTTGGCATCATAAAAAATCTTTCTGATGCTGAATTGTTGGATGTTGTACAACGGCAAACATTCCGCTTTTTCTGGCATGGCGCACATCCGGTAAGCGGTCTTGCATTAGAAAGAGACAACACCGTGCATGCAGAATACTATTGGGATTATATTAATGAAGCATGGGATGAACCGAATTTTAGCAAATCAACTTTTGGTCCTGATGCAGGTGCAATTGGCGGAACAGGCTTTGGTATCATGGCAACCATTGTTGCAGTTGAGCGCGGCTGGATCGGCAGAGATACTGCAGTTGGGAGATTAATTAAGATCGCAGATTTTTTGACGCATGCGGATTGTTATCATGGCATCTATCCCCACTTCATGAATGGAAGAACAGGAAAAGCAATTCCATTCGATCGCTTGGATGATGGCGCTGATCTTGTTGAAACTTCTTATTTAATGATGGGCTTTTTATGCGCAAGAGAATATTTTAATAAAGATGTTCCAAAGGAAAAATATTTACGCAACCGGATCACTGCGATGTGGGGTGCTGCAAACTGGAACTGGCATACAAACAATCAAAATAAATTATTCTGGCACTGGAGCCCTAACAATGGATTTGATATGAACTTTCCTATCTGGGGTTGGAATGAATGTTTGATCACTTATATTCTTTCTGCGTCTTCTCCTTATCATGCTATTTCAAAAGAAGCTTATGATGGGTCATGGGTTGGCAGCGCAGGTTTTAAAAATGGTAAAGAATATTACGGTTATACATTGCCGCTTGGCAACTATGATAAAGACAAAGGCGGTCCGTTATTCTTTGAACAATATACTTTCCAGGGAATTGATCCGAACGGGTTGATTGATTCTTTGGGCAACGATTATTTTATGCAGGGAAAAAATCATACGCTGATCAATCGTGCTTATTGCATAGAAAACCCCAATCGCTTTAAAGGCTATAGCGAGAAGTGCTGGGGCTTAACTGCAGGTGATAGTTACAAAGGTTACCTGGCACACAGTCCTGAAAATGATCGCGGCGTTATTCAGCCGACCGCAGCTATTTCATCTATGCCATACACGCCTAAAGAAAGCATGGAGGCATTGCGTTATTTCTATTATCAACTGGGTGATAAGATCTGGGGTCCTTATGGTTTTGCAGATGGTTTCAGTTTTGAACATAACTGGTATGCAAAAACACATCTTGCCATTGATGAAGGGCCAATCGTTACCATGATAGAAAATTATCGTAGCGGTTTATTGTGGAAGTTATTTATGAGCATTCCCGATGTGCAAAATGGTTTAAAAAAACTCGGATTTAAAAGCCCGTGGATAAAAGAAAATAAATAAGAGAAATTTTTTTTATGTACCAGGTTTTTGAATAAATATTAAGCTTTTGTTGCGTCGCACTCTTGTACGTTTTATTCGCTGCCCGGCAAAAATTCCGAACGCACAAGTGAGTGACACAACAGGCGATGAATAACGATAAATAGCCTGCATCTAAATAAATATTTTTATACCATGCCTGCATTCATAAAGAGCATTTGTTTGCCTTTTTTTCTTTCTGCATTTTTTGTTGCTTCAATAAATGCACAAATAACAGTTGACAAAATTATCTCTTATAAAAAAACCACATCGGGTATAGAAGGAAAAGCGGACAACGCCATTTTTGATGTACATGCATACAGCGAAAATATTATTCGGGTGAGGGTTTCAAAAAATAAACGTATTAGTAATTTCTCCTACGCACTTGTTGATACAGCAGTTCCGGCATTCAATAATATTAGTATTGAAGATAAAGGCAACACGGTCATTCTTTCTACAAGCGTAATTGTTGCGGAAATAAGAAAGCAACCCTTTTTCAAAATAATATTCAGAGACAAGCAAGGAGATATTTTAAATGAAGATGCCGATGCCACTGGTTTTGCCGGCGATAGGGTAACTGCATATAAACAGCTGCAGGATGGCGAAAGATTTATTGGTATGGGCGAAGCGCTTGGTAATCTTGATAGAAGAGGCAGCGGCATTACGTTGAACAACACAGATAATTATAAGTACAGCGATCCGCGAGTGCCAATGTACAGCAGCATTCCGTTTTACATGGGTATTCATCATAATCTTGTGTATGGATTATTTTTTAATAACACTTATAAAGCATTTTTCAATTTTGGATTATCTACTCCATTTACTTCTGTAAGTTTTGACGGCGGCGATATGGATTACTTTTTCATGTACGATACTTCTGTTGCAAAAATTATTGAACACTATACTTCCTTAACAGGTCGCACACAATTGCCACCCATGTGGAGCTTGGGTTATCAGCAAAGCCGCTGCACATACTATCCGCAGGATAAGGTGATGTGGATCGCAGAAACATTTCGCCGTAAACAAATTCCGATTGATGGAATCGTATTAGATGCAGATTATCAGTTGGGCTACGAACCTTTCAGAACAAATACGCAACGCTTCCCCGATCTGCCAAAGCTTTCTTCTGATCTGAAGAAAATGAATATTGAATTAACTGCATCGGTTTATCCCGGTGTAAACATCGACAGCAGTTACGATTCTTATACTGATGGATTGAAGAAAAATATTTTTATCAAAACAACTGATGACAAACCATTTCAAACAGAGATTGCGCCGTTGAAAGTGCATTTGCCTGATTATACAAATGCAAAAGCAAGAGAGTGGTGGATTGATAAAATGCAATGGATGAAAACGAATGGTATTAACGGTTACTGGAACGATATGAATGAACCTGCAGTCGGAGGCAGTTATTTACCAGATAATCTTGTATTTGACTTTGATGGAAGAAAAGCCACTGCAGCAGAAGCAAAAAATGTATACGGCTTTCAGATGGCAAGAAGCAGTTATGAAGCAGCATTGAAGAATAATAACACTCAGCGACCTTTTGTTTTAACGCGTTCCGGATTTGCAGGCGTGCAGCGCTATTCAGCTATGTGGAGCGGCGATAATATGGCAACAGATGAAGGGTTAATGACAAGTGTTTTGTTAAATACTCAATTTGGTATTTCGGGTGTGCCGTTTGTTGGGTATGATATTGGCGGTTACATTGGCGATGGCAATAAAAATTTATACACCCGTTGGATAGAAGTTGGCATTTTTTCTCCTTATTGCCGCAATCATCGTGAATTTTTCGGCGCAGCAAACGAGCCCTGGGCTTATGGAGAAGAAGCTGAAGCAATTTCAAAAACATATATTGGTTTTCGTTATCAGATGATGCCCTATATCTATTCTGCTTTTTATGAAGCGTCGCAAACAGGGTTGCCAGTTCAAAGAAGTTTGAGTATTAATTATCCTTTTGATGGGAACGTGTATGAGTTGAACTACCAATATCAGTTTTTATTTGGTGATGCTATTTTGGTTGCGCCTCTCACAAGTAAAGAAACATCAAAGAAAATTTATTTACCGCACGGAGATTGGTATAACATTTATACCGACAAAAAAATAACAGCACCAAAAGAATTTACACAGGAAACCCCTGCATGCCAATTACCCATTTACATAAAGGCATCTGCAATTATTCCAATGCAAAGTTTGGTTCAGTCAACAAAGCAAAAACCTGCTGATACTTTGTTTTTGCATGTTTACTATGGAAAAGAAAAAAATACATTCACTTACTACGAAGATGATGGCAATACGATGGCTTATAAAAATGGAAACTTCTGCAAAAGAAATATTGAGTTTGATCCTATTTCAAAACAATTAATCGTATCTGCGCAGGAAGGAACATACACGTCTGATTTTCACAATATAAAATTAATGCTTCACGGGTTTGATAAATCCATCAATAAGATCGATGTTAACTATAAACCTGTATTGACCGGAGATGACCACGTGCAATTGCTGAATGCATTGGAAAATCTTGATGATATTTATGATAAGAAATACTACCAATCACTCAAAAATTCTTCGCCGGCACCGCCTGTAAAAACCTGCACGATAATTAATTCCCCAAAACAAATAAATATTAGCTGGTAAATATTTACGCTGTATGAAAAAAATCAAATAAATTTATTGCGTCTTTTTGACGCAAAGAAAACGATTCATCATGCTTGCAAAATCTCTAGCTTCATTATTTATTGCATTCCTTTGTTCAGCTACCATTTTTGCACAGGTGTCTTTACCATTCGCAGGTGAGATACAAAAATTCAGGCAGGCAGACAGCACGCAAATGCCTTCACAAAACGAGATTCTTTTTGTAGGCAGCTCTTCTTTTACAAAATGGACAGATGTACAAAATTATTTTCCTGCTTACCCAATTATCAATCGCGGCTTTGGTGGCTCTACATTGCTGGATGTAACGATGTATGCAGATGATGTTATTTTTCCTTATCATCCAAAACAGATTGTTATCTATTGTGGTGAGAATGATCTTGCTTATGTTGATACTGTTTCCGCTCAAACTGTTGCCAATCGTTTTATTACTTTGTTCGATGTCATTAGACATGTTTGGAATGAAGTTCCAATTGATTTCATTTCAATCAAACCAAGCCCAAGCCGCGAAAAGCTGATGCCCAAAATGATTGAGGCAAATAAACTCATCAAAAGTTTTCTTGCTTCCAAAAAGAACACAGCTTTTATAGATGTGTTTTCAAAAATGCTTACACAAGACGGAAAACTAATGCCCGGAATATACATAGAAGACAAATTGCACATGAACGCAAAAGGTTATGCTATCTGGCAAAAAGAGATTGAGCCATATTTAGTAAAATAGAAATAGTATGAGCCCAACTGCAAAGAAGGTGGCATCGCCTGTTGCGTCGCACTCTTATACTTCCTGTTCAATATTGAACTGAACGTTGAAGTGAGTGACACAACAACGGCATGATAGTTATTCAAAAGCTGGCAACACAATAAATAAAACAATACAGCACTACATGAAAAAAATATTTCTTCTTCTTGGTTTACTTACTACGGTTTATGCACAGGCACAACAAGACGCAAAGATGAATGCTTTTGTAAGCAACCTTATGAGCAAAATGACGCTCGATGAAAAGATTGGCCAGTTGAATCTTGTAACGCCTGGTGGTGCGGTTACCGGTGCTGTTGTAAGTAAAGGTGTTGATGAAAATATCCGCAAAGGTTTGGTGGGTGGTTTGTTTGGAATATGGGGACCGGAAAAAGTAAGGCAGGCACAGAAGATCGCTGTAGAAAATTCGCGGTTGCATATACCGCTGATCTTTGGTTTGGATGTGATACACGGTCATAAAACTATTTTTCCTATTCCACTTGGCATGGCTGCAACATGGGATACAATGCTTGTCGAAAAAAGTGCACGCATTGCTGCAACAGAAGCAACGGCTGATGGTTTAAAATGGGCATTCTCACCTATGGTTGATATTGCCCGTGATCCGCGCTGGGGAAGGATTTCAGAAGGTAATGGTGAAGATCCATACCTGGGTTCTAAAATTGCACAGGCAATGGTAAGAGGTTACCAGAATGGCGATGTTTCAAAAGATAATTCTTTGATGGCTTGCGTAAAACATTTTGCTTTATATGGCGGTGCAGAAGCCGGTAGAGAATATAACACTGTTGACATGAGCCGTGTTCAGATGTATGAATATTATTTGCCTCCTTATAAAGCCGCTGTTGATGCTGGCGTTGGAAGTGTAATGAGTTCTTTCAATGTTGTGGATGGAATTCCTGCGACAGGTAATAAGTGGTTGCTTACTGAATTATTGCGCAAACAATGGGGCTTTAAAGGGTTTGTAGTTTCTGATTATACTTCTGTAAGCGAGATGACTGCCCATGGCATGGGAGACCTGCAAGCCGTGTCGGCACTGGCTTTGAAAGCAGGGCTGGACATGGATATGGTGGCAGAAGGTTTTTTAAACACACTCAAAAAATCTTTGAGCGAAGGAAAGGTAACGCAACAGGATATTGATGTTGCATGCAAACGAATATTGGAAGCAAAATATAAAATGGGCTTGTTTGAAGATCCTTATCGCGGCGTTAATGAAGACAGACCAGCAAAAGAAATATTGACAGATGATAACCGTAAAGCTGCACGTGAAGTTGCGGAACATTCTTTTGTGCTTTTAAAAAATGATGCACAAATATTGCCGCTAAAAAAATCTGGAACCATTGCATTGGTTGGGCCTTTAGCAGATAACCAACGCAACATGCTTGGTACATGGGTTGTTGCGGGCGACTGGCAAAAATCTGTAAGTGTAATGCAAGGCATAAGAAATGTTGCAGGCAATAATGTAAATATTATTTATGAAAAAGGTGCCAACATTACTGATGATTCTTTATTGAAAGCGCGTACCAATGCTTTAGGTGTGGAAGTAGAAACGGATAAACGTTCTCCACAGGATATGATCAATGAAGCGGTTGATGCAGCAAATAAGGCAGATGTTGTTGTTGCTGTAGTTGGCGAAGCTGCAGATATGACCGGTGAATCTTCCAGCCGTTCTGATATCAGCATTCCTGAGAGTCAGGAAAATTTATTGAAAGCTTTGGTACAAACAGGAAAGCCTGTTGTAATTGTTTTGTTCAACGGAAGGCCATTAACACTTACATGGGAGAATGATCATGCAAAAGCAATTTTAGACACCTGGTTTGGGGGAACCGAGGCAGGCAATGCAATAGCTGATGTATTGTTTGGAAATTATAATCCTTCCGGAAAAATTTCAACGACTTTTCCTAGAAGCGTTGGGCAAATTCCAATTTATTACAACCATAAAAATACAGGCCGCCCATTTAACAATGATGGGGCAAAATTCAAATCAAGCTACCTTGATATAAGCAATGATCCTTTGTACCCCTTCGGTTATGGTTTGAGCTATACAACTTTTTCTTACAGCGATGTAAAACTTAGTAAAACAAAGCTCAAAGGAAATGAAACCCTCAATGCAACTGTTACCGTAAGTAATACAGGAAAGTTTGCCGGGGAAGAAACGGTACAGTTATATATTTCTGATCCTGTGGCTTCTGTTTCCCGTTCTGTAAAAGATTTGAAAGGTTTCCAGAAAATAATGTTACAACCGGGGGAAAGCAAAGAAGTAACCTTTACAATAACACCGGAACAATTGAAGTTCTTCAATAGCGATCTGAAATATGATTGGGAAAGCGGAGATTTTATTGTTCATATTGGCACCAATTCGAGCGATGTAAAAATTGCAAAATTGAATTGGATAAAATAGGCGTTTTTATTTCTCTATAAGCAGCAGTTAGTTTGGTTTAAAGCGGGCGACGTAATTGTTGCCCGTTTTTGTTTTCCGTCTGCAATGCATGTGGCATCGCCTGTTGTGTCACTCACTTCAGCCTTGTCTTTTTTACTCATCATGAATTTATCTTTTAGAATTTGCTATATTCAATATTCCTAATAAAGTGATACTGTATGAAATATTTTCTTACCTCTTTTTTTATAGTTATAATTTTTGGTTCGTTTATTGAAAAGCAAAAGCCAGTTTCAATAATCTTTGATACAGACATTGCACCCGATTATGATGACGTAGGTGCTATGGCGTTACTTCATGCCTTTGAAGACAATGGTGAAGCAAAAATTCTGGCAACTATTTCCTGTAATGCATTTGAAACAACTGCACCTACATTAAGTGTGTTGAATACCTACTTTAACAAACCTAATATACCAATAGGCATTACAAAAAATACGCAGCCAAATAAAGATTGTGCACAGCAATGGGCACAGGCAATCGTTACAAAATATCCGCACCAGCTTAAAACAAATGGCGAAGCCGAAGATGCGGTAAAACTGTACAGGAAAATACTTTCATCTCAGCCAGATAAAAGTGTAACAATTATTACTGTTGGGTTTTTCACCAACCTCGCAGGGTTATTAAACTCAACATCAGATGAATATTCCCCGCTTAATGGAAAGGATCTTATTATAAAAAAAGTAAAGCAACTGGTTTCAATGTCTGCAAGAATTGACAGTGGAAAAAACAGTGGTTATGAATTCAATGTCGTTGTAGATGCAAATGCTTCTCAAAAAGTTTTTAATGAATGGCCAACACCATGGATCATGAGTGGTTTTGAGATTGGTGAAAAAATTCATACCGGCATTCGGCTGATCAATAATGAGAGCATTCAAAACAGTCCTGTAAAAGATGCCTTTAAAATTGCATTGGCAAAAGACAATAATACAATTGGCCGCAACAGCTGGGACGAAACTGCTGTACTGGTTGCTGTGCGTGGGTTACGCCCTTATTTCAATTTTAAAAAATTGAATTTTAAAATTGAAGATGATGGAAAGGATATAGTAATAGCAGGAGACAAAATAGTTTACTTAACTTTCAAACAAACACCGGAAGAAATTGCAGGAACGATCGAAGATCTGATGATGCATCAGCCTAAAGTGAAGTAAAGTATTTTTTCATCAGGCAAATAACTTTCGCGGTTACGAACATCCCTTCCTGATCAATGAAAAGTATTCTTAATTGTATTGGTTAATTGTATTTGCTGTTGTCATTATCCTCAAACCAGGTGAAAAAAAATCGCCTTTACTTTTAAATTTATTGCAAGGTCTGCATCAATTTCTTTGGTGAACTGCCAGCGATAATTATTATCGCGGGTAAATTGAAATTTATCCGGACCATTTACTTCCAGCCACCCGTTTTCATTTTTTACAATGAAATAATCTGCTCCGTTGAATGAGACGATCGTTTCTATGGTATTTAGTTGTGCTTTCATATACATTAATCATCTTTCTTTGTTAATAAGCGCCTTCTCCCGTAATGACAACTACTGGTGTCTCTATCAATATTTTAAGGTCCAGCAATAAACTGTATTTCTCTATATACCTTGTATCATGCTCCATCATATATTCAGCTCTCGTATTATTAACCCGGTCGCGTATCTGCCATAACCCTGTTATGCCTGGTCTCACAAGACAACGTGTTTCTTTAAACTCAGGCAGGTGCTTCAGCATAAAAGGTACTAGAGGCCGCGGGCCAACAATACTCATGTCTCCTTTCAAAACATTGAATAATTGCGGAAGCTCATCTATACTTGTTTTACGGATGATCTTACCGATCCATGTAATGCGGGAGTCATTTTTTACTTTATGAAGAATACCTTTTTCCTGCTCAGCAAGCGCAGTTGTATGGTCAGCTGTTTTACTGCTCTGATCTTCAACCATAGACCTGAACTTATAGCATTTGAAATTTATTTCGTGTAAACCAACACGCTCATTGGAATAAAGAATGGCTCCTTTGGAAGTAAGTTTAATGATAGCAGCAACAATGATCAGAATCGGCGCAAAAAAAATAATTAATAAGGAAGAAGCAAGAATATCAAATATTCTTTTGACAGACAATTGAAATCCTTTGTCTTCAAGTGTTGCTTTTATTCTTTCATGGTGAATAATATAAGGAAGGTGCATTACGTATGTCGCATTTTCCTGTCTGGGTACCGGGTTCGCAAATTGCATTTTCATAAGAATAGAATGTTTGTTTTTAAAAGGATCGGGTTTTATTGACCAGGTAATTTGCTAAAAACATGCCAAATGAGTTTTTTAAAAATTTATACCTGAAAATCAACGAGATAGTAACTCAATGCGTTGTGGAAATTCCCGTTTTGACAAAATACTTTCCCTTTTCAGGTAATAAATGCATTTATACAGTTAATAAACGGCAAATTTTTTTTGAACTATCATAATGCTTATGCCGGTGTAAAAGGTTAAACGCATTGTACAACAATACTGAACGTTACCAGCGCGGCATAGTGGTATCAAAATGGCTTTAAGATTTTCTTTTCGGCAAAATCTTCTATTTAAGATATCGACTCTTTCCTGATCTTTTTTACGCAAACCAATAATATTTGCCTCAAAAGTTTTTTTCTTCCGTTCTTTTGCATCAAGGCAAAAGAACCAAAAAATCAAGGACCACATGAACGTTGCTCACGGCATCTTTTATTTTAGTTGTTGGTGTTCGCGAATCTCCTTCGTCGATTTCCGCGCATTGGTCCGTGCCAGCGCCACACATTGCGTTCTCAAATCAAATAAACCTTCACGAAAAAGAGTTAAGGTCTTTTGCATAAAGTGCGAAGATTGAAATCCTGGAACAAGCACACTAAAGTTCTATTGCTGAAACCACAGTAGTACAAAAGCCTAATCAAGAAACAATGAACGAAATGCGAAGCATTCATCGAGGCAAATAAAAATAGCAGATCACGAGATAATTGCTGTACATCATTCGCTCTTGAACTTTTTGTTACTTTTTCTTTCAAGAGAAAAAGTACGGAAATAAAAAAAGCAAATAATATTTCCATCAAAAGTTTTTTTCTTGTGTTCTTTTGCCTTGATGCAAAAGAACCAAAAAATCAAGGACCACATGATCGTTGCTCACATTATCTGTTATTTTATTTTGGTGTTCGCGAATCTCCTTCGTCGATTTCCGTGCATTTTGCCTTGCCAACGCTACACATTACGTTGTCAAATCAAATAAACCTTTGCAATAAAAAGCTCAGGTCTTTTGTATAAAGTGCGAAGATCAAATCCTGAAACTGCACACTAAAGTTCAATTGTTGAATTCACAGTAGCACTTCAGCTACATCAAAGCGAAAAGAAAGAAAAGTGTTGTGTATCTTTTCTTTCTTGACTTTTTTTGTTACTTTTTTGTGTTAAGACAAAAAAGTAAATAACAACTTGCCAAAAACACAGCAACCCAAAAGAGCAGGAAAAAAACAAAAAAATAAATAAGAAATTTTCTATCTTACCCCTACAACCCTAAAGGTTGCTTTACCAACATGACTACCGAATTAATTCTTCTTATTATAATTGCAATATTATTACTCATTATTCTCATCAAAGTATTTTCTAATTCTAATAGCACGCTGCAAACAGAAGTGCGCCGCATAGAACAATCCGTAAAAACAGAAATAGCAGCCAACCGCAAAGAAACATTCGAACAATCTGCACTCGCCAGGAAAGAGTTACAACAATCATTACAATCTTTCGAAGAAAAACTCAATCATCTCACCACAACCATCGATCATAAACTCACGACATTCACAGAAAGCAATAACAACAATGCAACTGCAAGCCGCACCGAAATAAAAGAAGCACTCAATACATTCAAGAAAGATCTTGCACAAAGCATTACAGAACTCAACAGCATACAAAAAGATAACTTCTTTGCACTACTAAACAAACAAAGCGAACAAAACACAGACACCAGCACAAAGCTCGACAGCATGCGACAAACCATCGAACAAAAGGTTACCGCCATGCAGCAAAGCAATGAGCAAAAGCTTGAGCAGATGCGCATTACCGTTGATGAAAAACTGCAGCAAACTTTAGAAGCACGTCTCGGCGAAAGTTTCAAACTCGTAAGCGAACGCCTCGAAGCCGTGCACAAAGGCTTAGGCGATATGCAGCAACTTGCCACCGGTGTTGGCGATCTCAAACGTGTACTCAGCAATGTAAAAACACGTGGCGTATTGGGCGAGTATCAACTCGAGAACATACTCGAGCAAATACTTACCACAGAACAATATGCAAAGAATGTAAAAACAAAAGAAGGCAGCAATGCACTCGTAGAGTTTGCCGTAAAACTCCCCGGCACGCAGGATAAAACACTCTGGCTGCCCATAGATTCCAAGTTTCCCAAAGAAGATTTTGAGTTGCTGCTGCAGGCATACGAGCATGGCGATGCCACACTCATAGAAGAAAGCCGCAAAGCATTTGTACGCGGCATAAAAAAATGCGCCGCAGACATCTGCAACCGTTATATCGATCCGCCAAACACAACAGACTTTGCCATACTCTTTCTGCCCTTCGAAAGTTTATATGCAGAAGTCTTGCGCACACCCGGTCTGTTCGAAAGCATCCGCACCGAATACAAAATAAACATTGCCGGACCCACCACACTCTCCGCCTTCTTAAGCAGTTTACAAATGGGTTTCCGCACACTCGCCATAGAAAAGCGCAGCGGCGAAGTATGGCAGTTACTCAGTGCCGTAAAAACAGAGTTTGGCAATTTCAGCGGCTTACTCGATAAAGCACAGAAGAACATACAAACCGGGCTCGACCAGTTAGAGCATGTTGCAGGCGTACGCACAAGAGCCATACAAAAAAGATTAAGAAATGTAGATGCTTTGCCAGCGGAAGAAGCACATAAAATCTTACCAATAACAACAGAAGATTTACAGGAAGAACCTGATGAACAATGAACAAAAGCAGATATGTTATTACAAAAGAAAAATAGTATTACTACGGTTCGACCTCCCTCTCCCACCGGAGAGGGAACGAGGGTGAGGCTTTTACCCGAACTAACAAATGGAGAGGTGAGTGATGAAGAGTAGAGAAAAATTTTTTGGTAGCCGGCATTTGTATTTCATGGCATCGACTGTTGCGTCGCACTCTTATGCTGTGTTATTTTTAGGGACATTTAATATTGGTACATGAGCTTTATGGTTATAGCAAAAAAAGTTATCTTAGAACGTCAACCCGAAAGGTTGCTTGCTAGCATGAATTTTTCATATTGTATATCTCTAAAAACATTGTACATATTTTTTAAACGACTTTTGAATCGGTTTAATGCTTCATATGTTTATTTTGAATGTCTGCTTCTACCATGTACTGTGTCCTATTATTATTTATTAACCTTCACTTATTTCAATTATAAACCTAAATAACATAGACTATGAGTTTTCACATTCTCAATTTCAATTATAAAGTTGATGATAGAATAGAAGATATTTTTAGGACAATTAAGGAACGAAATGCGGTCCTGTTTCTTGGTGCTGGTGCTTCAGTTACAGAAGATAATAAATTTTTAGGGCAAGATATTATTAACCTTTATCAAGCTAAACAATCAATAGATTTAAATACTAATGACTTAATTGAATTTGTCGACATACTTTCTGCAAATCCTAAATTTTCTCGAAACGAATTTGACAACTTTATTGACGATTGTTTACGAAGATTAAGACCGAATGAAGGACATAGAACTATAGCCAAATTGAATTGGAAAGCTATAATCACTACTAATTACGATATTTTAGTCGAGAGAGCATTTCAAGAAATCGAGGGCACAACCTTCGAAAATTTAAAGTTGGTAACACTCAAGAACAAAGATGAATATTATTACTGGGCTTCAGACGACCAAGTTATTTATTACAAGATAAATGGTTGCATTTCGGACAAAAAGGCTTATCCTCTTGTTTTTTCTACAGATGATTTTCACAAAGCTGAAACTAACTATAAAGTAGTCCTCAAGCCATTAAGTAACCCTTCGGATAAAATAAAATTTATTTCGATCGGTTATTCTTACAAAGACATTTTTGCGAGAAAATTGCTTCAAAAAATCGATAACCTCGATTTCAGAGGTAGAAGACTATTTTACAATGTTGACCCCTACGTAAATGAACAATCTCTTCCATGGTATCAAAAACACAATATCTGTGTGATAAAAGCAAGTATGACAGAATTTTTTGATCAATACGTAGCATGGGAAGAAGAAAAAGGAAAACTCATAAAAGTTCAACAAAAAAATTATTATACCAACATTAATGATAGTCCGATTTATCTGGTAAATAAGGAAATATTTAGAAGGGTAGATAACAATCTTGTACAACTTAACGAACATTACAAGTCTAAACATATTACTGAAAAAGATTTTTTTAAAGGCGAAGAGCCAAACTATTATGTTATTGAAAGAAATTATGATGTCGAAAAAAGGAACAAACTTAAACAAGTACGAGATGAAGTCATGCAGATTATTGAATCCAATGGGACGAGAGTTGTTCCGCTTATTTTTTTAACGGGCACGTTTGGAACTGGTAAGTCAACCTTTGCCTATAGACTTATCAACAATATGACTTCAAATGCTGACAATTCCATATTAGCATTTGAAATACTTGATCCAGCTGAGCTAAAATCGATAGATTTAAAAGATTTATTTGCAAAAACTGGAGCCGCCGTTATCTTTTTGTACTTAAACAGCATTGAAATAAATTCAGTATTTAAATCATTATTGGATCTAAGAGCTGGACTCAGCATTGACAATTCTCCTGAGTATAAGGTTATTGTATTGGCGAGTATAAGAGAAAATGTGCTTCAAAAATTAAAAGCCGATAAGAACATACCTAATGCTCATGTTATTAATGTCGACTCTAGGCTCGCCTCTGAGGAAATAAATGAGTTACTATCAAAACTGAAGAATTGCGAGTTAATAAATTACCGCGATGCTCAAGAAAAAGATGAGCTTAGGAAGAGAATAGTTAAAGAATATGAAGGTGATTCCTTTATATCGTTATCTGAACTTATTAGCGGAAGTAAATTGATAAATGATTTAACTGAAGCGTATGACCAACTTGGCAAAACTGCGCAGGAGGCTTTTTTGTATACTTCAATGTTGTATCAGTTTAAGATTGCAATGCCATCGAGTTTATTAAAAAGCGTTGTAAATAAGGAATGGGAAGAGTTTAAAAGTGAAGTAATTGATATCGATGGGAAGGGGATTTTATTACAAGAAACAACTAACCCCAAACATATAGATGCAGATTTATACTTCACTACAAAACATCCATTGATTTCACAAAAGCTTATAGTCAATATATTAAGAGACGAGGACAGTAAATATTCTTATGCGAAAAGGATTGTTACACTAATCGGTCTAGGTGCGAGGAACAGCAGATTAATTGTAAATTTTTTAAAAGCACTAGATACATATAACTATTTTCCAAAACTTAAGATTAATTCACTTTTTGACTTAGCTGAACCCAATCTTTCCGAGGATCCCCATTTTTTGCTTCATTATGCGATAAACTTGCAAAAAAGAAAGAACATTAACGAAATAAAATATGCGATAGATAAGATTATTTATGCGGAATCCTTTTTTAAAAGGAGAAATCATTATCTAATTCATAGGCGAGGTGTTTTAAATTTTGAATTAGCAAAATTATATTTTGAACAAAATAATTTTTCACCAGATTATAGAGTTTTGAACTTACTTTTCGAGGCTCGTGATTTATTAGATATTAAAAGAAGGCTAGATCCTTGCTCCTCCTTTAGCTTTGTTGACACCATAAATTTAGAGATATGGTCATTAGACAATTTAAAACTCAATGAAGTAGAAGAGTTGAAAACAAGAATCAAGATTGATGAACTTTTTGATATTGCAACTAAAACCGTTTATGATAACTTAAATCGTATTCGTGAGCTACAAAATAAATACGTATCAAAATATAAATTTGAAGCAAATGAAGAAGAATATTTAAAATATGTAGAAGATAAATTTGGAACAGAAGATGCAAGACCCTATGGCTTAATATTATTGTTTAATTTCTATTTTGATCTTGATAATAGATATCAGTTTGAAAATATAATCGAAGAACTAGAAATGTATACTCACAATAATTTTGTATTGAAAACACTTTTCACTTTTTACGGAAGGAATCTGCATATAGTCAAATATCGTTTAAAATTTTTCAAGCTTATCAAGCAAAATCCTGAAATTGAAGATACAGAAGAACTAAAATATGATTATTTCAATTTTATAGCCGAATGCTATAATAAAAATTTCAAATATGCACACTCCTATTTAGAAGGTATAAGTAGAAATTTCCATTTTCTTAGCCCAGATTTCAATCGAGCTTGGTTAGACGCCGACACGGGACAACCACAAGTATTTGAAGGTTTTGTAAAATTAAACAAACGAGGAAAGAAAGTTATATTAATTCCTTATCTAGGTCAATATATGTACTTAAACAAAGCTTCAAAGTCCCTTGAGATTAATAAAAAGTGTCAAGTTAACTTATACTTCTTTTTATATGGAATAAGAGCAGAACTAGTTAATTCGTTTGCTGAATTTTCAAATGAAAAAGAAGTTGTGGATCAAGATGATAATTTTGAAAATTATACGAGTATATAAAGATAAGAAGTCACCTCCGCTCGCCTAAGAATATAAGCAAGCTGCTGGCACAGCTAGCCTAAGAATATAAACAAGATGTTGGCGCAGGAATGAGGCGGTAGATTTGTGTGTTAGCTTTCTGTCTCCGCAGAGTCTCCTGAAAGGGACTCTGCGGTATTCATTGAGTTATAGTTTAACCGATGTTCCCCCGATGCACAATGCATTACTATATACACTCCCTGCTCAACGTTAACAGAACGCAGAGTCCCTGCGGAGACTCTGCGAGAACATCGTTCCTGTTCATGAAAGAACTGAACGTACAAGTGTTCCAATTTCAGTCTCCGCAGAGTCTCCTGCAAGGGACTCTGCGGTATTCATTGAGTTATAGTTTAACCGATGTGCCCCCGATGCACAATGCATTACTATATACACTCCCTGCTCAACGTTAACAGAACGCAGAGTTCCTGCTGAGACTCTGCGAGAACATCGATTCTGTTCATTAAAGAACCGAACGTACAAGTGAGTGACACAACAAAAGCATCATAGTAGTAATGCAGATGGCTATCTAAAAATAATTTCCTGCGATGTCAAGGGACTCTGCGGTATTCATAGCGGTGCTGTTAAATCAATATCCTGCAAAGCTGCATAATGTGTTACGGTATAGATACCTTGTTCTCCGGTCAAATAATATTTTGCAGAGCTATGCAGGTAATCTTCCGGCTTATCGGCTAATGGTATTTTATACCTGCAGGGATTTAAATGTATATAATCCAGTTTTTGTAAAATGAAATCTGTTGTGTAACATTCTTTCTTATCAAAAGATGGTTCAAATACTTCATGTTGTTTCTTTCTTTTTTTGTCAGTATCATTAACCCATGATGAAAGTTGTAGCAGTGTATCCTTACTGTTTATTTGCTTTAATAAATCAACAAGACCGTAAGCCATAAATCTTTTACCATTACCAATAATGGTATTGATACTTTTTGATGATTGCCTGAATGCGATAATTGTATGCGCATGCTCTGGCATAATAACATACCCTACTATATAATTGCCGTTTGCTGTAAGGTAGTTAAACCAGTCGTACACCAACTGGTGACCATTAGTTACCTGGAATAGTGGTAGCCATCTTGCACACGTAAATGTGATAAAGTAAATACCATTGCTTTCTGATATCTGTCTTCTCACACTCATAATAGTTAAGATACATAATTAAATGTACTCAACATAACCCGCAGAGTCCCTTTCAGGAGACTCTGCGGAGACCGAAAAAAAATTAACCAAATGTCACAGGTCAGCCAACGCACATGGCAATGCTACAGACCTGCGCCAGAAGAGAGGCTGTAGCAATGAATCACAGATGGCAGTTAATTTACTTTTGTTTTAATAACACTGTAAAATGCGGTTTTTGGTTTGTACTGCCTGTCGAACAATAATGGATAATTTGTTCTGCCATGAATGGGCCAGCCATTTAGCCAGGACACGCCATCTGCGACGCCCCAGAATGTAACGCGTGTTATGGCTTGATGATATTTTAAAAACAAACTAAATAAGTCTGCATAGGCTTTTGCCTGTGCTGCCGCAACGGAATCAGGAACTGCTTTTGGATATGGGTTCATTTTATCATTGCCTTCTGCAGTGTTGCTGACTTCTGCAGTGTTGCTATCCCATGGGTTGGGTAATACACTAAGATCCAGTTCAGTAAACATTACTTCGATACCCAATGCAGCAAATGCTTTAATGCTTTCTTCTATATCCTGCATGGGAACAGTGTTGTATTTCCAATGCCCCTGGATACCTACACCATCAATACGCACACCGGCAGCTTGTATTTTTTTGATGAGTGCGATGGCACCCGCTCTTTTTGCAGGCTGTTCAATATTATAATCATTGTAGTAGAGCTTTGTATGTGGTGCTGCCTTTTGTGCCAGGCGAAAAGCTTCTACTATATAATCCTCACCAAGTTTTTGGAGGAAAACAGAGTTGCGCAATGTACCATCTTCATTCAATGCTTCATTTACTACATCCCATGAATACACTTTGCCATCATACCTTGATGCGATTGTAGTAATATGGTTCTGAAAATATGCTTTTACAGAATCTGCGTCCTGCATGTGCCGCATAAATGCCGGCAATTGGTTATGCCATATAAGCGTATGCGCATTTATTTTCATGTTATGTTTGAATGCGTAATCTACCAGTTCATCTGCAATTGTAAAATTATAGTCGTTCCACCCGGGCTGAATAATTGCAGCTTTCATGACATTCTCTGGCGTAACAGCATTGAACTGTTGTGGCACTAATGCAACGGCGCCTGCATCTTTTTCTTCTATCTGTTGTGTGTTAAGCGCTGCACCAATGAGGAAATCATACTTAAACACTTCTTTTAGAGATGGTATATTGGTTTGTGCTAAGCCTTTGCAAGCAGCAAATAAAGAGCAGCTTAATGCAATGCCAAGTATACGTGTGTGAGGTTTTATACGCATGGTTGCTGCAATCATTTTAGTTATACAAAGATTGACAAAATAAAATAGGTACACAAACAAATTGAATTGTTACAAAGGTATTCTTCCCAGCGGTTAGCGTCCACATCCCGCTGGCCTAAGCATATAAACAAGATGCTGGCCCGGCAATGAGGCTTTAGATTTGTGCGTTAGCTTTCTGTGCCTTGCTGCAATTATGCAAATAGTTTTCTGCTGCCATTGTAACCAATTATACAAGTGAGTGACACAACCGCAGCCTCACAAATAACATGCAGCTTCCTTACTTACTCCGCGAGTCTCCAAATAATCACGTTCTCAGGCGAGTGTCAGACAACTATGTGTGTTGGCTTTGTGGCACTCGCCGCATATGATAACCAAACGGCGAGTCCGCTATGCACAATTCCACACACATGAGACTCGCCTTAAAAGTTCTGCGTTAAGTCAAATCAATATCTTCTAATTCCAGGTAGTGCAATACTTCATAATGATCTTGTTTACCAGTAATGTAAAATCGAGCTGAGCTATGCTGATAATCCTCTGGTAATATCGCAAGCTTCCATTTAGCAGCACAAGGGTTATTGTGCATGTATTCTAACTTTTGAACGATGAAATCATTACCATAACAGTGCTTCCAGTTAAATGTATCTTCCCATATTTCATGAAGTTTTCCCCTTGCCAGGTCACTTTGAATTAACTGCATTTTCAAGCTTACTCAATAATATCTCATGCTTAATATCTTTCAATCGTTTGATGATATCATAAGCAATAAACCTTTTTCCATCACCCACAATTTTATTGATGCTCTTATTAGTTTTAGAAAATGCAATTGTTACATGAATATGATTGGGCATGATAACATAGCCAGTTATAAAATGTCCCTGACTTTTAAGATAATCAAATCAATTATAGATTAGATCATAGCTATTGGTTAATTCAATTAGCGGAAGCCATTCAAAACAAGTGAAGGTTATAAAAAAATGACCACTGTTATATGGTATTGCTTTTTGGGTGAGCATACTCTAAAATAAAAATTTTTATATTTCACGAGTTGACTTTCGCATAAAGAACCAACTGTACAAGTGTTCCAATTTGCTGCTCCGACACGCAAATTGCTCAACGGAAGCTTCACATATAACCTGCAGCTTACCTACTAAAAGCCAATTGTATTTATAGATAATGGTCATTGTAGTATACATGGTGGTTACCTGCTATATAGCAAAACCGACAAGCCCTAACGTTAGCGGTCATGCTATGATGACAATCACGCATTCAACTTTCCAAGAAATAATTGTATTTCTCTATCGGTCGGTGTCCGTAATTACCCAACCATTCCGGCGGGTGAGGACACACCGCCGGTAGAACGTAAATGCATCATTTAATTAACCAGTAACACAACTAAGCTCTATCGGCTGGTGTCACAGTTAGCCTAAGAATATAAACAAGCTGTTGGCACAGAAATAAGGCTTTAGATTTGTGCGTTAGCTTCCTGTGCCTTTGCTGTAGTTATGCAAATAGCTTTCTGCCGCCATTAAAATCAACCGTACAAGTGAGTGACACAACCGCAGTTGCCACTATAACCAAAAGCTTAGTAATGAATATTCTTTATTTGTTACAGACAAAGAGGGAGTGTTTGTAATAACATGTATAACTATACTATAATAACAAGATGCCATAATATAATAATATTATCCCCTTACCGTAATAACAGATGCTCTTTGCTTCTCTGCAATGCCTCTTTACAAAACCATGTGTGCGTGAGCAAGGACATTCGGAAAAATATGAAAGATCGATGAGGAGGTAATATATGCCTGTTTACGTACCGCCCTGATCACTGTTTACATTTGCACCTTTCTGATTGCACGTGGGGCTGCGTTTGTCCATGATTTAAAGGCCTTTCTAAATGCAGCACCGTTTGAGTAACCTAAAATGTCTGATATATCGGATATTTTTATTGACTGGTTTTGCATTAATTGCAGGGCAATATCCTTTCTTATTTCTCCCGCAACATCGCGGAAGGTGGTTCCTTCCAACAGCAGCTTTCGTTGAAGGCTGCGTGGTGTTATATGTAATGCGGAAGCTGCTTCGTTAATGGAAGGTATTCTTCCTTTGAACTGCATAAATAACACCTGTTTTAAATTTGCTTTCATACTGTTGGTTGCCAACAGTGCCTGCTTATCAGCTACAATTGAGTTGAATAAATGAAACATGGATTGGTCGCTGGTGAGTATAGCGGTGTCTACATCTTTTTTACTTAAAATAATACGGTTCGAATCTTTATTGAAAAGTACATCACAGCCAAAAAATGCCCTGTATTTAGAAATTTCCCTCATTTTATAAGCCAGTTCAATCCTTTGAGGAATAAGATGCTTACCTGTAAGTGCAAAGAATGTATTAACCATTGCCGCGAATAAAAAATCATTAGCCTGCCTTGCCGGTTCCGGATGTTTCATCAGCCACATCTTATTCTGCTGTACCTCAAGAATGGCTACATCGCGCATAGTATAACTGTATTCAACCATAGGCGATACCATATTGCCATACCGGCATAACATCTGAAGGCACTGGTCAATATCTTTACTGCTTTGCATTAAAAAACCAACCATTCCATGAAGCAGCTTATTGGTGCCGATGCCTATATGCAGGCCAATCAAAGGATCATCCGTTAACTTTAAAAGTGGCACCCATATAAGCGCAGCTTTTTCCCATTCAACCATGTTTTCTGAATCACCTATCTCTTCAGCGTTAATGCCCGACATCCGGCAAAGTGTATCGAAAGCCGTTCCAAATGAAGTAGCATTTTGAAAAATGGTGCGAATGACTGTTCCTTGTAAACCCATGTCGCAAAATATATCATTTTAGGAAGAAAAGATGCTTTTTCCAGCGCGCAAAGTGAAGGTATTTTGTATTCTAAAAATCACACATCTATGAGATCAGTTAAAAGCATGTTTTTAAAAAAGTGGGTAACCGGCAACCTGGTTATTTATCCCGGATTATTAGGTTTTTTGCATCCACTGATTGCACATGGGTTTACCGGCGACCATGACCGGCTGTTGACAACTCCACAGTTTATCATGCATACAATATCTATATTAATTTTTGTTTTCTTTCTTGCAAGAATGCAGAACAAAACCTTTGAAATGGCGGGCAAAAAGAAAACCCTGTCAAACATCTGGCCATTTCTATTCTTTACACCGTGGGTATTCTGGCTTGGCTATTATACGCTGTTCGTTCCGTTTGATATTTTGTTCATGTTCCTTTCAATCGGCATCATCAATGCTATACAGTTAAAACCGCTGGTAAAATCTCCAACAAAATGGATATGGCAATGCATCCTGGGCTATCTTCTTGCAGCAATAGCCGGAATTATAATTGGGCTGAGTGCTTACCTGCGTTATTATAAAAATTTCCAGGGAGTTTCAAGAGATTTGGCTACCTGGCTATCAATCAGCATTCCTGCGGCTTTCGTTGTTGCTTATTACTTCAGGTATATTCTGCGCGTGCAGATCCGGATTGAAGATCATGAGAGCATAATAAGCGAAGAAAATACGCATTTCTCAAAAGTTGCGTGAAAATTCATGAACCCGCACAAAAGTTGTGTTCCTTACTCAGCGAGTCTCCGCTAACCTAAGAACATAAACAAGATACTGGCGCAGGAATAAGGTGTTAGGTTTGTGCGCCAGCTTCCTGTGCCCTGCTACAATTATGCAAATAGTTTTCTGCTGCCATTGTAACCAATTGTACAAGTGTGTGACACAACCGCAGCCTCACAAATAACATACAGCTTGCTTACCAATAGCAATTGTATATATGGATAATGGTCATTGTATGTATACATGGTGATCACCTGCCACATAGCAAAATCGACAAACCCTAACTTTAGCGGTCATGCTATGTTGACAATGGCTCCTTCAACTTTCTAAGAAATAATTGTATTTGTTTTTTGCCTTTTGTGGTAGCGTATGAAGACAAGAGCTTTCCAACCAACGACAAATAATAATTGAGTTGATCTTCAGCACTCAATTGACGAAATGATATAGTTGCCTCTGAGATCCAAAACCGGGCAATCAGCGCAATAGTTGACACTAAATACTCTGTTTCGTTTTCATCATAAACTTTTAGATAACCTGACTCAGTGAGTGAATTTATATTAGCCCTTAGCGTAGCATTTCTATCCTTTTGGGTTTTCTTATGACGCACAGACATCTCTTTGTTTTGCTCCATCAGGTGAACAATACTAAGCAACATGCAACGATACCTTAACTGGTTTCTGAAAACATTTCTTAGCATCGCAAGAAACGAATGCATGGTTATACTTTTATCATGCACAAGAAATTCAGAGTTTAACTTGTTCAGGTCCAGTGAAAGCTGATTTACCAAATTATCTTTTGTTGGGAAATAATACGTGATGTTGCTTACTCTCATATCAAGAGAGGCTGCCAATTCTCTTAACCCTACATATTCAACACCTTTTGCGTTGAACATTTCAAGCGCTTTGTTGAGAATTTTTTCCCTTGTATTTAACTGATCGTTGGACATTGTCCAAAAATATGTTTTTTCTTTTTTGGACATTGTCCAAATATTTGTATTTTCATAAAAAATATTAGAAAAATGACATACAACTACCCCCACACAATTGAAAACAGCATTGGTGAAAAAATAATTTTTCTAAAAGAAGAAAAAACAAATAGTGACGACAAAGTATTTTTTGAAGGGTTCGTTGAACCGGGATGTGGTCCAACTTTTCACACCCATTTAAAGCAGGATGAAGAACTTACTGTGGTTTCAGGTAAAATGGGTTATCAATATTTTGGACAAGAACCCAAATACTTAACAGCCGGTGAAAGCGTTCTGCTTAAAAGAGGCTCAACGCATAAATTTTGGGCAGAGGGAGAGCCCCTGCATGCCAAAGGTTGGGTATCACCGGCAAACTCTTTCGTGTTTTTCATGACTGTTTTGTATGGAGCACAAAACAAATCGGGTAAAGGGCAACCTGAAACATTTGACGGAGCATATTTAACTACAAAATATAGGAGTGAATACGACATTCCGGAAATCCCATCATTCGTAAAAAAAACAATTATTCCTTTTACTTACTTCATCGGGCGACTTTTGGGCAAATACAAAAACTTTAAAGACGCACCAACACCAGTTAAGTAGAAGCCTAAGAATATAAGATGTTGGCGCACGAATGAGGTGTTAGATTTGTGCGTTAGCTTCCTGTGCCCTACAATTATGCAAATAGTTTGCTGCCATTAAAACCAACCGCACAAGTGAGTGACACAAGTACTGCTGCCACACCTACCAAAGCCTGTCAACAAAAAATATTTCAATTACTGTTAATCTGGATTTTTATACCTACCAAATCTTTTATAACTTGTTAGAAAACCTGCTTTATGAAAACAAAATTTACATGTATCGTTATAATTGCGATAATACTTCGTCTTGCCGGTAACGCACAAACAAGTTGGCAGTTTGAGACAATCATGGTAAACAATGGGGGTAGTTGGTTTGCTTAAAAGATTTTTTGCGTGTGGTTCTAATGTTTAACAGACCTTGTCAATTTTTCTATGGCATAGTTTTTATATCAGCAATCTAATGCGAATTAAAGATGCAGGTATCATTCTTACTAAAACATATCTCGTTTTTAAACGTAATGATCCTTTGCGTCTTGCCGGGGCTACAGCGTTTTTCACAACATTTGCTTTGCCTCCCATTCTTATTATTCTTATACAATTGTTCGGGCTTTTATTTAATCCCGTACAGGTAAGTACTAAGCTTTTTTCACAGGTTCAATCGTTGCTCGGTAAAGAAGGCACTGAACAAATACATAAGATATTAACGGGGTTTCAGGAGCTTGCACATAATTGGCTTATTACAATCGGCGGATTTCTTTTTTTGATATTTGTTGCTACTACATTATTTTCTGTAGTAAGCAATTCACTAAACCAGTTATGGAATATAAAACTTGAAACCAAGCCAGGTATTACATTTAGATTGACGCTAAGAATAAAATCAGTAGCGATAATTGTATTTACCGGTCTGTTACTTTTTGCACAATTACTGGCTTCGGCTTTGCAGGCATTGTTAGCCAGTTATTTAGACGACATCTGGAGCGGGTTTAATTCTCTATTGTATAAAATTATTTCCCAACTGGTATTTGTAGTAATTGTAACTGGCTGGTTTACGATAGTCTTTAGATACCTCGCTAATGCGCACCCTTCATGGAAGGTTGCGTTTACCGGTGGATTGTTTACCGGCATTTTGTTTACAATCGGAAAGATTATATTAGGACTTCTTCTAACCTTTAGTAATTTGAAAACAGTATTTGGTGCCGCAGGCTCTTTTGTGTTGATATTATTGTTTGTTTTTTATTCCGCATTTATTTTTTATTACGGGGCTGCATTTACAAAGGTGTGGGCAGATAATAAGAAGAAACCATTGCAGTTAGATAAACGGGCATATGAATACACAATTGAGGAAATAAGAAAAAAATGAACGTATAACAAATGAGTGCTGTAGTTGCATAAATAACCAAACGTACAAGTGAGTGACACAACGAAGATGCCACAACTACTGATCTCTGGCAAATACAATAAAGTGCACTTTCTTTTCCCAAATGGTATAAGTATGGTAGTCACTGGCGCAATATGCAGCTAAATCTTTGCAGCGCAGTGTAGTTGTGCCAAAGCATAACGTAATCATCTTTCATCAATTAACGGAACGGTATACACCACTATGTTAGGACATGACACAAAATATCTTGAGGCGAGCTAAAATGGGACCCTGCAATAACAGATATTTATGCAGGACTTTTCTCAGAAACGTGATAGGATACGTTGCAGTGCAAGCGGCATATTATTTCTTTTTCTCTTCTTCCGGCTCATCATTATCTGTTTTGTTTTCGTCATTAGGAAACTTAGATAATGGTGCTTTCTTTCCTTCTTCATTTTTTAATGCTTCTGCAAAATCTGTAGTAATAAGATCTTCTTCCCTTTTGTCATCAGGCACCACTGCATCTATATCTATCACATCTTTAGTGCGTTGAACAGTGCCGTCTTTTTGTTGTTGTGTGTTGTTCATATAATAAGCATTTATTGTAATCTATTGCAAAACGCGGACCATTGCATAATCGTGGTATTATTTACACGTTGTTCTTTAAGAACAACAGCGCTGTTTGCATTGAACTGTGCAGGTATCCAGGTTATCGTTAAAGAATTTGCAGGAATATTTTTAGCTAAGGGCGGTGCGTTTATTGTATCGCAATATTGCTGCTCTTGCATAAGCAATATGCTTAAGATATTTTGGCGAAAGAAGAAAATATAAAAGCCCTTTTGGCTCATCAGTTATTACTAAAATGCCCTGATCAGGAATACACCGGAATTAATTGTGATCAACATTTACCCATTTTCTGCCGCTGCATTTTTTTCAATTTCCGCACCTATCTGTTGAATATGCGCATCATCTAATGGTTCTACATTTTTGTCCACAATGTCCCAATAATTCCCCTCTTCGGCAATAGTGAAAAGATATTCGCAGTTTGTTTCTATTATAAATTCCTGTTTGCCGGGCACTGATGCAGACGGCACCGGTGTAACGAGGTATTCATTCCCCTTAATATAAATCATCAATTTGTTCCTCATGACAGTTTATTTTACTATATCATTTCAAAATACATACCACTGATTATAACAGCAATACACGCTCCAATAACTGGCCCAATCTCTGTATGTAAAAAGTAAAACAATGTTATGGCAGATAATAAAGATCAAACAAGCCAGCAGGACAGGATAAGGGTTGATTCCAATGACCCGTCAGAAGTAGAATACCTGCACAAGCAATACCCCGACATGTCTCACCAGCAAATTGTTGATGCCATCAGGATAGCAGGACCAATACGGGCAGATATCATTGCCTGGCTTGACAAGCACCAATAAATGAAAGCTATCCTTTCAACTGCAGAAAGTATAAACAAAGCAGAAGATACTATCAGCAATAAAGATTGGGTCTCAGCTACGGTCATCTATACGCGGCCGAATAAACGCATGCCTTGCACATGACATTCTATGACCGCCTGATAACGTTGTACCAGCGTCAAAACCTGTTTATAAAAGAGCTTGTTGTTATCAATGCTGGTATCAAAACCATATTAACCAACTTGCAAGGGGCAGAAACGCTTTGCACAAAATACAACAGTAAGCTGCATTAGTAATGCATTGATGAAATCATTAAACCTTAAAAATCCCATGGCAAATATCTTTTCTATCCCCATAAGGTAGAGCGATGGCAGAAAAGAAAGGAAGTAGTATTAAAGAAAATTTCGGTACAAAAACTAAAAGGAAAAATATGATGGTATTATTGCTATATGCTTTTTTCAGAATATTCATCTCATCAAATAAACTTCAAACTGAAAACGATCTATGAAATTTTTTCAGCAGACCTTTACACTGGCGCAAAGAAGGAGAGGTTTTCACCTGATAACTGATGAAGTAATAAAAGCGGTTCCACAGTTGCAGGAGCTTACTGCAGGAATCTGTCATGTATTTATACAACACACTTCAGCGTCGCTTACCCTTAACGAAAATGCAGATCCTACGGTAAGAAAAGATTTTGAAATGTTCTTTAATAAAACGGTAAAAGAAAATGACCCGGATTACCAGCATGATTACGAAGGTGCAGATGATATGCCTGCACATCTCAAAGCTTCGCTACTGGGTTCTTCTGTAACAATCCCGGTAAGCAACGGCGTGTTGGCATTGGGTACCTGGCAGGGGATTTATCTATGCGAACACCGCAACCATGGGGGCGGGAGAACAATCGTTGTTACTGCATGGGGCGAATAACCGCTATTACTTCAAAAAAAATGTTTGTACTGCTGCGACTTTTACAGCAGTACAAGAGTGCGACGCAACGGCAGTTGCTTATTGTTATTCAGGCCGGTTCAAAAAAATACACCAATCATTCAACAACGAATATTTATAAAGAGGATCCCGGTACAATTTTGATCATGTGACAAAAAACTATACATATGAAGATTGATCTGGGGGATACTATTAATTACAATTATCAATGCAATCATGCATTGATTGCAGCTATGCAGCAACAATACGAGCGGGTGCCTGGAAACGCTATAAAAATTTTCAGCCATATATTAAATGTGCACAGAATCTGGAATTGCAAAATTGATAATCGCCGACCTGAATTCACACCCTGGCAAATACAAAGGATAGACGACTTTGATTTTATCAACCAAAAGAACCACAGCCATACGCTTGCCGTTGCAAAAGAAAATAATGGCAACCGGGAGATTCAATACATGAATACTAATGGCACAATGTATGTGAACTACCTGAACGAAATTTTATTTCACGTTATCAATCATTCCACCTATCACCGCGGACAGGTAGCAGCAGCATTCAGGAAAGCCGGACTTAAACTACTGTTGACCGATTATATCTTTTATAAGATGAAAAAAAATCAACTGGTATATGGAGATACAATATAGCTGTGAAAAATACCTACAGCAGACGAGATGATTGCGCTTTATAGCGACGCAGGTTTACCAAGACCATTGGATAACAGGGAAAGGATGCAGCAGATGATTAACAACAGCAGCCTTTTTGTTTCCGCGTGGCACAATCACTTGCTGGTAGGGCTTGCCCGTTCTGTTACAGACCTTGTTTGGTGTTATTATCTGGCTGACCTTGCAGTGTTAAGCGACTATAAGAAAAAAGGAATAGGCAAAGAACTGATAAGGCGAACCAAAGAATGGGTTGGACGAGAGTCTATGTTGTTATTACTGTCAGTACCTGCAGCAATGGATTACTATCCAAAAATTGGATTTAAGAAATGCGATAATAGCTTCATCATACATAGATTAGAATAATAAAAGCATGTTTATTGCATTGGTTGTTATGAAAGTATTTTTGTGTTTAAATAATTACCCGCAGGGAACTATATGGGTATGGCTGTACTTAGCCACCGCTGCGTCACCTGAAAGGTGCTCTGCGGAAACAAAATTTTCCTTTTTATCGGTAATGTCTCTTCATAGCTTTCGTGGTTTGGTTAAGGACATTGCGTTACTAATCTGAAACGTCCCTCGCTTTTTCACAATTCTGTTTAGAAGACGTTTCAGTGAAAGGAAACGCCACCGCCTTTGCACAAAGGTATATAGGAAACGTTTCAGCGAAAGAAAAGAGCAATACCGCAACGGAAAACCCGGCAGGCATTTTGATTAGAAATATTATCCTCATTACTATTTAAATCATTAAATTTAAAAAACACCATGAAAAAAAGTAAATTTATAAAACTGGGCATTTTAGTATTTGTTGCCTGGTTTCTGCCACATGCACTCCTCGCACAGGATGACGAAGCTAAAAAGCTGATTTCTGAAAGCAGTAATGCAAAAACTGAGTTTATAAAAACAGACCCTTCTATGGAAGATCTTTTTAAGTCATCTTACGGGTACCTTATTTTTCCTAAAATTGGCAAAGGTGGCTTTATCGTCGGCGGCTCCGGCGGTAATGGCATTTTGTATGAACGCGGTAAAGCTGTAGGGTTGGTTAAGACAGGCCAGGTTACTATAGGTGCCCAGGTGGGTGGTCAGACTTACAGGGAAGTTATATTTTTTGAAAACAAGGATGCACTCGACCGCATGAAAGCAAGTAAAACAGAATTTAGCAGCCAGCTCTCTGCCGTTGCTGTTAAATCGGGCGTATCAAAAAATGCTAAATATACCGAAGGCGTTGTGGTATTTACACAGGATCTTAGCGGTTTAATGGCAGAAGCCACCGTGGGTGGGCAAAAATTCAAGTACACCGCATTCTAAAGAGATTCAGCCAAGAATATACGTTGACTTTTCAAGGAGTTGCTCATGGCAGCTTTTTTTGCCCGTAATTATGTTGCTTAAGTGCTAAAAAATTAACCTTAGTTTATAAGCCTGCTGGAAGCACATTATTAAATTCCGGTTAATAATATTATCCATTGCTGACGAATAAATAAATTATTTTTTGTCACCGGCACTTGTTCTACTGTTAGGCTTCCGTTGCGTCGCACTCTTCCGCAAATTGTCTTTTTCTCAGCAATATCTCTTTATAGTCTTTGTGTTTAGCTAAGGACATTGTGTTATCAAATCTGAAACGTCCCTGCCTTGCACGAATCCATTTAGGAGACGTTTCAGCGAAAGAAAGGAATTATTCTATTCTAATGATTTGCTTGCCGGTTAGTCCATTGTAGCTTTTATGCATTTTTATTATTTACTTTTTGTCTTGATACAAAAAAGCAACCGTAATAGGAGATTGCGAAAAAAAGTCAGGCAAGAAATGATATTGTTCAGTGCATATATATTTTTTTATTTGCCTTCACGAATCTCCTTCGTCGATTTCAGCACATTTGTTCTCTCGCCTTGATTAAGCTTTTGTGCTACTGTGACTTCAGCTAAGTAGCTTTAATGTGCCCGTCCTGATGTTCGATCATCGCACTTTGTGCAAGAGCACTACATCTTACAGAAAAGAATACATAAATAAAGAACGCGATGGGTGGGCAGTGGGAGGCAAAACGGGTGGAGCCTTCGGGTTAGCCCTGATCTTTCTTTGCTACGTTCTTTGCATAAAGACAAAGAAAGCAGGAGAAATAAAATGCAGCAAGGCGTCGACAAAAAAACAGCAAAAATTTCCATTAGCCAATCCCGGCTGCCACGGAATCTATAGAACAAAACTGTATACACTAATGTGGTGGCATATGTTTTGACTTAATATATTACATTAATAATAACATAAAAAAATTACATGAAAACGATTGACACGCTACATGAATTATTGAAACATGAGCTTAAAGATCTTTACTCTGCAGAAGCACAGATAATAGAAGCCCTGCCTGCGATGATAGAAAAAGCAGCTGACAAACGATTGAAGAGTGCATTGAAGCAACATCTTGATATTACCACCAAACAAAAAGCAAGATTGGATAGGGTACAGGAAATGTTGAGTGATGAAAAGAATACACAACAGGAAGAAAAGAAAGGATTTTTTGCCAACCTTTTTAAAGGCAAAGAAGGAGAAGAACATTGCAAAGCAATGGAAGGCTTAATAGAAGAAGGAAAAACATTGTTGGGTGAAGACATGACACCTGAAGTAATGGATGCGGGTATTATTGCAGCCTGCCAGAAAATAGAGCATTACGAAATAAGCAGCTATGGAACGGCAAGAGCTTATGCTTTACAACTTAAGTTGCAAAAGGTTGCAGGCCTGCTGAATGAAACACTAAATGAGGAATATGATGCGGATGATAGCCTTACCAAACTGGCGGTGGGTGACGTAAACCTGCGTGCGGAGACTGCTGCAGGCAAAAAAGCAACCGGCAAAAAGCCTGCGGTTGCAGCTGCTGGTAAAAGGGCAAAGGCTACTGCTAAACCCGCTGCAAGGCCACCAAGGAAAGCAATGATTAAAAAGACAGCACCTAAGAAGGCAGCGCCGGTAAAATCAAAAGGCTCACCTAAGAAAGCGATTACTAAAAAGAAATAAAGAAAATAAAGGGCTGTTTTTACGCAACCCTTTTTTTATTTGTATGACTAGCTAAATAAAACAATGTTTTAAAAGAATAAGACTTTTAAAGGCAATGTAAATGCATTGTGCTATGTGTTACCTTTTTAAAATAAAGGAATGAGTGATGATATAAGTTGTTCCAGTTTTAAATACTTTATGGAGAGCCGGACAGCTTTTAAATCATTAAGTTTTTTGCTTATTTTTATTTTTGGGTGCCGGCTTAGCCACCCATGGAAACGCCTGTTGCGTCGCACACTTATACAGTTGAAACAATATGCAGCAATAAACCCCCCGTTAGCCTGTAGTAACTATATAGCAGTTGCTATGTAAAACTTTTATGGCATGGTTTTACAACATTCTAAGTAAACACAGTATGCGTGATCAGGAAGCAGTAGATTTCAGGGGCCATCAATGGATAGATGTACAGGACCCATCCGTTGAAGAGATGCAGGCGCTTAGCACAAAGTATAAGCTGGATGATCACCTGGTAAGAGATTGTATGGAGCCTGATCATTTGCCTAAATATGATTTTGTAGATAATGTGCATTTTTTGATACTGCGGTTTTATGCCCCCGAAGCCCGTAAAAGCAACACCACCATACAGGAGCTAACCAATAAGATCGCTATCTTTTTTACTGAAAGTTTTGTTATTACGATACACAAGTCTGCCTGTGATTTTTTAGAAGTGCTAAAGCATAAATTTATCCATACCCCTTCCTGTTCATCCGTTGCAGCACTTATTATAAAAATAGCCTGGTATGCACTGGAAAGTTTTGATGATCCTGCCTATAAATTATCCGAACATATTGACGTCTACGAAAAGGAACTATTGTTAAAAAAAACCGTTTCAGACCATATGCAACACCTGTATGACATAAAGCGGCAAGCTTCTATTTCCCAGAAAATTATTATGATGATGCTGGAACCTATTAATCATATCGGGATAACTGAACAGGACAGACCTGCTTACCAGGATCTGAAAGATCAGCACTTAAAAATGCAGACATTATATCACCAGGCATTGGAGGATGTAACCAATCTGTTGAACCTTTCCATGTCTATTTCTTCTCATAAAACAAACGAAGTAGTAAAAGTGCTTACCCTATTCTCTGTATTTTTTATGCCGCTTACATTTATTGTGGGTGTATATGGTATGAACTTTCAATTCATGCCAGAGCTTCGGGAGAAATGGGGTTACCCGGGTGTGCTTGCCTTAATGGTGCTTGTTTCTCTTGTAATATTTATATGGTTCAGGAAAAAGAAATGGTTGTAGGAAATGCTGAACGTTAATTTGTAGAATGAATAAAACATAGAAGCCGCTTAAGAGCGGTTTTTTTGTGGAAATGTTTTTTAGCGGTTACCCCGCCGGCAATTTTAATTTGGGTCTTGCCGGCTAAACATCATTTTTATTGCCTGACAAAAATGGTATTGTTTTTTGAGGAGTATAATTTTTAAAGAGGGTATACAAAAATTCTGAGACGTTTTACCGGATTTTATATTTCAACCGATCCTGTTTAATTGGACCAAAAATTAGCCGGCTCATTATTATACAGAAAGTCAAAGTGCATTAAAATATAATTAGCTATGGATTTTTATACCTATAAAAAACTCACCCAATGAAAAATGGAATGCGAAAAACTGTTTACCTTATTGATGACGATAGTGATATTCTATCTGTTTTAGCTGTGACATTACAGTATGGAAAATTTGAACCGATAATGGATTTTAACGGTAACAATTTTGATGTTACCCGGCGTCCGTGTCCCGATCTGTATATTATTGATATTAATCTTTTAGGTAAAAACGGTTGCGATCTGTGCGGGCAGATAAAGGGTGCATGCCCTGATATTCCGGTAATACTCCTTTCTGCCAATATGGATATAGAACAATTATCCTTAGCGTGTAATGCGGACGCCTTTATATCTAAACCATTTGATATATTGAATGTGCTGGACACCGTAAATAAATTAATGTACAGTGAACGGAGAACAGTGAACAACTAAACGAGCAGTGAAAAAGCGAAAAGAAAAAATTACTTACCCTTTATATTCGCATTGCACTTCTTATATTTTACTCCTTACTTTTTCAGCAAAGAGAAGGAATCTTTTGCCAGCCTGATAATGGCGGTAGTGCCGCTGCCCCGGGCACTGGTTATCTGCATACTGCCATTAACTAATTTCATCCTGTTATACATGTTGCGCAGGCCAAGACTTTTATGTGCTGCTGCTGATTTATTTTCTATATCAAACCCATTTCCATTGTCTTTTACGGAAATGACCAATTGCTCCGGCTGGTATTGTATAGTGGTTGTGATAACGGAAGCAACGGCATGTTTTACAATATTGTTCAGCAATTCCTGTATAACGCGGAATACCACCAGTTCTCTCTGCGGATCGTTCTTGTATTCGGTTCCTTCAGCAGTAAAAACAACAGTATACCTGCCTGTTTTCTCCAGCAACTGTAGTTGCTGTTTTATGGCATTAGCTAAACCAATATCGCTGATAAAACCAGGGTTAAGACTACGGGAAAGATCACGCAGGTCGTGGATGGTTTTATTAAGCAGTTCGTTTGATTCTGTTATTTTAGCGGAGATAATATTATCATCTGTTTTAATGGTACTGAGATTGAGCTTTACAAAACTGAGTGTTTGACCAATATTGTCGTGTATCTCCTCGCTGATGATCTTAAAAGTCTGCTCCTGTATTTCGAGTTGTGTTTGCAGTAATTCTTTTTTATAGCTGATCTCTGCAAATGCTTTTTCCTGCAGGTAATTGTTGCGTTTTTTACGGTACCAGATAAATATGAATAAAAGAAAACCTGCAATGAGGATTGCCAGCAGTGTAAGCATGAATACTGCTAATATGATCTCGTTTTTTTCCATGGTTCATTACATAAGAAACCGGCAGCAAATAATGCATACTGCAGGTTTGTTACTACAGCTGTTATTATGATATAGACATTGCCATTGGGATCCAGGTTGTTATTTAAGATATAATCCAGGAAGCTGGTGTACACAAAATTGCCGACGCAAAAGATCATTATGCCGGTTACGATCCAAAACAAAGGCAATTTAAAATAATTGATCAGGGTTTCCTGCATCAGCAGTTCTGTCATATACAGGAAACACAAGAGCAGCACCAGTAACTGACCGGTGTTATCGGTAACAGTGCTGTAATTATAAAAACTGTTTTTCAATAATACCTGATAACAAAAGAATAATAAAAAAAATGCAGCGAGTGCAAGAGTTACTCTTTTGAATTTTTTGTTGATGAATGCTTTGTAAAAAATAAAAAAATAGAAAGCATATTGCGGTACCAGGTAGAGGTTAAAGATAAAATGATTGCTATTGCCTGTTATTACCCAATACCAGTATCCGGTAACCTGCACCAGCACCCATAATAGCATAGTAAAAGGAAAGAGCCTTAGCCACCGTGGTTGTAACCTTTTATAATAATACAATGAAACAAAAAGGGCAATCAACAGTGTGACAGACAGTATATAAATATCATCCATGCATTCACGGCATTTTGTAGTGATATGCTATTAGTACTATGGTGTTTTGCATCTTGGAGGGCAAAGAACACCATCATTTAATGCCGCACCTTCAAAGAGTCGCATTTATGTTTTGCAGGGTCCAGCATATCTACACTGTGGCGTTGGGTTGGTTTATCTGGTGTCATTTCATCTCTTGTTGCTACCAATGCAACCGTAAGATGGCCTGCATAATAAGGATGGTCATTGTCATAACGGCCCAGATAAATCTTTATGCCATTAGCTTTATTGTCTTTTATAAGCGTCATAATATCCTCCACACTAAACCAGATATGTTGTGTTTCGGTCTGGCAAACAGTTTCGCGGTAATTGGCAGTTAGTTTTTGCAATTCAGCAAAGGGTACGATATTGCGGTTGGGTTCTTTTTCCCACTCCTGCTGGGGCATGTTTTCTGGCATAGCGGTATGGTTTTATATTTCTTTGAAATTACTCTTTGTATTTTGAAAATGCAACCTGTTTTTTTCAGAAGATTGTTATTAAAGATGCAAATAGTAATGAAGCTATTTGCTGGCAGTATTTCGTTTGGTTCAAGAACTAGCAAGGTTATTGAATCCGGTTCTATCATTATTGTAAACTTTGGGCTATATTTTTCCCGTATCATTCGTATTAAGGTTGTTTTTCAACCACAAAGCATACAGTATTTCACCAGGAATATAGAGCCTGAATTACGTTTAATTTTTTTGCGGATGTTGATTTCAATAAGGTACGTTTTAGATAAGTATGACATAATTATTATACCGGCTTTTGTACGCTAATGTTTCTTCGTTGCGTCGCAATCCATTCATCTTTCTTATCATTAATGCAACTTTTAAAATCATGTGCTGCCAAAAGACGTACAGATAAAGTGCTTGCGACGCAAGGAACGATGCCATAAAATACTACTGCCGGTATTCCAGAAAATAATACATCCTTGTACCGAACTCACAGAACTGTTACAGTATTGTGGTTTCGGCTTTACAACAACAGGTGCTTTACTTTTTATTTCGGGAACTTTTATTTTCTTTTTGTCTCAGTGAATGCTTTGTATTCATGAACACTAAAATAAAACAATAGATGAGTGATTAATTTTCTTTGTATCAAGGTAAAGAAATGAAAAAAGGCAGAGAAACTGCCAATGGTATTATTCAATTCCATAACACTTATACATCAAAAAAGCTATTTAATAGCTACTCGTTGTCTGTAGCAGTCCTGAAACCAAAGAAGCTTGGCCATTTCCTTGATTTCTTAGGAGGAGGCGGGGTGGCTTTGGAATTATCTGTCTGAACGGTATCAAATTGTTTGCGTGTAGCAGCAAGTTCTTCTTTCAACTGGAGCAGTGCAGCCTTATGCAGCGCTATATTAGGCTGATCATTTGCACGCAGAGAGCTGTTGTATTCCAGCTCTTTTCTGCTAATACTGTGTTCGAGTGTAGATATCTTATATAGCAGTTGGCTGCTGTTCATAGTAACTGTATTAATTGTAAAGGATATATTTCATTTATAAGGAAAGCATAGAAGTATGATGTACAACAATGCATAGGGTTAATTGTTTGGTGAAGATAGCCCTAAATAAGCAGATGAGTTGTTAATGGTTACGATATAAAAAAATTTCTGTTTAAATACACTTATAAAGATCGCTGTGAAAACGCATGTAAGGTGTTTTATAATAGACTATGATCAGGTTATACAAAAAGGATTTTGTAGTAAGCCTGCTACAAAACCCCGGTACAAAATTGTACACTATTTAGATAAGTAACTCTATTTTCCGGTACCAATAGGGGTTGTTACTTTGTGTTATCAAAAACAAAGGAAATCAAAGTGTTTTTGAGACCGTTCTACTATCCAATTATCATATAGAAAAACCGTACTGTTAAAAAGAAACTCTGGTACATGGTTTCTTTTTTTAAACAGATTTTAAACCGTTAACCCAACCTTGTAGTATACCATTTATATGGAATCGTACAAGCCTGCTGCATTATACTGCATGTATGGTACAAAAGTTTAAGTGTGATTAGCAGTGTTTGTTTTAAGAAAAAGGTTGCTGAACAGTAACCTTTTTTAATGCCGTATTGTGGTAGTTTTCACGCATTGTTAATTTACTAAATATCAACAATATAATGGCTATTTTGGCACTATTATCGTGCAGGTGTTATTATAGCAAAAAGGAGTATTTTATGACAGCAACATTTTCAAAACCGTTTTTAATGGAACTAAAGCAGACGCTGAAAGATTTTGAATTCAGGGATACCTATAAACATATACATGAACAGGAGTTATTTCTCCGTAAATCAAGAAAAAAACTTCTTATCATTTCATTGGTATATGGTGGTTTGATCACTTACTTAATTTCACTGGTTGTGTAGGTTATTGCCTATTATTTTTAAAGGCCACATTCGTGGCTTTTTTTATATCTACGAATGAAGAAAGCTAATTCGTCTTCATTGTAACGATGGATCATTAAATGTATCTCCCCGGGTAATATCGCCGGTGGTATATCCCCTTTTAAACCAGGCAATCCTTTGTGCAGAAGTACCATGTGTAAACGCATCGGGAACCACATAACCCTGTGATTGTTTTTGTAACCGGTCATCGCCAATAGCATTGGCAGCGTTTAATGCCTCATCTATATCCCCATCCTGTATAATTGTTTTGTTTAACCGGGGATCTTCTTTTAGTGTTTCATAGTGTGCCCATACGCCTGCCAGAAAATCTGCCTGCAATTCCAGTTTCACGCTTAACTTATTCATTTCTGTTTTAGTAAGGCTGCTGCGTTGTTCATCAACCCGGTTGGTAATGCCCAGCAGGTGTTGAACGTGGTGCCCCACTTCGTGGGCAATAACATAAGCCTGTGCAAAATCGCCGGAAGCATTAAAGCGGGTTTTCATTTCTTCGAAAAAGGAAAGGTCTATGTAAACTTTTGAATCGGCAGGGCAGTAAAATGGCCCTGATGCCTGGCTGGCAAATCCGCAACCTGACTGTGTAGCTTCTGAAAATAATACCAATGTTGGGTCGGTGTATTGTTTATTCATTTTATTAAATAACTGAGACCATATATCTTCTGTATCGGCCAGCACCACCGCGGCAAATTGGCCTGCTGCATCATCTGCTTTATTAGGTGCAGTGGTTTCCTGTGCCGGTTCGTTAACAGGACTATTGTTGATAACCTGGGAAGGATCTCCTCCCAATAAGTAAATGATCGCAGCTATCACCATGGTACCTATTCCGCCTCCTACCGCGATGCCTTTTCCACTCATGCCACGACGATCTTCAATATTTGAGCTTTGCCTTCTTCCCTGCCAGAGCATATAATGTTGTTTAGTGGTAAATAAAGTATATATCCGTGACATATAATGAAAAGAGTATGCCAATACTTATGGTTAGGTTAATGGCTTGCAATTTGCCTTTTACAAATTGTCGCTAATAAATTATTTGTAAATAAGAATTGCCAGTCATGTTTAATTTATTTAAATCGAGGCCTCCTATTATTATTATTAATGAAGCAGAACGCCACGCACCAACCCCTGTAATCCAGAAAAAGACCTGGTGGGCAAAATTTAGTGGAGTTGTGTATGTAATTACCGTCTTTTTCCATTTCGCAGTATTAATCACTATACTTATGATCATGACACGGATCCAGCAAAATGCAGTGCAGGCTAATGATTTATTACTGCGTCAATTAAGGGTTTCTGATTCATTATATAACGCTGCCACCCTTATGCATTATTATGATTCTATCAATGTTGAAAGGCATTATGCTATTGCAGACAGTGTGCATGCTGTTTCTTTTCAATTGCTGTCCCATCAATTAAACGAGATGGTGAAACAAAACAAGATGTGGCAGAAAAAATATCAGGAAAGGCTGCCAGCCCCACAGCCAAATACTTCACTACGGTAAGCTTATTTTTATAATTATAATAAAAAAAGAAATGCCTCGCTATTTTGTAGCGAGGCATGAAGTAGTTTTCTTAGGATGATTCATTTATAACCCCCGTTAAAATGAAAGTATTTATACTAAATCAAAATATATACCATGATTATTTTGCTTGTAAACTATATAATATTGATTGCAGGTGAGCAAACTATTGCCGCCTTGTGGTTATCATGGGGAATTTTTTCTTTGATACCTCTTATTCTTTTTCCTCAGAAATATATACTCGCTGAATGGTTTCAAGTTCTATTGTTTAGCCAACACCATTGTAATAGGAAGACACTGTACTCTTTTTGTTTCGGGCTTAATGGTTGCAGGATCTGTGTAGATGATTCCAGAAATAGCATTCATTTTAAACTCCTTGCGAACTGATGCAAAAGACAGCTCAGTTAACCCGTTAATGTTATGCACTTTGATGCATTTGTGTTTTCTCTTTAATGATAATATTGTCATCAATGAAGAATTGAGCAAATACTGATAATTGTCGTCCTTCACTTTGTACTTATTCCCTTAAGTCTGTTGAACCTTAGGTTTGTATTGCTTTTTACATAGAGGTACTTCGAAAGACAAAAATTTGCTGTTGAGTTTCAGTTATTAGTGCCAAAGAGAGTAAATAGTGATCAGCTTTTGAGCCTGGCATTTTATTCATTATGGGGTTCCTTGCATCGCATACTTTTACTGCATAGCTATAACAGCAATTGAGGTGTAAGCAAGAGAACCAGTTCAATATATTATAGTTTTTAAGACATACAGGCCTGTTGGCAGTGTAGTACTCTTGCTACAATTCTTTCGTAAAGAAATATACAGCATTTAAATAGTGCGTTCTATTTTCTATGCTTTTGACTGACTGTTATTTTGTGGTATCAAATCAACTACTCCGGGTTTTTAAAAGTAAATTTTAAATCGTTAACCCAACCTTCTATTATATTGTATATGAATCAGTGTGTTTGTTTGTAATGAGTAAAAAAGGTGCCTTCAAGGCACCTTTTATTTGTGTAGCTTGTATTTACTATAGGCTTGGAACTTATGTAAACTACTTTGCATTTATCATTTATGGATATTTACGTAACTACAGGCATTACCAGTGTAGTAATGGTTCTACAAATGCAATAAAAAATACAGTACAATATTTATACAGCCCCCTCTATTTTTTAAGCTTCAGAACCATCTTTATTTTACAGTTTCAAATCAATTAAGTTTTAAAGGAATGAAAATAAGCAGTAATAAAGAGGCAGTTACTTATATCCAATCATCCATGTTTAATAACCAGGGTATTAAAAAAAGCAGGTATAAGGCCTCTCCATTGGAGCAGAAAAAGTATGGCCGCGGCAATAAATCCTTATTCTATGCCATTATTTACGGCTGTATTATCGGTGCTCTTCTGTTCCTGATTTTACGTTAAAGAAGATACCTACTTAAAACATAAGCTTGAGGAAGAACAAGAGGCGTTTGATTTGTAATGTAAAAAAGGTTACTGAGAAGTGGCCTTTTTTAGTGTGCTGATCAAAGATAAAAAAACCCCGGTTTTACCGGGGTAATTAGTTTGAGCAGGTTTTGCGGATTTTTTGGGGTTCGGATTGGGTTGTCAGTATAAATCAATTAAAGGCCATGTTTTCATATTGTACGTTTGTTTTCATATCAGCCATTGTTTTCAAAGGTTCGGGGTTTAAAGAACTAATGCTTTCATAGTTTTTTAGGGGTTCGTCAAAATTCAAGGTTACGGTAATAAAAACGGACTATTAGTAGAAAGCCAAAGCTTATGCCATAAGTATAAACAATTGATTTTCAATATATTTTATAATTTCGGAGATCTAAATTTCCCATAATTGGAAAATTGGATTTCTATTTGGGACAAAATTTGCTATAAATAGCAAAAAATTGACAGGTTTTTACAAAAAAGTAATATTTGAAAAAATAAAAAGCTGCTCTGTTAAAGAGCAGCTTTTGAAATCATAGCGACAGTTTTAAAAAATTAATTCACCAGCAGCTGTGCGCGTCCTACAATTTTTCCATTCTGCTCTGCCACTACCATAAATACGCCACTGTTTAGTCGTTCTGTTCCTTTAAGTATAAACGTATTCTTTCCCTTTGTTCCATTATTTTCTTCCTGTAATACCAGCAGCCTACCGGAAAGGTCGCTTACTTTCAGTGTAACCTTTCCCTGCGCAGCCAGTTCCATTCCCACTGTTGCCATAGTCCCTTTCAGCGGGTTAGGAAGTATAGTAAGGCTATTGCCCTTGTTTTGTGTAATATCAGTCATTGTAGCCAAACCAGTACCACCACTTATGCGGATACTGTAATCTTCCACTTCACCGTAAGTAAAGATGGCACAAGGGTCGGTTTGTGTAACGCTGTAAGACATTTGTACCCTTAAACCTGTGCGTGCATTTGTAGCTGTTGCCGGTACAGTGAATGGAAGGTTAACTGCAGCAGCACTGGTTGAAATAACACTACCCAGGTTTTCTCCTGCATCTGCATAATCACCATCACGGTTAAAGTCGGCATACACTGTCCAGTTTTCTGAAAATATACTGCTGACAAAGCCTGGTGTTAACTGCAACACATAAGACCTGCCTGCTTTTACAGGACCAGAAAAGCTAACGAAATTTCCATAACCTCCATTATTACCGCTTGTATAGCCTGTAGTACCCACCGCAACCCTTTGTATAAATTCATAATCGGTACTCTGACCGTATGAAATACAATATCCACCTGCTGTTAATGTGGTAAAAGTTATAGGTGAACTATAGCCGCTTGTAGTACCACCGGAACAATTGCTTTCTATTTCTACATCGTAGGCAAATGCTGGGCTTAAACCGGTAAGATTATAACTCGTTGCTGCGATATTCGATACAGTGTTCCAGGTAGTGGCGGTAGATAATTTCCATTGCAGATTATAACTACTTACTCCTGAAACGGCTGACCAGCTAATAGTTGCTCCGGACTTTGTAATATTGGAAGCAGCAAGGCCAACAGGATAGTCACAACCGGTAGAAGAAGATCCCAGACCTACTGCATAGAAAGCATTTTTAACCTGGTCTACTTCGTTAGAAGTAGCACCATAAAGATCTGATGCAGCATTTACACAGGCAGTACGCCAGTCGATATACTGGGAAGTAGAAACAAGGTAAACTGACTGGGACCTGTAGATGATCTGGTCTGCTTTTTCAAGGCCAAGTGCTCCAACGGTATAAGCATTGCCTATGTCATTAGTGCCGGTGCCCCCATTAACCAAAAGATAAAACATGAAATTGCCCACACCGCTGTTATAATGTACGCCGCCATTATCGCCAAAACCGGTGTACCAATAAGTACCTTTATATGTGTCAGGCTGACCAAGCAAATTAGGGTTACTAATGTCTCGTATTATCCAGTTCATATCATTACTCAATTGCCAGTTAATGTCTGTTGGTTTAGACCAGAACTGAACAGATTTACCCATTATATCACTGAGGCTTTCATTCATTGCGCCTGACTCGTAACTGTACACAAGACCGCAGGTTGCCTGTGTTACACCATGAGTAAGTTCATGACCCGTTACGTCTATGCCTGTTACCCCGCCGCCTTCATTTGTAGATCTTTTGCAAAAATGCATGGCACTTCCATCCCAGTAAGCGTTATCAATATAGGTGGGATCGTTCACGTAACTGTATAATGCGGTACCTGCATTATCATAACTGTTACGTCCAAATTTGGCCATGTAAAAAGCATAGGTTTGCCCTACACCATAATGTGCATCAAGTGCTGCAACATTGAAACCGCTGAGTGTCCAGTTGGCAGTAGCGCTGGAATAGTCTGTTCCGTATGAACCTGATTCACCATGCAGTGTTATCACACCATTTCCTTTTGTATAGTCTCTTAACTGGTAATTGGTACCGGTAAAATCGGAATGTATGGTTTGTGTTCCGCTCCAGTAAGTACCAGCCGTACCAGTAGCATCAGTAAAATATATTTTATCTTCCTTGCCGATTATTTTACCTGTAATAGCATCCACGAAATAATCAGCCCTGCTCAGCGGTTTAATGGCATATACATCTATCTTATATGCAAGACGCAATGCTCTTGAGTCTAAACCAAAACCCGGGCTGTACCATACCAATCTGGCCTTTGGCATATAGCTGGCATATTTATTACCGGTTTGCATTTTGATGTTTTGTTCCATACCTGCATCTTTCCATGCATAGACCTGCGCACCTACAGAACGAATAGCAGTTTCTTCAGCCTGGCTGGCAGATAAACGGGCTGTATTTCTTTTGTCCATTTCAGGATCAAAATCTACAATTATCCTTCCCGTCATTCCCCGCAGGAGACCGTTGCGGGTATGTGCTATATACATGCTGTTCTCAACAGGGATGCCTTTGTAAGTCTGGAAATACCTGTAATGTATATAGCCTAGTTTATCAGGCTCAGTCTTTGTCAATATAAGATCCGCATTAGCATCCAGTCCAAATATTGTCCGGGCGGATGCAGCTGTAAAACGGACATTCTGATTGGCGGGTACAGCAGTATAATGATTGCTGACGCCTTTTTCGCCACGAATAATGGATTTTAAATTTACCTGCCCATATATGATACCGGACAAGAAAAATGTAGCAATAACAAGTAAATGCTTTTTCATAGTTTTTGTTTTTATGATGAAAGTTTAAAAAATAACCATAGAAAAAAGTTCAATGGAATACTCGTAAAAAATACCTGCGCCAAAATATAGCCGCCTGTGCATTAGTAAGGTATGTGCAAAGCAATAAACAGGCATTTCATGACTGCTTTATATTTCTGAAATGAAAAGTGTTGACTAAGGTTTTTAACAGGAAAATGGGTTATTCCGGATGGCTGTGAGGACAAGTTAAATGAAATTTCTTTTTTGTAAAAAAGAAATATGCTAAACAGGAAAGCAGAAGCTGATGTTACGCAATAGATCTTTTTTGGATCCCGGCTTTTAGTACTTAAAGTGTCTTTTGTTGCGTCGCACTCTTGTACTGCAGTAACATTAAGCAGCAGAACTTAGCCACACCAAGCATAGCCCTTCAAATACCTTATATTGAAGACCAAGGTCGAAAATCCTTTGCATTCTTATAAAATTTGCTGCAATACTGCCTTCTGTCTTTATTTCAAAAGGCTGCAATAAAATATGATCGCTGAAATCTACGCTACCCCAGCCCCACCATTTATATACGGCTTCTTTGGCACACCATAAAACAGTGAGGCTTTTATCGTTTAGCGTTAATGATGTATCAGCTTTGTCCTGCAGCCAGGTACCTGCCACATGGAAGTGTTCCCGTTCCTGAATATTTAAAAATTTGTGACTTATTTTTTTTATCCTGCCGGTGGGTAGTTCTATATCTATACCTACCCTTTCTTTCCTGCTTACAATGGCTGCAGCATAATTGCCACAATGAGAAATAGAGAAATGATATTGTTCATAAGGAAGGTAAGGTTTTCTTGTATCGGCAATCACAATCTCTTCGTAAGGAAAATCAGGGAACAGGTGTTTTAATAAATATCTCCCGGCAAGGTGCTGCAGTCTTTTATGCGGATGTGTAATAGCTCTATGCTGCGGTACGGATGCTAAAAAAAAATCCTCCGGTTCTTCTATCTGCCAGATGCCCAGTTTTGTATTGTCGTTAATATTATGTTGATAAAAGAGTGCCAATTTAAGATTGAGGACTTTAGATTGCAGATTTACGATTTATTTGCAGAATATTTGTTGACCAAAGTTACTTTACGCTAAAGTGAGTGACACAACAGGCGATGCCACAAAGAACATAAGCCGGTAACATAAATAAATATCACATGATCTTATCTGATTTACGCATATTGGAAGAAATAGAAAAAGGTACTATAAAGCTGATACCTTATGACCGTGAATGTCTCGGCAGCAACAGTTATGATGTGCATTTGGGCAAGTGGCTGGCTACTTACCGCGAACATATTCTTGATGCAAAAAAGCACAATGAAATTGAATATTTTGAAATTCCGGAAGAAGGTTTTGTATTGTATCCGCATATATTTTATTTAGGCGTAACACTTGAATATACGGAGACGCATGCGCATGTGCCCTTTCTGGAAGGCAAATCTTCTACCGGCCGTTTAGGGATAGATATTCATGCAACGGCAGGCAAAGGTGATGTGGGTTTTTGCGGCAACTGGACCTTGGAAATATCGGTAAAGCAACCAGTGAAAGTTTATAAGGGCATGCCTATCGGCCAGCTTATTTATTTTCCGGTTGATGGCGAGATAGAAGTAAAATACAACCAGAAAAAAAATGCCAAATACAGCGGGCAGCCGGACAAGCCTATTGAAAGTATGATGTGGAAGAATAAGTTTTAGCAATAGTTATTGTGCAATTTGCAGGTAGATCAAAGTAACTGCAGCAGTGGTCATTAACAGCAGGGTAAAGCCTCCCAAAATGTTGGCAGTTCTTTTATTGGTAAAGTCCCCCATTATTTTTTTGTTATTGCATATGTGCAATATAATGGCGATAAGAACAGGTGCAGTTAATCCGTAAAGAATAGCAGAATAAACAAGAGCCTGTATGGGTGTTATTCCTATATAATTCAATGAAAGACCCAGTATAAGAGAGATGGCAATAATAATGTAAAACGGCCTTGCTTCATTAAACTTTTTATCCAATCCCTCTTCCCAATCAAAGGTCTCACAAAAAATATAAGACAGGGAGCCACTTAAAACCGGGATGGCTAGTAAACCTGTGCCAATAACGCCAACAGCAAAAAGCCAATATGCAGCATCTCCGGCAAGCGGACGTAAAGACTCGGCAGCCTGTTCTACCGTATCTACCTGGTGAATACCTCCTTTAAATAACACGGTACCTGCCGTAAGTATAATAAAGAACATTACCAGATTGGAGAAGAACATACCAAAATCCACATCCCTTTTCATTTCTTCTGTTACTCTTTTATTTACAATCAATTTCTTTTTGCGATGTTTTATTTCTTCCACTTCCATGTTAGCCTGCCAGAAAAAAAGATAAGGAGAAATGGTAGTTCCAAGAATAGCCACAAGCACGGTAAGATAATTCTTATTAAATTGAATGGTGGGTACGATAGTATCTTTAAGAATAGTTAACCAATCCTGTTTGTATAGAAAAGGAACTATAAGATAAACAAGCAAAACAGCACAGAGGTATTTAAGTACGGCCGCAATTTTCTGGTAAGGAAAATAAATAATCGAAAACAACAGCATTACGGTAAACAATACACTAAAATAGCCCGGTTCTATAGATGGGAATAATAAATTACCCACTGCACCCATACCCGCGATATCTGCACCGATGTTCATAACAATAGCAGGAAAACTAAATACCAGCATTAAATATAATACGGGCCTGGCATAATGCTTTTTAAGCGTTCCTGTTAAACCATGCCCGGTAACCAATCCTATTCTTGCGCACATTTCCTGTATGGCAGCCATTAAAGGAAATGTAATAAATGCGGTCCACAGTGTATTTAAACCATAGGCAGCACCCGCCTGTGTATAAGTGGCTATGCCTGAAGGATCGTCATCGCTTGACCCTGTTATAAGGCCAGGGCCCAGTTTTTTCCAATACCGGAGAAATTTATATGCTCTTGTTTTTTGTTTATTCATGATGGGGGCCTTAAAATTTAACTGGTAGTGTTATCAAAAATAAAAGAATAACACCTGACAATAACAGATAACCCAAAAATTACTCATCAGGTAACAACAATGATTATCTTAGCCGCCGAAATATTGGGTATGAAAAGAATTATTTTTTTGATCGGCATCCTGTTCATTGTAAACATAGTTTTGGCACAAAAAGATACAGCGCTTATTAATGAGATCAACCGCTTTCAAAAGGAACTGATACAGGAATATACAAATGCCGGTACGTCACCATTAAGCAGGGAAGCAAAAAAAGAATTTAAAGGCATTCATTTTTTCCCGGTGAGTATGCAATATGTGGTTACCGCAAAGTTTACACGAACCGCTAATGAAAAAATATTTGAGATGCCTACATCCGGAAAGGAAACCAAGCAGTATGTAAAGTATGGTGAAGTAACCTTTACTATAAAAGATAAAGAATATACATTAGGCGTTTATCAATCTATCAGCCTTGCCAGCCAGCGTCAGTATCGTGATTATCTTTTTATTCCTTTCCGCGATGCAACAAGCGGTAAAGAAACTTATGGTGGGGGCCGTTATATAGATCTTACTATTCCACAAACAAATACGGTGGTTATTAATTTCAACAAAGCTTATCAGCCTTATTGTGCATATACTGAAGGATACAATTGCCCCATACCACCAAGAGAAAATTATGTGCCCGTAAAGATAGAAGCAGGAGTAAAGTATTAGTATTTATGCTGGGCCCTACAGCAGTAATACTATTATACCTTCGTTGCGTCGCACACTTGTGCTGTTGTACAAATTTCATCAGTTTAAAAGTTCACATATTTACAAGTTCTCTGCGTTAAACAACGCGTAAACTTTTAAACCCGTAAACGTGTAAACCTGCTCATATTTACTCCAAACGTACCAGTGAGTGACACAACAGCAGATGCCATAAAGAACAACAGCCGGCTACAAAAAATATTTTATCAATCTGTTACAAACCTGTAACCAACGCCTTTAATAGTAAGTATCTCCAGTGCGCTATCTGCTTTTAAATAACTACGCAGTTTTGTAATATACACATCAAGATTGCGGCTGTTGAAAAAAGAGTCGTTGCCCCAGATCATGTTGAGCATGTCTCTTCTGTCAATAATACTATTCCTGTTTTGCCATAAAAATTTCAGTAACTCCGTTTCCCGGTAAGATAATTTTCGCTCTTCGTTATTTATTGTCAGCGTTTGCCTGTTAAGATTGAAAATATATTTACCCATGTGGAGGCTTTCTGCAGTAGCAGGTATAGCCCGTTGATCTTTTTTTATATGCAATACATTTTCGATACGCACTATTAATTCTTCCATACTAAAAGGCTTGCGTATATAATCATTGCCACCGGTGCGAAAGCCTTTTATCACATCTTCTGTTTGCGTTTTTGCCGTAAGAAAAATAACAGGTATATCAGCATGCTCATTTCGTATATCTTCTGCCAGTTCAAAACCATTGCGGTTGGGCAGCATTACATCCAGTACACAAACATCGGGTTGTTCTTTGCGAAATGTTTGCATTACCACAGCGCCATCTGTTTCCATGGCAACTTCGAAGCCACGGCTTTCCAGTGTTTCCTTTACGATCTTGCCAAGAAACAATTCATCCTCTACATAGAGAACTTTAATGCTCATAATTTTATTTCTTTTTTATGATCCTGCGATGTTCATCAATATAAATTACAGGTGCTTCTTTAACAGGCAGCTTAATAATAAACGTGCTACCCTTTTCTTTTTCACTTTCCACGCAAATGAATCCCATATGACGTTTCAGTATCTCTGATACATAGCTTAATCCTAAACCATAACCTTTGGTATTATGCTTATCACCTGTTGGCACACGAAAGAATTTATCAAATATTTTTTGCCTGTATTCGGATGCAATACCAATACCGTTATCACTCACTTTTATTTCAAGTATATCATTTGGTAATGCTGAAAGCTGAACATTAATAACCGGTTTTTCTTTGCTGTACTTTAATGCATTGTCGAGTAAATTATAAATAACACTGGTGATATGCAGTTTATCAGCTTCGAGCATAAACTGTTCGCCTGCTGTTGTAAAATTTACTGTTGCATTATATTTTTCAAACTGCAGTTTCATGGTATCAATAACATCCTGTATCAACACCCGCAAATCAAATTGTTCTTTAGTGAGTTCAATATCCCTGTTCTCAAACATAGACAGCCGCAGTACTTTATCAACCAGCAATGATAAACGTTGCAATTCTGCTGCAGATATATCCAGGTATTCTTTTGTTCTTTCCGGGCTTTGCAACGCATCGAAATTGCGTAATGCTTCAATGGCAACATTCACGGTTGCAATAGGTGTTTTTAATTCATGGGTAATATTGCTGATGAATTCATTCTTCATTTCTGCGAGTCTTCGTTGCGCCAGCAGGTTGCGGTATAAAAAAACAAATGATATAATTGTGAATGCAATTAATAAAACGGATACGAGTATAGGAAGACTTATTTTTTTAATGATATAACCAAACGGATTATCAAATACTGCCTGGTAAGCAAATGTTTTTGATAAGCCAACAAAAGTAAAATTGGTGCGTAGCTCCCCGGTATGTGCAGTATCCGGCTCATGTTTTGAATTGGTGTCTAATAAAATATGAAACGGAATAAAGATGCCAATTCTTGCCAGTTCTGTTTTATAGGCTGAATCAATTTTTTGCAGTGAGATAGAGTCGTTAATAGTTTTACTTTTAGAAAAATATTTTATCAATTGCGGTGGTCCATCATGCGGAGGGTGAATAGGGATGTCAAACGGCTCTGTGGTGCCAACCTGCATCGTTGATTCTCCCTGCATATGTACATCCGGACTGTCTTTAAACCTATTCACCGAGATCATCACCTGTCGTTCTCCATTTTTTCTTAATGTAGAATCAATAAACTTTTCTTTTACACTATCTATTACATCAAACACGAAAAGATTATCAGGTAATCCTTTTTTAAAAAAAGCGGTATCGTTTCTAAATCTTTGCAGTTGCAGTTTATATACCACATCGCGAAAAATTATATCAGTTCCTTTGCTTAAATTATTCCATTCATCTTTATACAATCGGTTTATCCACCAGCACTGGAAAGCAACGATCAGAATGATCGTACTTATCATCAGTATCACTGATACAATTTTAATTTCCCAAACCAGTTTTCTTTTTCCCATTGTTTGTTGTGATAATGTTTTTGTTACCGGCTGTAGTACTGATGGCATCGCTTGTTGTGTCACTCACTTGTGCGTTCTGAACTCTATGAGCAGTGAAAAGTCAACATGCATTCACTTTTCACTTTTATCTTTTCACTTGTTGCTTTATGTAATGAAGCACAAGAGTGCGACGCAACAAAAGTCTAATACATATTCTTTAGCCTGGCTCAAAACATTTCTCTTCTTGCAAAAATATACAAACAATACTGCAGCCGTTGATGCATTAACCTTAATTAACCTTATAGCAAGATTGATTAACAGGCATTGCCTTTAGTTTTGATATTACAAAAACAAAGGTTATGAAAAGATATGCAGTAACAGCATTCATGTTGTTTTGCGCCGCAATGGCCAATGCGCAGATAAAAGAAGGTACAATTATTTATGAGCGAAAGGCAGATCTGCACCGGCGCATGCAGGATGAACAAATGAAGGCAATGGTGCCGCAATTCAGAACAGACAAACAGCAATTATTTTTTAAAGAAAATATTTCTGTCTACAAGGCCATAGCAGAAGATGAAGCTCCTGATCCTTTTGATGATGGCAATGGTGGCAGGATTATGATACGCATCGGAGGGCCAGGTGATGGCGGCATATTATATAAAAATTTTTCTACACAACAATTCTTTGAACAAACATCATTAGGGGACAAAGATTTTATAATTGATGATACGGTAAAAGCACAACCATGGAAATTATCTGATGAAACAAAAGTCATTCTTGGGCATACCTGCAAAAAAGCAACTGTAAAAACATCCATGGGCAGCGATGTAACAGCATGGTATACGGATGATATTCCTCTCCCAATTGGTCCTGAGAATTTTAATGGTTTACCTGGCGCAATCTTAATGATGGATGTAAATAATGCAGAGATTGTGTTTACCGCAGTTGAAATTAAAAACGTTGCGGATGCAAAAGAATTAAAAGTACCCAGCAGCGGCAAACATATATCAAGAGCTGATTTTCAAAAGAAAATGGACGAATTGTTTGGCCCTCCCACACCAGATGGGCGACGTATTATAACACGTGAAAATTAATTTCTTTCTTAAATATGTTTTTAAGCCCTGGCTTTTGGCCGGGGCTTTTCTTTATAAAAAGATTTAAGCACCTGGATAAGGAAAACCGGCATAAAATTTCTAATTTTATAATGCTTACGGTAATTTGAAAATCCAAAATATCCAATTCATGTTAACCGAAAACCTTGTTGATGAAACACGCTTCATTTCTCCTGAAACCTTTGTAAATTATTTGCGTTGGAATATTGCTGCAAACGGAGAGCCACTACATACTGTTTTTAGAAAGACAATTTCCCACATACATAATGCCAGTGAAAAATCTGCAGAGCAAGCATATCTTATTTTAAAAGATGATCTTAAGAAGGCTATGGAACTGTATGCACGGCACGCAGTTTCAAAAGGTAAAATATCTTTTGAGATGGTGTTGCGTTATCATACAATACAGGGAAAAACAATTTATACACTTTGCAAAGCAAACATAACCGAATGGTCAAAGCAGGGTACCGCCTTAAAGATGGAGGGATGCCATATGGATATAACAATGGATAAAAATGCATTTGCAAAAGATGAGGAACAACACCGGCTGATTATTGAAGGCGTTAATGCAGGCATATGGGATCTTGATGTAAGAACGGGGCAATTGTGGTGCTCTGATAAAGTATATGAACTTATTGGTTATAAGCGTGGCGAGATAGAATCTACTTACGATATTTTTTTTAATGAATTGCTACACCCTGACGACGTAAAGAGAACTGTTGAAATGATGAGCGGGCATTTTAAAAGCAGTGCGCCTTACATAAACGATATAAGGCTTAAACATAAAGATGGAACTTATCATTGGTTTGAAACGGCTGGTAAAGCAAAACTCAACAGGGCAGGAAGACCTGTGAGAGTAGTTGGCTCGCTCACTAATAAAGATCAGCGCAGAAGATTATTAATGGAATTGGAGCGCTACCAATTCCTCATCAACGAATCAACAGCATTAATAAAAGCCGGCAGTTGGGAAATAAATTTTGCAAACGATACACTCATCTGGTCGCCTGCCATGTTTGAGCTTCATGAAACAGAAGAAGACTTTCGTCCATTGATCCGCAACCTGTTCCAGTTCCTGCAGGAGAGAGATCGTATACATTTTAAAGCCTTACTAAAAGAAGCCTATCACAACGGCAAAGCATACGACGTAACATTTGAATCTGTAACCGCAAAAGGAAACCTGAAATGGATAAGAACAATTGGCAAACCTGTAATTAATACAGATGGCAGTATTACTACCATACGTGGTATTACGCAGGATATACATGCGCAGAAACTCAAAGATGACCAGATAAAAAACTCTATAGATGTTATTACTGCAAGGAATGAATCGCTTAGTAATTTTGCGCACATCGTTTCGCATAATTTAAGATCACATGCAGGCAACATGGAGAGCATTCTAAAATTGCTTGATGCCAATAGTGATCCTGTTCAACAAAAAGAATTGCTTGTGTATCTTAAAAAGATATCTGCCAATCTCAACCAAACTATTGAACATCTTACAGAAACAGTGAAGGCGCAGAATAGTTCAGTTATTCCAAGGACTAATATTGTTTTTAGTGATACCCTGAATGAGGTACTTGATGTATTGCGCCCAACCATCAATGAAACAAATGCAATCATAGTGCATGATACAGCCGAATATGAAGAGATCGAATATATTCCTGCTTACCTTGAGAGTATTGTGCTCAATTTACTTTCTAATGCAATCAAGTACAGAAAACCTGATATAAGACCTGTTATAGAGATCAGAACTTTTTTTGATAAGGGAAGAAAATGTTTATCTATTACTGATAACGGGCTGGGTATAGATCTTTCCAAACATGGCGATAAACTTTTTGGTATGTACAAAACGTTTCACGCCAACCCGCATGCTATTGGTATTGGTTTGTTTATTACAAAGAACCAGATTGAATCTTTAGGTGGATGCATTATAGTAGAAAGCGAACCCGGGAAAGGAACAATATTTACTATACGATTTTAGCTACGATGTACCCAACTGCAGTAAATAAGTTGGGCTGCTGTTGCGTCGCACTCTTGTACGCTTTATCCATGAGCCGACTAAAAACAATTTCCAGAAAAATAAAATTAGCAAGCAAGCATTCCATTGCTTATCTAAAATCTTATCAAGGCGCTGGCCCATGTAAAACCACTGCCATAAGCTCCTAAACAAAGAAGATCGCCACTTTTTAGTTTGCCGTCTTTTACCGCCTCATACATTGCAATAGGAATTGATGCAGCAGTTGTATTACCATAGCGGTAAATATTTATATAGATTTCATCATCTGTTAAACCAAGCTTTTGTTGCACAAACTCTGCGATACGTGCATTTGACTGGTTCAGGATGAGCATATTCAGATCATCTATAGTATAATTGTTTGCAGTAAGGGCTTCATTAATTACATCAGGCAAAAAAGTAATAGCCCTTTTCATCACCGCATGGCCATCCATGTTTGGATATATCTGTGCGTTTTCAATCATTTCCTGTGTGATGTACTGGTTTCCGAACCAATCCTGTTCAGGATATGTTGCGGCAGTTTCTTTTGCCCAATGATTAGCATGGGTTCCGGGATTGTAACACGCTAACACTTCCGCACCATTACCATCACAATGAAGATGCGTACTTAAAATGCCATCATTTTCTTTTTCTGTTGGCTGCACTACAACGGCACCGGCTCCATCTCCAAACATTACACTAACAGAACGGCCTCTTGTAGAAAAATCAAGCGCAAAAGAATGTTTCTCCGCACCTACCACAAGAATATTCTTATACATACCCGAACGAATAAACTGGTCAGCGACGCTTAACGCATAAATAAAGCCGCTGCACTGATTGCGCACATCCAGGGCACCAATATTTTTCAGGCCCATTGCTCTTTGCAGCAAAACGCCACAGCCGGGAAAAGTATAATCAGGAGAAAGTGTTGCGAATACAACAAAATCAACTTCATCTTTTGTAATACCGGCATTCTCTATCGCCATCTTTGCTGCTTCGGCTCCCATTGTGGTGGTAGTTTCTCCAATCCGGTCTGCATATCTTCTTTCTTTGATACCCGTTCTTTGCTGGATCCATTCATCAGTGGTATCCATGTATCTCATAAGATCAGCGTTGGTAACAATATTTTTGGGTACGTACATGCCTATTCCGGCAATTCTAGTTTTTGGCATAAGATGTTTTTACAGTGGTGTTCCATGAATTTTGGTGTGCAAAAGTAACGAAAAATACATGGTAATAATTGCCATAACAATTTGTTCTGGCTTATTTATATAATCCGGAAGACGTTTTTATCAAAAATAACCTGAATTTTAGCTTTGCATTTATATATCACATTTTTTTGCCTCCGGATGATCATAATATTTATATTCGGTTACTGAACAAAACAACATGACAACTACCAACAACCAACGCTTTACTGCGCTTGATGTTTTCCGGGGAATGACCATTTGCTTCATGATCATCGTAAACACCCCCGGCAATGGAGAAACCACCTTTGCTCCTTTGCAGCATGCCAAATGGAATGGCTTTACACCTACAGATCTTGTATTTCCTTCTTTTATGTTTGCAGTAGGTAATGCTATGAGCTTCGTAATGAGCAAATGGGGAAATATGAGTACAGGTGCAGTAATGGGCAAAATATTCAAACGTACCATCATTATTTTCCTGCTGGGTTATTTAATGTATTGGTTTCCTTTTGTTCGCCAGAATGATGCAGGCAATATAATTTTAGCACCCATTGCCAATACGAGAATATTTGGCGTACTGCAACGTATAGCACTTGGTTATTGTGCCGCCAGTCTTTTAGTATATTTCTTAAAACCTCGTACGGTTATTATTATTTCCGTTGCAATTCTTCTGCTATACTGGCCTGTAATGTTGTTGTTTGGGGATGCAGCTGACCCGCTAAGTTTACATGGAAATGCCGTACTTAAGCTGGATACATGGCTGATAGGAGAAAACCATTTATACAGAGGAGAAGGTTTTCCATTTGATCCGGAGGGACTGCTTAGTACATTTCCTTCCATCGTAAATGTAGTAGCCGGTTATTTCGTGGGCAGGTACCTGCAAAAGAAAGGCAACACATTTGAAGGTCTTGCCAAATTGCTGATGACAGGATTCGTTTTATTCATTATAGCGTATTGGTGGAACCTTGGTTTCCCCATCAATAAAAAACTATGGACCAGTTCATTTGTATTAAATACTGTGGGTTTAGACTGTATGATACTCGCCTGCATTATTTATTTTGTTGACTTTCTTGGCAAAACAAAAGGTGTTTATTTTTTCCAGGTCTTTGGCCGTAACCCATTGTTTATTTACCTGCTGTCAGAGCTTACTGTTATTATTCTCTGGATAATACCCGTTGGCGATCTTTCATTATTTCAATGGATCTATCAAAATATTTTTGCGCATGCAGGCGCTTATATTGGTTCCTTTCTTTTTGCGGTTACCTACATGCTTTTCTGCTGGAGCATTGGTTATATACTCGATAAAAAGAAGATATATGTTCGGGTATAATTTTTTTGTACCCGGCTTAAGCAATACTTATCATCACCTGTTGCGTCGCACTCTTGTACTGAAAAGCATGTTTCAGCAACAAGTAGCAACTGTAAGTTTTTTGCTGATACCTGATTGCTTAAAGCTCATACCCTGACAACAGTACAAGTGAGTGACACAACCCGGGATGCCATAAAAAACAAAAGCTCATCACCAAAAAAATTCCTGTGATTATCAATAGGCTTTTCTGCTGCTAACAATTGTTATTAACAATGCATTGTTTACAATTCCTTTATTTTGCAACTTCAATTGAAAGGGATATATGAAGATGCATAATTTTAATTCCGGCCCGTCTATACTTCCGGATGAAGTGATGGAACAGGCTGCAGCAGCGATTCACGATTTTAATGGCATTGGGTTATCAATTCTTGAAATAGGCCACCGCACTTCGTGGTTTGGCGATGTAATGACAGAAGCAAGAAGCCTTGTAAAAGAACTCATGAACATTGGTAATGAGCATGAAGTATTGTTTTTACATGGCGGTGCTTCCACGCAATTTATGCAGGTACCCATGAACCTGTTGGATAGTAACGAGACAGCAGCTTATGTTGATAATGGCATTTGGGGAACCAAAGCTGTTAAAGAAGCAAAGCTGTTTGGTAATGCAATTGTTGTTTCATCTACAAAAGATAGAAATCATTCTTACATAGCAAAAGATTTCAGCATACCAGCTGATGCAAAATACCTGCATTTTACCACTAATAATACCGTTGAAGGCACAGAATGGCATCATATTCCTGAAACCAATGTGCCGCTTGTTGCAGATATGAGCAGTGATATTTTCAGCCGCCCGTTTGATTATTCAAAATTTGCGCTGATCTATGCAGGCGCACAAAAGAACATGGGTGCTGCTGGTGTAAATATTGTTGTGGTTAGAAAAGATATACTGGGTATTAAAAGAGCAATACCTGCAATTATGGATTACCGTAATCATATAGAAGCGGGTTCTTTATTGAATACACCACCTGTGTTCGCCGTGTATGTGGCATTACTAACCATGCGCTGGATAAAAAAAGAAGGTGGCCTTGTTGAAATGGGAAAGAGGGCAAAAGAAAGAGCAGATCTTTTTTATAATACACTTAACGCGTTACCTGCATTCAGGCCACTTGTAGTGGAAGAAGACAGGAGCTTTATGAATGCAACCTTCACCACCGCAAAACCAGAAATGGAAGATGTGTTCCTGGGTTTATGTAAACAAAATGGTATGGTAGGCGTAAAGGGTCACAGAAGTGTAGGCGGGCTAAGAGTGAGTATGTACAATGCTTTGCCGCTTAGCAGTGTGCAGGCAATCACAGATTTAATGAAAGACTTTTCTGAAAAGCATGCATGATTATTGCTGTAAAGAGTCTACCAAAAATTAACTAACATTCAATGAGTAGTATAAGACCATTTAAAGCATTACGGCCTCAGGCACAGTTTACCAAACAGGTTGCCAGCAGGCCATATGATGTATTAAGCAGTGCAGAAGCAAGAATAGAAGCACAAGGCAACCCGGCCAGTTTTTTACATATCACCAAAAGCGAGATAGACCTTCCTGAATCAACAGATATACACAGTGCCGAGGTTTATGAAAAAGCAAAAGAAAATCTTACCGCATTTTTAAAAAGAGATATACTGTTCAGGGAAAATAAAGATTGTTATTACGTGTATCGTTTGATCATGGATGGGCGCAGTCAAACAGGTTTGGTTTGTGTAAGCAGTATTGATGATTACGAGAATGGCATTATTAAGAAACACGAATTTACAAGACCCGAGAAAGAACAGGATAGAATCAATCATATCAAAACAACAGGCGCACAAACAGGAAATGTTTTTCTTGCTTACCGCAATGTTGAAGAATTGGATGAACTCATAGAAAAATGGATGAAGACTAAAACAGCGGTATATAACTTTACTGCTGATGATGGTATTGAACATGCTGTATGGATCATCAATGATACGGCTGCTATCGAAAAGATAACAGCGATTTTTGAAACGCAGGTTCCCTGCACCTATATAGCGGATGGTCATCATCGTGCAGCCTCTGCAGCAAAGGTTAGAAAAGCCTTGGGCAAAGATGCTACGCCTGAAGCAGATTATTTTCTTACCACTTTATTTCCCGCAAGCCAGTTGGTTATAATGGATTATAATCGTGTTGTTAAAAACCTGAATGGGCATAGTGTAGAAAGTTTTCTTGAGGCGTTGAACCAGGATTTTATTGTTGAAGAAAGCGGCCGTAAAGCATATAAGCCACAGTCATTGCATGAATTTGGTTTTTATGCTGCAAAGAAATGGTACAAGCTTACAGCAAAAGAAGGAACTTATACTGAAGACCCGATCGGTGTACTTGATGTAACCATTTTACAAAATAATGTCTTAGGTAAGCATTTGAATATTCATGATCAGCGCACTGATAAAAATATTGATTTTGTGGGTGGCATTCGTGGCCTTGCCGAATTAGAGAACAGGGTTAACAGTGGAGAAATGGCTGCGGCATTTAGTTTATATCCTGTAAGTATAGAACAGTTATTTTCTATTGCAGATTCCGGAAATGTGATGCCACCAAAAAGCACCTGGTTTGAACCTAAACTCAGGGATGGATTGCTTACACATCTTATTACAGAATGAAGCGTTTAACACATAGATTCAGTTGCATTGCAGTTATAATGATGATGAGTATTGCACTTGTGCATGCTCAGGATGCTGATGCCTTTCACGAAACCGGCCGCAGTTTTATGCGCCAGGGAGATTTCCCCAGTGCATTGCAGGCTTTTGATAAAGCTCTTGAGTTAAAGCCTGATGATATTGATATTTTAAAAGACAAAGCATTTGTCTTTTACCTGCAACGGGACTTCGCCAATACCATTGATCTTTGTAAAAAGATAACTGCAAGACAGGATGCGGATGCACAAAGTTTCCAGATACTTGGGCTTGCATACAAAGCGATTGCCGAAACAAAGGAAAGTGAGAAAATGTATAAGCAGGCGCTCACCAGGTTTCCAAAAAGCGGCGCATTGAATTGTGATTATGGCGAATTTCTTTCATCAACAAATCCTGCAGAAGGAATAAAGTATTGGGAGAGAGGTATTGAAGCAGATCCCAATTACAGCGGCAATTATTATTTCGCTACAAAATATTATGCGCAAAAAGGGAATATTATCTGGGGCCTGCTTTACGGAGAAATTTTTGTGAATATTGAGAGCCTGAGTAAACGTACAGAAGAAATAAAAAATATTTTATATGGGGGGTATAAAAAACTATTTGACGATATTTCTATTCTTGATAATTCAAAACAAAGCACTTCAACTTTTGAAAAACAGGTAGCCATAAACCTTGGTAATCTTACCTCATTCGGCCGCTACGATGTTTCCCCTGAAATGCTTACTGCGCTTAGAACACGGTTTATTTTAAATTGGTATAACAACGAAGACAGCAAAAAAATTAATTTTCACTTGTTCGAATATCAGCGGGATCTTTTGCGTGAAGGATATTTTGACGCATACAACCAATGGCTAATAGGCCCGCTTACAGATTCGCAGAGATATACACAATGGGTGCAACAACATGGTGATGATGTAAAAGGTTTTCAACAATACCAGCGTAATCAATTATTCAAAATGCCTGTTGGACAATATTACCGCCACTAATTTTATAAATATTTTTTTGTACTAAGCTTCTGTGCATGCATTAAGCTTCTGTTGCGTCGCACACTTGTGCGTTCTTATTAGTACTCAACAGCCAATGTTCTGTTTTATAAAATATTTAGTGCAAATAAAAACCGCATCAATGCGGCTTTTCCATTTCCACTTCGCATTCAATAATGTTATCCAAGCACATTATTTTTCTTAAGGTCTTTCATCACCGATCTTGAATAATCATAAGTAAGTGTACCCATAGTAGAAGGATCATTACTTTGTGTTTGCACGGAATAAATCAGTTTCTTACTGTTTACATCATACAGGTTCGTTTCAAATGTGTAATTGATATTGGTTTCGTAATGGCCGCTTCTGAAACCAGGCATATAGTATGGCCTGTAATAATAACCCCATGGCCTGAATGCATAAGGGCGATAATAGCGGGGGCCCCAATAATTATTGTCGGGTACATAGCTCCTGTCTTTCGATTTATCAATAAGACCAATAGTTATCACACCATCAACACTGTTGTCTTTGATCATCTTCAAAGCCTTTTCTTCGCTTACATTTTCAAAAGATTTTGGACCGTAAATACTCACGGATGTCACGGCATTGAATCCTTCGCTGCGCAATTGCTGTGCAAGCTGGCCTTCCATTTGTCTGCGTAGTGCACGGTTGTTATCATCGAATAATCCTACAACAATTATCTTGTTAAACTTAACAGGGTTTTCAATACTATTTTTATCATTCCAGCTGCTGGTGATCTTTGAGCTGCTGCACCCCCCAAAAATTATCATGAGTAGTGCAATGATGGAATAAATTAGCTTTTTCATATGCTTCATTGTTTTTTACTATCTGTTGGATGAAAATGATGTACAACAGATTAAAAGCATAATCAAGCTTAACAATGTATTTGACAAAAAAAATTAACAGCAGTTAACAATGAAAAATGACCCGTAAGCAATAGAACTAATCATTTAGTTTGTTGCATTGCATTCAACAGTACAAGTGTGCGACGCAAGGAACGATCTTTTGAAAAAATTAAGCCTGGCTCATAATAATTCTTTCGAGTTAAGAAACATTCATTTTTATATTGGTCATTTGAATGATGAATAAGTAAATTTGTTGCTCTTTAAAAAAAGATTGTTAATCTAAAAACTTATAGTATGGCATTTACACTACCTGCGCTGCCTTATGCACACGACGCATTGGAGCCACATATTGACACACTGACCATGCAGATACATCATGGAAAGCACCACCAGGCTTATGTTGATAATTTGAATAAAGCAATTGCGGGAACGCCGAATGAAAACAAAAGTCTTGAAGAATTAGTTAGAAATGCAGGGGCTATTTCTGCGCCTGTTCGTAATAATGGTGGTGGCCACTGGAACCACACTTTCTTTTGGGAAAGCCTTGCACCAAATGCAGGTGGTGCGCCATCAGGTGCATTGGGAGATGCGATCAATTCAACATTTGGCAGCTTTGATGAGTTCAAAACAAAATTTGCCGCAGCAGGTGTTGGCCGTTTTGGTAGTGGCTGGGCATGGCTGATTGTTAAAGATGGCAAGCTGGAGATTTCTTCTACACCAAACCAGGATAATCCTTTGATGGATGTTGCTGAAGTAAAAGGCACACCAATACTTGGCGTGGATGTTTGGGAACACGCTTATTATTTGAAGTACCAGAACAAGCGCCCTGACTATCTTGCGGCAATCTGGAACGTGATCAGCTGGAACAAAGTTGCAGAACGTTTTGCTGCAGCAAAATAAAATTCATAAACTTTATTATCTTTCAAGTCCTGTAAACTCTTTGCAGGACTTTTTATTTAAAACTATTTGTCATGAAAAACATTTTATTGCTTACCGGTATTGTTGGACTCTTTTTAGTGTCTTGTAGCAATGGCTCACAAAAGCTTATTGTGTATTCAAACAATGGGGCTGCAATTGATGAAGCTTCAAAAGTGATAACTGTAAAAGATACGTTTGGACATAATGATAAGGAGATTAATTTTTCCGGCGGCAATAAAAAGACGCTGACTGTAAAGTTGAGTTCTGGTGATCAAAACATAGACATCGATGGGGCCGGGTATTTTATTGTAAATGCAAAAGCAAGAGATACTATTATTGGTGGCTTTCAAAAATATTCAACAGTTCAGGAAGCCAACAGGGTAATGACACAGGAAGAACTTGCACATAACATTGATTCATTAAAACAAATGATGACAGGAGCCAACACAAATGTTGCAAATAAAACTTTTTTTATTCTGCCCTACACTGCAGCCAAGATCACAGACAATACCGATGCATTTATTGTTGGGCCGTATCATCGCATGACATCAATTGAAAAAGTTGGAGATAAAGATCCTGAAGTGTACAGATTTTATAGCGTAAGAGAAGTAAGGGAAACGATTGATAAACTTGAGAAGCTTACAGGCGCAAAACCTGCCGAGGATAGTACTGGCAAGAAAAAATAATGTACGATCTTATTTTAAAAAATATTGCTGATCATATCACACTCTCAAATGAAGAGCGTGACTATTTTATTTCTATTCTTAAGAATAAAAGCTTACGGAGAAAACAGTACCTGGTGCAAGCCGGCGATCCATGTAGATATGAATGTTTTATTACGAAAGGATGTCTGCGTCAATATTATGTTGATGAAGCAGGCCAGGAGCATATACTGATGTTCGCAGAAGAAGGTTGGTGGATAAGTGATATGTTTGGTTTTGTTTCAGGCAAGGTTGCACTTACAAATGTTGATGCATTAGAAGATGCAGAATTATTATTAATAGAGAAAACTGCTTTTGATAAATTATTACTTCAGTATCCTGTTTTTGAAAGATTCTTCAGGATAAAATTACAAAGAGCTTTTATTTCGCATCAGCGAAGGTTGATTGAAAATATGAGTCTCCCCGCTGATCAGCGTTATTGTAATTTTGTTGAACGTTATCCATCTTTTGAACAAAGGCTTCCCCTAAAACAAATAGCTTCTTTTCTTGGTATAACCCCTGAATCGTTGAGCCGCATTCGTAGCCAGCGTGCAAAGAACAGCTGAGTTTTTCTTAACATAGATCAAGTTTATTTCTTACCATACGTTATTGGAAACGCCTTCATTGTAATAGCATTTTTGTAGAGTAAATTTTTAAAACAAAAACTACAAAATATGCAAACGTTAAAAGAAAAGATCAGTCATCTGAATCAATTGATTCTTGAAGGAAAAGCTTTGGATGGCTTTGAATTGTATTATGATGATGAAGTGGTAATGCAGGAAAACGCTGCTGAACCAACTGTTGGTAAAGATGCAAACCGCAGAAGGGAAAATGAATTCTTTGGAAGTATCACAGATTTCAGAGGCGCTTCAGTAGAAGGTGTTGCAGTTGGCGATAGCATTACAACTGTTATATGGCATTTTGATTACACACATAAAGATTGGGGTGTACGTAATTACAAACAGGTTTCAGTGCAGCATTGGGAAAACGGAAAGATCGTGAAAGAGCAATTCTTTTACGGTAATTAATAACTCTCTAAATCAAGGTTATGTTCAGAAAAATAATAAATACAGGAAATGATTATAGCGCTTTTATTTTAAGAGTTGCTCTGGGAGTAGTCTTAATGGCGCACGGACTTCAAAAAGCGTTTGGCTGGTTCAATGGTTTTGGCTGGAATAACACTATCAATTATTTCACCGGAACAGTAGGAATACCAGCTTTACTTGGAGCATTTGTTATACTGATTGAAACACTTGGTGCTTTTTTATTAATATTAGGTTTTGCAGGTAGAATTAATGCTGTTTTGATGGGTATTGTAATAACAGGAGCAATGGTTGTTGATCATGCGCAGAATGGTTTTTATATGAATTGGTTTGGCGTTCAGAAAGGAGAAGGTATTGAATTCGACCTATTGTTTCTTGCGATATCAGTAGCATCAGCCATAAAAGGAAGCGGCAGTTTTTCAATTGATAAATGGTTACTTCAATTCAAAAAGAATAAGGAAATGAATATCTCAGGGAAGACATTATACCGTCCTGATAAAGTTTTCAGTTAGTACTTGCTGAGTATTGATTTGTAGCACAAGAGTGCGACGCAAGGAACGATGCCAGTAGTTAATTCAGATGGGAACAAAATTTAAGCTGTTACTTTGGTAATAGCTTTTTTATGGAACAGGATCATGCCCGTGCCCACCCCACGGGTGGCAGCGGCTGATCCTTTTTACTGTTAGCCAAAAGCCTTTGAATACGCCATATTTTCTAAATGCTTCCAAACTATATTGAGAACAGGTAGGCGTAAACCTGCATTTAGGCCCAAGTATGGGTGAGATGGTATACTGGTAAAGCTTTATCAGCAGTATAAAAGGGTAACTAAGTATTTGCAACAGCCACTTCATGCAATTGTTTTATCAGTTTACCAATAGCCAGCGGCATTTTTGATTTTATGAGCGTGTATTCCGGCAAAACTTTATCAATGTACAAAAAGAAAATAGCCACATGTTTTTGATTAGCCCTGGCATAATCAGTTAAAGCATTTTTTTCAGTTCGGTAAGCTTCCCGTAACAAACGTTTCACCCGGTTTCTGTCTGCAGCTTTTTTAAAGTTACGGCTGCCGGTGCCTACACCTGCCTTAACAGGGAAATCTAATTCTTCCTTAACAGGCATATAAAAGACCTTTAGCGGAAACACAGTAAACGTTTTTCCTTTACTAAAAAGCTGCTCCGTAAGCTTCCTGCTTTTCAGTTTTTCTTCCTTTCCGTATGAAAATTGTTTTGCCATATACAACAGAAAAAAGCCCCATCACAAAGATGAGGCTTTAAATAATATCGGTCTTCACACCTTTTAGAGGGGGTGCTGTTACTTTAATGCTCTTTCGTCAGAAACAGTTAATTTTTTGCGGCCTTTCGCACGACGGCTAGCCAGCACTTTGCGGCCATTGGCAGTCTGCATGCGCTCCCTAAATCCATGTACTGATTTGCGGCGGCGTGTATGCGGTTGAAATGTACGTTTCATAAATAATGTTTTACTAACCCAAAAATTGTTATTTCAACTACCAGGAAACAGTCACCATCACTGCCTCCCTGTGAAAGGACGGCAAAAGTAAGGCAAAAATTGATACAGAAGCCTTTGATAAGAAAGTTTTTTATGCTTCCGGCTTTTGAAACCCAGATTAGGCTGCTATTGCGTCGCACTCTTGTGCATTTATATCAGTAAACAGCAGTAAGCAGTTTTACCAAATCGGCTTCTTTAGATTTTAAAAAGCTGCAATGCTTATTTTTATATTTCATCTCCAACAACAATTTTCAAAATGAAAAACAAATATTACAGCCTGTTGATCATTTTTATTTTCAGCTTCTTTGTTCATAACAGCATTACTGCACAGGCTCTTACAGGTTCAAAGTCAGCTTTAGACAGTATTATACCTGTACGTGGCTTCTGCATTGCAGCTCCTGCTGCAAAAGAGGTTGACAGGTTTGTAAAATTTATCAATGAAGAACTGGCACCCCGAAAAGTAAATACGCTTATTCTTCGTGTTGATTACAATTATGCATATGAAAGTCACCCTGAATTACGTGACAATAACCCGCTTTCTAAGAATGATGTAAAACAACTGGTAAATGCCTGCAAAAAGAATAAAATAAGGCTTATTCCCCAGGTTAACTTACTCGGGCACCAATCCTGGGCAAATAAAAATGAAAAGTTGCTGGAAGTATATCCTGATTTCGATGAAACACCATATGTAAAAATGCCCGTAAAATATGAATGGCCTAATGCAGATAACCTTTACTGCAAAAGCTACTGTCCGCTGCACCCCGGTGTACACAAAGTTGTGTTTGATATTGTTGATGAGATCTGCGATGCATTTGAAACAGATGCATTTCATGCAGGTATGGATGAGGTTTTTTACCTGGGAGAAGATGGATGCCCACGTTGTGGTGGCAGAGACAAGGCCGAATTATTTGCTGAAGAGGTAAGAACTATACGCGATCATCTTGCACAAAAAAACAGGCAACTATGGATATGGGGCGACAGGCTCATCGATGGTAAAACCACTGGTCTGGGCATGTGGGAAGCCAGTTATAATAATACTTACAGAGCTATTGACATGATACCAAAAGATATCATGATCTGCGACTGGCATTATGAACGTGCCGATAAAACACCTGTTTATTTTGCAATGAAGGGCCTTGATATTGTAACATGCCCGTGGCGTATGCCTGCACTTGCTGTTACACAAACAGCAGATATGGTAAATTTCAGAAAGCAATCTTCTCCTGAAATGAGTGAACATTTCAAGGGAATGATGCAAACTGTATGGAGTGATGCTGGCTCTTTTCTTGATGGTTTTTATGGCATAAAAAAAGATGATAAAGCAGGTGAAAATACACCATGGGATTGCTTCAGGGCATTGTATCAAAAACTTGGTACTTTGGCCGAATGACTTCGAAAGTTAGTGACGTAATTTCATAGACTCACACTTTTTATGCTCATAGCAATTTTGAACGTACAGGAGTGCGACGCAACAAAAGCATCATAGCAGCACTACCGCCCGGCTCCAAAAATTATCTATGCCTTAAATATTTCTTCTTCTATGAAAGGTTGTTTTCTCAAACGCTTACCGGTAACCTTAAAGATAGCGTTGGCAACAGCGCCACCTGTTGGTGGCAATGCAGGTTCTCCCAAACCGGTAGGGTCAATGCCATTATCAATAAAATAGGTTTCTATCTCCGGTATTTCTTTCATCCGTATAAGACGGTAGTTGTTATAATTTTTTTGTTCGGTTGCACCATCTTTAAAACTGAGTTTACCAAACATGGCATGGCCATAGCCATCTGTAATAGCACCCATCACCTGTTGTTCTGAACCTGATGAATTAATGACCTGACCACAATCCGCTACAGCATATATTTTCTTTACAACAGGCTTGCCGTTTTGCATAGCAGCTTCACAAACCTGTGCTACATAAGAGGCGTGAGAGAAGTAAACACTGAATCCCTGTGCAATATCTTTCTTAGTACCCCAGCCAGATTGCTGTGCCGCTTTTTTTATTACCGTTTCCATCCTGTCTATATTATATTTAATGGCGCCTACTGGTTTTTGTTTTGCTTTTGCTAACAGGTCAAGCCTGAACTGCACTGCATCTTTTCCTGCTGCCATGGCCACTTCATCAATAAAAGATTGCTCCGCAAAAGCCAGGAAATTGGTGATTGGTGCACGCCATGCGCCGGTAGTAATGGGGGATACATATTCAACCGAATCGATCAGTAAATTATCAACTGCACCTGACGGAAAATTATCTTCTCTTGTACAGTTACCTGCATTGATGCCAACTCCCCTGAGCTTATAAGCAATCAGATTGCCTTCGCTATCCAGACCAGCTTCAAAACGGTAACGCACAGCGGGCCTGTAACTACCGCCCTGCATATCATCTTCTTTGGTCCACATTACTTTTACCGGTGCTTTTATAAGACTTGATAATTCTGCTGCTTCTGTTACATAATCAAACTTTAACCTGCGGCCAAATCCGCCGCCCAATCTTGTAAGCTCCAATGTTATTTTATCTTCTGGTATATTTAAAAGTTTGGATACTGCTTCTCTTGCTCTTGCCGGTGTTTGACTTGGCCCTGCCAGTTCTACCGTACCATCACTTTTTACATGTGCAAAAAAATTCATGGGCTCCATAGGACTATGTGCAAGAAACGGGCATTGAAATTCTGATTTCACTATTTTAGCAGCATTCTTTAAAGCAGCATCAGCATCGCCGTCTTTCCTTCGAACTTCGGCTTTACCATTATCAAGAAGATCTGCAAAGATCTTATCGTGATCAGCAGTACTCTCTATATTGCCATCTTTCTCATATTCTATCTTCACAGCTTTTCTTGCCTTCATTATTTCCCAGGTTGATTTACCCACCACTGCCACATTATTTTTAAATGTTACAATGTCAACAATGCCAGGCATTCCTTTAGCCGCTGTGGTATCTACCGATTTTATTTTTGTGCCAAATGCAGGAGGTCTTTGTATCATGGCATGCAGCATCCCTTCCCTGTAATAATCCAATCCAAACAATGGTTTTCCTGTAAGAATATTTTTATTCTCTACATTTCTTACAGCCGTTCCTATGATCTTGAAATCTTTCCTGTCTTTTAGTTTTACATCTTTTGGCACAGGTACTTGAGAGGCTTCTGATGCCAGCTCACCATAACTGAGTTTATTTCCGGTTGCACTGTTTATAACAAAGCCATTTGCAGCTGCGAGCGTGGAAGGATCAACGTTCCATCGTTTGGCTGCAACAGTAACCAGCATTGCTTTTGCCGTAGCACCGGCATTTCTTAAACGCATCCAGCTATGAGGAACTGCACCGCTGCCGCCAGTGAGTTGCCGGTCAAATTTATTTGTGTCCAATGCTGCCTGCACAACTTTTACTTTCGTCCAGTCGGCATCAAGTTCTTCTGCCACGATCATGGGGAAAGATGTCTTGATATTCTGACCTAATTCCGGGTTGGGAGAATAGATGGTTACAGTGCCATCTGCTGCAATAGCAAGATAGCTGTTGAAACTTGCCATTTCACCGGAAGATGTTCCACCGATAATAGCGGGTGTTTTTTGTGTAGCACCAAAGGCATTAAACCCAAGTATAAAACCGCCGGTAGTAAGTGTGGATAGTTTCAAAAAGTTTCTTCTGCTTGAATGTGTAGCTGACATAAGTTAGATTTTAGTGCTGGCTAATTGTACTGCTTTGCGAATGCGATGATATGCTCCGCAACGGCAAATATTACCGTGCATAGCGGTCTCAATTTCTTCCTGTGTTGGATGTGGATTTTTTTTGAGAAAGGCTGCTGCTGTCATCATTTGCCCTGCCTGACAATAACCACATTGCGGCACGTCGGCCTCATCCCATGCCTGCTGCACCGGATGATCACCATTTTCAGACAATCCTTCTATGGTAATAACAGTTGCTGTTTTTACGGCAGAAACAGGCAATGAGCAGGAACGTACTGCCGCGCCATTGATGTGTACGGTACACGCACCGCACTGCGCAATACCACATCCGTATTTTGTTCCTACCAGACCCAGGTGATCTCTTAACACCCATAGCAATGGGGTGTCTGCGGCAACATCTGCTTCTAATTGTTTACCGTTAATATCAAGTTTGAAAACTGGCATGGTTAGTGATTTTTTGAGGAGTTTAAAGTTAGTCAAAATAGTTGTTTCTTCATGTAATTATGGACGCACTTTCTTTTTGCTGATGCATTTCAATTGGTAAAGGCAGATGAGTTATGTAATGCAGATGAAGTGCTTGCGACGCAACAGTTGATGCTATAAGAAACTACTGCTGGTATTTAAAAATTATCCTCGTATAATTACTAATCAAACAAATTTGAAAATTAATATAACGCTATGGCAATATCACTCTTTGATCCATTCACTATCCGCAGCATTACTTTAAAGAATCGCCTTACTGTTTCACCCATGTGCCAGTATTCAAGCATTGATGGTTTTGCAAACGACTGGCATCTTGTACATCTCGGCAGCCGTGCTGTTGGTGGTGCTGGTCTTATCATTATGGAAGCAACTGCTGTTTCACCGGAAGGCAGGATAACACCCGATGATATGGGTATCTGGAAAGATGAACACATCGATTTCTTAAAACGCATAACTACGTTTATAGAATCACAGGGCGCAGTGCCCGCCATACAATTGGCACATGCTGGTCGAAAGGCAAGTAACAGTGCACCATGGAAAGGTGGTGTAGCACTTACTTCAACAGAAGGCGCATGGCAAACATTGGCACCTTCTGCTATTCCTTTTAACGATAAACATCCTGCCCCCAAAGCAATGACCAATGATGATATCAGACAACTGCTTATTGATTTTCGCAATGCCACAACAAGGGCATTGCAAGCAGGCTTTAAAATAATAGAGATCCATGCGGCACATGGTTATCTTATCAACTCTTTTCTTTCTCCGCTCAGCAATCAGCGCAAGGATGATTACGGAGGTTCATTTGAAAACAGGATAAGGCTACTTTGCGAAATAACCGAAATTATCCGTACTGTTTTACCAAAAGACTATCCATTATTCGTTCGTATTTCCGCAACAGACTGGGTAGATGGTGGGTGGACAATTGATGATTCAGTCAGGCTGGCGGCTATTTTAAAAACAAAAGAAGTTGATCTGATAGACTGCTCAAGTGGTGGCAATAGTACTGCGCAAAAAATACCCGTTGGTCCAATGTATCAAACGGTGTTTGCTGAGCGCATCAAAAAAGAAACAGGCATACTTACGGGTGCCGTTGGCATGATCAATACAACAGAAGAAGCAGCCTCAATCATACAGGATGAAAAAGCTGATCTTGTTATTATGGCAAGACAAATGTTACGGGATCCATATTTTGCATTGCATGCAGCAAAAGAATTGAGTACAGATATTAAGTGGCCTGATCAATACCTGCGGGCAAAAAGATAGGATGCATGAATTATATTTTTTACCCAGCCCATGAAGCATTATGCAACGCTTGTTGCGTCGCACTCTTGTACTACAAAATATCCTTCGGCAAAAAGCCAAAGGGGTGTAATTTTTTTTAAAATTTACACAATATATTCCTCCTGTTTAATGTAGCAGAATCAGCTCTACAACTATTCTTCGTCATTGATATATAAAAAGGTGCTTACTACCTTGTATTGGTATTTCAAATTTTTACTTCGTTTTAAAATTGCCAATATGAAACATATAATATTCTTCCTGTTTCTGCCCATGGCATTTATTACCAATGCACAGAAATGGACTAAAAATTTTGATTTTGTAGACCCGGCTATTTGCGGTCTTTCTCTTGTATCCAAAGATCATCTGTATGGGTTTGTGGATAGAGGCGGTAATATAATTATACCCCTGCAGTATGATGAAGCGCTAACTTTTAGTGAGGGTTATTCTGCCGTGCGTAAGGGCAGCAAGTGGATGTATGTAGATAGTAGCGGCAAATCAATTACAGACGCTGTATATGAAGATGCCCAATCTTTCCATAACGGTTTTGCGGCGGTAATGAAAGACCAGCTTTATGGTTATATCAATACAGCAGGCAAACTGGTGATTGATTACCAGTATTATAATGCCCGTGATTTTGGGGATGAGCTGGCACCTGTAGCCAACAAAAAAGGCGAGTGGGGTTATATTAATATACACGGTGAAATAATGATTACCCAGCAATACGACTTTGCTGATCATTTTGCAAATGGAGAAGCAAGGGTAATGAAAGGCGATAAATTATTTTATATTGACAGGCATAATAAAATACTGCACGAATAGCGGCATAGATGGATGCAAATAAACTTCATGACTGCATCTTAGTACAAGTGTGCGACGCAACGATGCTGATAGCAGCACTAAAGCCGGGCCAGTAAAGACTACCGGCTTTTAGAAAATAGTATAGTTATTACGCATGTTACATCTGCATTGTTGTATTATTTATTGGGCAGGTGCAAATAAATGCTAAAATCATATTGGCTTAATGGCAGGGTAATTGTCGCAATAGTATGCTAACAATTTTTCTTTCGTTATTAAAATAAAAGATTATGAAAAACTTATCGGGTAAGAAAGTAGCTATTCTTACAGAGAATGGCTTTGAGGAAACAGAACTGACCGGTCCGAAACGTGCGTTGGAGGAGGCTGGTGCTACTGTACACATCGTTTCTCCACAGGATAAAAAGGTAAAGGGATGGAATCATGATCATTGGTCGCTGGAACTGGCGGTAGATGTACCCCTGCACAATGCACATCCTCAAGACTATGATGCGCTGATGATTCCGGGTGGGGTAATTAACCCTGATCAGATGCGGGTGAATAAAGATTGTGTAAGCTTTGCCACACATTTCCTCCAGGAAGGGAAACCATTGGGCGCTATTTGTCACGGCCCTCAGTTATTAATTGAAACAGGAATGTTAAAAGGGAGAAAAATGACTTCTTACCCGTCCATTAGTACTGACCTGAAAAATGCAGGTGTAAAGTGGGAAGATAAAGAAGTTGTTGTGGATAAGGGGCTTATCACGAGCCGGAGTCCTAAAGATCTTGATGCTTTTAACAAAAAACTGATAGAAGAAATCTACACCAGTGTGTATGAGCCTGCGCATGCATCAACATAATTTTATGATTTAAGAAGGTTGCATGGTAAGATACTTGTTTGATGCTGCATTAAAAAGATTAACCATGAAAAAGATCATCTTAACAGTAATGTTAACCAGTACCCTCATCGGCTTCACAGCCTGTAGTGAGCCTAAACCAGCCCCGGAAAATAGTATGGACAGCAGTAATAATAAAATGCAGGTTCAACCGGATACAAGCGCAATGCATGATACGGATGCAGACACCCTGCAGTAAAAAACCGGGGAAAAAAATCGTATATTTGTACCTGCAATTCACCAAAGAAAAGGAGGTATTCATGCAATCTACAGATCTGTCATGGAAGCCTTCGGTTAATATCGCTTAACCGGGTTTCTCCATCGAAAAATATCTGCTCCGCATAGCGGAGAAGGCCACTGTAATATCAGTGGCTTTTTATTGGTAGCTTTTTTGTAACGTAGCCATATACGCATCAATATGAAAAAAAAATTTTCCTTTGGGGGTTTATGGCAGATACTCAAAAATGCATTTAAAAGTTTCGGCCCGGATAAGATCACTAAACTTAGCGGTTCTCTTGCTTACTATACGGTGTTCTCCATGGGCCCGTTATTGCTCGTTATTATTTCGGTGTGCAGTATTATTTTTAGCAGGGAGGCGATAGAAGGAAAAGTATACGCACAACTTGCGGGTTTTGTAGGCAATGATACGGCTGCACAATTGCAGCAGATCATCAGGAATGCATCGCTGCAGGGGAAAAGTACTATGGCAGCAATAATTGGTGGAGTAACATTATTACTGGGCGCCACTTCTGTATTTGCTGAAATACAGGATTCTATCAATATGATATGGGGCCTTAAACCAAAGCCCAAAAGAGGATGGCTTAAGATGCTGCAAAACAGGTTTCTTTCGTTCTCGGTCATTATAAGCCTTGGCTTTTTATTATTGGTGTCGCTGGGTATAAGCGCTCTTATTGATGGCTTCAGCCAAAGACTTGCAGCGGCTTATCCCGATACTGCAGTAATTATATTTTACATCATCAATCTGGTCATAACCTTTATCATTACAACAGTTATATTCGGCGTTATTTTTAAAGTATTGCCGGATGCACGCATCAAATGGAAAGATGTGCGGGCAGGTGCCACCACAACTGCTATATTATTTATGTTGGGTAAATTTGCTATCTCATTTTATATTGGTAAAAGCCATGTAGGCAGTACTTACGGTGCAGCCGGTTCTTTGGTGATCTTACTTTTATGGGTCTACTATTCCGCTATTATTTTATATTTTGGTGCAGAGTTTACAAAAGCTTACGCCGTGGAATATGGAGAGCCTATTCATCCCAATAGCTATGCGGTAACAACCAAGCAGATAGAGGTAGAAACAGGTAACGCAAGCGTCCAACAAAAGGAGCATATCGATTCAAAACAGATAATAGAAAAAGTAAAAAATAAATAGCCCACCATTTAAAAACCTGATGCATTGCATTATTAATAACAGTTATTGTATTGGTAAATACCAAGCCTGGTATTTTACCGAAGGCATATTTATTGTTAGTGTATAACAAATATAATTTATGCAGTGGTGTATCGGCTGTTCCGGTTTCAGTTACAAAGAATGGAAAGGAAATTTTTACCCGCAGAAACTTCCGCAGACCAGATGGTTTGAATACTACTCCACACATTTCAATACACTCGAATTGAATGTTACATTTTACCGGTTCCCGCAATTAAAAATCATGGAGAACTGGTTTGCAAAAAGCCCTGAAGATTTTTTATTTGCTGTAAAAGCTCCAAGGCTTATAACACACTATAAAAAATTTAATGATTGCCAGCAACTATTGTCAGATTTTTATACAACAATCAGCAAAGGATTAAAAAACAAACTGGGACCTGTTCTTTTTCAACTGCCGCCACAAATAAAATATGATGAAATTTTTTTGCAGAAACTGATTTACAGTGTAGATAATAGTTTCAATAACGTAATTGAATTCAGACATTCAGGCTGGTGGCGCCAGGATGTATATGATATACTGAAAAAACACGGCATTACATTTTGTGGTATTAATCATCCGCAATTACCGGCTGATGTAATCACTAATACACCCCTTGTTTATTATCGGTTTCATGGTGCACCAAAATTGTATTATGATGAATATGCTAAAGCAGATATAACAACAATGGCAAACGACATATTAAGCTCAAAGCGGGCTAAAGATGTTTTTGTATTTTTTAATAATACGGCAACAATGGCTGCTATTAATAATGCGAACCAGTTAAAACAATATATAGCAACAAACAGATAATGCTTACCAGATGCACGTCGTTGTGCTAAAAGTATGCGCCATTTATTTTTTCCCGCGAATAACAAATTTGCAGAACTTCATTACTATACGAAGCATTTATGAAATATGATGTATTGATCATTGGTGCAGGTGCTGCCGGGCTAATGGCCATGAGGGAGCTGATTAAATCAGGTTATCAGGTATGTATCCTCGAAGCTACCGGTATTGCAGGTGGAAGGATCCATACCATTAAAGAGAACGGTTTTGATGATACCGTAGAAACCGGCCCGGAATTTATTCATGGTAACCTTGAACGTACACAGCAACTGGTTAAAGAAGCGGGCCTTTCATTGATACCCGTCACAGGTAAAATGGTCTCTGTGCAAAAAGGTAAATGGTTAACTGAAGATGATGAAGATGAACATTGGGATGTATTTATGAAGCGTCTGCAGCAACAGGAAGATGATATTACGATTGAACAATTTTTGCAGCAATATTTTTCAGCGACACAGTATGCATCGTTGCGCAATGCTGTACAACATTATGCAGAAGGCTTTGATCTTGCCGATATTTCCAAAGCATCGGTTTTATTCGTTAAAGAAGAATGGAGTCAGCATAATGAAGTCAACTACCGCATTAAAGGCGGGTATGGTAAACTTATTGATTACCTGCAACAGCAATGCATGCAGCAACACGATGATATATTTTTCAATCACCCTGTTTATAAAATTGAACACTACCCCGGTCATGTTACGGCACATACCATAAACAATAAAACCATCAGCGCGTCAAAACTTATTGTCACAGTGCCGCTGGGTGTATTACAAAATAACAGCATAGAATTTATGCCCGCACTTGCCAGCCATTCAACTGCCATAGCGCAATTAGGCTTTGGTACTGTTATAAAAATATTGTTACAGTTTAAAACAGCTTTCTGGAAAAAGCATGCAGATGATATCGGTTTTATCTTAAGCGATGAAACCATCCCAACATGGTGGACCCAATCACCCATACAAAATAATTTGCTTACCGGCTGGCTTGGTGGTCCCAAAGCAGCAATGCTTTCACGGTTAACCAATGATGCATTATTGCAAACGGCCCTTCATTCCCTCTCGGCAATTTTTCATAAAAGTATGCCTGTACTGCAACAGCTGCTTACGCATCACAAAATCATTTGCTGGTCCAATAATCCCTATATACAGGGTGGGTATAGTTATAACACCATTGCTTCAGCCGAAGCGAAAAACATACTTGCAACACCTGTAAACAATACCATTTTTTTTGCTGGCGAGGCATATTATACCGGTAAGTCGCAGGGTACTGTAGAAGCAGCTTTGCAAAGTGGCAGGGAGGCAGCGGGAAAACTCCGTGCTTTTATATAAGAACCGTATAAAGTAAAATAGTAGTATTATCAATCCGGCGGTATGCTTGCTATTATACTTTCATTGCGTCGCACTCCTGTACTGCAACAATGCTATGCAGCAAATACTGCTACCTGGTAACAGCAGCAGAAAAATATCTGCTGCACCCGGCTACTTTATCTGTGTTGATAATATCTATACCCATCTCATGAAACTTACGCCAGTACGCTTCATTATCGGGAATAGCCCAAAGCCTTAATAACTTCCCTTTATTATGTGTTGCTGCAACAAGTTGTTTAAGCTTTATATCTATGCTGTCTTTTGGTGAAATATAATTCATATAACTATCGCTTATAAAAGCTACGCGTTTTAGTATAGCGTTGTCATATCTTTCATAAGGCCTGCCATCAAAAAAGATATAAGCAGGCCATTGGGTCCATTGAGCATTATGCCCGCGTTCACCACTCAGCACTATAAGCACCGCATGCGGGTTTATGCTGCGGTCAAAAACATCACGGTAAGGTGCAAGCAGTTTTACAAGTGCAGGTATTACTAATTCGCTGTTCTCTTTAATGTCAATCATCAATATGGGCGCATAATCTGCATCTCCACTAATGCGGCCATGATAGCTGTTAAATAATTGTACAATAGGTTGCAGGTACATGTTTACCAGTGTTCTGCCTGCACGTATATCTTTTTTATCATGCGCCACAAAGAGACTATCGCCGGGGTAAACATCAGCTTCTATTGTAAATGCTTTATTGCGGAGCGCATTGAACAATGGTTCAGGTTTTTCATAATCGTTGTGTGAGTGGATCAATGGTTGTTGGGCTGCGGCTATATAACCCATAAAAAGCAGTACACACAAAAAAATATTTCTCATGCATTAAATTTCGGGATAATATTTTGCATATCTGTTTAAGACACTGTTTCCAGCACCGCTATAAAATGACAGATGCCACCACCCAATACAAAAAGATGCCATAATGCATGGTGATAGCTCCATTTTTGCCACACATAAAAAGTAACACCCGAAATATACAATGCCACACCTGCCAGTACAAGTGCAGCAACTTCGTTTGGCATTGAAGCAAAGAAATGGTTGGGCACAAAAACAAAGATCAAACCCATCAACAGGTATGAAGCCAGTGAGAATATATTGTATTTGCCAGGGAAGAAGGTCTCGAAGAAAATGCCTGCCAGCACCAGTCCCCACAATATGCAAAGTAATACAATGCCTGTAGTGTCAAAGAGGTAGTAGCGTATGATTGCCGTATAGGTGCCGGCAATCAGGAAATAGATACTTATGCGGTCAAGTTTTTTAAACAGCATTTTGCGTTTATACCGCCGCACGCTGTGGTATAATGTAGAACTGGTAAACGTCATTAAGAAACACAATGCGTAAATACTTACACTTATTATATAGCTTATGTTACCATCACTTGCAAAGTCAAGTAAAAAAGGTATAGCTACGATACCGAAAATAATGCCGAGTATGTGTATGATTATATTGGCCAACTCCTGCCGTTTGCCAAACTCCTCAATAAATTCAGGAGGCGAGGAATGCGTGCTCATAGGTTATTTTTAAATACATAATGCAATCAGTGTGCCCACCAATAAAGGTAAATATTAAACCGTTATTGTTGGTACAACAAATATGTTTGTGTTGAGTTCTTTTTTACAAAGCTTTTATTAACCCGCCAATGGTATTCCTATTTAGCAGCCGTTGCGTCGCACTCTTGTACGGCAACAAAAAGACTCGTCATTACGAAGTATATGAGTATATGTACGGATATGCTTAACTAAATGCTGTGGCAATCACTCAGATCAAGGCCACAAACCTATCTTCGCACAATGGCAGATGTGCATAGTAAAGAAACGCGCAGTTATAATATATCTGCCTCATCCTCCCGTCCTTCTCCTTTAGGAGAAGGACGCTACATTTGTACTATCTATGGCAGATGTACACAATAAGGAAACGCGGAGCTATAATATGAGTCGTATCCGCAGCGCCAACACAAAGCCTGAAATGCTGGTGCGTAAATTTCTCCATGCACATGGCTTTCGTTATAAGCTGCACGACAAAACACTATCCGGCAAACCAGATATTGTTTTGCCAAAATACAAAACTGTCATCTTTATCCACGGTTGTTTCTGGCATGGGCATAAAGACTGCAAATACTATGCAGTACCCAAAACAAGAACAGAATGGTGGCTGCAAAAGATTAGCGGAAATATTGCCAATGATGAAAAAGCTGTAAAGGCTTTGAAGAAAGATGGATGGAGAATTATTACAATATGGGAATGTGATCTAAAACCAGATAAACTCGATAAAACACTTCACTCTCTTCTTGTGCATTTCTTATAATTAATTTAAGAAGTTATGCAACGTGACTTATAAGCAAATGTATTATGAGTCACGTTTGCCACTTTTACCTAATGGACATTCAGGTAAAAATTGGTGAACGCATAAAAGCACTCCGCAGCGAAAAAAATCTTACACAGGAAGCTGTTGCATTTAAAGCAGATGTTGACAGAACATACATGAATCATGTAGAAACAGGGAAACGAAATATTTCTGTTGTCACACTTGAAAAAATTGTATGCAATGGCTTGGAAACATCTTTCAAAGACTTCTTTGAACACGAATCATTTTCTAACTCGAAAAGGAGAGGTAGGAAATGATCAAAGAAAAAGGTGTTGCATTAGAAAGTTCAAAGATTCATGCAGTAGCAGATAAGATTTGGAAAATTTCAGTATTTGGACCTGATAATTATAGAACAGCAGTTATCAGTCATTATTTGAGAACAAAAAATAAAAAACTTAAAAAGCCTGCTATTGAATTTGCTGCGAATATTCTTGAGGGATATTTTGATGAAGAGATTACAAATAAAGTTGCCGAAGAAGCACTTCAATATATTATTCGTTTTAATGATGCTGTGTTATTTCCTAAACCCGCATTTCCAAAATTTACATTCATCGATTTATTTGCTGGAATAGGAGGTTTCAGAATTGCAATGCAACGATTACAGGGAGAATGTATTTTTTCTTCTGAGTGGGATAAGATGGCTCAAAGAACCTACTATGCAAACTTTGGAGAAATACCATTTGGGGACATAACTAAAGAAGAAACGAAACAATGGATACCCGATAAGTTTGATGTATTGTGTGGAGGTTTTCCATGCCAGCCTTTTTCTATAGCGGGTGTATCAAAGAAAAATAGCTTAGGGAGAAAGCATGGTTTTGAAGATATAAAACAAGGCAATTTATTTTTCCATATAGCTGAGATAATTGAGAAACATAGACCAAAAGCATTTTTTCTTGAAAATGTAAAAAATCTTGTCTCACATGATAAAGGCAACACGTTTAAAGTAATTAGAGAAACCTTGATTGATCTTGGTTATTCATTTCACTCAAAAGTTTTAAATGGAAAACATTTTGTTCCTCAAAATAGAGAAAGAACTTTTATGATTGGATTCGACGCAGAGGTTTTTAACTATAACGAAAAGTTTGAGTTTCCTGATTTGCCTGAAGCAAACAAAAAATTAAAAGAATTTCTTGAGCCCAAAGTAGATCCGAAATATACACTTACCGATCATCTTTGGAAATATTTACAAGACTATGCTCAAAAACACAAAGAAAAAGGTAATGGATTCGGTTTTGGGCTCGCTGATTTAAATGGGATTAGCAGAACAATGAGTGCTCGGTATTATAAAGACGGTTCGGAAATACTTATACCTCAAAAAAATAAAAATCCAAGAAGACTTTCCGTAAGAGAAGCGGCAAATATACAAGGCTATCCAAAAGATTTTATTGTTGATGCTGTATCAATGAATCAGGGGTATAAACAGTTTGGAAATTCTGTAGTAGTTCCATTAATTGAAACAATTGGAGACAAAATAGTTGAAGTTTTAGAGACAAAAAGAAAATGATGTAAAGTTTAAATAAATGGAAAGCATTTTACAAAAGGCTATTCAATCAATACAAAAATCAAGTATTGCATTTTCTAAATATATCACCGCAAATGATACTGGCGCTACTGGTGCTCATCAGGCTGGCTTTCATATTCACAAAAACGCTTGGCAGTTATTCTTTAAAACGCCTGGTAAAAAAGGTACAAATGAAGATAAATTTGTTACGATAAAATGGCAAGACGATTTTGAAACACAAAGTCGTTTCATTTACTATGGAACTGGAACAAGAAATGAATATCGTTTAACAAGATTTGGAAAAGGCTTTCCTTATCTGCAAGATGACAATATTGGCGATTTATTAATTATAATTAAGAGAACAGATGATTATTATGAAGCGTTTGTGTTACAATCAGATGAGGAAATTGATGATTTTTTTGCAGAACTTAATATTTCTTCAACTGATACAAACGGAATTTTACCAAGACAATTTCAGCAAACTTCAGAGGATAAATTACACGATTGTTTTTTAGCATTTCTCAAATCGCTTAAAGTTGATTTTCCAACAACATTAGAGCTTGCTACGAATTCACGTAATTGTTACAATAATGCTTTTGGTATTACTCAACAAATAATCAAATCTAATCCTGATAAAGAAATTTTAAATTGGCTTAACACTGAATTTCAGCTTTTTAAAACAATTGAAATTGATCGATACTCAAAACGTATTCAAACACCATTTAAAACAGTTGAAGAACTTGTTGAAACTGCTAACACAATTCTCAACAGACGAAAAAGCAGGGCAGGCAAATCACTTGAGCATCATCTTTCAGAGATATTCAAGACATTTCAACTCGATTATTCTACACAGACAATTACTGAAGACAATAAAAAACCTGATTTTATTTTTCCGAATTTAGAAGCTTATCATAATTTAAAATTTGATCCAGAAAAACTTGTTGTGCTCGCTTCAAAAACAACTTGTAAGGATCGCTGGAGGCAAATATTAAACGAAGCTGATAGAGTAAAAACCAAACATCTTTTTACTTTGCAGCAGGGAATATCTAAAAATCAATTAGAAGAAATGTATAAATACAATGTTTGTTTAGTTGTACCAAAACCATATTTAACTAGTTTCCCGCAAGACTTCAAGGAAAAAATTTTAACTCTTGATTCTTTTGTGAAGATTGTTCAATTTAAACAACAATAAAATTCCTTTTCTAAATATATTACTACTGAATCCTTTTAGTAAAAGTTCCATAACGAATTCAACCGTACAAGTGTGCGACGCAACAAAAGCTTAATAGTAATACTACTGCCGGGTTCATGAGAAAGATTGCCACAGCCCATGCCTACACACAAGGGCGTTGCATGGGCTTCGCAATGACCTGATAGTTTTTGGCTTTTAGATAAAATGCTTTGTTATTAGGAACATGTAACCATACCGGAACAAAGGCGTTATAAATGGAGTGTAAAGGAAGTAATATATCAAAAACAACCCATTTTGGGTTGTATATAAAAAACATAACCCAAAAAACAGCTTTTTTGGGTTATGTCATAAAGTTTCGCAATGACGGTGATCATGTTGAGTAATTGTTCTGAAAGTACAAGCGTGCGACGCAACGGCTGCTTAATAGCAGCGCTTCTGTTGGGTACATAAAAAAAGTCCTGCAAGAAACTTACAGAACCTGTTTAAAATAGTTATAAAGAATATCTTGTTATGAGTGCTTCGTTGGATGGTAAGCGTAATGTGTCTTCCCGGTCGTCTTAAGATTATCTCTACATATACGGAATAACATGCTGAACGGGGTAAATACACCTCAATCCAGAATGCAAAGCCCTGACACTGGCATTCACGTTCTTATAAAAGAACCGTACAAGGAATTTATTCAACATACAGGTAAAATCAGCAACATTTTGCGGGCTAATAATTTGATATGCTGATACATTTTTTATTGGCATTAAATTGTACCATACATTATGTAAATAAACTTACTTATGATAACCCGTGTGCCGCTCTATGTTAAGATCACCTGCATTCTTCTTCTGTTAAGTATATTGTTTTTTACTCTTTTTGCAGCACAGGGAATTATACTGCCGCTTGGTTTTTCTTTTTTGATAGCGGTGCTTTTATTTCCGCTGGAAAAAAAGATGGCCCGGATTGGATTACCCCGTGTGATCTGTATTTTACTTTCACTGGTCATTGCAACAGTTGTACTAACAGCATTGATCATGTTTATTTCTTACCAGATGTCTTCTTTTATAGATGACCTGCCTGCCATTAAAAAAAATCTTACCGGTTTTTTTTCGAATGCCCAGGAATGGGTAGATCATACTTTTCATGTAAGTAAGCAACAACAAAACCAGGTGATCACTGATGCGCAAAAAGATGGGATGGGTAATGCAAAAGACATGGCAGGCAGTACACTGGGGGCTTTAACTGCATCCCTGGCTACGCTTATGCTGGTACCCATTTATACTTTTCTTTTTATGTATTACCGCAGCCATCTGATCATGTTCACTATAAAAATATTTGACGACAAACATGCAAATACTGTGGCCCGTGTTATAAGCAAAATAAGAGAAGTGATACTTCAATACGTATCGGGCTTATTAATTGAAACAGGTTGTGTGGCAGTACTCAATTCCGCAGGGTTGCTTATCATTGGCGTTCCTTATGCAATACTGCTGGGCGTAATAGGCGCTATACTAAATCTTATTCCCTACATAGGAGGGCTTATTTCCCTGATATTAACGGCGATAGTAACCTTGAGTAATACCGGCGACACTTATAAAACACTTGGCAGTATGGCTATTTTTTTTGTGGTGCAATTCATTGACAATAATTTTTTGGTGCCACGTATAATTGGTTCCAGTGTAAAACTAAATGCGCTTGTATCTATTCTTGCTGTGCTGTTAGGCGGCGCCTTGTGTGGTGTTGGGGGCATGTTTCTAAGTCTTCCTTTTGTGGCTACCTGCAAAGTAATATTTGATCATGTGGAAGAGTTAAAGCCATGGGGTATGTTACTGGGCGATGAAGATGATGCACGATGGCATAAACTTAAAAAAAGGAAGCCTGCACCTAAGAAACAGCCGGTTGCCTGATTGGTTATCTAAAGTGTAGTCACAACACGGCAGTGTACAAATTATACAAGTATACGATGCAGGGAAACCCGCCTGTTATAAGGTAAGTTAATGCGCTAACAATTTTCTTATCATTTTATTGCTGCGGTCTTAGGTTTTACCTTTTTATGGTTAATGTCAGCTGTTACAGGCACGATAATGATCTTACTAAGCAGTTTACTCGCTTTTTTCAACCCTTTTTCATAATTCTTACCGGGCCTTACATTATACATACCCAATGCATGATCTATTTTTTTGGCTATCAATTCCCGTCGGCTGGCCTTTTGCCGTTTCCTGACTGTATTGGCTGTTTCCCTGACTTTCATATATGTAATTTTTGATGAAGGTTATTCTGATGATGCCCCTTTTAAAAAAGCAAATTTTGATGCACGATAAAATTATCGTATAAATATGTATGGATACATAACCTGCATTATGGTTAAGGATGACACTCATCAGTAAATAAGAAGAAATCAGATGATTATAGGAGTAATGCTGCAAAAACCTGTTCGGTTGTAAAATATAGCACAGGTTATTTGTTGCGCAAACCGGTTGCTTAAGAATAAAATTGTATTTTAAATTTTCATCTCAACATACTTTATGCGTAAAACACTTTTCGTTTTGTTTGTACTGGCAGGAGGAGTAACAAGCCATGCACAGGACAATCTTCATGTTATAAAGCATCTAAAGATCACCATACTCAGTACCATGCTTGCACAGAGGGGATGGGGAGAGTGGGGATTTTCTGCACTTATAGAAGCAGATTCCACAAAAATATTGTTTGATGCAGGTTCGCATGAAAACACGGTATTGCAAAACAGTAAAGCGCTTAATATTGATCTTTCTGATGTAAATACTTTGATACTAAGTCATGACCATACCGATCATACTGCCGGGTGGCTTCCTTTACGCAATGCACTCGCCGCAGTAAATAAAAATGCACTGGGTGTTACGCATGTGGCGCCTGGTTTTTTTGATACAAGGATCAATGATGATGGCAGAGATGACAATGACCGCAAAAAAGATTCATTGCTGTATATAGCTACCGGGGGAAGAATAGTGCTGCATAAAAACTTTGAGGAAATAGCACCGGGCATTTACTTAACAGGGATTGTGCCGAGAGTGCACCCCGAAAAAAATTATGATACTACAGGTAAAATGAAAGATGCGACCGGTAGGGTGATAGCGGATAATGTACCGGAAGATATGGCGTTGGTAATACGCACAACGGATGGGCTGGTTCTAGTAACAGGCTGTGGCCATTCGGGTATCGTTAACAATCTTACGCATGTAAATAACAACTTAAAGCATGAAAAGATCTATACCGTAATTGGCGGACTGCATCTTTTAAATACCAGTGATGATAAAATACAATGGACCGCGCAAAAATTAAAAGAAAACGGTATAAGATATTTTATGGGTGCACATTGTACGGGAATAGAACCTGTGTATCAAATAAGAACATGGGCCGGACTAAAAAGGGGCGAATGTATTGTTGGGTCTGTAGGTGCAACATTTCAAACGGGCAAAGGATTTACAGCAGGATCACTTACCAGGTAAATACAACTACAGAGAGCACTATGGATAAGTGCAGTCATCTTTTTGGAAATTGATTTAGTCATCTGCATGCAACTATAAAACGGCCTTATGCAAAGCTGTTTTTATTGTTTCATAAAAGTTGGCGGTTTTATTAAACCCTGTCGTCGCTGCCAATGCTTAGATCGTTGTATTCGTCTTCTGCCTCATTGGTCATATCGCTCACCATATTCTTTATGGCAGTTATCTTTTCCGATACCATATCGCTGATATCATTTAAAGTATCGGTCATGTCATCTTTAATATCTGAGGCCACACCGGAAATTTTTCTTCTTGTTGCGGATCCTTTATCAGGTGCAAATAAAACACCAAGTATAAACCCGATTGAAACACCTTTTATGAATGTTGTTAAACGCATAATATAAATTTTAATGGTTAACAGATACAAACTAAAAATCCTGCCATAATTAATGCAGTCTAAAACAGGGATGCAGCTTCATATGGCAGCGAAAAATATTCCTCATTATGGTATTAATACAGCACAGGGTTATAATAGTATTCCCGCCACTCTTAACCATCATAAATGGTTTAATAAAGGTACGCACTTGATAGTAAAAAGCCGCGTATAGCTATAAACGCAGAAGTGTGCGACGCAACGGAAGCTTTATACCAGCACTATAGCCCGCTGTCAAAAAAATCCTTTCTTTTAAAAGTAACAATTTTTTGTACCCGGCTTTTGTAGTTATGGCAACTATTGTTGCGTCGCACACTTATACTGCAATGCATAATGCGGCAGAATATGGATGTTTGCATTTTTATGCCCTATAAACTTTAAACTTCTTATTACACGTATTCATCTGTAAAATTTTCCTGTTCAGTCTTTTTAACATGCTGCATTACTGCAACAAAAATAATTTACAGGCAATTTATTAACTGGTTGGTTGTAGCCCTGCTGATAAAATACTTTCCGGTCTTTTAATCATTAAAACAACATATGGACAGAAAACAATTTTTATCGGAAATGGGCTTTAGCGCAGCAGGTTTATTAATGATCAGTTGCCTGGGCGGCTGTAGTAAAAGCTCTGCTACACCTGCAGCTTCAAAAGATTTTACAGTTGATCTTAATGCGGGCAGCAGCGCGGCACTCGGCAGCCCGGGTGGTTATATTTATACCAATGGTGTAATTGTAGCACAAACATTAGCGGGAAAATTTATAGCTGTATCACAGTCGTGTACACATGAAGGCGTAACCGTTACATACGATGGCACAGCTGATCATTTTTACTGCCCTGCGCATGGTTCTGTATTTAATGATAGCGGGAAAGTAATAAACGGACCGGCCAATAACCCCTTGCAGGAATATACCGTTGATGTGAATGGCAGTTCCCTGCATATACATGTTTGATTTGTTGAAACCCCACGTTAAAAAGATCCTTCCTGTGAGGGATCTTTTGTTTTTATTCAGCCTGATATCTCTGTTAATACCCCAACTTAACGCGGCATAACCTTTGTTTTATTTACCGTATTATATAATTCGATTTAAATGATTTACTATGTGGGAAGTAATAACAACATTATCAGAGATAGATACTGTGCATACAGGAACTTTGCTGGCAGAAAAAAATCCACAGTCAGCAGAGAATATTACCATTTTCAGGGTTTCAGATAAAAAAGGTGATAGTATTACTTTGCAACCAAAGGATAATTATGATGCGGATAGCGGAATTACTGTTGAGGCGGACGAATTGTTTGACCGTAACTGGTGGATGTTTAAGAATGACTAATCATAAAAAATAAAAAAGGTGGATTGTGCTATCCACCTTTTTGTTTTTTAACTTAAGCAATATCTATCATGCGCGGCGGCCTTTGCCTGGCATGTTCTTTTTTTGGAATAGTAAGATGAAGTAACCCATTCTCGTACTTTGCCTGGATCCTGTCTTCGTCTACCACATCTTTTGGTAACTGAAAGGTGCGTTGAAAACTCTGGTAACTAAATTCGCGCCTGGAATAACGTTCGCCTTCTTTTTCTTCCCATTTGTTTTGCCGCTCGCTGCTAATGGTAAGCATGTTGCCGTTCAGTTCAATCTTAAAATCTTTCTTCTCCATTCCGGGTGCTGCCACTTCTACTTCATAATTGTCGTTGGTTTCTTTTACGTTAATGGCAGGAATGGTGGTGTTGGTGGTGGAATTATTTTCCAATCCCCAGTTCCATAGATCACGGCTGAGAAAATCGTTGAAAAGGCCCGGCATATCGCTGAAAGGCCACCCGTTTCTTTTTACAATTGACATGTTAACCTCCTTTTTAAAATGTTACAAATAGTTGTTACATGGTGAAAAGAAAATCAATGTATCCAATAACATATTTTCAAGTCTTGTGCCAATGGGATGCTATGTATTTTTTTCAGTTTTTAAAATGCAATTCTGGCAATATTTGATTATGTTAACTTTCATTTTGACAGTGCAGTGAAAGGGAGATAGGATCTGAAGCACGCACAAAAAAAATTGATCATCATCATTGCATACTAACTTTATACCCTTGTATAAAAACTATGATACATCAATACGAACGATTACTAACCACTTATGCATACAACATTCTCGGCTCATACGAAGATGCCAGGGATGTTGTGCAGGATGCTTATCTGAATTTTATGCAACGCGGCAATACGGCTGTTGAAGATACCAAAGCCTACCTGGTACGCAGCGTAATAAATCTTTCTATTAATAAAAAGAATAAACAAAAAAGAGAAAAAAGTCTATATCCCGGTGAATGGCTGCCGGAACCCATTGCCACAGAAAAAGCAGACAGTGCGGTTAACCGTAAAGAAATTCTTTCCTACACTCTCCTGGTTTTACTGGAGCAGTTGAATGCAAAACAAAGAGCGGTCTTTATTTTAAAAGAAGCGTTTGCATATGATCATGCAGAGATAGCATCCGTTCTGGGTATTACGGAAGAACATTCAAGAAAATTATTAAGCCGCGCAAAAGAACAACTTAAATTATTTGATGCTGAAAGAATAAAACCAAAAAATAATACAGCGTATGTAGACAAATATCTTGCAGTAATACAACACGCAGACATGCAGCAACTCGAAAAAATGTTGCACGATGAAATAGTGGTTATTTCTGATGGTGGCGGTAAAGCAGTAGCATTTCGTAAACCGGTTGCCGGAAGAAAATCTGTTGTTAAATTATTGCTGGGCGTGTTCAAAAAGTTTTATGCAGAAAATACTGTGTTGAAAAAAACTACTATTAACCATGAGCCCGCATTATGTTATTACGAAAACGGTAAACTCGTCAATTGTCAGATATTTTCTTTGCGAAAAGAAGGATTGCATCATGTATATTTTATCCGTAACCCCGATAAACTAAAAGCACTCGAAAAAAATCTATCAAGATCTGTCACGTTATAAAGCCTTTGTTTGTTATTCTTTCCAAATAAAACAAAAAAACTATGGAAAGGATCACTTACAAAGATGTACCTGCGGGTTTAACACAGGCCATGCTACAGGTGCAGCATTATATAGACAACAGCGGTTTAGATCACAAACTATTAGAGTTGTTGCGTTTCAGGATTTCTCAGATCAATAGTTGCGCATATTGTTTGGACATGCATTACAAGGAGGCGATGCATGCAGGTGAAGATCCGTTGCGTTTGATCTCAGTATCTGCATGGAGGGAAACACCTTATTATTCTGAAGCGGAACAGGCTGCACTTGCGTTTGCAGAAACACTTACACATATGCCTGCTGAAGAGCACAGCGATGATATTCATGCAGCACTTGAAAAATATTTTACTAAAGCAGAGATCGCAAATCTTACGCTGGCCATTATCCAGATCAATTCATGGAACAGGCTTACGCGTTCTTTTGGCAGCACGCCCGGAAAATATAAAGTAAGGGAAACTGCGGTGCATGCAAATTAGATTGCAGATTTTTTTGAGCCATGCTTCAGCTTTAATGGCATCGTTTGTTGCGTCGCACTCTTCAGGGTTTTGATCAATGCTCAGCAATGAACAAAGCGTACAAGCGTGCGACGCAACGATGCTTAATAGTAGTAATGCAGCCAGGTACACAATTCTATATTTACTTAACAATAAAATGAAAAAAACATGCAATTGTATTTGCATGCTTTTGTATGACCGGGAAAAGATTTTATTTGTGTAAGATAATTGTTCCTGCATCAGTAACACTGCCGCTGGTAACCGGTATATTATTAATCAGCGTATCATTATAACTATTTGCTCCATCAATAGCCAGTGAATAACTACCGGCATCCAATCCCTGTATTATAAAACTACCGGTAAGTGTATCGGGTCTTGCAGAAGCAAGCGTATCATTAATGCCTGATAAAGCATATATCCAGGCATCTGCTTCTATGGGTTGCACAATGCCGGTAATTGAACCACTTACTGCTTTGGTATAAACCCTTATTACAGGTTTGAGTAAATACTTGCCATTGCCTGTTGTTACAACAGATCTTGCTGCATCAAAATCAGTCCATACTTTGTAATCAATGCCGGGTGTAAGTTCTGCATTAATAAGCAGCTTTATTCCTGATTGCTGCGCAGAAGGTGTTTCCAAAGGAAAACTAATACCGTTAATAACTACAGAATTTGATGTGCCCAGTATTAACCTGATCTGTGAAATTTTACCGGCAGGTAATAACCCAGAGGCGAGTAATGTATCAAGACCATTGCGTAAATGTAAGAGGTTGAAAACACCCCTTCGTGGCATTGGCAGTGCTATCCAACCGCTTTCGGAACTATCAGAAGCGTTAACTTCTACTCCCTGGATGTCGATGTTCACTTCATCATATAGAGAGGGGTCGTCCGTAAGATAAATGCTCATAGAAGCATTTCCTTTGCTTTCATTGCTATTGGTTTTATCGCAGGAAGCAAATAATAGACAAGCAATAAAACATACAATTGATACTTTCATGGAATTTAGAATTTATGCCAGAAAGACAAGTTCTATGCCAGAGAATATTTGCTACTAATAATACAGGTAGAAATATCAAAATAAAGAGACCATAGCAAATGCTACGGCCTCTTATAAAAATCACTCACTAAACCCACTTATTTTAATTATGCTGCTTCCATCTTTAAAGATCTTTTAGCAGCAAGCACCTGTTTTTCTTTTCTTTGTCTGGCAAGATTAATTAGTAATACACTGGTTAATATTACAGCCAAACCCACGATCTGTATTGTACTCATGTGTTCACCTGCAAAGAATACACCGAGTAAAACTGCAACCACAGGATTTACATAGGCATACGTGCTAACCTGTGTAGCAGGCCTTACCTGTAGCAGCCACACATAAGCACTGTAACCTGCAAGAGAGCCCATTGTTATAAGATAAAGCACAGAGAGCCATGCTTCGTTACTTACTGACTGCCATTGAAAACCTTTCCATTCATTGCCTGCAAAGCTAAAGATTGTGAATGCAAAACTTGCAGCCAGCATTTGCCACATAGTGTTTACTATTGCAGATCCGGTGCCTTTATATTTGGAATACAGTGAACCCCCTGCCCAGCTCATAGAACCAATAATTAATATCAACAGGCCCAAGACCTGTTCTACACTCCCTGAGGATGAAAGTGCTTCAGAAACTTTTTCACTGAAAAGAAGTATTACACCTATAAATCCTACTGAAAGCCCTATAAGAATCGGGCGGCTGGTAAGGTTTTCTTTCCATTTTGGTTTATCGAGTAATACAAACCATAAGGGAGCTGCGGAAACAAGCACTGCAACAAGTGAACTGGGTAGTTTTTGCTCAGCCCATATAACTGCCCCATTGCCTATAAACAGTAATAAGAACCCACTTAATACTGCTACTTTTATTTGTTGGGGGTTCCATAGCTTTTCTTTTTTATAAATGCACCAGAATAGCAACAACAGGCCGGCAACTAAAAAACGCAAAGCTCCCATGATAAATGGTGGAATATCATAAACTGCTTTTTGTATAAAAAAATAAGTAGAACCCCAAACCAGGTAAACGGTTGCAAAAGCAATTATGACCATTAATGCAGATGCCTGTTTGGTAGTTGTGCTGCTCATAACATTCAGATTTTATCGGTTAGCATTTTTTCGGTTGATTCAATTAAACAATAGCCTTTACAGGTTTAGGGATTACCAGTTGTTGTTGCTCTTTCACTGTCTCTAAAACAATAGTAGTTTTTGTAGATAAGATATTTGGAATCTTTTGCAATGAATTACGCATTAGCGCCATTAATGAAGCGGAATCTGCTGTTCTTATTTTGATTAAAAAACAATCTTCGCCTGCTATATGGTGCACTTCCTGCACTTCGGGAATATTGGCCAGCTGCTGTGCTATATCGCTGCAGCAGGTAAATCCTTCTTTAGATTTTATAAAAATGAAAGCAAGTAATTTTTGCTGTACCGATGCAGGATCAATAGCTGCATTGTATTGTTTGATGACCTTTTTCTGTTCCAGCTTTTTTACTCTTTCCAACACAGCGGAAGGGGCCATATTAATTTCCTTTGCGAGATCAGAATTTGAGATACGGGCATTGGATTGCATCAGGTTTAGAATTTGCAAATCAATATTATCCAGCACTACATCCATATCGATTATTTTTCTGTAAATATAATAACATTCAGAATAAAATTCTGAATTATTTTTTTATACTGAATTAAAATTGGTTTTTGTCGACTTTATATCAATGGTACAAGAGTGCGACGCAAGAGGCGATGCCATTTTATTGAATTGATGGGCTCTAAAAAATTTACATAAAAAAGCCCCGAAATCTTTACGACTTTGGGGCGCCTCTTTACTTTTGAATCTTTTAATTATTTAACATTAACGGCATTACGAGCATTAAAAGATCTTCACCTACGCCCTGCTCTGTTGGTTTTATGATTCCGGCTTTTGTTGGGGTAGACAATTCAATTTTTATTTCGTCTGTATCTGCTGCATTGAGCATTTCAATTAGAAATTTGGCATTAAATGCTATCTGGAGATCTTCGCCATCATACTGGCAGTTCATGCGTTCATTACCTTCAAAACTAAAATCGACGTCCTGTGCCGCGAGTTGCAATTCACTGCCACTAATGCTTAATACAACCTGATTGGTACTTTTATTACTAAAAACGCTTACCCTGCGTAACGCATTCTGGAAATCGTTTTTATTTACCACTAACCTGTAAGGGTTATCAGTTGGTATTACTACTTTATAATCAGGAAAACGTGCATCGATCAGGCGGCATATCAGTTGTGTAGAGCCGTGTGTTACAAAAAGATGATTGCTGTTATAGCTGATGTTCAGTTCATCTTCATTGTCTGGTAAAACATTTCTGAGCAGGTTAAGTGGCTTTTTCGGTACAATAAAGCTTTCGTTCTTTGGGCACTTAACATCTGTTCTTTTATAGCGCACCAGCCTATGTGCATCGGTAGCTACAAACTGTGCCGCATCTTTACTCAACTCAAAAAAAACACCTGTCATAGCTGGTCTCAGGTCGTCATTGCTTACGGCAAATAAAGTATTGTTTACAGCACTTAATAATGCAGTGCTACTCATTTTGAAAGAATTGGTATCGTCGGGTACCGGCTCTTTTGGAAAATTATCAGGGTTTTCGCCCATTACTTTATACTTACCATTGTCGCTGGTAATTTCGACTGTATAATTTTTGTCAATGTTAAAAGTAAGAGGCTGATCGGGAATATTCTTCAGAGAATCAATCAGGATCTTTGCAGGTATACAAACCTTACCATTTGTTTTACTTTCTACTTCCATTTGCACCCGCATTACCGTTTCAAGGTCAGTCGCAAGAATATTCAATTTTTTATCTTCAATATCAAAAAGAAAATCTTCGAGTATGGGCAAAACGGTATTAGCATTTATTACACCACTTATTTGTTGAAGGTGCTTAAGCAGCGAGGAAGCGGAAACTATGAATTTCATGTTACTGGTAAGTATTTTTGTGTAGGAACAAACCTACTGTAAAATAACCATACAAAGCAAGATGTATTTTGCGTTGGCAACTTATCAACAGGCGAATGTGAATTATTTGTGTGTGAGCATTAACTGATAGCCGACTGAAGAATTTCGCTGAACTTTTCCTTGTATACAGGCTTTACCACATACTCAATTACACTGTTGTATTCTTTAGAGCGCATAATGTCATTTTTATCAACAGAGGAACTTAAGATATAAATTTTAATATTGTCGTTAATGCGTGTCGATAATGTTTTATATTCTTCGAGAAATTCCCATCCATCCATTACCGGCATATTGATATCAATAAAAATAACATCGGGTAATTTTCCTGATGAGCTAATTATTCTATTCAGGTACTCAAGAGCATCCAATCCGTTTGTGCATACATCTACAGTGCCGGCCAGTCCTGTAGCTTCTATAGTTTTGGTGGCGGCAAATAAGTATACCTGATCGTCGTCAATTAAAAGCACCTGGGGCTTGCTGTCATTCATCCGATAAATCCTTATGGAGTGTAAATGTAAACTACAATTTTTTAACGAAACCGGAATCTTTTTTATTATTACAAAACAAATCTCATCAATTGGGTATAAAATTTTCATTATCTGTAATACAACAGAAAGCTAAAAATTATTGTGCTTATCAGGAAAGATCACACGCAGAAGTAATGAAAAAATTATACAGTTTTGGCTTGCACAAAACAGAGGTTGATGAAATACTAGGCTGGCTGATAGAAAGTAATTATTTGAATGAAGAAAGATTTGCCATCCTTTTTGCTGGCGGAAAATTCAGGATAAAAAAATGGGGGCGTATAAAAATAAGACAGGCATTGCTGCAGCACAGGATCAGCAATTATAACATCAATACAGCACTCAATAATATTGATGAATTAGCTTATATGAAAACACTCCAAAGATTAGCCTCTGTAAAATGGCAGTCTTTAAAGACAGACACTGTGCTTGTAAAGAAAATGAAAACGACCCGCTACTTATTGCAGAAAGGCTATGAGCGCCCACTTATAGTGCAGACGCTTAGTATACTTGCCTTTCCTTAATTTAGCTTAAATGCAGCAATCTACTAACTTTGCAAAAATTTTTTTATGGCACAGTTCCGCAATTTCAAAATGGTGAGTTATGTGGTGTATGGCAGAGGTAGTTTCAACCAGCTTGATGAAATACTTGCACCCAATCGAAAAGCCAATGCTCCAATGATCTTTTTGGTTGATCACTTTTTTCAAAACAAACCTCTTGTAAACAGAATTCCTTTGCGCGGCAACGATAAAATTCTTTTAGCTGATGTAAGCTACGAGCCTAAAACCACTTATGTGGATGAGCTGGCACAACAATTAAAAGATGAATTTGGCAATATTTCGGGTATCATTGGTATTGGTGGCGGTTCAGTGATGGATTTAGCAAAAGCAGTTTCACTAATGATGAACAACCCTGGTTCTTCTGCCGATTACCAGGGATGGGATCTTGTAAAAAACCCCGGTGTATATAAGGCTGGCATACCTACATTAAGCGGAACCGGTGCAGAAGTAAGCCGCACCTGCGTGCTTACCGGCCCAACCAAAAAATTAGGCATGAACTCTGATTTTACGCCATTTGATCAGATCATACTTGATCCGGAACTTACTGCCAACGCACCATCCAATCAACGGTTTTATACAGGTATGGATTGTTATATTCACTGCATTGAAAGCCTGCAGGGCACTTTCCTGAATGAATTCAGCAAAAGTTATGGTGAAAAGGCACTGGAGCTTTGTCAATATATATTTCTTGAAAAAAATGCCTGGGATGATGAGTGTGATGATAAGCTGATGATGGCTTCTTATGCAGGGGGTATGAGCATCGCTTATTCACAGGTTGGTGTTGCGCATGCAGTAAGTTATGGCTTGAGTTATTTGCTTGGCACAAGACATGGCATCGGTAACTGTATTGTGATGAATCATCTTGAAGAATATTATCCCAAAGGTGTTGCTGAATTCAAAAGAATGGTAGAAAAAAATAAGATCGATATTCCTTCTGGTATTTGTAAAGGCCTTACTGATGAACAATTTGAAGCCATGATCAATGTATCAATGGGCATGAAGCCACTTTGGGAAAATGCATTGGGAAAAGATTGGGAAAAGATCATGACAAGAGAAAAACTCAGGTTGCTTTACGAAAAATTTTAATTTTTTGTTGACTATTAGCAGGTCTCCGTTGCGCCTTCCGTTGTGTCACTCACTTGTACATTTATTTTTCATGGCATCTTCATGATGTTTCTGCCATTAAAAGAAAAAGCCACGCAATTATTATTAGCTATAAATAAAAAAGCCTTGGTAAGAATACCAGGGCCGTTGCTAACCTATGAAAAACACCTAGTTAAATTAGGTTGATATTATCGATTGTATTTAGACAAAGTTGCAACATTAATTATTACAGCAAAATTATAAACACATTAATTTGTATATAATACGCATTAAAAGAATAAGCTAAATAAAGCTATTTTTCTCAAGTTTACAGATCTATAAAAAATAAGTTGATTGATACTCAATATCTAAAATAAAACTGCGATTATATGAGAAAGCGCACAAGAGTGCGACGCAACAAATGCTTCATTTTATTCCAATGCTTGTCACAAAAAATAAATTCCGCAAAAAATGGTGGCACAGTAAATGATTTTATAACAAACTATTTTTCTCTAACGCTCAGAGATATCCTTCTGTCTCTTTTGCGTTCTTCGTCCGGTGCATCAGCTGCAGTTTTTGCATATTGAGAACCATAACCTTCAGCGCCCAATAATTGTTCAGGATTGGCATTTGTTTTCTTTAAAGCTTCCAGCACTGCATCAGCACGTTTTTGTGATAATTGTACATTTGCAACACTATCGCCTGTCTTATCTGTATAACCACCTATTTTTATTTTCAGTTTGGGGTAAGCCTTTAATATGGCCGCAATGTTTTGTACCTGTACATTGCTTTCTTCAGTTATTTCTGCACTGTTGGTTTTAAAATTCAGGTTATCAAAATCGAACCACACATCTTTACCTGGTTTGGAGTCAGGATCATTTAAAAAAGCTGTCAGTTTATCTTCAATGCCGCCTTTTAATGCTTCGATTTCAATACCTGCAGGTAATGTTACTTTTATTGATGCCGGATTGGGCGTAACTTTTTCTACTGTAGCAACTTCTTCCTTAACACCTTCAGTTACGGTTACTGAAGCATGCTCACTACCAGGTATAAAATCTCCCTTCCATTGCATCATTAATATTACAAAACAAAACACAGCCGCAAATGCAAGAAAAATGGTAAGTGTATATTTTCTTATGCTATGCTCATCAAAATGTTCTTTATTCATAAGTTTAATTTTTAGGCTGCGCTAAAGTAAAAACTAATTGGTATAATGAAAAAATGAATTTCAACAGTTATAAAATTATGATTGCTGTTTTGCATGCTGCATCATATTAAGCATAAGATCGGGGTCAGGGCAATTGGCAAGGTACTTTTCACGCTCACTAAATTTACATACACCGGGATAATCCCCTTTATGTAGTTGCATATCTTCTATCACCTGGAAATGCAGGTGTGGCGGCCAGTGGCCATTTTCTTCCGGTAATCCAAAATGACCAAACTCTTCGCCAATATTTATATACTGACCTTCTTTAAGAACTGAGATATCTTTTAACGAAAGATGACCATACAACGTATAAAATGGCATGCCATCCAGCTGATGTAGTAAGATTATTGTAGCGCCATAATCTCCAAAATGGTCATTGTATGCGAAGCTATGTACCATGCCACCTATTGGTGCAAATACAGGTGTTCCGGCAGCACCCCAAATGTCTATACCCAGGTGCACCCTCCGCGGCTCCGTACCATCCGCTGAGTCAAAATGTTTACTGCGACTGTACACTGTTCTGCTTTCGTTATAACCACCAATGCCATAAACTGCATCTGCATTCAACAGTTGGGTTGCTATATATGCAGTAAATTTTTCCGTATGTTCAAATATCTCTCCGGTTAATATTTTATTTGAAGCGGTGAAATCTATACGCAACAGTTTATCCGTTGCGGCATTGAATGGCACAACCTTTTTGTAAATGCTACTAAACTTTCTAAGCAGATTTGCAATCATTTAATGCATATTTAAAAGAATAAATATCAGTAATAAAAAGGACCTGAAAAGAATTTTGTTACCTGCTTTAAACTTATGACCATGTAATAAAATGTTTTATTCGTAAACACATCAATCCCCATTTGCAAACCATATGTCCGTTGTGATTATATTTGCCGCTCAATTCCTGCTTCATGACAATTCACAGGGAAGGATATCAGTCCATCGGTATTGCCGCCTTTTTATTTGGGCTGATTAACATTGCTTCTTTTAATTTTTTGAGTGCTGCGGCACCCTGGCTTACAATTGCCATTTTTGTAGTTACATTAATTTTTTTTCTTTTCATTGTTTCTTTTTTCAGGATACCCAAACGCATACTCTCCATCAACGAGCGCCAGGTTATATGTCCTGCAGACGGCAAAGTTGTAGTTATAGAAGAAATAACCGACAAAGAATATTTCAAGGATAAGCGTATACAAGTTAGCATTTTCATGAGCCCCGCCAATGTACATGTAAACCGAAATCCCATCGCAGGAAATGTGAAATACAGTAAATATCACAAAGGAAAATATCTGGTAGCATGGAACCCAAAATCTTCAGAAGAAAATGAGCGCCACAGCGTCGTAATAGAAAATCCAAACGGTATTATTCTGGTAAAACAAATTGCAGGCGCTCTTGCAAAAAGAATTTGCAATTACCTGAATGTAGGTGAAGAAGTGAAACAAGGCGCTGAATTTGGATTTATAAAATTCGGTAGTCGTGTAGATGTTTTGCTTCCACTAAATGCAAAAATCAACGTACAATTAAACCAGGTTGTAAAGGGCGGCGTAACAGTACTGGCAAGCTTTTAGGCGAAAATGGATATAAACAGGAGAAAGAATTTTGAACTTTACGCAGGATAAATATTAAGCTTTTGTTGTGTCACTCACTTGTACGTTTTGCTCTTTATTCAGCATAAAAAAAATGGAAACTATCCTCAATTTTTTTCATAAAAAATCCATTAGCACATCTCCAGCCCCTTGCGATAAATATGCAGGCATTTTTCATAATAAGCATCCACTGAATAATAAGTATCAAAAAGCTTTAGTAATTGTTGTTGCAATGCATCGTTATCCTTCTGCAATAATTCCTGTATCCTGTTTGACCATTCTTCAATATCAAAGTTTTGCATAACGCATTCAGGTAGATCACTCTTTATTTGCTGTACTACTTCACCCGTATCATAGGTAATAAATGGTAAGCCCTGTGCCATGTATTCGATTAAAACCAGCGGCCCCGATTCTGATGTAGCTGTATGCATTGCCAGATCAAATTCATACAGCACAGATTGTATATCTGTTTCTTTTGTTCTTATACTTACAGCTTCCTGCAATTGTTGAATACCTATATAGTTAACAATGCTATCGTAATATGCTTTGTCTGCGACCTGCCCCATGATCGTAAGATGAAACGATGACCCCCTGCTCAATAAATTTTCCAATATTTGTATACCCGCAAGAATATTTTTTGTAGGCCTGAAATTAGAAACGATCAGCAACCTTTTTATTCCATCTTTTTTTAATTGTACTGACGGATATTTTCCCCTAATAACCGTATTAGGCAACACAAATACTTTATATGCAGGCATCTTCAATTTTTCCATGGCCCAATCTGCGATCTGCTTTGATACCGCTATAAGAATTGTTTTGGGATAAATAAGTTTTGTATGCCAGCGTACAGATTGATCAATATTAATATCACCGAAATGTTCATGAAAAAAAATTGGCCTCTTTAAACGGAATATAGATACAGCAAGAAAAAGATAGCGCAGATTATAGGAAGAGTGTACATGAATAATATCAAAATGCTTAACTGCTTTTATAAGCCTGTACATAGTTACAGGATTCCATTTCCATTTTCTTTTTAATTCAATAACCGGAATTTCTTTGTTCAACATTACTGCAAGCGGACCCTTTGTTACAGTTGTAACAACAGCTACATGATGACCATTATCCTGCAGCAGGTTACTAAGTGTTACCAACACTCTTTCTGTACCACCAATATTTAAGCGGTCAATGATCTGAACTACTGAAAACTTTTTATCTTTTGCCAATTCCATCTTTGCTATAGAAATAATTCAATAAACAGGTATATTTTTGAAACAAAACTAATACATGCATAAACCTTTAAACGCAACACTTTTTCTAAGTACAGACGTTTTGCATCTTAACCAGGTTTATGTTGGCTTTGGTATACTCCGGCAGCTTGGACTTATAAATGTTGCCATAAAAAAAGGAGAAGACACAGGTTTTGGTACGCCGTTCTTTAAATGCATCATTGAAAATAAGAAGATTATTTTTGAAATGCACGACAGTCCCGGATATATTGCAAAAGAAGCATACAACTGGTGCGATTATTATTTTAAAAGAAGCGTAACACCTGTTATTAAAATAAATAACCCAAAGATCATTCCATGGGGTTTAAATTTTTATATTACTTCTGTTCATGATTTTTCATTAAAACGATCACTTTTAAAACCGGGTTTTAAGAATGCTGTTTCCACGTATGTAAGAAGTAATATTTTTCTGAGCAATATTTTTAAAATTAAGAATGGCGCAAGTTCTGCTAACATAAAATATTTCAACGCAAAACCATTTCATACAACAAAACCTGTTATAGTTTTCTCACCACGTTTATGGGATCCACAAAGAGTTGAAGGGCATAAGTATGAAGAACGTATAAGATTAAATGCAGAAAGAATAGCTTTTGTAAAAGGGCTAAGAGAACATTTCAGCAATTACTACAATGGTGGTGTTGAAGATACAGCTTATGCAAGAACGGTGTGTCCTGAATTGATCATACCGCTAAAGCAAACGCATAAGAAAAAATATTTACAGGATCTGAAACAATCCGCGATCGGCGTATCCACAGGCGGACTGGTTAATTCAATAGGCTGGAAGTTTGGTGAATACATAATGTTTTCAAAAGCTATTATTTCAAATAATATAAACGATTTTTTGTTACACGCTCCGGTACAGGAGCAAACAAATTATTTTGCTTATGAATCAACAGATCATTTTTTATCGCTTACTGACTTGCTTATTAAAAAAGATGCATTGAGATATGAGATGATGCAGGCAAATTATACATACGCTCAAAATTATTTGCGGCCGGAAAAGCAACTGGCAATTGCTTTAGCAAATGCAGGATTTGAATTGCGTGTTTAATAATTTATGTAGCAGGCCATTGAATCACTATGTAACAATGGTTGTGTAACTCACTTGTACGTTCTTATATATGCCCGGCAATGAACAAAGTGTACAAGAGTGCGACGCAACAAAAGCCCCATCAGCGTTTCCACAGATGGGGGCATAAAAATCTATAATATATATAAAGGATTAGTTTGCGGGAACGTTTATTTCGGTTTCTATTTCTTCTTCTCTGTTCTCATTCCATTCCACAATAAAATTATTACGGCCTTCGCCTACCATTATGCTCATATATTTCTGTTGTGCCAATTCAAGCATCGATAAAAAAAGAAAAATAGCATGTATGCGGTCATTGCATTGTTCAAATATTTTTTCGAATGAAACAGTTTTCTGCTGCTTTACCATTTCAAGCATGTTTTCGCGGCTGCCTTCCATGGTGTAATTATAACGCACCACAGTGTGTACAGGCTTGTTGTTGCGGTCATGTACACGCTGCATAACTTTTTCAAAAGCCTTCATTAATTTGAAGAGCGTTACCGTTTGTATCTCTGTGCCTTCTGATGCTTCTTCGCCAATCTGTGCAAGTTCTTTCTGCAGATTGCCGCGTTTCATCATTAGCATGCGCATAGCTTCCATCCCGGCCATTTGCACGGCAGCTTCTTTGAATTTTTTGTATTCAAGAATTTTATCAACCAGTTCCTGTCGCGGATCAATTTCATTACCCTGTGCGTCAATTTCTTTTCTTGGCAATAACATTTTTGCCTTGATGCGCATCAATGTTGAAACCAGCAAAATAAACTCACTGCTTAATTCTATATTCAGCTTTTCCTGGTCATGTATATAGGCAAGAAAATCTTTGATGATCTTTGTGATAGGAATATCATAAATGTCCACTTCATCTCTTTCAATAAAAAAAAGCAGCAGGTCAAAAGGGCCTTCAAATTGCGGAAGTTTTATTTGGTATGCAGGTGCGCTCACATGTATAATTTTAAAAGAAAAATCCCGGCGGCTATAGCGTACCGGGATTTCAAAGGTATGATGTGCAATGGAACAGAGGGCTGTTTCCCTCACAAGTATTCCACAATAATTACTTTTTAAGTGAATCGCGTATCTCCATTAGCAATTTATCTGTAGAAGAAGGCTCAGGAGGTGCGGCGGGGGCAGCAACTTCCTGTTTCCTTTTAAGTCTATTGATAGCTTTTACCATTAAAAAAACAGCTAAAGCCAATAAGAAGAAATTGATAGCTACAGTCAGGAAATTACCGTAAGCGAATACTGGTCCTATTTTTTTTGCATCAGCAAGTGAAGTGCCGGGCGGGATGCCATCGACCAAAGGAATATAGGCATTAGAGAAATCCGGGGAGCCTATAATTTTTGCAACAAGCGGCATTATAAGATCATTAATAACCGAGTCTATGATTTTACCGAATGCGCCGCCAATGATAACACCGACAGCAAGATCAATTACATTTCCCTTTACGGCAAACTCCTTAAATTCTTTTACAAATCCCATAAGGTTGGTTTTAAGGTGAGGAATAGAAAACAAGGTAACAAAAAATCCTGCTAAAACAAATATTGCTATTTCTTTAAGCCGGGATAACGCATCTTTAGCGAGGTTAATAACTTATGTAATGCATTTGCAATAATGAACTCTTTATACCAGTTTTGATCTGATGGCACTATTGTCCAGGGTATGTTATTACAGTTTTTAAAACAATCTTCATACACTTTCATGTATTCATTCCAAAGCTTGGCCTCTTCGAAATCTTTTTCGTTGTACTTCCATTGTTTGGTTTTATCACTTAGCCTTTCTTCGAGTCTTTGGTGCTGTTCTTCTTTAGATACATGCAAATAAAATTTCAAGATGTGCGTGCTGTTGTGTTTTGTAAGTAAGTCCTCGAAATCATTAATGGCTTTCATTCTTTTTATTGCCATATCATCATCAATAATTTTATGGACCCGTGTTACAATTATGTCTTCGTAATGAGAACGGTTAAAAAGCTGAATCATTCCTTTTGGCGGTGTATGCTGGTGTATGCGCCAAAGAAAATCATGTGATAATTCAAGGGCTGTAGGAACTTTAAAAGATTGAACGGTAACGCCCTGCGGATTAAGATCACCAAATACATTTCGTGTCAAGCCATCCTTACCACTTGCATCCATGCCTTGTATTACCACCAATACAGCATGTTTATTTTCTGCATATAGAAGATTTTGCAATTCATCCAGCTCTGTTAATAAAGAAGTTGTTTTTGCCTCTGTTTTTTCTTTATCAACATTCTTCGGAGCTCTTGTGCTAATAGCGTTCAGTTTTATGACACCCATATATATATCAATTTGTTTTAAAGTTATCTTTTATTGTTTTAAAAAGAGACCTTTGCGAAAATTTTTGGAATTGGCAAAAAGTGTTACAGGCTGGATATTGTTTATCATACTCGCAGTTATCTGGGGCAGTTCATTCATACTTATGAAACTTGGTATGCAGGCATTGAGCGCCTACCAGGTTGCTGCCATACGCATATTAAGTGCAGCGATTGTGCTGGTGCCTTTTGGTGTGAAAGCATTTAAAAATGTGGCAAAAGAAAAACGTGTGTTTGTAATACTTTCCGGGTTACTTGGCAGTTTTTTCCCTGCTTTTCTTTATTGCCTTGCTGAAACAAGAATTGATAGTTCACTCGCAGCGATATTGAATTCTTTAACACCTTTATTCACCATTATTATCGGTGTAACCTTTTTTAAACTTACTGCGGGTGTAAAAAAGATCATCGGAGTAATCATTGGTTTTACGGGTCTTGTATTATTACCTTTTGCCACACACCAGGGTATTAGTTTTAATGACCTTTCCTATGCATCATTAGTTTTGCTGGCCACTATTTGTTATGCATGTAATGTAAATATGGTAAGCCGTTATTTACAGCAAACAGCTTCTTTGCATGTGGCCGCTTTATCATTTAGTTTTCTATTAATACCTGCATTTATCATTCTTGCTGCAACAGGTTATTTTCAATTGCCATTATTGCAACCAACATATCTGCATGCTACGTTAGCTTCTGCGTTATTGGGTGTTATGGGTACCGCGGTTGCTACCATATTATTCTATATGCTTGTAAAAAAAGAAGGCCCTTTGTTTGCTTCGTTGGTTACTTATGGTATTCCAATTATTGCTGTTATCTGGGGATTGCTTTATGGAGAAACTATTACACTTGCAGAGATAGGATGTTTAATTATTATTCTTGCAGGTGTTTACATGGTTAATAAGAAATAGACCTTTTGAGCCCGGCATTGGAATAAGCATTAAACTTTACTTGCGTCGCACTCTTGTACACTTACTTTATATGGCATCTGTTATATATAATAGCTAAAGTAATCTAAGAGCTTGAAGGTTTGAAAAACCTTCAAGCTCTATATAATTAATGATTCACCAGTTTCAATGCGCCATCGCTATAGCGTTGGCCAACATTAGGATATTTATCTAACAGATATTCAATTTGCAGAAGATCAGCATTGCTTAGTTCAATGTCAACCGCAGCCGCGTTTTCTTCCAGGTATTTTCTTTTCTTGGTGCCTGGAATCGGAATCATATCATCACCCTGAGCAAGCACCCATGCCAATGCTAATTGTGCAGCCGTAGTATTTTTACTTTTTGCAATAGCAGCAAATTCATCTACCAGCTTTTGATTATTGTCCCATGAATCATCTTTAAAACGTGGAAGGGTTCTCCTGAAATCATCCGTTGCCAGTTCATCCATATTCGTTACGGTAGCTGTTACAAGTCCTCTCGCAAGCGGGCTGTAAGGAACTAAAGTAATGCCGAGTTCTCTGCAGGTATCAAGTATCCCGCCTTCAATATCTCTCGTTAATAACGAATATTCACTTTGTAATGCAGTGATCGGATGTACAGCATGTGCCTTGCGAATTGATTTTGGAGATGCTTCAGATAGTCCCAGGTATTTTACTTTGCCTTCTTTTACCAGGTCGGCCATAGCACCAACCATATCTTCCACCGGAACGTTCGGATCTATGCGATGTGCATAATAGAGATCAATAGTGTCGATCTTTAAACGTTGTAAACTTTTTTCAACTGCCTCTTTAAGATAGGCAGGCGATCCATCAAAATAAGAAGCCGGCGTGCCAACAAACCCCGTGGCTCCTTCCCGTAAACGGAAGCCAAATTTAGTGGCGATAAATACTTTGTCCCTGTTAGGTACCAGCACTTTTGAAATGAGTTCTTCATTGTGTCCCATGCCATACATGTCAGCTGTATCCCAAAAATTAATACCCAGTTCAAGTGCCCGGTTTAGTGTAGCAATAGAATCTTCATCGTTGCGTGGGCCATAAGCAAAGCTCATACCCATGCAGCCAAGGCCAATAGCAGATAATTCTACACCTGTGTTTCCTAGTTTTCTGTGCTTCATAAGTTAATTATTTGAAAGACAAATTTACCTCAGAAAAAATATGATTGATGATAGTTTTTAATCGGTAAAATATAAAATTCAAAGAGTACGCTATTGCTGAATTTTATACAAAACGCACACGAGTGCGACGCAACGAAAGCATAATGTCTAAATAAAAGCCGGGCTCAAAAAATCCCTGACGAAACTTTGCTTCATAAAAACTTTGAAACCGCTATTCCCTTACCTTTGCGGCCGAAATTGGATTTAATGCTATTTGAATAGCCCGTTTTTCATACATTTTGTTTGAAATAATTTGAAAACCTGCTAAAAATAAATGTCATTTATGGCTAATAAAGGGAAGATCAAACAGATCATTGGTGCGGTAGTAGACGTACAGTTTGCAGATGGCAACCTGCCCGAGATCTATAACGCATTGGAACTGAAAAGAGATAACGGTGATAAACTGGTTCTTGAAGTTCAGCAACACCTTGGTGAAGACAGTGTTCGTACGATTGCAATGGATGGTACAGAAGGTCTTGTGCGTGGTACAGAAGTAATTGATACGGGAATTGCCATTGCAATGCCCACGGGAGATGCAATCAATGGCCGCTTGTTCAACGTAACCGGTGACGCGATTGATGGTTTGCCCCAGGTTAGTAAAGTAAATGGTCGTCCTATCCATGCTTTACCACCATTATTTGAGAACCTGAGTACTGCAACAGAAGTATTGTTTACCGGTATTAAAGTAATTGACCTGATCGAACCTTATGCAAAAGGCGGAAAGATTGGTCTGTTTGGTGGTGCTGGTGTGGGTAAAACAGTATTGATCCAGGAATTGATTAATAATATCGCCAAGGGTTATGGTGGTTTGTCCGTATTTGCCGGTGTAGGTGAGCGTACCCGTGAAGGAAATGACCTGTTGCGTGAAATGATCGAAGCAGGCATTATGAATTATGGTGCTGCTTTTAAACATAGCATGGAAGAAGGTGGATGGGATTTGAGCAAAGTGGATATGGAGGGTTTGAAAGAATCTAAAGCCACTTTCGTATTCGGGCAAATGAATGAACCTCCCGGAGCCCGTGCACGTGTGGCTCTTAGTGGTCTTACCGTTGCAGAATATTTCCGTGATGGAGACGGTACAGGAAAAGGTAAAGACATCCTGTTCTTCGTAGATAATATCTTCCGTTTTACACAGGCAGGTTCTGAAGTATCAGCGTTGCTTGGCCGTATGCCATCAGCGGTGGGTTACCAGCCAACATTGGCTACCGAAATGGGCCTGATGCAGGAACGTATCACTTCAACAAGAAATGGTTCAATCACTTCCGTACAGGCGGTTTATGTACCTGCGGATGACCTTACTGACCCAGCCCCCGCTACTACCTTTGCACACTTAGATGCTACAACGGTATTGAGCCGTAAGATCTCTGACCTTGGTATCTACCCTGCGGTGGATCCGTTGGATTCTACTTCACGTATCCTTACTGCACAGATAGTAGGTGATGCACATTACGATTGTGCTAACCGTGTTAAATTAATATTACAACGTTATAAAGAATTGCAGGATATCATTGCCATTCTTGGTATGGATGAATTGAGTGATGATGATAAACTTGTTGTAAGCCGTGCACGCCGTGTTCAAAGATTTCTTTCTCAGCCTTTCCATGTGGCAGAACAGTTTACCGGTTTAAAGGGTGTGTTTGTTGATATTAATGATACTATCAAAGGCTTCAACATGATCATGGATGGAGAAGTGGATCAGTATCCCGAAGCTGCATTTAACCTTGTAGGTACTATCGAAGATGCAATAGAAAAAGGTAAGAAATTGTTGGCGCAGGCACAAGGGTAATGCCTTCCCAAACCTTTCCCGTGGAGAGTCTCTTCACGAAAACAGTATTCTGAGCCCGGCTTCCGGCAAAGAATATAGCTTTAGTTGCGTCGCACTCTTGTACGTTTAGTTCTTTATTCATTAATAAGAAAATCAAATACGTTTGCGCATAGGCAATATAAACGTGTTTGCAAAATCCTCCCCCACCGGGGGATGTTAGAGGGTTCCTTATGACTTTAGAAATATTAACACCGGAAAAGAAAATCTATAGCGGCGATGTATATGGCGTGCAGTTACCCGGTATAGATGGGTTACTTGAAGTGCTGGATAAACATGCACCATTGGTAAGCGCCCTTGGAAAAGGGAAACTAAAAATACTTAAAGACAAAAGTAGTACAGAGTCTTTTCAGATTCAAGGTGGCTTTGTTGAAGTGTTAAATAATAAAGCAACTGTATTGGTAGAAGGTGCACAGGAGATGTAAGGCACGAATTCAAATATTTTTTAAAGAGCGCTCATTTTATGAGCGCTCTTTTTTTAATACAGTACACAAAAAATTGTTCAATTGCTTTTTGTTCTCACACATTTAACATCTTTTCTAAATGTTTCTTAAAGCTTAACTAATAAGTAAACCTATCCATATTATAACGTCTTATGATGTGGTTTGGAAATTCTTATTAATCTATAGAAAAGAAACATCATTATGAAAAGAGCGATTGCAGTATTAGCAACAGCTATAGCGGCAGTGAGTTGCCAAAAGGAACCATTAAATAATCTCACACCCGAAGAATCAAGGATCTATGTAACCAATCATGATTCTTCAACAAATTTCAGTGGGTATAAAACGTATAACCTGACAGATTCGGTTGCAGTAATTGATAACGGACACGTAACAAAAGAAATAACTGCAACTGATCAGGCATATATTGATGCGGTAGATAAATACATGCAGCAGCGTGGATACAAAAAAGTTGGTAAAGATCAATCTCCGGATCTTGCATTAACGGTAAACCGCATTTACCAAACATCAACCACAGCAGTCAGTTATGGAGATTATTACGATTCTTATGGCGGTTACTGGGATCCTTATTATTGGGGATATTCCGGGTACGACTATTATGTACCTTATGGATACGCTATTTATCAAATAACAGAAGGCGCAATATCAGTAGATATGCTCGATCTGAAAGATGCATCCGGCAGCAACAAAATAAGTCTTGTATGGAATGGACTTGTTCGTGGGGAGGGCATCTTCAATGCATCTAATGCAGATGCACAGGTAAAAGCATTGTTTGATCAGTCTGCTTATATACAAACAAACAATTAAAAAGAAACTTATGAAACATCTGAAATATTTAGGGGTGTTAGCGATACTGATGACCATTGCTTCAGTGTCTGCAAATGCACAGCAGAAAGGCATATTGAAATTTGACCTAAATTATAACTATAGTATTCCACTGGGCAGTTTTAAGAATAACATTGTCAGCGATGCATCTCCACGCGGTGCAACAGGCGCATTGATGTATGGCATTAACAATAAATGGTCTGCAGGTCTGCAGTTTGGTTACCAGGATTATTATCAAAAATATCCCAGAGCTATTTATAAAACAGGAAACAATGAAGAAACTTCTGCTGTTTTGACCAACTCTCTTCAAACTGTTCCGTTGATGGCTAAAGCAGCATTCAAGCCATTGGGAGGAGGCAATGCTTTAATACAACCTTACATTTCTGCAGCAGCAGGTTTTAGTGTGATTGATTTCAGGCAGTACCTCGGCGAGTTTGGAGGTTCAGACAATAGCACATCCTTTACTGCGCAGGCTGGTGCAGGAATTATGGTGCCGTTTAGCAAAGGCGGCGCCTCAGGTTTTAGCGTTGGTGCAGATTATAATTATATAGCTTATAAAAAACTGGGGTATGATAATTTAAATAACCTGTCTTTACATGCAGGCGTGCATTTCCCTTTGAGATAAAGATTAAATGTTTTGGTGCGGTGTTTGGATATAGCCCCTGGTAGCAATGCCAGGGGTTTTTGTTATGAACATGGCTGTAATATTTTATAGCAGCTTCGTTGCGTCGCACACTTGTGCAGAGAATCGTAAATCATCAGGATTATCATTGCTCCTTTTACAATTCATGACTGCAGAAAAGATTTCCGAACGTACAAGTGAGTGACACAACCATAGCCTAATATTACTACAGCTGTTTGTCGCCAAAACATTATTTCATAAATGCAGAAAGATTGGTACTGAATATTTTTACTGCAATTGCCAATAATATCACACCAAAAAATTTGCGGATGGCAGTAAGACCTGCTTCACCTAATACACGCTCTATGCTTCCTAACGATTTAAGAACGATATAAACCACCACAAGATTTATAAGAATGCCGGCAAGTATATACCAGTCTTCATAATTTGCTTTAAGCGACATGATAGTGGTAAGCGTGCCACTGCCTGCAATGATAGGAAATGCAATGGGTACAACAGTTCCACTTTTTGCATTTGTATCGCTGTGAAAAATTTCTTTACCCAACACCATCTCCAATCCAATAAGAAAAATTACTATAGACCCACCCACAGCAAAAGAATGTACATCAAGACTTAGTATACTAAGAAACTGTTTGCCTACAAATAAAAAGACGATCATAAAAATGCCCGACACAAACGTTGCCTGCATGGAACGTATGCTACCCATTTTTTCTTTGAGACCGATAAGTATAGGAATAGAGCCCACGATATCTATAACAGCAAACAGCGTAAATATTACCGTAATGAGTTTACTAAGATCAAATACCATAAGCAGCATTTTAGTAAAGATAAACTTTTCAGCTGCAGGATAAATTACTTATGCCGGAAGTAAATCGCAGAAATAAAAACCATAGTCAGGCTTAGTTTCGTTACTTGTTTTAGGTGCGTGGTAAGTTTTGTAAACTATTTCTCCTTTTGTAAATGGTATTGGTTTTTTAAATATTGGCCCATCAAAAACAAATGAATGAAATTCTCCGTTCTCGCCGCACGGATCAACATTCTTAGGAAGATCATTTATAAAATCCTCATCGATTATTCTGCCGCAAAAATTTTTATCAAGATATTGCTCATTTATACAAACAATGATACTTTTAAAACCTAATTCGATAAATTCATGAACAAGTTCTGTTGTGTTTATCTTCCATAAAGGAAAGCTACATTCGACGCCAGCATTTGCTAATTTTTGTTCACGGTAATTTTTTAAATCTTCAAGAAAAATATCACCGAAGATGGCATGTGTGCAGCCTGTTTGCTTTAATTCATTTACTTTTTGCAACATCGCATTTTCATATTCTTCCATACCAGGTTCTTCCGGCAATTCAATTGTTGTGAGTGGAATTCCAATAGACGAAGCTTGTGCTTCTAACAAACTTCTTCTTACGCCATGCATGGATATACGATCATGAACAGCATTCACACTTGTTAGTAAATGTGCGATGTTATAATTGCCTGATTGAAACACCTTATACAAACACAAAGAAGAATCTTTTCCTCCACTCCAGTTCATATATGCCTGCACCTTACTCAATGGTTCAAAAATTTTTCTTTAAAGAAAATATATTTGTTCTTTAGTTCTTTCAAACAACCGATGCACAAACAGTCTGCATAACGGTCTTCAATAAAAGCCTGCTCTTCTACAGACAGTGATATGGAACTGCATTGACAATTTGGAGTATCACCAACACGACACTCAAATTGTTTATTACAACGCGGACATGTTTTTGGTTCATGCTGTGGCATATATATTCAATAACAAAATTTTTATGGTGCGTAGTATCCTTATGTACAAGTGTGCGACGCAACAATGTTGATTAGTATTGCTAAAGCCTGGCTAATAAAAATTTTCTACGCTATTCTTAATGCTGAATATTTTTTCTGCATCAATTCAAACACAGCAAACATAATTGTGCTATAAATAACAGTTGCTGTTAATAATCTTAATTCAAACGGGATGGCAGCATTAAGACATTCTATTAATCCAACCCATGTTTGGGTATAAATCCTGCTGCCGATCCACACACCAAGATCTGTAACGATCCAATGAATAAGAACTGCTGTAATTATTGCTACGGCTATGTTTTGGACGGTCACTTTTCTAATGATCAGCTTTGCACTGATACCAATTAATAAGAATGCGCCATACACCCAAAGCCACCCATCATATAAAATACCATTTCCATAATCTTTGTAAACGGTATTGAATAAAATGATATCACTGATGAAAATTGCCATTAGCGGGAACAACAATGGTTTTGCATTTCCTTTGAAGTAAGCACTACCAAACAATGCCATGGCGGCAAGCGGGGAGTAGTTTGCAAGCACAGTAATATTTGAACTCAAATTATTTGCCACGCGAATTGCTGCAATTACAATAATGATGAGTAACACAACCGCATTGCGTGGATTGAATTTTGTTAGTGACATATAAAAAAAGTTTTTTGTGTTTATAATCTGAAACGTATACCTGCAGTTACAGTAATGCCCTGCACATTGTAACCATACACTTCATAAAAATTTCTTTTGTTACCAATATTCTTTGCATCAACAAAAAGATCGATCCTGCTCTTTAAGAATTTATATTCTGCGTATGCATTTAGCAATGCATAAGATTTCAATTCAACCTCTGAAGATGTAAATGTGTTTGGATCAAAATAATTATCGGTGCGCTTACCAATGAATTGCGTAGATGCACTGACGAATAATTGTTTGGTGATTTGATAACCAACAAAAAGATTCACAGTATTCTTTGGTCTGCGTACAAGATTATAAAAAGAAGTGTCTTTGCCAGCAAGTGCCTGGGTTATCTTTCCATCAATGTAGGCGTAAGAAGCTTTAATATTCAGTTGCTCAATTGGTGAATAATTCAATTCTATTTCCACACCAAAATCATGTTGCTTATCGCGGTTCTCATAAGTGTAATTGCTGTTATAAATAATTACATCTTTTATTATTCTGTTGAAACCGGTAAGTGTTGCTGTTAATTTCTTATTGGCTAAAGATGCCTGCACGCCTGCTTCCTGCGTTGTTGACCTCTCAGGTTTCAAATCAGGATTGGAGCCATAAGGTCCAAACAATTCATTGATAGATGGTGCACGAAATCCACTGGTAATGTTTGCAAACAGTTTCACTTTTTCATTTATTAAATAAGAAGGATTAAAGCTGTACGTAAAATTATCCCCGTACTTGTTGTGGTGGTTGTAACGTCCGCCTAACTCTACATTCCATCCATTATTGCTGTGCAGAAACAAAGAAGCATACGGACTAATAATGCTGTTGACTGTATCCGGCGCATCTATGCGATATACCTGCATGTTTGCACCGGCAACCATTTGCACAGCTTTGCTAAAAGCATGATTCACGAATGCTTCTGCCTGGTGAAATTTTCCTTTCATAGAGAAATCACCATACTGGCTTGCATATAATCTTTTGGTGAAATCATATCCGTAATTAAAATGCACAGTTCCTTTTGCATAATTATATCTTCCATCGAGCCCGGTATTTACCAATGATGCATTATAATGATTATCTCCATCAGTAAACGCATCTGCATCATAACCACCTTCAAATTGTGTAAAGCGATAATATGGTGATACTTTGAATTTATCTGTTATGTTCACGCCGACAACAGCCTGCACTGCATGTTGCGTAAAACCATCTTTATCAAAATTTGCTTTGCCTGTTGTGTCTTTCGCTTCTGAAATGCCATCTGTATTGTAATAAACATAATTCAGATCGTACTCCAGCACTTTTGTTTTCTGGCTGATGTTCGCGTTACCTTTAAAAGTGTTGAAACTTCCGTAAGTAGCTAAGCCATTGAATTGTGGCTTGCCTGTCGTTGGCTTTTTCGAAATAATATTGATAACACCTGCTACTGCATTTGAACCATACAATGTACTCTGACTGCCTTTTAAGATTTCAATGCGTTCAATATTATCAAGCGATAATAAACGCAGATCAAAACTGCCACCAACACCTGCTGGTTCATTCAATGGAATACCATCCAATAATATCAACGTGTATTTATCAGTAGCGCCGCGAAGAAATATCGATTTGTCTTTACCTGGGTTGCTAATGGCACCATTAACTATAATGCCCGTTTGTTCTGTGATCAGTTGTGCAAAATCTTTACCACCACTTTTTTCAATTTGCTCTTTTGTAATAACAGTAAGAACTTTTCCTGTCTCACTTAATTTTTTCGGACTCTTTGTGGCAGTAACCACTACCTCATCCAAAATGTTTTGTACCGAATCTTTTTGTGCGTACGTGTTTTGCGCCGTAGCAAAAACAGCAAATGCGAATAGAATTTTTTTCATGCTCATTCTTCTGAATGTTTAAAGTGTTTGAAGAATAAGCTCCCGTAAAATGAAATAAGTAGAAATGAAAATGTCTGCAGTAAGACTCTCTCATCTCCGGCTTTTCACCCGAAAGCTCGTGATAATACTGGAGATGGCAGGTCTTCTGGCTCGCTTCCCGTTGAACACCTTCCCGTATAAAACAGTGGTATGAAGATTCAACAGTATAAAAAGCTTACAGCTACGGGGATAGCGCCGGAATTACACCGGACTTCCCTTTTAATCCGTCGATAATTTTTTGTACCCGGATGCAACGTTTCAATTAAGCATCGTTGCGTCGCACTCTTGTACTGCTGCAACTATATGCAGCAAAAATCATCTTCAGAACCAAATCCACGGCAAAAATAAGGGATGAAAATTTGCCCGAAAATTTTTATTTCCACAGCAGTTGGTGAAAACTTTACATGAATGTGTTAACGCTCAATAAAGAGAAGAACGTATAAGTGAGTGACACAACAGCAGCTGATAACAGCAATTCCGCTGATAAATAAAAGGATTTATGTATTTATATTTTGGAGCTAATAGTAAAGTAAGTTATTGTTTAAAAACTTCGCCGCCTTTCATTACAAAGCTTACATGTTCAAGTGAAGTAATGTCTTTCAATACATCTGCTTTTACAGCAATGATGTCTGCATAGCCACCAATTTTTATTGTTCCTATTTTTTTATTACCAATAAGATCAGCGGCATTTACGGTAGCAGCCTGTATTGCCTGCATTGGCGTGCAGCCGAATTTTACCATGTAATAAAATTGTTTGGCGTTCCAGCCATGCGGATATACACCGGCATCTGTACCAAAAGCGATATTTACTCCGGCCTTCACCGCTTTTTTAAAACTTTCTCTTTGCACTTGCCCAACCAGTTTTTCCTTTTCGATGATCTTATCAGGGTAGCCAAGTTTTGCATACTCGCTCCGGATATAATCATCGTTGTAAATATCTGCAACAAGATAAGTACCATGCTGTATCATTAATTGAATGGTCTCGTCATCTAACATACTGCCATGTTCAATGGAAGCAACGCCGGCTTTTACCGCCATTTTAATGGCCTCCGTTCCATGTGCATGTGCGCATGTTTTTTTGCCCCAGAGTTTTGCTTCATCTACAATGGCATTCATTTCTTCCTGTGAATATTGCGGAGCACCTACACTCTCTTCTTCTGTAAGCACACCGGCACTTGCGCCAAACTTTATTACATCTGCGCCATATTTGATGTTGTAGCGAACCTGTTTACGAAGCTCATCTATACCATCTGCAACGCCGGTCATTTGTTTTGGTAGATTCCAGTCAAGATAAGGTGAGAAGCCTTCAATATCTCCATGACTTCCTGTTGATCCGATAAACAAAGTGGCAACAAACAAACGCGGACCTTCAATATCTCCGCGATTGATGGCATTACGCAAAGCCACGTCTGCAAAGCCTCTTGCACCAACATCTCTGCAGGTTGTAAAACCGGCTTCCAAGGTTTTCTTTGCAAATACAGTTCCCATGATAGCATCATCAACCTGTGTGGCACGGAAAATATCGGCGTAATAATCCCCACTTGGTTGCATTGTAATATGTGTGTGGCAATCTATTAAACCAGGCAGCACAGTACTGTTACTTAGATCAATTACTTGTGCGGAATCAGGAATGGAAATATTTTTCCCGATTGCTTTAATAGTGTCATGATCAACAAGGATAGTTACATTCTCAAGCACAACACCTTTTTCTACATCGATCAGTTTCCCGGCTTTTATGGCTTTTACTGTTTTGTTTTGTGCAAAAGAAACATGCAGCATAAATATGCTGAGAATAAAAAGCAGTTTGGTTTTCATGTGCGACTAATTATAAAATCAAGATAAAGAAATTAAAAGTATCTCTGTTCATTAAAAATAAGAACGTTGAAGCGTGCGACGCAACGAAAGCTGAATTGAAATACAAAAAGACTGGTCCGTGATTGTTTTACTTTATATATCCTTCTCCATACAATGCTTTACCATTTCTGGCGCCTGTATGCACACCATTATTCAAAGTAAGTTTGCCGTTAACAAGAATGTATTTGAAGCCGGTTGAATATTGATGTGGCCTTTGAAAAGTTGAAAGATCATTAACTGTGTTTGCATCGAACACCACAATGTCTGCAGCAAAACCTTCGCGTAAAAGACCACGATCTTTAAAGTGAAATTTTTGTGCAGGCAAAGAAGTCATGCGCCTGATGGCATCTTCAAGCGACATAATATTTTCTTCACGCACATATTTACCAAGTACTCTTGCATTGGTGCCGTAACCACGTGGATGTGGCGCGCCTTCTCCAAACTTTCTTATGCCTGCATCTGAGGCAGGCATGTTGAAAGGATATTGCATAATGTATTTTACGTCATCTTCACTCATGCCATGAAAAACCATTGATGCACCGCCATTCTTAACCATATCAATAATGGTTTTTGTTTCTTCTGTTGCGGTATGTTTTCGTTTCCACAAAAGATTTATTTGTTCAATGCTTTTCCCATTCAGTGTTGTATCTGCTTTATAATAAGCAACTACTGCATAACTGAAATGTTGCAGCTTGCGTGCTGCAAGCTTTTTCAACATATAACCTGCTGCCTGTTTCACAATATCCGGTTCTTGTAATCTTTTCCTCACAGTGCTGTCGCCATCTGCAAGAATCCATTCGGGCAATAGTGTATTCAAAGAAGTGCTGCTCGCTGTGTATGGATATTGATCAATTGTAACATCGAGACCTTCTGCTCTGGCTTGTTTAACCATTGCAAGTGTTTGTTTGCTTCGTCCCCAATTTTGTTGACCACCAACTTTAAAATGTGAAATCTCTAAAGAAATATTTGCTGCTTTTGCAATGTTCAATGCTTCTGCAATTGCATAATTAACACTGTCGCTTTCATTACGCATGTGTGTTGCATAAACCCCATTATATGTGGCAGCCACTTTTACAAGTGCAATTATTTCATCAGTCTTTGCATACGTGCCCGGCGTATAAATCAACCCTGTTGAAAAGCCTACAGCGCCGTCCTGCATTGCTTTTTCAACGAGCGATTTCATTTTATTTAGTTCATCGTTCGTTGGTGCACGATTATCCATGCCCATTGCTGCTTCACGCACATCGTTGTGACCAACAAGCGTGGCAACATTTATAGAAATATGCAGGCTGTCAATGAATGATAAATATTGTTTGACATCAACATGAGATGAACCGCAGTTACCCGTAATTACTGTTGTTACACCATCCATGATAAAATTATTTGCGAACGGATTTTTTATTTCATCATCTTCAATATGCGTGTGCACATCAATAAAGCCAGGTGCAACAATTAAACCCGTAGCATCTATTATTTTATCTGCCTGCCAGTTTTTTAAATTGCCTATTGCAATGATCGTTGAATCTTTCACAGCCACATCTCCATAAACCCATGAGTTGCCGGTGCCGTCAATAATTTTACCATTGCGAATTAAAATATCGGCACGATTTTGTGCTGATACATTTATTGCAATAAAAAGAAGGATAAAAAAGAAAAACTTCATGGCTTCAAGTTATTAAGATAAATGTTATGGAAGTAAAGATTTTTTAATGAAGCGGGCTGTTGTAATGCTATTAAGCTTATGTTGTGTCACTCACTTGTACGTCCTGTTTTTTATTCAGCTTAAAATGTTTTAGTGTACAAGTGTGCGACGCAACAGGCGACGCCATAAGTATTGCAGCCGGGATCATAAAAAAATTTGCCAGCGTCCTTTGAAACACTATATTCATATTACCAAGTACGTTTCTATGAAATCTAATGGGATTATCACTTTATCTGTCCTGCTATTGCTGTGCTATGCCTGTGGCAATAATGCACATAATAAAACCGTGGAAAGAGACACCACTATTAATGAAACAACATCTTTCAATAATTTATTCCTGGACAGTAATACATTGCATCAGTTTTTTGTAACCAACCCCAGGTATGAAAAATATGAAAAGCAGTTCGATGATTTCTACAAAGAACGCAACTATGAATATGCATGGTTTGACAGCAGCGGGATAGGTGAACAGGCACGCGGTTTTATTAATCTGCTCAACAGCACGATAAGCACTATGCAGGATAGCAGTTTTTATAATGAAAGGTTGATGTCTCTTTACAACAAATTTGAAGACAGTGTTGAAAAAAAACATACGGCTGAGGAAGTGTTAAATACAGAACTTTTATTGACAGGTCAATTCTTTCACTACACCGCAAAAATGTACAGGGGAACTGACAGCAACATTGCAGATCTCGGCTGGTTCATACCAAGAAAAAAAATCAATCTTACTGCGCTGCTTGATTCTGTGATACTGACCAAGAATACACAGGTTGATCAATTTGCTTCGCTGAATGAACAGTACAGTAAGCTGAGTGCTTTTCTGCCATCTCTATACGCTTTACAAAAAGAGGGTAACTGGGACTCTATTCCGCAAAGAAAGAAACCTTTGCATTTGAATGATGATACCATAATTATTGCAACCATAAAAGATCGTTTACACAGGCTTGGCGATCTTGCAGAAATTGATTCAACTAACAGGTTTGATTCTGCACTTTTTACAGCAGTAAAATCTTTTCAACGCCGGATGGGCTTGAGTGTTGACGGAGCAATTGGCCCCAAGATGATCGATGAGATCAATATCACTCCCACACAACGCATTCAACAGATATTGGTGAATCTTGAACGTATGCGCTGGATGCCAGCACCGCATAAAAAGCACGAATTTATTTACGTGAATATACCGGAGTACAAAATGTATGTGTATAATGATGACACACTTAAATTTAGTATGAATGTTATTGTAGGTACCGCTGCAAACAGCACGGTAATTTTTTCCGGAGATCTTAAATTTATTGTATTTGCACCTTACTGGAATGTGCCCGTTAAAATTGTAAGAACAGAAATTGTTCCTGCAATAAAAAAAGATCCAGGTTATCTTGTCAGGAATAATATGGAGCGCACCGGCGGACCGGACACATTACCTTCCATAAGACAACTGCCTGGCCCGCTAAACTCGTTGGGCAGGGTAAAATTTTTGTTTCCAAACAATTATGATATTTACTTTCACGATACACCAAACAGGAATTTATTTTCTGCTTCCAGCAGAAGTTTTAGTCACGGTTGCATACGCGTAGGTGAACCCAAGAAACTTGCACAATTTTTACTGCGCACAGACACGGCATGGAATGACATAAGAATTGATACTTCCATGGAAAGCCATACTGAAAAATGGGTAACACTTCCGCATACAGTTCCTGTAATGATAACATACTTTACAGCATTTGTAGATAATGAAGGAGTGCTTAATTTTCGCAAAGACATTTATAAACATGATGAACGATTGGCAGATAAATTGTTTGCCCGGCATTAGTGCCATGAGCAAGTGGCATACTCTAAAAAACTTGTAACCTGAAAGTTGTTTCTTGTTTCTTATTCTTTATCTTGAAAGCCCAAAACGAATTGCTTCATGGAAAAATTTATACTCGCTTTTGACCAGGGTACTACCAGTTCCCGTGCTATAGTTTTTGATAACAATGGAAGTATAGTATCTGTTGCACAAAAGGAATTTACCCAGATATTCCCTCAGCCCGGCTGGGTAGAGCATGATGCCAATGAAATATGGAGTACACAATTGGGGGTTGCTGCGGAAGCAATATCGCAGGCTGGCCTTTCCGTAAAAGATATTGCGGCAATTGGCATAACCAACCAACGTGAAACAACAGTGGTTTGGGATAAAAAAACAGGTAATCCTCTATATCACGCGATTGTTTGGCAGGACAGAAGAACAGCTACTTACTGCGATCAACTAAAGCAACAAGGTTATCTGCAACCGATACAAAGAAAAACGGGTCTTATTGTTGACGCTTATTTCTCTGCTACAAAACTTAAATGGATACTCGATAATGTTGCAGGTGCAAGAGAAAAAGCCGCCAATGATGAATTATGTTTTGGAACTGTAGACACCTGGCTGCTCTGGAAATTAACCAACGGACAGGTGCATGCAACGGACGCTTCAAACGCATCAAGAACGATGTTGTACAATATTCATACACTTGCCTGGGATGATGACCTTTTGCAATTAATGAATATTCCAAAAAATATTTTGCCTGAAGTAAAAAGCAGCAGTGAAGTGTATGGACACACTCAAAATATTTTATCTGCAGTAAACATTCCAATTGCTGGTATCGCCGGTGATCAGCAGGCGGCATTGTTTGGGCAAATGTGCACACAACCGGGCATGGTAAAAAACACTTACGGTACAGGTTGTTTTATGTTGATGAACACTGGAGAGCAACCGGTTTTTTCAAGCAATAATTTATTGACTACTATTGCATGGCAGATCAATGGCAAAACACATTATGCACTTGAAGGCAGCGTATTCATTGCAGGAGCTGTAGTGCAATGGTTAAGAGACGGCTTACACCTTATTCGCTCTTCAAGTGAAATAGAATCATTGGCGCAACAGGTAGAAAGTTCAGATGGTGTATACCTGGTGCCTGCATTTGCGGGGCTTGGTGCACCTTATTGGAACCAGCATGCACGCGGCACTATCGTTGGTATTACCCGTGGTACAACTTCCGCACATATTGCACGGGCAGCCCTGGAAAGCATTGCCTTTCAAACTATGGATGTTGTAAATGCTATGCAGGCCGATGCCAGCCTCACTGTAAAAGAATTGCGTGTAGACGGTGGCGCAACTGCAAATAATTTTCTCATGCAGTTTCAAAGTAACCTGCTTAATACAAAAGTTATACGTCCGAAAGTAACAGAAACAACTGCGTTAGGTGCCGCCTATCTTGCGGGGCTTGCCGTTGGTTTCTGGGAAAACATGGAAGCCATTCAATCGCAATGGCAGGTTGATCGCATATTTGAATCTGCCATTAATGATGAAGAGCGAAAGGAAGCGGCAGGCAACTGGAAAAGAGCAGTTGGCGCTACAAAGTTCTGGGCAGATAATGCATAAATTTTTTTGTTTGCCAACTGCAGTATTTTATGGCATCTTCGTTGTGTCACTCACTTGTACTGTTGTGCAAGATGGAACAACTATAATGTAGATTCGCTTTCTAAATTCCGCTTCATGAAATTCATTGCTTCACTTTTATTTTTTTGCTTCCGGCTAAGTGCTTTTTCACAGACTGATACATCAATCATAAAATTCAATAACCCTGCTGTTGTTTATCCTGTAAAAGGTTATTCACAAACCGCGTCTGTTGATCTTGGCACATGCACCATGCTTGTAATATCGGGTCAGGTTGCTTTTGATAAAAATGGCAACCTTGTGGGCAAAGACGATCTTTCAAAACAAACAGAGCAAATATTTTCCAACATAAAAAGTATAGTAGAAGATGCAGGCGGTTCTATGAATCAAATACTCAAACTCAATTTTTATCTTCTTGATGTCAGCCAGATACAAAGCGTAAGAAATGCAAGAGATAAATTTATCAATACGGCTCAGCCACCTGCAAGCACATTAGTGCAGGTTAGTAAATTATTCAGGGATGATGTTTTGATAGAAATAGACGCAACTGCCATCATTCCAAAGAAAAAATAATGCAGGAATATTAATCATGAACAGAGATGAAATGCTGCAGCAATTGCAGCAAACAACAGAATGGGATATCGTAATTATTGGTGGGGGCGCCACAGGCCTTGGCGCTGCTGTTGATGCAACAACACGCGGCTATAAAACACTACTGATCGAGGCGTATGATTTTGGAAAAGGTACATCCAGCCGATCTACCAAGCTGGTACATGGCGGTGTAAGATATTTAGCCCAGGGCAATATTAAATTAGTAATGGAAGCATTGCGGGAAAGGGGATATCTTTTAAAGAATGCACCACATATTACTTCGGCGTCTCCATTTATAGTTCCTGCTTACAGTTGGTTTGATAAATTTTTTTATGGTGTTGGCCTTAAGGTTTATGATATCATGGCCGGAAAACTAAGCCTTGGCAAAACAAGATTGCTTAATAAAAAGGAAACACTGCAGCAATTACCAGGTGTAAGTGATAAAAATTTAAAAGGCGGCATCCTTTATTATGATGGTCAGTTTGATGATGCAAGACTAGCTATAGATCTTGCTGTAACTGCAGCAAAGCATGGCGGGGCTATTTTAAATTATTGTAAAGTAAATGCGCTTGTAAAAGAAAACGGAAAGATAAAAGCAGTAATACTGGAAGATACCATTAATAAAAAAGTGTATAAAGTAAATGCGCAAATAGTTATTAATGCTACCGGCGTTTTTACCGATGACATTATGCAAATGGATGAACCGGAAAATGATATGCTGGTGTCACCGTCGCAGGGTATTCATTTAGTGGTTGACAGAAAATTTTTTCCCGGCACCAATGCGTTGATGATACCCAAAACAGATGATGGCCGTGTATTGTTTGCAGTGCCATGGCACGATAAAGTTGTATTAGGCACAACAGATACACCTGTTGATAATATAAGTTTCGAACCAAGACCTTTAGAGGAAGAAATTGAGTTTGTGCTGCATCACGCCAATCGTTACCTGGCGCAGCATATTCAACGTAGTGACGTACGCTCTGCATATGCGGGACTTCGGCCTCTGGTAAAACAAAAAGGTGCAAAAAATACAGCCCTCATTAGTCGTGATCATACGATCATTGTTTCAAAGGCAAACCTTGTAACCATTACAGGTGGCAAATGGACCACTTATAGAAAAATGGCAGAAGATGTGGTTAACAATGCAGCTTTTGCTGCAAAGCTTTCAAAGAAATCATGTGTAACAAAGCAACTACCGATTGGTGATACGAAAAAAGCACTATCAAAAAATGGGGATACTTTTTTGCATAGTGCATTTACTTATACAGAAGCAGATATCATTCATTTTGCCAAACATGAGATGGCTGTTACTGTGGAAGATGTTTTATCGAGAAGAACAAGAATATTGTTGCTTGATGCAAAAGCTGCAACAGAAGCAGCGCCTTTTGTTGCAAAAATACTGGCAGAAGTAATGAACAAGGATGCGCAATGGATCAACGAACAGGTAAATGCTTTTACAGAACTTGCCAATAATTATAAACTATAAATCTCTAACGAATGTCTCCATTTATCGCAGAAATTACCGGTACTACCATACTAATTGTTTTGGGTGATGGCGTTGTTGCCAATGTTATACTAAGTAAAACAAAGGGGTTTAACGGCGGACTGATCTCTATTACTGTTGGCTGGGCCATGGCTGTATTTGTTGGCGTGTATGTTGCTGCAGCAGCAAGTGGGGCACACTTAAATCCTGCAGTAACCATTGCCCTTGCCTATGCGGGAAAATTTGATTGGTCACTGGTGCCACAGTATATAGCAGCCCAGATGATTGGTGCAATGCTCGGATCTTTGCTTGTATGGCTTGCTTACAAGCAACATTTTGATGAAACAGAAGATGGAGATACTAAACTGGGTGTATTCTGCACCGCACCTGCAAAGCGTAACAGGATGCATAATTTTCTTACTGAACTCATTGGCACATTTGTATTTATGTTTGCCGTTCTATCTATTACCAAATCATCTTCCAGTTTAGGTTCTTTAGATGCACTGCCTGTGGCACTCGTTGTGCTGGCTATTGGTTTAAGCCTGGGCGGACCGACGGGCTATGCTATTAATCCGGCACGTGATCTTGGTCCGCGTATTATGCATTTTTTATTACCCATAAACAATAAAAGAGATAGTGACTGGGGTTATAGCTGGATACCTGTAGTGGCACCAATAACAGGGGCGCTCTTAGCGGCTGTTGTTTACAATATTGTTATGTAAGTGGCGACTGGTAAGATTTAATTTGCTGAGTAATGGTAGAAGCGCACAAGAGTGCGACGCAACAGGTGCTTCCAGAAGTTCTACTGCCAGGACCCATGAAATTCTTACTTGTGATTATTGATGTTCTTAAAAATAAAGCAGCGGCTATAATAAGTAATATGTTTTATTATAACCGCTGTTAAATAAAATAAACCTGGTTGTTTAACCTACAAGTTGCTCTACAAAGGCATTTACTTCTTTTACACGTTTGTAATTGATGGTGTAATAGATGAATTTTCCTTCGCGTATTGCGCTTACCAAACCTGCCCTGCGCAGTATAGCCAGGTGCTGAGATGTAACTGATTGTTCAAGTCTCAATTCGATATAGATCTCTGTAACAGTCACTTTTCTTTTTTCATCGAGCAATTTTAAAATCTGTTGTCTTAGTTTATGATTCAATGCACGTAAAATCAGCATTGATTTTTTCATGTGTAAAAAATCCAACCGTAGGCTTTCGTTGGTATCCGGGTCATTAATAATTGCTATCTGCTGGTGGTTCGTCATTACGGTTTTATTCAGAGATTAAAAAATAATAAACTGGTATATGTAAAATTATAATAAATTTTTAATTTTTATACCATGTTGAGGGTTGAAAAATTCTTTTATGTAAAAGGGCTCACTATAGGCGAGCTCTGTAAACTCATTTTTATTAAACGCTTTAGCACCCAACACAGCCAGATGATGCACAGAATGCTCATTTTCAATAAAAACGGCATTTTCGCGGAGGTTAATATTTTTGAATTTCCGGCTACCTGATCCCGAAAACACAATTTGTTTATTATCGGGCAAAAAGCCGGCCGACATTTCTGTAAGTACTAATGCAGCCGGTTTTGATAAACATTTTAGCTGAGCATTATATAAGGCCGTAAAGACTTCCATGCGTCTTGCGTCGATCATTGGACAAAAAAGTAAGTCTCTAGATCCCACCTGAAAATTGCTGTATGCAAATATGGAAGCATAAGCCATTACTTCCAGCGTATTTATCATGATCAAAGGTTTTTGTAATGCATAGCAGAGTCCTTTTGCAGTAGCCAATCCCACACGCAAACCGGTATAACTACCCGGTCCCGCTGAGAGAACAATTGCATTAATAGCACCTGGAGAAATGTTAACCTGCTTCAATAATTTTTGTATGGCCGGTTGCACAAAAGAACCATGATTTTTTTGATCTCTGCTTTCTTCTGTGGCCAGTATCTCCATGTTGTTACTTATGCAAACTCCTGCATAAGTTGTAGCGGTGTCTATATTTAGTAATAAAGCCAAGACTTTATATTTTCAGAATAAGTGATTTTTATTAATTGTTTTATTACAGGGTGCAGTTAAAATGAATTGAACATTACCTCTTGTTCAAGATAAGGAGCTACAATATAGCGATCATCCTCAACAAAAAGTGATTTTAGTAAACTGTAAATATTATACAAACCTATCTTTTCACTCCATTCGAAAGGTCCATAAGGATAATTAGTGCCCAGTTTCATGGCAGTATCAATTTCTTGTTTGGTACTAACATTATCACCTAATACATAGTAGGCTTCGTTAATGATCATACTGATCGTTCGGGCACCAATCATGCCACGTATATCAGCTGTAAAAATGTATTTCCAACCCAATTGTTCCATAACCTGAACTGCAACCGCTTTATTTTTTTCTGATGCCACTATCTCCACTACCTCTCTTTTTAAAAAACCATTCCAGGCATTTATCCGAATATAATTGTAAGGCAATTCACTCAGTAACTCAGCTACTGCATGTACGAAAACAGGTTTGTCAATGTTGGCTGCTAAAGATTTGTCTTTCGCAAACAACAGATCAAAATAAACATCATCACTTTCACCTGAAAAAAGATCTTCATCTGCACCAATAAATCTTACCGCAGTATTTTTAACCGCATTTTTGTTTTGCCATTCTTCTTTTTGTTCTTTTGATGCCCTTACTACAATTTGCATGTAACAAAAATAAGCTGCAAAAATAGGTTGCATAGTTCAGGTAAATACAGCAACTTGCCCGAAATTTACAGTATGCCTAAGCAGATCATCAACACAGACAAAGCACCTTCTCCTATCGGACCTTATAATCAGTCAGTTAAAGCCGGTAATCTTTTATTCATAAGCGGGCAAATACCTGTAAACCCCGCCACCAATGAGCTCATAACCGGCGATATTTTGCAGGAAACGCAGCAGGTAATGAATAATCTTGAAGCAATTCTTTCCGAAGCCAAATTAACTTTTGAACATGTTGTAAAGACAACAATTTTTCTTAGTGATATGAGTTTTTTTGCTGTAGTAAATGAGGTATATGGTTCTTATTTTAATGGCGATTACCCTGCACGTGAAACGGTTGCCGTAAAAACACTTCCAAAAAATGTGAATGTAGAGATCAGTATGATTGCTGTGGTAAGTATTTAGAGAAGACCAAAGACAAAAGAATTTTATTAACCCGGCTTTCAAAAAAATGAGATGCTTTCGTTGCGTCGCACTCTTGTACTGAATCAAGAAGAGCAACAAGCATTGCTCATAAAAGTTCAGAACGTACAAGTGAGTGACACAACGAGTGATGCCCTATGCACCGGGGCTGACTAAAATAAAAAGCATCAGCCTTTATACGACCGATACTTTATTCAAAAAAGTAAATGTTATTGACCTAACTGCCCATCTTCTGCATCTTTCTTCATTTTATCGTTAGCATAAATAGCCAGCTCAACACGCCGGTTCTTTACTCTGTTGCTGTCACTGTCGTTTGGATATTTTGGTTGCGTTTCTCCATACCATTTTACAGTAAACCTGGTGGCTGCAAGACCTTTATTTTCGAGATAACCTGTAACAGCATTAGCTCTCTTTTCTGAAAGTTTCATATTGTAATCATCAGAACCTGTATCATCGGTATGACCTTCTACTAAAATATTCGTTTCAGGATATTGCACAAATACACCGGCCAGTTTATCAAGGTCTGTTTTGGCAACCGTACTAAGTTCTGCGGAATTGATCTGAAAAAGTAATGCTGAATTAAAGGTCATTTCAATGCCTTCTCCAACCCGGGTAACTTCTGCATCAGGGATAGCGGCTTTAATAGCCTTTGCCTGTTTATCCATATGGCGGCCGATGGCATAACCTGCACCGCCACCAACTGCAGCGCCGATAATTGCACCTGCTGCAGTATTCTTAAAGATCAAGCCACCTGCTACGGCGCCTGCTGCAGCGCCAATTCCTGTTCCCTTTTGTGTGTTGTTTAAACTTTTGCATGAACCAACGATGATAGCAAGTGCTGCCACAAAAAAATATATCTTTTTCATAAGTGCTTTTTTAATAATTATTTACAAAGGGAAAGTTCAAGCAGGTCAATATTTATATCTTTTACGCCTTTTGCTTTTGCTTTGGCAATTTCACCACACAGGATCTGTTTATCTGATGAAGATATTTTGGATGCCAGTTGTTTGGCATCTGTAGTATTGTATTTCTGCTGATAAGATTTTACATAGGTAACAGATTTTGCTTTCCATGCTTCTGTATCATTTTTACCTCTTGCTATAGCAAGGTCATAATCTGCAATTGCAGCCGTAAAGTCTCCCTGCGCTGTTTTTATATCTCCGCGCTGCATATAAAAATCATTATTATCAGCATCAAGCGCAATGGCCTGTTGAATATTATTTAGGGCATCAGCCTGCATGTTTTGTTTAAGATCAATCTCCGCCATCTTTGCATAAATAGTTGCACGGTCTTTTACATTCTGGTTTTTTTGTGTAAGATCAATGATGGTGCTGAAACTTGCTTTTGCATCTGTTGTCTTTTTAAGTCCAAGCTCTGCGGTTGCTTTTTCGAAAAGATTATCTACGCTTGTTTTGTTAATAACAAGACCTTGTATTGCGGCATCCAAAGCTTCATTATATCGTTGCAAACCGTTAAGTGCAGCGGCTTTGCCCGCATAAGCTTTTTCTTTTGCATCATAGGCTTTACATTGATCCAGTACCTGGTTAAATTGATCAAGAGCATTACTGTAATTACCGGACTTATTTGCCTGCTCTCCCTGTTGAATAGCATTGTAACAACTATTCGTCATGGTTACAAGGCCGCTTCTGCACTGTACAAAAAATAAACTTGCAGATATAATCAGTAAAAGAGGATAGGTTTTCATGTGTTTTAATTTAGGTTAGGCAATTAGATAAAAATAAACACGTAATACAAAATATAGTTCGAAAAAGAACGCAATTTTACGGTGCTGATCTTTTAAACAATAATTTATTTTTTCACTTGCAGCCATCTACAAAACCTTATGAAGCATTTTTATTTGCTAATATTTGTTTTTAAATGCTGCTATAAAATTATGTTGTACAAGAGTGCGACGCAACAATAGCTGCAGAAAGTGTTTGAGCCCGGTACATAAAATCTTTTATTTATTTTTTTCTGCTGCGATCGTTGTAATTGCTTTTACCATGGTATCAAGATCCTGCAAGGTTGTGTATACATGCGGCGTAACACGAACACAATTTATATTCTCGTATTTAATTGGCACTACATGTATTTTGTATTTATTGAACAACTCAGCATCAAGATCGGCGGCTTCCATATTATTTATACTTACACCGCAAATAGCGCATGAATGTTCAGCTTTAAGTGAAGTATGCAGTTTTACACCGGGCACATCTTTAACACGCTCTGCCCAATAATTTTTAAGATAACGTATGCGCTCTTCCTTTCTTTTTGCGCCAATAGCATTATGGAAATTGAGCGCTTCACCAATGCCCTGCTCAATCGGGAAGCTGCGGGTACCGAGCGTTTCGAATTTTCTTATATCGGTGCTGTGTGGTTTATCATTGCAAAGCAGTGGCCATATTTTTTCTATCTTATCTTTTTTTATCCATAACATGCCACTGCCAATGGGTGCACTTAAAAACTTGTGCAGGCTGGTGCCAAAATAATCACACTCAAGATCAGGAATTTTAAAATCGAGTAAACCAAATGCATGCGCACTATCGCATATAACTTCTATGCCATGTGCATGCGCCATTTGAGCGATCTTTTTTACCGGCATTATTTGTCCAACCCAATTGATGATATGCGTGACATGAATGATTTTTGTTTTAGGCGTTATTGCTTTTTCATAAGCTGTAACAATCGTTTCATCATTTTCGATAGGAAAATCAAAACTAAGCTGGTTATAAACAATGCCATCACGCATGCCACGCTGTTTCCAGGCATTCATCATATTGGGATAATCCTGTTTAGTGCCGATCACTTCATCACCAGGCTTAAGATTGAGGCCATAAATAATCGTATTCAATGCTTCTGTTGCATTCCTGTTGATGGCAATCTCTTCCGGGTCACAACCAGCAAGTTCAGCCAGTTTATTACGTAAAGGTTCGCGGCCCTGGTCAAGTATGCGCCACATAAAATAGGAAGGCCCCTCATTACTCAATTTATTGTAACGTTCTACCGCTTCCTGAACAACACGCGGAGAAGGGCTTACACCGCCATTGTTAAGATTAATAATATTGGGATTTACAGTATATGCCTGCTGAATAACAGTCCAATAATCTTCATCGCCTGCAAGTTGCTGTGCTGAAAAGCCTTCAACCTGCCTTGCTGCGCTTTCAAAATCTTTTGCATACAATTTATTAAATAAACTGCCTGCAGAGAATGCTCCTGCAGTTGCCGTAAGTTGCTGTAAAAATTTTCTCCTGTTTGCCACAAATTTTTTTTAGATAAGAAAGATAAAACTTTTACTGGTTCCGGTGCGTATCTTTGCAGCGAAATAATGATGCGATGAAAAAGTGGTCTGCGATAATAATTATTCTTTGTATTTTTTGCTTTGCTGCCGCAGAAAAAGCAACTGCACAATGTTCTATCTGCACCAAAACTGCTTCCCAGCTTGGTGAAAAACCTGCAAAAGGCTTGAATTCCGGCATTCTTTATCTCATGTTTGCACCGCTTGCTATTGGTGGTTTTATCGGTTACCGCTGGTGGCAAAGAGAGAAAGCAGTAATAGAAGATGAAGCAAACAGCTGATCCGGTTTTATTTATGGGCCCAACTACAGCACCTCTATTCTGCTTCCGTTGCGTCGCACACTTGTGCTGAAGAATAAATTTCTGCAATAAAAAATTCTCCGGGTCATTTGAATAACGAATAAAAGAGCCACCATAAATTTTATTCCAATGCGCTACAACTTTATTGTAAACAAAAAGGGCCAGTAGTTAAAAAACTACCAACCCGGCGTTTAACCCTGACCAAAAATTTAATACTTATTCTTTTATAAAGCTCCCTGTAAATATTTCCTTCTCGCTGTTAATCTTAAAATAGTACATGCCAGTTGCGAGACTTGCAATAAATAATTTTATTGGTTCAGTTATATCTTTAATTACCTGTTTATATTTTATGTTTCCATTTAAATCAATAATCGAGATTTCACTTTGTGCAGGTATTGTTTTACCAGTTGTTATGATTATATAAGTTTTTGCAGGATTTGGATAAACACCTGCAACATTAGTATTCTTAATTATTTCACTTGAAGCGTTAGCTGCAAACAAAGACTGACTATAGATATCAATCCTGTTACTTGTAGTTGCTAATGGATACGCAAAGTCTTTATAACCACCTGCAAAAACAGCTTTATTACCAAGGCTTACAGCAGAAATGCCATAACGTGGCTGGGATAATGCATCGATGGACCATGTTTGTGTTGTGGTATTATAAACCTGTACAATAGACGAAGCTCTATTAACCACATCATAACCCCCCGCATAATAAATTTTATCGCCAACAACTGTCGCTGTATAACCTTTTAAAGAAACAGGCATGGTAAGATTTGTCCATGTACCCATTGCTACATCATATACTTCAATAGAATTATCAGCGCCACCACCACCGGCAAAATAAGCTTTGGTTCCTACAACTGCAATTGCCATATCATACCGGCCTACAGAGAAATTAGTATTAGTCCACGTATTAGTTAACGCATCATATATATCTACATTTTTTGAAGCAAATGATGTTCCCGTAGAAGTGTAGCCTCCTGCAAAAAGGATTTTATTTCCTACAACAGCAACACCTATTTCTTCTCTTTTTTTGGATAGTAAAGCTTTAGACCAAATACCTGTTGTATTGTTGTAAATGTCTACCACATTTGTTTGTAACTGGTTGTACATAATATCCCAGTACCAACCGCCGGCAAACAATATTTTATCAGCTGCGCTGCCTACTGCAATATTTGATCTTGCTTTTGAAAGTTTTGCAGTTGTTCGTAAACCTGTTGATGCATTAAAAATATCAACACGGTTATAGATATAAACAGGACCGCCAAAATCACGGCCTAACCCGCCAGCAAAAAAAACTTTGTTACTAATACTTCCTGCACCACCTACCAACCTTGCGAGTGAAAGTTTTGCAACAGACCATGTATTTGTAGCACTGTTATAAATGTCTACATTCTTTGTATAAAGAGGGTCTGTGTATGGACCGTATTTGCCTCCGGCGTAATATGCATTTGTGCCTGCCTGTGCAAATTTTATATCGGTTCTGTTAAAGGATAATGAGCCTGATGTGTGCGTATTGGTTGAGAAATCAAATACATCCCAATTGATTCCGGTACCTGCACCGAATACCATTTTATTGCCAAACACTGCTACTGGTATATTTGCTCTTGGTGAATTAAGTGAATCAACCGTCCATTGACTAATCGCTGATAAAGTAACCAGCGTCATTATATATACTAAAATTGTCTTTTTCATAGTTTGCATATTTTAAAACAGCATAAAGCTATTATCACATCAAAAGAATAACGGTGACAATCATCACTCAGAATAATGAGATGCAGCAATAGCGACAACATTATTTTTTTTCCTTTGGCATTTGCCCGGGTGCTTTATGCAGGTTACAGTAATAAACACCTTCATGCAAATACACTACAGAAGTCCTGAAGCCACCGTCATAATGTTTATACCGGAAAGCTTTATATTTATTGAGTGTTTTACTGAGTGTAACCTTATCAGCATCTTTCAACCCAAGTATTTTTATGAGTAAAGAAACGGGTCTTGCCTGGAAAACTATTTCTGCTTTTTCTAACTGTGTCACTTGATATTTTTTAACAGGTAAATGCAGGCTATCACGGTTAATTATATTTTGCAATGATTATGGTCAATGTAACCCATATTTGCTGATTTATTTCCAGGCGTACAAGTGTGCGACGCAACAATGCATCACCAGTGACTTGCAGCTGGCTACATCATTTTAAAAGTTACTTAACTGCAATAAGCCTGATAATTTTTTTCTGGCAGTTATATCCCTTTTTAAATAAAATGCAATTGACTGCATACCGCTAATAAGCAGGCGTAGAAAATGATTTTGCTTTTACTCACAATAAATGAAGTAACAATAAAGGGATATTAGCATTGCCGCGGAGGCTGAAAAATAGATTTTCCCTGGTTGAGATTATTTACCTGCTGGTTGTAAATAATATAAACTTCTTTTATTTTATGCGGAGTTATGGGTTCTATTGAAGCAGCAAATGGAACTATAATATTTGTAGTTTGACTAAACACTACAGGCGTTGTTTTAAAGGGTAGTTGCATATCCTGGTCAAAGTCAGCATCAACCACAAGCAGCCCGTCGTTGTAATGTATTTGTAAAAAACCTGCAATAGAAAGATCAGGGTTTTGTTGCTTGTGCACGAGGTAATGTTCCACAAACAATGGCAGCTTTAATAACTGGTAAGCATCTGTTGCTCCAAACAGGTACAGGGAAAAAAGAAATATGACTACATATTTTTTCACGAGGTAAAGCTAAGAAACGGCCATAGCCAAAAACATGATAAAAGTCACACAAAAGCTGAGGGCGGAAATGTCTCTCCTGAACGGGCAAACATCCTATTTAAACTGACTGAACATAAGCATATTGCTACTTTGAAAGCCTTTCTATGCTTTTTTGATAGACTTCTTTTGCTGTAACATTATTTCTTTTCAACCAAAAATTTTCTGTCCGCTCAAGGTTTGCATGTACATCCTGGTTTAAGTTCCAGCAAATCTTTGCAAGGCAATCAGGACAAAAATAGGTTGGATGACTGTTCAGTTCTCTTAACGAGTTACTCCCATTCATACAACATTCATATTTAGCACAATGTGGCAAAGAAAACATATGCCCAATTTCGTGTGTAGCTGTTTTGATAGTAAACATCAGGCATTGCTCTTTTTGCTCTTTTTTGTGCGGATCGCCAAAGCGATACATAGACCACACGCCAACTCTTTCTTTTGTAGAACCCAAACCAAAAATATAACTCCAGCTATTTTCAGGATAAAGATCATAATTAGTTAATGCTATTAAAGTTGCTGCATCTTTTGGGAGTTGAGGTTTTAATACAACATTCATGATTTGTTTTGCAGATAATTGTAACTGGCCTTGTGTTGGATGTTTGCGCGAATTAGCGAAAATATCAGCATCTTTTCTCATCTCAATGAAATCAATTTGCAAACCATAAAATGCATGCAAATATTCAGCTGTGCCGGTTACAATTTCTTTTTGCGTACTATCGAAATCTCCGATGAGCATAATGTATATTTTCTTTCTTATGCTATCGGTACTTGTTGGTTTAGATTTGATATAATCATTAAGCGATTGATATTTGTCAATTCTCGTATACAGCCAATCGCCTTTCTGTGCTGGTTTTTTAAACGGGTAGATCGGTGCAAGTTTTTGTTGTGCTGATTCGTATGGATTAGACGAAAGACAAGAAGAAAATATGATGCATAACCATAAAATTTTAAAAGTATAAGATTGATTAAGCATTGCGATCAATGATTTTCCTTGTTGCCATTATAACAGAAAGATAAAGTGCTTGCGACGCAACGAAGATGCCATAAAAACTAAAAGCTGGTATCACTACCCTATTTCATGATATATGTTTTTCTTACAATGCCAATTCCTTTCAATGTTAAAGATTTCCAGCCTGCAGGCAACGTTGTTTTAATTTGTGTTATACCTTTTGCAGAAATATCAAGGCCACCGAAGCCCATCATAACAGCCTGCAGAATACCACCCGCCCCTGTGCCAAAATACGGATTGGTGCCGCCCTTTGTTTCTGCAATCACACGAAACGGCGGATTAAGATTGGGTACATAAGAATCTTTAAAGAAATGTGCGGCTTTATCTGCATCGCCAAGACGTGCGTACAGCAATGCAAAGATGGCCTGTGTCATTGCAGGTGTGCCTTCATTGGGCACACGTAATGAATAATAATCAAGATCTTTTTTTATTTGTGCTGCATCAGTAATTTCTTTTAGCGGATATGCCAGCAAATTCACATCGCCCTGCTTGATGCCTTCACCATGATACGATGCATGTTCCTGCGTAACACCATCGCTCATTTTTAAGATAGGAATATTATCTGCAACATTTTTCCAATCTGCATTGGGCGCAATACCAAGCAACTTTGCAGCTTCTGTTGCTGCATACAAATTCGCTTTTGCTGCTGCATTGGTAAATGCATTGTTGTCTACATTCTCCGCCCACTCATCTGCTGCCACTACATTTTTTATATCATAATGACCAGGGCCATTTCTTTCAACGCGACTTGCCCAGAAATCAGCTGTAGCCTGTAACAATGGCCAGCCCTTTTCCTTAAGCCATGCTTTGTCCTGCGTAACGCAATAATAGTTCCATGCAGCCATACCAACATCTGCAGTGATATGATGTTCAAACGGTCCGCTTAATGCCCACACCGGCGTTTCTTCTACGCCTGTTTCTGCACTCTCCCAGGGAAACATTGCACCTTTATATCCATGCGAGAAGGCATTTCGTTTTGCCGCTTCCAAACGTTGATAACGGTATTCAATTAAACTCTTTGCCATTTCAGGATGCAATACAAGAATAGCGGGGAACATCCACAATTCTGTATCCCAAAATGTATGACCATTATAACCAAGTCCGCTTAAACCCATTGGTGATAAAGAATACGCAGTGCCTTCTCTGGTGAATGAATATAGATGATACATCATACTATGCACATCCTGTTGAGCCTGTGCATCTCCATCAATAATAATATCGCTTGTCCATAAACTATCCCATGCCCTGTTGTGAAAATTTATTAAACGATCTCTTCCTTCAAGTTTAGCAAAGATGGTCATGCGTTCTGCTTCATTCAACGGGTCCTCATGTTGTGCTGATGTAATAGAAGAACCTGCAATAGAATAACGATATGTTTCTCCTGCTTTGATCGTTCTGGAGAATTTCATCAGGTGCATATTGTTATCCCACATTTCATGAATTACACGTGGCTCTTTTCCATGCTCTTCACTAAATAAAAATGTGTTAGATGCACACATCAATAATTTTCCGGTGGGGCTTTTTGCAGAAGACGTTAATAAACTGATCACAACATGCGGCCGGTCAATTTCATTATAATAATTCTGTACATCGCGTAAGGCATCAGGTGCTTCCATTACACTGGCAGCGGTAATATTAATATCTTTCTTTGCAGTTATTTCTATATCCATCAGCACAGTAAATGGCAAGTGGCGCAATGCATAGTATGTGTATTTTACAGAAGCTTTATCAGCATTATCAAATGATGTTGTAAAAGCGCCATGCTGCATATCCAACTGTTGTTGAAAATTGCTTACGTTCTTTGCATCAATTCTTTTGCCATCCACTTCCAGGTAACTGTTCAGCAAATTAAAGCTGCGCAGAAAATTACTTACACGTCCACGTCCATATTGGTCATAAGCACCTGCCAGTACTACATCTTTTACTTTAAATGGTTCCGGCGAAGACACGATTCCCACCATGCCATTGGCAACGGTAATACCATAATAATTTGACGGATCGATGGCAGAAGCTTTAATGATCCATGGATCCTGGGAAAATGAATAATAAACAATGAACAATGAACAATTTAAAAGTAGCAATAGCTTTTTCATGCTGGCAATATTTAGTAGAATAAGCTAATATACTACAGTAAAGGAAAGAGAAAACTTTTTGTTTACCAGCCATTAGTCCATTCATTGAGCTTTGGTTGTGTCACTCACTTATACGGCTTAATCTCTGTTCTGCAATAAAGAAAATTTTTGAACACTATAAGCAGACGCTATAGATACAGAAGATTTTCTGGCACTTTCTTTGGGTATAGAGAAGTGACCATGAAAAGCATCTGAACCATAACCGGCTCACCTGTTTTGTACTACATACATACTTAAAAAAATATGTTAAGTCATGAAAACCAGTTATGTTAAACACAAATTCATTTCATATTAATTTTAATTATTCGCTGTCAGAAAAAATTGTCGTAAACCTGAAAGCCTTTATTGTCTGCGATTATATGCATACCTGTTACGCAGTTAGTGAACTGGAAGTTGTAAACAATGCATCCGGTCAAAAAAATTTTGACAACGAAATAAAAATAATACCCGTAATAAATGAAGACCATATTGAATGGCTGCATGCCGATTCTTTGCGCAGCAGTATTTTAAGCAGTGCCATTGGTAAAGCCATAGAAGCAACAGGAAATGTAGAGATGCTTAGAAGGAGAGAAGCAGCAGCATAATAAAATAAATATTATTATACTTGGGGGACACAGCAAACAAAAGCCCGTGCATATGCCGGGCTTTTTTATTTATGATATTCGTCATTCTGTAAATGTTTTATTTTAGTTCTATGAAAACCGCTTCGGTAAATGAACTAAAACAGGAACTGCTCAATATACCGCAAAAAGACCTGGCAGAATTATGTTTAAGATTAGCAAAATTTAAAAAAGAAAACAAAGAATTACTAACCTTTCTTTTATTTGAAGCGCATGATGTACAAAGCTATATCAACAGTGTAAAAGCTTTGATGGATGAGGAGTTTACCGAAGTGCATAAAACCAATCTTTATTACGTCAAAAAAAACCTGCGCAGAATATTACGTACCGTTTCTAAACATATAAAATACACCGGTAGTAAACAGGCTGAAGCAGAACTGCTGATACATTTTTGCAAGCTTATAAAACAATCAGGTATAACCTTAGGTAAAAGCACAGCGCTTTATAATATGTACACACAACAATTAAAGAAAATAAACGCAGCTATTGCCACCATGCATGAAGACCTGCAATATGACCTTATGAAAGAGGTAGAGCATCTCGTTTAAAAAGCTATTAGCCACCAAAGTGCACTTCGAAACTTTTTGTTATCACTGCATTTCATAACTTTAATAATTACAACTATTCCAACCAGCACCATTTAATTTATCAAGTATGGACCGAAAAATATTTATCCGCAACTCCGCATTTACCGCAGCAGGATTATTACTTGCACAAAAGAATTTACTGGCCTCATTTTTTCAAACGCCTGCATTTAAAATAAAAATGCTTAACAAAGAAACGGGCATCTTTACCGAGAAAGGTGGCACCATATTGTTTAGTTTTACCAAAGATGGTATTGTAGTAATTGATACAGAATTTCCCGAACAATCCCAGCACCTGATAGATGAATTAAAGAAACAAAGCGACCAACCATTCAGGCTTGTTATTAATACGCACCACCACGGAGACCACAGCAGCGGAAACATATCTTTCAAAGGAATTGTGCCGCATGTTTTAGCGCATGAAAACAGCAAGACCAACCAGCAGGTATCCGCACAAAAAAATAAAACAGAAGACAAGCAATTATACCCCGATCAAACCTATGGCAGCACCTGGTGCGAGGATATTGGTAAAGAAAATTTCTGTCTGCATTATTTTGGTGCCGGTCATACCAATGGTGATAGTCTTGTGCAATTGCAAAAAGCAAATATTGTACACATGGGCGATCTGCTGTTTAACCGCCGCCATCCATTTGTTGACAGAAGTGCCGGTGCCAGCATGAAAAACTGGATAACCGTTTTAGACAAAACACTTGATAAATTCAATAAACGCACCACCTACATATTTGGCCATGCCGCTGACGGTTACGATGTTACCGGCACCTCCGAAGACCTGAAAGCTTTCCGCAATTACCTGGAAAAAACTTTGACGTTTGTAGAAGGCGAAATAAAAGCAGGCAAAACAAAAGATGAGATCATAAAAGCAACAGCTATACCCGGTGCCGAAGAATGGAAAGGCGATGGTATAGACAGGCCGTTAACAGCAGCGTATGAAGAGCTGACTGCTTAATATATTTTGGATACAGGCTTTTGTATTTTATGGCATCGGCGGTTGTGTCACTCACTTCGGGGTTCGGAAATATGACGTACAAAGCGAATAATAGCTTCTTCTATCGGTATGTGTCTTCACATACCGAAACATCTGCAATCATTTTCGGTTGGTGCGGACACCAACCGATAGGAAAATGGATGATAAAATTTTAGTAGCCCCCGCAGTGTCACTCCGCAGGTATGTGTGTTTGCAGAGGACGCTGTGGTATCGCGGATCACTATTTTAAGTATTACTCAAAACCCACAGCGTTCCTTTCAGGTAACGCTGTGGAGACGGAAGATTTTTTTTGCTTACCAGCTTTTGTATTTTATGGCATCGGCGGTTGTGTCACTCACTTGTGCGTTCGGATGTTTCTTGAACTTTTATTTTAGCGAATTGGTGGTACATGAGACACGTACCACGGCAGGACTTTATGGTTGCTGTTCTCTATAAACCATCCCATACTTTTTCTCCGTTATTGCATATTCTTCATCGGTTTTTACTTTAGTTAGCATTCCAACCTGTGTGCCGTTCTCTATGAAATAATCTTCAAACCCGGCTGGCGAATACTGAAAAACCATTAGCAAGTTTTCTGTGCCGGTATTGTCCAGTCCATGCCATATACCCCTGGGAACAAATACAACATCACCGGTTTTTACTTCTATAGATTCTTCATCTAAAGTAAGTGTGCCTTCTCCTTTGTGAATAAAAATAAGTTCATCATTATTCAGATGTTTGTGAATACGCATCTTGCGGCCTGGAGACATATCTTCTGTGCAAAATGAAATACCATTTATGCCATTTTTGGTTTTGGAAATTTTTATGGTGATTGGAACTTTGCGTCTGGATAAAATATGTATTCCCTCCTCTTCACGCACTATAAGTCCTTTATCATTATCAGCAGCTGGTTGAGCAAAACTGATTTTTGGCAGGCCTCCAAAAAGCGCAGTTACAACGCCTGTAGTTCCTATCTGCAGAAATTTTCTGCGTGGTTGTTGAATGTGACTCATAATTTAAATTTTGAATCACAGTAAGATAATCTATTTGGCAGGGAATACAGATTTTATATTAGGTTGGTCTCCTCATTCACTCACTAGATATGTCGTTTGCCGGGAACGTTGCGGTATCGTGGATCACTAGTTTAAATATTACTCAAAAACCCACAACGCTTCTTTAAGAACGCTGTAGAGTTTAGTTTAAGTCGTGAAACCGGGAACCTGGTATCTAAAGCGTGATTTTTTAATGCTTAAGCATAACATCAATATCCAACGGCCTGGTTGAATGCGATGTCATCAAATAAACTTTTATGAGACTTGTAATCATATTTATCATTACCGGGTTGATCTCCTGCAAAAAGCATGATTTGCCAAACTATTGTTCGGAAATTGGTACAATAAAAAAGGGTAGCACATTGGGATTATCGTGCCCAGATGCTTTGTTTATTGTAAGAAGCGATAACAAAATTGTTGAACCGGTAATTACACACGATCTTTTAAACGGGTTCTCCGAAGGTGATGTTATTAGATTTGGGCATAAAGAAATTTTCCTGGGTATGAGAAGCTGCGGTGAAAATATTGAAACGGCAGAACTTCTTTGTGTTGACACATTCAAGCCAAACAAATAAATATTACAAAAACCAAGGAGTTGCCTGCAACGTTTGTACCTGGATCTTCTTCGCCATGGTTCGTGTTCCTAAACACCACTGCTTCGGTTTGATAAAGCTCAATAAATTTCCAAAAGTACAAGAGTGCGACGCAACGAAAGCTTAATTGAAATACAAATGTTGGGCTCCAAAAAATCAATAACTAATTACCATAGTGCTGTCGTTATTCCGGGTGAGGATGTAGGCTTCTTTATTAGCAATATTTATTTTCCTGATGTGGCGCACCTGGCCGTTTATTGTAAGGCCATTCAATGTTTGGGCTACGAATTGCGCTTTGCCTTTGTTTATTAAAACAGTGCCGTAGTCTGCATCGTAGCGGCCCATTTGCACATTGCTTTCGTAGTAATTACCTGCAAGCAATATATCGGGCAGGTTGTCTCCGTTGGCATCTGTAATAATTGCATCGCGGTAAGTGGTAAGCTGTGCCTGCCATGGCATGGGCTGTGCTGTATAGGTAAGATTTCCCTGGTTTATAAAAATAGTGTTGGCAAAATAATCTGCTGAAAGCACCTGGGCATAGTCAAGCTTTTCTTTCGTAAAAATGTCTTCGAGTGTGGCTTTGGCAAAATCTCCTGCATAGAGATAGGTTCTTTTTATAAGCGGTATCTGGCGTTGCAATTCATCTTTGCTGGCAAAGGGAACCTGCCTGCCCTGCAAATAATAAGTGAGCACAGGCTCTTTGATACCGTTGTTATCAAAATCGTTATAGTACAACTGTACCGGCTCTTCCTCTGTTGCTTTTAAACGGCTGTTAAGACCAAGATTACCTGCTACAAGATCTATATCTCCATCATTATCTATGTCGCAGGGCAATACAAAATTCCACCAGCCTTTTTTATCGGTAAGTTGTTTTTTGGTAAACTTTCCATTGTTGTTTATAAAAGCGTAAATGCCATCCCATTCCAAAGAGACTATGAGATCACTATCGCCATCTTTATCAATATCGTACCAGAGCCCTTGTGTTACAAACCCAACATGCTCCAGGTCTTTGGCGTAAGTAGTAGTTACATCTTTGAAAATTCCTTTGCCATTATTTAGCAAGAGATATGATCTTGGTATTTCCCCATAACGATATGCTACTGTTCTTGCACCAATGAAAAGATCTGTGAATCCATCGTGGTTAAAATCGCAGGGCGTTACACATGAAGCAGTAACAAATATGCTGTCGAAAGCATTTGGTAAACGGGTTAGGGCTCCTTTGCCATCGTTAAGGTAAACACGTGGTTGCAAATGGATTTCCTTGTTATAATATTCATTGCCTCCACTTGCTATCACGAGGTCTTTGGTGTTGTCATTGTTTACATCAACCCAGCAGGCATCTGCATCTTCATAAGTACTGTCTTCATTTAAAGCAGGTTGCTTTATTTGCTGAAAACGGCCTTCCTTATTTTGCAGGAATACAACAGGCTGTTTTCTTTTTGATGCGCCAATAAAAACATCATCCAATCCATCGCCATTAATATCTGCAATGGTAATTGCCGGGCCTTCTGTGGAAAGCATATGTGGAATAAGCGGTTCGCGGTCAAATTCATTAAAACTGTTTTCTTCATGTTTGTGCAGCAGATTAACAGCTTGTGTTATATCGTGCAAGGATTTTGTATAAGCACGCTTGTCGCGCTGAAATAAATTGTAATTAAATTGTGGCAATCCTTTTTTATAAGTTACACTTATTGTATAGGAAGAATCTTTGAAAGTAGATAGTTGTTGATAACTGTTATCGGGCCAAATGAGCAGTACAGAATCAACAGATGATTTATACGTACCTATGTGTAAAGGTATTTCCATAGAAGAAAGGAAACCATGTACCGGATATTTTTCATAGGTTCTCATACTGTCTCCTGCAAATACAAGAAGCTTAGCGCCAAGTGCATTGATATTTTTCGGCGGGCCTTTTAGTTTTACTTCAATCGCAGGTTTATCCTTTTTATCGTTAGTGGTATTTTCATACAGCAATACCGGTTCATCAATATTATTTACTACCATATCAAGATCGCCATCGTTATCGAGGTCTGCATAGATAGCGCCATTTGAATAAGTGGATTTATTATTTTCGATACTGGTGGCCATATCTGTAAACTTCATCTGGCCTGTATTGCGGAAAAGCCTGTTGGGTATTTTTATCTGGGGAAATTTATCAATCAGCGACATATCTTTTTCACCCATTGTATTGGAATGTATCTTGGCCTGTATCTCTTCGTTGGAAACATAGTTGATATAATCAACATCATTCAAACGTTTCGGAATACCGTTCGAAATAAAAATATCTTTGGAACCATCGTTATCAAAATCGAATAATAAAGTACCCCAACTCCAGTCTGTTGCAGCTATACCCGAATAGAGACCTGTTTCACTAAACTTTCCATTACCCCTGTTGTATTGAAGATTATTGCGTGAGTATTGATAACTGTATCCGTTCTCGATTTTGGTATTAAATACATCATATTGGTCTTCACCTTCTGAACGTTTCAATATGTACGGATCATCGGGCAACATATCCATTGAAATAATCTCAGGAAGCCCGTCATTGGTAAGATCGGCAACATCTGTACCCATTGTGTACTGGCTGGTATGTTTTAGCTCATTACTGCCATCATCTTTAAAAGTGCCATTGTGCTGGTTGATGTAGAGATAATCATTTTCATGGAAGTCATTGCCGGTATAAATATCAGGAAAACCATCAGTGTTTATATCTGCTACAGCAACGCCGAGGCCATAACCAAGGACAGAACTGTGTATGCCTACTTCATTGGTAACATCGGTAAACTTCATATGCAACAGACCATTTGCAGAAGAATCATTATAGCTATCGTTGCGATAAAAACGGTCCCCTGAAAATGCATTTTTCTTATTCAACAGATCCGCTCTTTTTCCAAATGTGCCGTTCTGGTGTATTGAGTGATTGAGTAAATAAATATCAAGATCACCATCCATATCATAATCAAAAAAAGCCGCCTGGGTACTGAATCCTGAAAAATCAAGGCCATAATTTTTTGCTTCATCCTCATAATATGGCACGCCGTTTTTGTCTATGCCTTTACAAATAAGAAACTGGTTATGGCTGTTGAGTATTTCATATTTTCCTACGCGGCAAATATAAATATCCAATAAGCCATCGTTGTTAATATCTACAACAGAAACGCCGGTGCTCCAGCCACCATCATTAGGAATTTTTGCTTCTTTTGTTACATCTTTAAAATGAAGCTTTCCTTCATTAAGATACATTTTATCATCACTTTGGTTGGCTGCAAAAAAAAGATCGGTCAAGCCATCGTTGTTAAAATCACCGGCTGCTACTCCTGCGCCATTGTAATAATACATGTAATGAAAAACATTGAAGCCATTGGTGGGTTTAAGGGTATTGCTAAAATCCAAGCCGGTTGTTTTGCTTTCCAGTATAGTAAAAACAGAGTCTTTCGCTTTATCTGTATTGCAGCCAAAAAGAAGGCCAATAAAAAAAAGGTATAGCCAGGCATTACGCATATGGACAAATCTCATTATTCCGGGTTTCATTTTTATAATGCCACACATAAATCAAAAACGAAAAGTAAATTAATTTTCATTGTATTGCTAATTAAACACGCTATAAAATTCATTAGTAATACTTGATATGCCATAATAAGTTTTGATCAGCATTACAACCTATCTTATTCAAAACATTTTTTTGGGTATCGGGCAGCCGCGCTTTGGTCATCAACTGTTGCGTCGCACTCTTGTGCTTAATGTTAGGTATCAGCAATCAGCACCCAGGTTTCAGGTAAAAATGTTTGCTTAATGAAAACTCATACCAGAAAGCTGATGCCTGTTGGAACGTACAAGTGAGTGACACAACCGGCGATGCTATAAAAAACCAAAGCCGGCAACCAATAATTACCGGCTTTATGTATAAAACTAAATAATATTAAAAATCAAAGCCCATGGCAAAATACCACCTTGGGCTACCACGGAAAATGCCCTGCATTTGCCAGGCCGCATCTATCTTAAGAAAATAGCCAAGCAAAGTGCTGCGTGCACCAAAACCATAACCACCAGCAAGTGGGCCAATACCACCCGCTATCTGTCTTACAGAAACAGGGTTACCGGCGTCGCCACTATATACAAGTGTGGGCCTTTCAATATTCTTCAGGCTTCCTTCCCATGCAGTTCCTAAATCTATAAATTGCACCAGTTGAAAATTACGCAGGAATGCGGCATTAACAGGCTTGTTGAAAAATGTGCTGAATACCGGCAATCTTAATTCACTATTTAACACGAAGGCATTATTGCCATTGGCAATATTCTGGTTAAAGCCTCTCATGTTAACCGTAAGAGACTGGAAAGCGTAGTTGTTATTCCTGGGTAAATTATTGGTAGTGAATTTGGGTGTAAACCATCCGTCAACACCACCGAGATAATAAAGCAATTTGGAATCTCCAAAAGAAAAATCGCCTGCCCCACGCAATGCCCATATAAAATTGCGCTGGATCTTTATATAATGTCTTGCATCAAAACCAAGATTAAAAGTATTACCCCCCTTAGATGAATTTTTACCCACGGGAACATTATAATCAAAATATACTTTCCATCTTGTGCCCACCCAAATATTGGTAGCCGGATTTATTGTATTGTCATGCACAAACTCAAGCCTTGATACTGCCGTGTAAGAAGATGAATCGGGTATACCAAGTGCAGAAGCAAGCGGCCCTAATGCATAATGTATTGGCCTAAGTATGCCTTTATCTCTGCGGATGCCGGTAGTAAGGCGAAGACTGTTTATTTCACTGAACGGGTACGCTACATTTACCTGGTATAAACTGGTAATAACTACATTATCAAGATCTGAATAATAAATACCAAGTGTATCAATTGGCTTTTGCGGGAAAAAGCCCTGATAATTGGTTACGTTGCTGCGGTAATAAGTTAAGCCCCAGTCAACACGCTTACGGTAATTCTGAAAAGAAAGCAGGATATCTTTATCCGATAAAGTGGTACCAAAACGAATACCGCCAATGAACTTAATATCTTCCATAAGATCGCTAACGCCCACTCTGAATGAGAAATTAAGGTTGGTGGAATTGTTCAATTGTATCGGGCTGTCATCACCTGGATCTCTTTGCTGATATGGCTGGTACCTGTTTACGAGGATATTATTGGTGATTCCTGCCAAAATATAATCAGCATTAAATTTAAGCCGGTAATTATGAAGTGATGATCTTGCTAAAACACTCTCTCCTGCCGGTACTGAACTAATATTTGAATTGGCTGCACCCGATGAATCTTTTTTTCTATCATCTTCAAACTCATTTTGAAAACCGTTATCCGGTGAACTTTCTGCAGCAGTATCTTTTGGTATTTCAACTGCTTTACCTGCTTCTATACGCTCCTGCCGCAAAAGAGATTTTATATAATCTGTTGGTCTTGCATTTACATTGCGTTTACGCAGTGCAACGGAATCAACCTGCAATTTGTACAGGAACTTCAGATCACCTTCACGTCTTACCTCACTAACCTGGCCGTTATTGCCTGCTATCCTGCTTTCCAATAAACTGCTTTGGTAATTCGTAATTGGAAAAGTATAAGTAGAATCTTTATAAACAGAAAGATAGCTTACGCTATCAGGCTCCTGTTTTTGCCAGGCATTTAATGTAGAATCAAGCTCTTTATCAGTAGGATTTCTGATTATATCTTCCCCTACATAATAAAGCGTATCCAATCCATCTCTTTGTGTAGAGAAGAAACCGGCCCAACGATTACCCACACCATTCTCATCGCTTACATACGTAAAGTGGTTAGTGTTATATTGTGTGGGATAACGTGCATTGCCATATTTTACATTTGTGAGCTGTGATATTTGTTTATAGTCACTATTATTAAGCAGGTCAACAAGAAAAATATTAAAATGATTACGGCTTGGTAGCACCGTATCTGAACTGACAACATTTACACCCGGCCTGTTAGAAGCAAATACAATACCGTTGCGGTTTGGAAAAGCAACAGCAGTGGGGTCAAGATCATCAAACACATCATTGGTTATTTGCTTGCTCTTACTGTTGTCTATCCTGTATGTGAAAATATCTGTTTGCCCCTTTTTAACTGCACTAAAAAGCAGCGTGTTTGCATCAAACATAAAACCTGCATCAACTATTTGTTCGAAGCCTTCTATCTCCTGCTGAAAGCGTTTTATGTTAGCAATGACATCGTACACAAACATGTATATTTTCCCATCTTTTGAATAAATTACCAACAGTCGGCTTCCTTTTCCATCCCATGCAAGAATGGGATAGTTTGGATTTATATCGCCAATAATTGTTTTGGTGCCGTATTTAAGTATTGTTTTTGTCTCGTATAAATTGTCTACATACTTAACGCTGTACACACCTTTCCTGAACTGTACTACCGCATAAGAATTATTCTTTGCATTTGGGTTGGCTGCAAAGCGATAAAAATCTTCTCCTTTTTTCAGTTCTTCTATTACACTTAATTTACCACGCGGCGCATTGCGACGCTGCTTAATATCCTGCACATAACGATCCTGTTCGTATACCATAAAATCTGCAAGCACGTCCTTGAATTTCTTTTTGCAAATACGCTCAGATGCCGAATTAAGATTTTTATACAACCTTGCCAGGTAAAGAAAATAGGTAACATTTTCGGGTTTATACTTTTCAGCTATATAATACCAGAAGCTATGACCGGCCAATGTGGGTTTGTCAAAAGCAAACTGGTAAAAGTTATTATACTCACCGCTTAATATCGCATTACGTAATGCATCATCGCTGGAAGTGCTCCATGGTTCTGCTATATATTGCACATACCCATCCGTTAACCATTGGGGAAGATCAAGCAAAGCCTGGTTACTGGCAAACTCACCAATATCGTCTCCAAAAAGAATATTGTCTGTAAGTATTTTGGCAATGCCTTCACGGATTTTCAGGCGCAGGGTATTTTTGTTGCCATCAAAATAGATGACCAGTTTATTGTTTACCAGTTTAGTTATACCTCCCGAATTTTGCCAGTCTATACCTAAACCAATATTGCTGGTTTTATAATCATCGTAATTATTATACACTACAATATTGGCACTGCGTTGCAAAGAATATTCAACGGCAGATTGTATTGATGGTAATTCTTCTTCCGCCACCTGTGCCACAAACTTGGCAAGCTCAAGGCCACCCTGGTTAAAGTAGGTATTGAAATTGGGGCTTTGGTAAAACTTCCAGTCAAACTTTTTATATTGGATCCGGTTCTTTCCATAATCCACAGTATTAACCTGTGCAAGAGAGAAAAAAGGCAATAAGGCAACAACAATTAAAGCAGCGAAAACTAAGCTAAGGCGGTTAACTTGCATATCCATTCATTAAAGTACTAAAATTAGGTATTTAAGGATAACGGATTGTAAAAATAGTGTTATGATGCAACTCAAAATGTTTACGTTTAACCCGGTACAGGAGAACACTTATGTGCTGTGGAACGAAAAAAAGGATGCGATTATTATCGACCCCGGATGCTATTTTACAGCAGAAGAAGAGACTTTACAAACCTTTATACGAGAGAATGAATTGAAACCTGTTAAGCTCATTAATACTCATTGCCATTTTGATCATGTGTTCGGGTTAAAATGGGCCGCTAAGACTTTTGAGCTTCAGGTTTTTCTGCACCCAATAGCTGAAAAAGAGTTGCAATTTGCAGCTACTTCTGCCATTCAATGGGGCTTTGGCATTGCCAATTATGCGGGTCCTTTTCATTACTTAAATCATGGAGATACTATTGAACTTGGCAACGATAAATTAAAAGTACTGTACACTCCCGGCCACTCACCCGGCAGTATTTGCTTTTATTGCGAAAAACAAAATTTTGTTATTGATGGCGATGTATTGTTTTTGCAAAGTATTGGCCGTACAGATTTTCCCGGAAGCAATCACCAGCAATTATTGCAAAGTATAAAAGAGCAATTATTTGTTTTACCAGATGAAACGATTGTTTATCCCGGTCATGGGCCACACACAACCATTGGCAATGAAAAAAAATTCAATCCTTTCTTAAGAGAGATCGCATAATTTTTTGTACCCGGCTTTTGAAAAAATATTGAACTTTACTTGCGTCGCACTCTTCAACTGAATAGCTGAATTGAGCAAATTCAATTGGTGTTATTAATCAGTTGTCTAAAGGAGTTGCATTACAAAAAACTTTGCACAGCCAGTAACAATTTTACGCATCTTTCTGTTGCTATAAAACAGAACCATGAAGTGATTGCTCACGCATCAGTTATTTTATTTTGGTGTTCGCGAATCTCCTTCGTCGATTTGCGACGCAACAGGTGATGCTATGAAATACAGGAGTTGGTATTACAATTTACTGCGTAAGGTTAATGTACTTCTTAATGCTCATCCTGTTTACCAGCCATAAAACTATTAATATTAAAAATCCGGCGATAATAGTTGTATAAGAAATTACAGGGTTAAGATAGATATGCTGTGTTTGTAAAAAACTTTTTAGGGAGAATTGCAATATCGCAAGCACGATCAATACTATAGTAACGATAATAATATTGGCGGGGAAAAATTGTTTCATCAGAAATTGTTGCAATTGCTTTGGCGCTGCCCCAAGTGTAATAAGTAATGTTATTTCTTCTTTGCAGGAAGCAATTGTTAACTGGATGAATAATGTAAAAATGAGTAACGCAAACAATAACATAGTTGCGCCGGTAATCCATGAAATATTTACCACTATATCTACCACCTGCCTGTATTTGCTGAAACGTGTTTTGTCTGCATCCGTTGCAAGAGCGTGCTCATTTAAATAACTTACGAGTGCGGGGTTGCCAGGATCTTTTGTTCTGATAACAACCCTTGATGGCGCTGTGTTTTCATTCTCGCCAAATTGTTTGTTTGCCCAGTCCATAAAAGGTTGTGGAACCAGTACAGAAGAAATACGATCGCTAAAGCCAACAACTTTACCATAAAAGATCTGGCGGCCCAGCGGAGATTTTATTCTTATCTCAATAGGCAAATTTTTTACAAGGTCCTGTGTAAGTTGTGGCAGGTCCTGTGATGTAGCAAAACCGAAATTGTACATATCCAAAAACATATTCGGTACGATCATCGGGATAAAATTGGAAGTGCCATCCCATTTCCAGTCGGTACTTTGTACATCAATAAATTCATCCGGAACGCTTTCGAAAAATATATCTGAATAAAAAGGAATTTTATCACTTACACTTTGCGCACCAACTTTAAAACGGCTGGGTGTAAGTATTCCTACGGCATCTACAAAAGGTTGTTTTTTTAAATCTTCAATTTCAGCATTGGATAAGCTGGTGGCGCCAACTGTTTTATCGCTGACCTTTTTATTGATCACCAAAAAATTGGCAATGCTATCCTGGTTGGTTTTGCTGTGCAGCAGGTCATTATAATTGGTTTGTAATTGGACTGCAGAAAGTATTAACAATAGTGCTACCGACATACCAAAAATTGCCAGCACAAATTTTGTGCGTCCACTGCTGGCTTTGATCAGTTTTTTTAGAAGAAGGTTCAACATTGGCCAATCGTGAATAGGGGATGATCAATAAATAATTTCATTATAAATTCAAAACTTTTGTGTACTTAAAATGGCTATCCTCATCAAGATCTGTAAGCATAAAACCTGCCTTGCGTTTTGTGCATTCTTCTGCAATTAATGCCGCAGCTTTACCAATGTTTTCCTGGTCAAGATGACTGAATGGTTCATCCATAATAAGCCAGTCGAATGGCTGTATTAGTGCACGGATGATAGCAATACGTTGTTGCTCACCATAACTGCATAAACCTGCACGCTGGTCTAAAATATGCGATACACCTAATCTTTCCGCCATCGCATCAATCATGTTTTTTTCATAAAACGGCGTTTGCAACACCCGTTTTAATTCTATGTTTTCTCTTGCTGTAACATTGGGAAATAAGCGCAGGTCCTGGAAAATAACACTGATATTTTTTTGCCTTAATTGTGCAAGATCATCGCCTGCTATTTTTGTAAGTTCATTATTGCTCCATAAAACAGTGCCTTCATAATCATGACGCAGTTTATAAATAATGTGAATAAAAGTTGTTTTGCCTGTACCACTGGGCGCTTTTATTTTTATCCATTCGCCTTTTGAAAAATGCAGATTGTTGTTCCATATATCGGAACCGCGTTTGGAAAATTTATCCTTTAATGGTATAGGAACAATTTGTTTTAATTCAAGCTGCATGTTATTCTAATTGTGAAAAGTGAAACCTGAATGCATTGCCGATTCATGTACAACTGTATAAGAGTGCGACGCAAGTAAAGCTTAATAGCATTACTACAGCGGGGCTCCCCAAATATTATACTCTAACAAAAAAAGGCTGCTTACGCAGCCTGGATATTTTATTATTGTTTTGGCGGTGGTGGCGGCGGAATTGCGTCAGAATCAGCATGTGGCATATCTTCCATTTCCATATCACTCATGCCGCCATGGTTCATCCTGTTTTCCATGCTCACCGCTTCTTTTGAAACTGCTGCAAAAAATTTAACCAGCGACACAAGGCTGTTCTCTTTATCATTTGCCATTTTCAATTCCATGTTGCTGGCTACGTACTTGCCATTATAATTCTCACTTGTGGCTATTGCACTATTGAAAGTTGATTGTGCCGCTTTTATTGTTTCAGCACCCGCAGAATCTTTTGCAAATGCACCCAATATTTTATTGATGTCAACATAAAACGCAAAAGCTTTTCCTTTTGACTGGTCTGCAATGTTCGAAGGCACTGCAGCATTGCCTTTGCCTGCAAGATATTGCTGCAGCAATGTGCTGTCTGTTGCAATAATAAGATTCTTGCCATCCATGCTCCATGCCATTTCTCCAAGTTGTTTGGGTACATACTGACCATTCTTCATTTCCATCTCGCCCATTTCTGCAAGCTTTGCGGCAACTTTATCATAAGCGGCTTTATCACCAATGGCTGCATTGAAAACAAGTTTTGCAACAGGTCTTTTTGTTTTGTATACCTGGTCATCAAATGTGTAAGAAGTTTCTTCGTAAGCAATATCACCAAATACTATGGCGAAATCCCCTTTGAATATTTTCAATACATCATCCATTGTAAAACCAGCTTTTTCCATGAATTGTTTCACCGTGCTTTCAAAGCCACCATATTTAACGATCTCTGCAATGATCTGAGGGTTGAAGGAGAAAGCTGCATAACCTTCCACCGGTGAAGGAAACTGGTTAACCATTCCCATATCGGCCTGCGGGCCTTTGTATTTATCCCAGATAGCGGCAAGGTCTTTGCCACTGTATGATTTAAAACTGGCAGTTACTTTTCCATCTTCAAAATTGATAACACCTGCGCCATAAGAATCTTTAAACAGGTCTGCGATCTTTGTCATGCCTAGAAATGGTACAGAGCTGAATGCGCTGCTTGAATTGCTCCAGAAAAGCATATCGCCTTTTTCTTTCATCAACTCCTGGAACTCGGTTATAGAAGCAACAGATTCTTCTTCTTTTTGTGCAAAGAGTGCAGCCAGTGCCGCAGCGCCACCACTGTTATCAGCAGATACACCCGGACCGGTACTGTCGTTATAACGAACACTTTGATTTTGAACACCGGTTAAGATCACCACATCTTTATTCCAGCCTACAAACAATTCATTTTCCAGTTTTATATAACTGTAATTATTTCCTTTTCTTATTTCACCTGCACGGGGCTGGCCTTTTATATATGCTTCAAATGCAACCGCATCTTTCATGGCACCCACAACACCACCTGAAACCTGCTGGCCACCCATTATAGAGCCACCCATTTTAGCAAAGAAGAAAATATCTTTGGTAGTATCTATGCCTGAACGCATAAATTCCTGCATCACTTTCCTTCCTTCTCTTATGGCAGAATCGGCTTCTTCATCAGCAACTGATTTGTACAAAGAATCCCAGTTGATGTTTCCTTTGGAAGCCTTGTCTGACAGGCTTTTCCAGTTTAGATCAAAAACAAACACAGCATCCTTAGGAATATATTTTGTTTGTTCCGGAAGCGATTTTTTACAGGAAGTTGCTACTAAAACTATTGCAGTAAAGAGCAGGGTGTAGCGAAGCATATGTTTCATAATGTGCAATTATTTTGTATTGTATTTGCGAATGTATGTTTTCACCAGTAAATAACAGCAAAAATGCAATAAGCGGTAAAAGATTTATGTACCCGGCTGCTGGTATTTATGGCAACGCCTGTTGCGTCGCACTCTTGTACGTTGGTTTTCTATTGCATCATATTAAAATCATATCAGATTAAGAAGTCCCTTTAGGGATTTAGGGCTCCTTATTCTTAACTTCGGTTTATGTATAACGTTCCACATTTTAAAACTTCAGACAGCGATGAAGTGATCGCATTTATGCATGCGCATCCATTTATTATGCTTTGTGGCGTATCAGAAAATAATACACCTGTTGTAACGCATGTCCCTGTTTTAATAGAACAAAGAGGCGATAAAATTTATTTGCTGGCACATGTAATGCGCAAGCAGGATCATACAAAAGCATTTGAGGCAAACCCAAATGTATTAGCAGTTTTCTCTGGTGCGCATACTTATATAAGTGCAAGCTGGTACGGGAATAAACAATCTGCCAGCACATGGAATTATCAAACAGTGCATGCAAGAGGTATTCTAAAATTTTTAGATGATGATGGGTTACTTAATATTATTACCAAACTCACCGAAACATTTGAGCAAAATCCGGCTTCGCCTTCGCTGGTTCATAAAATGGAGGAAGCTTATGTAAGCAGTATGATGAAAGCAATTGTGGCATTTGAAATTGAAGTAACAGACCTGCAACATGTTTTCAAACTGAGTCAGAACCGTGATGAAAAGAGTTATGAGAATATTATAGAACAGCTTGGCAGTAAAGATTCTGAAGCAAAAGAAATTGCAGAGATAATGCGTAAAAGAAAATCAAAAGTATATCCTTCATGAAAAGAATATTCGCCATTGCTATTGCACTTATGAGTTGCTCGCCAAAAATAAATCCGTCATATACGCCATTACAAGGTGCAGCTTCTTTTGACTTAGAGGGTCATCGGGGCTGCCGTGGATTATTTCCCGAAAATACAATTCCTGCTTTTATAAATTCAGTAAGCATGGCGATTACAACACTGGAGATGGATGTTGTAATAACCAAGGATAAAAAAGTTGTTGTGTCGCATGATAATTATTTCAGCCATGAAATAACGACAAAACCAGGTGGAGACACAGTTACGGAAGCAGAAGAAAAATCTTTGAACATTTATCAAATGACCTATGATGAAGTAAAGAAATATGATGTTGGTTTAAAACCACATCCCCGTTTTCCGCAGCAGCAAAAGATGGCGGCTTATAAGCCTTTGCTTTCAGATGTCGTAGATAGTATCGTGCAGGAAATGATGACAATGAAACGCCCGCCGATACGCTATAATATTGAAACAAAATGTACGCCTGAAGGTGATGATATTTATCACCCAAAACCTGCTGAATTTGTTGAATTGCTGATGTCTGTTATTAAAGAAAAAGGCATTACTGATTATACAACGATACAGTCATTTGATATCAGAACATTGCAATATTTACATCAGCATTACCCGGAAATGAAAACTTCTTTGCTGGTAGAAGATAAAAAATCATTTGCCCTGCAATTAAAAAGCCTTGGCTTTATCCCAACTATTTATAGTCCTGATTATACATTGGTGACACCATTGCTGGTAAAACAATGTCATGATGCAGGCATACAAATTATTCCATGGACAGTGAATGACAAAGAAGAAATGAAAAAACTGAAAACACTTGGTGTTGATGGCATTATTACTGACTACCCGAACTTATATGGTGAACTTTAAATTATTTTGAATATGGACCTATCGTTACAAGGTAAAACAGCATTGGTTTGCGGGAGCACACAAGGCATTGGCCTGGCAACAGCTATAGAGCTTTCTGCACTTGGCGCAAATTGCGTACTGATGGCAAGAAATGAAAAAGCGTTACAGGAAGCTATAGCACAATTAGATACTTCAGTTGGTCAGCAACACACTTATCTTGTTGCGGATTTTAGTAAACCACATGAAGTAAAAGAAGCAATTGAAGCATTTACAAAACTGCATATAATTCATATTGTTATCAACAACACCGGTGGACCAAAAGCAGGGCCAATCGTTGATGCTGACGAGGAAGCTTTCCGTATTGCATTTAACCAGCATGTTGTTTGCAATCAAATTATAGCAAAGACTGTCATTCCCTGTATGAAAAGAGAAGGGTACGGTCGCATTATTAATATCATTTCAACCTCAGTAAAAATCCCGTTGAGTAATCTTGGCGTATCGAATACAATACGTGGCGCAGTTGCATCATGGGCAAAAACTATGGCGAATGAGTTAGGACAATTTAATATTACTGTGAATAATATTTTACCGGGCATGACAAAAACAAATCGCCTTGAAAGCCTGATATTAAATACGGCTGCAATAAAAAAAATTACGGCAGAAACGGTAAGAGAAAATATGCAGCAGGAAATTCCTATGAAACGATTTGGTGAAGCCACAGAGATAGCAAATGTTATTGCATTTCTTGCATCACCCGCAGCTTCCTATGTAAATGGAGCAAGCCTTCCTGTGGATGGCGGAAGAACGGGAAGCATCTAATGGTTATGATGCAGAGTAAAGATATAATTGTACAAGAGTGCGACGCAAGAAAAGCTTAATTGAAACGCTGCAGCTGGTAACATAAAATTGCAGCGTTCATTGAGACTAAAATAAAAATAACTAATACCGGAATAAATGCAATTGTTCGGCTCAAAAAACTATAACAATTAACGATGACTTTTGAAAACACATTATCATTCGCGCAACAATTAGATGCTAACGACACATTGAAACATTTTCGCGAACAATTTTATTTCCCCCGGCATAATGGAAGTGACGCAATTTATTTCTGTGGTAATTCTTTGGGGTTGCAGCCAAAGAAAGTTGAAGATGCTATACACGTTGAGTTGCAGACCTGGCGTGAGTTAGCAGTAGAAGGATATTTTAAAGGAACAAATCCATGGTTGTATTATCACGAATATTTGCGTGGCTCGCTGGCAAAAATTGTTGGCGCAAAAGAGGATGAAATAACGGTGATGAATGCGCTTACTGTGAACCTTCATTTTATGATGTTGAGTTTTTATAGGCCAACAAAACAACGGTATAAAATAATGATGGAAGCAGGAGCATTTCCGTCTGATCAATATGCAGTGGAAACGCAGGTTAAACATTATGGTTTTGATCCTACTGATGCGATCGTTGAAATTTCGCCACGTGCCGGAGAAAAGATCTTACGCAATGAAGATATTGTAAAAGCAATTGACGATAATAAAGACACACTTGCGTTAACCATTTTTGGGGGCATCAATTATTATACTGGTCAGTTGTATGATATTCCTTTGGTAACAAATGCAGCACAAAAAATTGGCGCTATTGCAGGTTGGGACCTGGCGCATGTTACGGGCAATGTGCCTACGCAATTGCATAACTGGAATGTTGATTTTGCAGTGTGGTGCAGTTATAAATACTTGAATGCCGGGCCTGGTGCGGTGGGTGGCGTGTTTGTACATGAGCGCCACGCAAATCCTTCCACAGAAAGGCTTGCAGGTTGGTGGGGTAATGATGAAAAAATAAGATTTAAAATGGAAAAAGGATTTATTGCAAAGTCTGATGCAAGCGGCTGGAACCTGAGTACTACGCAGGTTTTTAATATGGTTGCTTTGAAAGCATCACTTGAATTATTTGATGAAGCGGGCATACAGAATCTTCGTGCAAAAAGTATTTTGCTTACCAACTTTCTTGAATTTTTATTGCAGCAATTAAGGTATGATGCATTTGAAATAATTACGCCTGCAAATGAACATCAGCGCGGTGCACAACTCTGTTTGTTTTTTAAAGAAAAAGGCAAAGCCATTCATGAGCAGCTTATGCAAAACGGCATCATCGTTGATTACCGTGAACCCGGCGTAATTCGTGTAGCGCCTGCACCTTTGTATTGTTCGTTTGAAGATGTTTATAAATGCGTAAAAATTATAAGTGAAGTTTTGAATACTAACTAAAGTATTTCATGGCATCTTCGTTGCGTCGCAATCCGATTAAGGAGCGTTGCAAACGCTAAAATAAAATAAAAGAGAAGTGAGCAAATTTTTCAATTATAGAGTAAATATTGAGCAAAGCGAATGAAGAAATATTTATTAAAAAAGGAAAATATAATAATACTGCTTCTTGGAGTTTGCATTGCGCTTGCTTTGCTTATTAATAATCAATCACTACTTCATTTTAATTTCCAGTATACTTATTTTATAGTCTCAATTCGTCAGTTTTCCGAAGTTCTTTTTATATACACCCTTCTTGTATATGCTATTTATTATTACTTTAGAAGGAAGAATTGGCATATTTCTGGTTTAGTTGTTTTTATTCAAATATCAGGGTTATTTCTTTTTAGTATAATTCAGCTTTTTTATATAAATCAAGCAAATCTTGCAGGGGCACCACGTTATTATTATGACAGTACTTACACCTATTTGAGGACAATAATATTTTCAAATAAAATCAAGGTCGTTGCTACCTTATATTTTATTGTGAGCCAGCTTTTTTATTTTTTTTATGCAATTATTGCTTTTATCAAGCAACTGATCAAAAAATCCTGAATTATTTTTTCTCTTTTACCTTCGCGCCATGAATCGCTTTCAACTTGTACAACAGATAAAAGGTAAACGTTCCTTTCTATGTGTTGGCTTAGATACAGACATCACAAAAATCCCAAAGCATTTACAATCTCATGCAAATGCAATCTTTGAATTCAACAAATCCATCATTGATGCAACAAAAGATCATTGTGTGGCGTACAAGATCAACACAGCTTTTTATGAAGCACTTGGAGTAAAAGGCTGGGAAGCAATGGAGCAAACAGTTGACTATATTCCTAAAACACACTTTACTATTGCAGATGCAAAACGTGGAGATATTGGCAACACCTCTTCTCAATACGCCAAAGCATTTTTTGAAACACTCAATTTTGATTCTATAACTGTTGCGCCATATATGGGTGAAGACAGTATAAGACCTTTCATGGAATACGAAAACAAATTTGTAATTGTTCTTGGGTTAACTTCCAACAAAGGCGCAAAAGATTTTGAACTACAAAAAATGGGTGATGAATTTTTATATGAAAAAGTTATTTCAAAAGTTGCTGAATGGGGAACTCCTGAAAACCTGATGTTTGTTGTTGGCGCAACACAGTCAAGTGAATTAAGTAATATCCGAAAGCTTGTTCCTGATCATTTTTTACTTGTTCCTGGTGTAGGTTTCCAGGGAGGCAGCTTGAAAGAAGTAAGTGAACATGGTTTGAATAAAGATTGTGGCTTACTGGTAAATGCAAGCCGCGCCATTATCTATGCTTCTGAAGATGAAAGTTTTGCTGATGAAGCAAAGATCATTGCGCAACAATACCAGCAAGAAATGAACGGGTATCTGAATTTTTAAACCACCGATTTACCAAAAGGTGTTAGAGAAATTTCAGCAAGTTTAAAATGTTGCTTTGCAAATGGAATTCCAATGATCGTTATAAACAATAATACTCCAAAAATAATATGCACTGCAGCAGTGTAAAGTCCGCCGGTAAGAATCCAGATGATATTAAACAGTAATGAAAGACAACCACCACTATTACTATTACTAACTACTTTTTTTCCAAAAGGCCATAACACTAATCCTGCAATTTTAAAACATTGCATGCCGAATGGAATGCCAATAATGGTTAGGCATAAAATAAATCCACCAAATACGTACCCAAGTGCAGCAGCGAGTCCGCCGAAGATGAGCCAGATAAGATTACCTATAAAATTCATACAGTAAATATAACGGGCAACATTTTATTTGAAAACTGAATTTTGTATAAGTGGTAACACTGCTTTATTCTCAGCTCCTTTTTATTATGCAGTACAAGAGTGCGACGCAAGAAAATTTTAATTGAAAAATTAAAGTTGGTTCAAAAAAATTCTTTCATTTGACTCAACATAAAATTGATACTAACAATATTTTAAATGCGGGTAAAATTGTTGATGTGGATTATTCAGCTACGTTTGTAATAAATAAGCTGAAGATGAATAATAAACATTTGTTACTGGCATTTGGAATAATGATCACCACGCTTGTGCAGGCCCAGCGCCCTGCTACTTATGATGCAGAGGAAAGTAAACAAAGTGGTTTTTCAACCAACAGGATATTTGTTGGCGGTTCTATAAATCTTGGTTTTAGTTCTTATAGTTTCCAGGCAGGTGCTGTACCTGAAATAGGCTACAGCATTACAGACTGGCTGGATGCGGGCCTTGGTATTAACCTCAATTATTCTTCTGAGCGTGCTGATTATTATTACAACGGCAACGTGCGTTACCGCAATTTCAATTATGGTGGCGGCCCTTTTGTAAGAATATATCCGATTCGTTTCCTTTTTGTACAAACCCAATTTGAACACAACTGGCTAAAGCAAAATGCAAAGGACATGAATACAGGTTATGAATATAAAGCGACATACGGGTCAAATAGTTTTATTGCGGGTATCGGTTATACACAACGCATCGTAGGGCAAAGCAGTTTCTATACCATGATTGGTTTAGATCTGCTGACGGATAAAAATTCTCCTTACAGAGATTATAACGGAAGTGCTTATCCAATTATACGCGCCGGTTTTAATTTTTATCTTAAACCATCGAAGCGATAACAGCATCAGGTGTATCGTAAATTTCGAAAGTATCCCGCAGGTCTGTGTGTAAGAAACCCTGCACCTGCATTTGGTTTATATGGCCGATCAATGCATTATAAAATCCTGCTGTGTTCAGCAGGATTATTTTTTTATTGTGTATGGTCAATGCGTTCCAGGTGATCATTTCGAACATCTCATCTAATGTACCATTGCCACCAGGCAGTACAATAGCAGCGTCTGATAATTCATACATCATTTTTTTTCGTGTATGCATATCAGCTACGATATGCAGCTCTGTTAAGCCCTTGTGATGACGCTCAATATTTTTCAGTAATTCGGGAATTACGCCAATTACTTTTCCCCCTTCCTGCAGCACAGTGTTGGCCACAATGCCCATCAGGCCAGTGTTTCCACCGCCATATACCAGCATAATATTTTTTTCGGCAAGCAGTGTACCTATGTCTTTTGCATGCTGTTCGTAAATAGGATCGTTACCACTGTTTGAGCCACAGAATACAGCTATAGATTTATACATATGAATTAACGAAATTTAAAAAGCAATATTAACAGCCTTTCATGATTTTAGCATTATATAACTGATATTTGTTTGTTATATGATCTTTATGGGCCGGGCTTAAGTGCAAACATTAAGCATCGTTGCGTCGCACTCTTGTACTGTTGAAAAAGAATCAGCAAGTGAAAAAGCAAATTTCAAAAGTGAAAGCTGATTTTGAGTTTTTCACATCTCACTTTTCACTGATCAAAAAATTTCTGAACGCACAAGTGAGTGACACAACAAGCGATGCCATAAAAATCTGAAGCCGGGGAAAATATATCCAATAAATAAACATACATGTCTGCAACTTTTTTGTTCTCTTTTGTAATTGCATATTTTCTTTTATTGCTTGGTGTGGCATGGTACACCAGCCGCAACAGTAACAACGATTCATTTTTTATTGGCAACCGCAGCAGCAACTGGATGCTTGTTTCTTTCGGTATGATCGGAACATCACTGAGTGGCGTTACGTTTGTAAGTGTGCCAGGTACAGTTGGTGCAAATGCTTTTGGTTATTTCCAGGTGGTGATTGGTTATTTCATTGGCTATTTTGTGGTGGCCTATGTTTTATTACCGCTGTATTACAGGCTTAACCTTACTTCTATTTATAATTATTTATTACAACGTTTTGGAAACACTGCATACAAAACAGGCGCTATGTTTTTCATATTGTCAAGAGTGCTTGGCGCTACCGCCAGATTATATCTTGTAATAAATGTATTACAGCTTTTTATTCTTGACAACCTGCATATACCTTTTCCTTTGACCACTTTTGTTATACTGCTGATGATTTTGTTGTACACGTTTGAAGGTGGTGTAAAAACAATTGTGTTTACAGATACATTGCAGACAACATTTATGCTGCTTGGTCTAATTGTGTGTGTGTTTTATATTATGTATTCGCTGGATCTTTCTTTCGTGAGTACTTTAAAATTGCTCTCTGCTCAAGGCTACACAAAAATCATTAATACAGATGTTAACAGTGCCGGTTTCTTTTTAAAACAGATTATAGGTGGTGCATTTATTACCATTGGTATGACGGGGCTTGACCAGGAGATGATGCAAAAAAATATCAGTGTAAAAACATTGGGTGGTTCACAAAAAAATATGGTCACTTTCAGTTTTGTACTGGTAGTAGTAAATTTTCTTTTCCTCTTATTAGGCGGCCTGCTTTATCTTTTTGCATCAACCAATAATATTGCCATTAAAGGCGATGATCTTTTTCCAACAGTTGCATTGCAATATTTACCATCCTTTGTTTCTATTATTTTTATTATTGGGCTTATTTCTGCTTTGTTCCCAAGCGCAGATGGGGCGTTAACAGCATTAACATCCTCTTTCTGTATTGATATTTTGGGGTTAAAAAAAAGAGATGATCTGGACGAAAAACAACGCAGAACAATTCGGTTGAAAGTACATCTTACAATGGCAATAATTTTCTTTCTGTGTGTAATGATGTTTAAATGGATTAATGATAAATCAATTATCAACATTATACTAACTGTTGCCGGTTATACTTACGGACCACTACTTGCTTTATTTGCATTCGGCATTTTTACAAAGAGAAAGCTGCCCGATAATTTTGCAGTAATATTTGTTTGCCTTGCTGCACCATTGTTTTGCTATTTCCTTAGCAATAATGCTGTAACATGGTTTAATGGTTACCATATTGGTGTTGAACTTTTATTGATCAATGCACTGGTGACTATTGCAGGCCTGTACTTTATTTCACAACCTGCTGATAAAATTGCTGCGTAATGGAACTGGTAAACATACTTGCAGAAGCTTATGCAGAAAAGTACACTTCTCCGGAAGATGCAGTGCTAAAACAAATCAATGAAGATACTTATGCCAATCACACACAACCGCACATGCTTAGTGGTCACGTACAGGGGAAAGTATTGGAATTTATCAGTTGCATCATGCAGCCAAAATATATTTTAGAAATAGGCACATTTACCGGTTATAGTGCTTTATGCCTCGCTAAAGGATTACAAAATGATGGAGAACTACACGCCATTGAATTAAGAGAAGAAGATGCGCAGCTATGTGCAAAAAATTTCAGTCAATCTGCATTACATAAAAAAATACATTTGCACGTTGGCAATGCATTGGATATCATTCCCAATTTGCCTTATAAGTGGGACCTGGTATTCATAGACGCAGATAAAACAGGGTATATTGCATACTATGAAATGCTGTTATCCCGTTTAAATGATAACGGACTGATTATTGCTGACAACGTGCTGTTTCATGGCAAGGTGCTTGAAGATAACATCTCCGGCAAAAGTGCAAGAGCCGTAGATGCTTTCAACAGACATGTTGCCGAAGATGAAAGAACTGAGCAGGTAATGCTTACGGTAAGAGATGGCTTGTTGTTTATAAAAAAGAAAAAGTGATGAAGCGATTTTCCCTCTTAATTTTCCCGCTGTTTTTTTTGATGACATATGTATCTGCTCAAACTAATGATGCGGTGCAACAGTATATTGAAAAATATAAAGAGATCGCTATTAATGAAGAAATCCGCACCGGCGTGCCTGCTGCTATAACACTGGCACAGGGTATCTTTGAATCGATGGCAGGGCAGAGTGATCTTGCCCTGGCATCCAATAACCATTTTGGCATTAAATGCAAAGAGAACTGGACCGGCAAAAAAGTGTACCATGATGATGATTCACGTGGCGAGTGTTTCAGAAGTTATACTACCGTAGAAGAATCTTACCGCGACCATTCTGATTTTCTTAAGTCAAGGCCTAACTACACTTTTCTTTTTACAATCGATCCCTCCGACTATAAGGCATGGGCTTACGGTTTAAAGAAGGCCGGCTATGCTACCAATCCTGTATATGCACAGGCAATTATAAAAAAAATTGAAGACAATGATCTGCAGCAATATACTTTAATTGCTATGCAGCGCGGTAGTGGTGTGCAGCCTGACGTTGCAGTAAATAATACACCCGATAAACCCGTAATGAACACAGTGGTTGCCGCTTTACCAGATGTTTCTGCTATAGCGATACAATCTGCAGAAAAGCCGTCAGCACAGGAAACAGTATTGGCTGAATATAACGGCGAAGGAAATTATCCAATAGGCATGTTTACTATTAATCAAACCAAAACTATTTATGCCGCAGCCGGTACTTCGCTGTTTGCGTTGGCAAGTAACAATAACATAGCGCTGGAAAAATTACTTGAGTTTAATGAGATCGATAACAGTGATGATATTCTTGCACAGGGTCAGTTAATCTATCTGGAGAAAAAGTCAAAGAAAAGTAACACTAAAGATTTTCATATTGTAGCGCCCAATGAAACCATAGAAACAATCGCGCAAAGAGAAGGCATACAACTGGAAAGTTTATTTGAGTACAACAAAATGCAAAAAGGTTTGGAACCTGCACCAGGCGAAAAAGTTTATTTAAAACCAGGCAGACAAACATACTATCCAAAGCTTCTTCCAAAGAATAATGCAAAGATTGGTTAACCCTTCATATCAAATACAAACTGCATGGCCGAGATAAAGGTTCACGATAAATATTTTGTACCCTGGCTTTCAGAAGAAATAATTCAGCAGCGCGTAAAAGAAATAGCAACCGAAATAAATACAGATTATGCCGGCAAAAAGCCATTGTTTATTGGCGTGCTTAACGGGGCTTTTATGTTTGCATCAGACCTGTTTAAAAATATTCATATTGAGGCAGAAATATCTTTCATCAAATTGGCTTCTTACAAAGGCACCAAATCTACCGGGCAGGTCATCACGGCCATTGGTCTCGATATGGATCTTACCGGCCGCGACATCATCATAGTGGAAGACATTATTGATACCGGCAAAACACTCACAGAATTTCTTCCGCAAATACGCAACCAGCAGCCAGCCTCGTTAAAGATCGCTGTACTACTACACAAGCCGGAAGCAATGGTACATCCAATCCATATTGATTATTGTTGTTTTTCCATCCCCAACAAATTCGTGGTGGGCTATGGCCTTGATTATAATGGTCTTGGCCGAAATATTTCGTCTCTCTACCAGGTAAAAGAGTGATTTTTCGATTGCAGGCTTTTGGTTTTCATGGCATCGCCGGTTGTGTCACTCTCTTCATCGTTCAGATGATAAATGAACAGAGCGTAGAAGAGTGCGACGCAACAAAGCTTAATGCTTAAATATAGCCTGGCTCAAAAGAATAAAAGAAAACTTTAGTGTGCTTAATAAAAGCTTAAGAGCATGTGGCACTTGTCATTTCTAACGTTATAGTAATAAGTGAGAGTAGCTTTGCTAAAGGCTTTTAAACATAACTAAACAGCATTAACCAATTGAGACCTGCATTGCTATTGATATTTGCAAGTATTATTGCCATGCAAAGCCATTCGCAATACTACCTCCGTGGAGAGGTAAAAGATGAGAATGGACAGGGTATCTACAATGCAAAGATCTTCTTATCTTCAAAAGGCACGATTCCTTTTTATACGGGCAGTTCAGGTGCATTTGGCATTCCACTTTCAACACCAACAGACAGCATAATTTTTATGGCAGATGGCTATGAAACTATCAAAACGCTTACTGATGCCAGGAAATACAACACTTATACTTTGAAATTTGCCTCGGCAAATGCATTGGTGGCAAAACATAAATTGTATTCGCTGGTTCCGCAAAATGCAGATGATGTAACCGAAACCTATTATAACCAGGGAGAGACCTACACCAATCTTATAGAAAACGATTTTACTTTCGCGGAGAAATATCCCGAAACTGGTTTTGCATTAAACATTAACAGGGCATCGTACAGTAATATCAGGCGCTTTCTTAATAACAACATGACCGTGCCACCTGACGCAGTGCGTATTGAGGAGATGCTGAACTATTTTGATTTTGCTGATAAGGCAAATACAGACCGTGACAATTTCTCCTGCGCAACCCAACTAACACAATCGCCATGGGATGTAGGCAAACGATTGTTGTTTATAAAATTTAAAGCACCCTATATAAATGTTGACACGGCCCCGCCAACCAATCTCGTTTTCCTGGTTGATGTATCAGGGTCTATGGAAAACCCTAACCGGCTTCCCTTATTGAAAGATGCTTTTAAAATGCTTGTCAATAACCTTCGGGATAAGGATACCATTGCCATGGTAATATATGGTGGCATTGTAGGCACATATCTGCAACCTATTTCCTGTAAATACAAAGACAGTATTAATCGTAGTATAGACAAACTGGAAGCAAGCGGTGAAACTCCCGGTGAGGCAGCCATTCGTACGGCTTATGCACTTGCCGAAAGAATGTATAAAAAAGAAGCTAATAACAGGATCATATTAGCAACTGATGGAGATTTTAATGTTGGGCAAACAACAGATAAAGAATTGGAAGACCTGGTAGTAACACATCGTAATTCCGGAATATATCTTACCTGTCTTGGTGTTGGCATGGGTAATTACAAAGACAGTAAATTAGAAATACTTGCCAAAAAGGGGAATGGCAATTTTGCGTATATTGATAATATTTACGAAGCAGAAAAAGTGTTGATCTCAGAATTTTCAAAAACAATGTATGCCGTTGCCAATGATGCATCTGTAAATGTTTACTTCAATCCTTACTATGTAAAAAGATACAGGCTTATAGGTTTTGACAATAGAAAAGAATTACTTGAAAATAGTGTAGCAGAGCTCGAAGGTGGCGAAGTAGGAAGTGGACATTCGCTTATGGCAGTTTTTGAAATTGAGCCAGTAGATGCAATGTATGATAGCATTATGCGTAATAACCCTGATGTAAATATAGCTCAGCTGCAACTGCATTATAAAGTGCCACAAAGTGATCAACAGGTGGTTAAAAACTTTTCTGTACCCAACAATTTTGAAGATTTCAATACCTGTGATAGCTCTATACGTTTTGCAACTTCTGTTATAATGTTTGGTGGGTTACTCAAGCAATCTGAGCTGTGGGAAAACCTGAACTGGGAAGATATTATAAAAATAGCCCGCAACTCTGCGATGGAAAATGATTTTTCTCAAAAGGAATTTGTTGCCCTGGTCGGAAAAGCAAAAATTATTTACGAACCATATAGGAAGAAAAAGAAAAAAGAACAGGAGTAGAAGTCTTGATTAAATATTTTTTGATACTGGTTGTAGTACTTCATAGCTACATTGTGCCACAAATCGACGTAGGAGGTTCGCGAACAATAAAATAAAAAATTCATGAACAATCCGTTCATCTGCATATCATTTACCAGCAAACATGAATTTCTCAATAGCATTCAATTCCTGATGACTTTTAAAGTCACCCTACCCGTATTATTTGTAAGTGTAATGAAATAAAGTCCATTGGAATACGGCTGCATGTTTATTTTCTCTGTATTTGCACCAATTATTGATGTAAGTTTTTTTCGTAGTAATGTTTTACCCGTCAGATCAGTTAACTCCATCTCATAAACATCCGTTTTTTCTGCAATAAAACCAACTATGGCAAGTGTATTAGCGGGGTTAGGCATAACAATTGCCGAAAGGCTTTTTATATTGCTTTTGTTTTTGACTTTAGTTTTTAATGTGTTTTGCAATGCGGGAGATAAAACCGTAACATCAATACTTGCAGGGCCAGATGAGCCACAATTATTGTTTGCTTTTACATTTACTTTTCCATCAACAGGACCCCAGTTTATAGTTGCCTGCCAGGTATTCTGGCCTGTTGTTATTCTTGTTCCGCTACTGGATGACCATGTGTAAGTTAAAACTGATTTTGGATTTATAACACTGTAGATGAGGCCTGCCTGGTTTGCAAAAACACTTACAGGTCCTGATATACCAACAGGTTTTTCAGGAATTGCAGTTATAGTTTTTGAAGCAGGCAGGCTGCTGCCACATACATTGTTTGCGGTTACTAAAAGTGTACCTTCTGCAAATTCCGCTTGTACAGTAAGAGAAATGCTGTCTTTTTTTGCACTGGTTTTCTTAATTACGGTACCTGCAGGTAAAGTCCATGTGTAAGAGGTGGCGGAACTCACAGGTGATGCAGCATAATAAAAAGTACCACCGTCACAGAGCCCTCCTCCATCATTACCTTTTATTTCATCTGGTTTCGGTGGTACAACCAAAGCTCCCGGTAAAATAGTTATTTTATCCGTTTCGGAAGCACAGCCATTTGCATCTGTAACTACGAACGATACATTACCTGAACTTACTGTAAATATTCCTGTACCAGCATAAGGTGTTGTTCCACCAACTGCTGAAACTGTTACTGTAGTAGTACTTCCTTTACAAACAATATCGCTGTCTTTTTTTATAGAGGCAGATAAGATGCTCGGTTGCGTTATAATGTATTCAGCAGTTACAGTACAACCACCAAATGAATTAACGGTAACAGAATAATTTGCAGGTGATAATCCGTTTATATCTTCAGTTGTTGATTTAAAGGGAAATGAATCAGTTGTCCAGCTATATGAGAAAGGGCCTGCACCACCCGTTACCACAAGATCAATTGCCCCATTTTTTGTGTTATTGCAACTTGCATTTGAAATATTTGCGGTTAATACAGGTCTGCTGTTTATACCTGCACCTTTTAGCGCCATTGATATTGCTTTATACCCACCACCTGAGATGAAAACATTGCCACTATAAACATTTGTTTTTAGCGGAGAGAATTTTACATAGATAGATTTATTTATTCCGGTACCATAACTACTGATAATAAGCGAGTCTGTAAATGTTCCATTTATAGCAGTAGAAAAACTGTACCCCGGCAAAGGACTTATTAAGATATTTGAACCATTTAAGAAATAGCCATTCAATATAAAAGACTTAATGCTGCCTGTAGATTTTGTACAAATTGTATCAAAAAGTAATGATTCTTGTGTAAAAAGCCCAAGTCTCGGGTTGGCAGAATCCGGTCTGCTTAATTCCACTACACTAAAAAGTACATTTTGATTATTAATAGCCTGGATGTAAAAATCAGATGCATTGAAGGCCCGGTTTCCAAAATAAGCATCGTAAAGTGTAACTGATGCTTTTTTCCAAACATTTGTATTGGTTAACTGTACAGCAAGTGATGATTTATTTGTAGATGTCTTTGCATCATAAAACATCCTGAAACCACCAAAACCACTATCAAGATATGTAATATCAACAATGATGGGGTATTTGCCGTTGACTGGCGCATTATTTAAAAAAAGACTATCGACGTCAAAATACAGCGCATTCTTTGAATTTGTAGCATTAATACCTCTTGCATATTTGCCGTACATAGTATTAGAATCTGCAAGAGCTCTCACGTTCCAGTACCCCACACTTGTTTCATTTGCTTTTAATTGATGCAGATAGCGTTCATAATTACCTGGAAAAACATCCCACCCTACATCATTAATACCATTTGCAGCAAGGTTATTAAGTTCACCAAGCGTTGCTGTTAGCGGATCCTCTTGCCGGGCGCCAAATTTTGCAAACCTGGTTGCGATATTTTTATACCTCGTAGTATCTGCTCTGTCAGCTTTGCCATATACGCTTACAGGGAAACGAATTGTATCAGCAGCATTAAGACCATCTCTTAATGCGCACATAGCGTTTGTTGCTGTTGATGGTTTTTTTTGACCGGCGTATTTATTGTAAAAATTAAAGGCATAATCATATTGTTGATCGAATATTTGACCCGGGGCTTGATTACTCCAATCAAGACCCCAGAAAATATCATAAGTAATTAATGCAAACATATTCTTGTATTTATACTCGCTCCACCAGCCACTTTCATCCGGATTAAACTGTAATTCAGATCTTGATCTTATGTAATCTCCGTTTTGAGGATAGTTTAAGAGATTATACAACCAACCAGACTTATACACTTCATCATTAAGCTGAAAACCTTTGCCAATAGAGCCACATTTAATCCAACCATTGGGGCAATTCTGAATAAGCCAGTTCATTTGATCTTGCCCATTATTCTGTGGGTTACTTAGGAGATATATTTTGGGATCTGTATTAACGTATTCGTTATAATAATACTGACTAAACTCAGTGAATAGACCAAAAAATTGTTCATCAGTTAATGCATATTGAGAATCTACAGTTCCTTTATAACCGATATAATCTCCGGTGCTACCGAAACAGCCTTGTACACCAATGATAAATTTTCTAACAGGATAAGGCAAAGTTTCAATGTGCTGATGCACTGTAGTGATCATTCTTTTAAAAAGGTTTTTATACCTGTTATTTGCGTAGTATGGGGCATAAGTAATTGTGCCGTTTTCATTTTGCGCTACTTTGGGCACGCCAAGATCATATATCCAATCTGGCGCTCCTTCTTCTGTATAAACAAGAAATATAATAGGTAATGAATCCTGTGCCCTTCTGGTAAGCTCAATATCAAATGAATCCCAGGCCCAGACATTGTTTGCAACCTCAATGTCTTTCCAGTTAAAATTGCAGAGCCGGCCTTTTATTTCGGGGTATTGTACAACATTAATAGGATCCCCAAAGGTTTGCCATACGCCATAATTAAACATGGAGCCGGGGTTTTGAGCAAATATTGATTGGGGTGCGACAAAACCACAAAGACTGGATAATAAGATAATAAACGTCTTTCTTTTCATTAGGGGGAATAACCACAAAAATTAAACTTTTTTTTGATATTTAGCTTTTAAACAGCTTAAATGAATTTCGTTAAAAGCATTTGATGTGAAACAGAATAAATTTTTGCTCAATTATAGAAAAACTTTGAAGAGTGCGACGCAACGATGCACAATAGCATTGCCAAGGACCGGAATTAAAAATCTTTTCTTTAAAACTCCTGACTCAGGCCATTTTATATTATGCATGTTTAACAATATTGCTATAATAATATTTTATGGAGCAGGCTGTAATTTTTCATAGCATCATCGTTGCGTCGCATTACGTTCATCCATAAATCTTTGTGCCGCTTGATTTATAACACCATGAGTTTCCCTGTATATAGGGCAGTTGCCGTGCTCACTTTTATGAAATAAATGCCGGGTGTAGCAGCGGCCATCTCATTTCTGTTTACTACAACTACTAATCCTGCCGATACTTGTTTCTGAAGTATTATTTGCCCGGATTGATTATAAATAATAACCTGCCTTATAAGTTGGCTATCTTTTGTTTGAATATAAAAATGATCCGTTGCAGGGTTGGGATTGATCAGCAATTGATCTTTTACATTTGTATCATTTGTAATACTTGTTGCCTGGCTATTGGTATTAGATGATAGCATTGAAATGGCAGATTTAGTACTAAATGCAAAATTTGAAGGCCTTGATAATTCTACCACAGAAAAAATAACGTCCTGCTTTTTGCTGGTACTTCTTATACTAAAGTCAGAAGCATTTGGCCCTTTATTGCCAAAATATGCATCGGGTATTGTAATGGTTGCTTTTTTCCATTTATTGGTATTGGTGCAGCTAATAATGCCAGAAGCTTTATCTGGGCCGGTTTGTGCATCATAATATAATTGCCAGCCTCCAGTACCTTTATCAAGATAAGTTACTTCAATAGTTATAGTGTATTGTCCTTTTAAAGGTTTGTTGGAAAAAAATGCATTGTCAACATCAAAGTATAAGCCCATTTTATTATGTGCTACGTCAAAGGCACGACCAAACCTGCCATACATACTATTGCTATCTTTTGATTGAATATTCCAGTAGCCAATACTGGTTTTGTTTGGAATTAACTGATGTAGAAAACGGTCATAATTGCCTGGCATCAAATTCCAGCCAACGTCGTTTGTACCACTTGCCCGAATATTATCCATTTCGGCTAATGTAGCAGACTTTACATCTTCCAGCAGAGCTCCTTTGGAAGAATATTTATTAGCAATATTTATATAGCGCTGTTGATTTGTTCTTGACACAGTACCATAAGTGGATGCAGGAAAGCGCTTTGCATCGGCAGCGTCCAACGCATCTTTAAGTGCGCACATTGCATTTGTGCTGGAAGCAGGGTTTTTTTGACCGGCATATTTTGAAAAAAATAAGAAAGAAGAATCGTAATTGTTATCATTTAGTTGTGCATAATCCTGATTGCTCCAATCTAAGCCCCAGGAGATGCCATAACACATAACCGCAAACATATTCTTATAAGGAGCCCTTTTCCACCAACCGGTAGCAACATTCCCATGAGTCATTTCAGATCTTGTTCTCATATATTCCCCGGAGTTTTGAGGAATATTTATCATGTCATATAACCAGGTTAATTTATCTGCCTCATCATTAAGCTGAAAACCTTTTCCAAGAGTGCCTGTTTTTTGCCACCCTGGACAGTTATCTTGAACCCATATTGCTGCATCATTGCCCTGGTTGCGGGGATTGCTCATTAAGTAAATTTTAGGGCTAGTGTTTTTGTACTCATTGTAGTAATATTGGCTGAATTCTTTGAAGAGGTCAAGAAACTGTTTTGAATCCAAGTCATACTGAGAGGGTACATTTCCTTTATAACTTATATAATCACCGGTACTGCCATAGCATCCTTGTACACCAACTATTCCGTTTCGTACTGTTGTAGGCAAGGATTCAATATGACTATGTACTTTTTGGATCATGCGTTTAAAAAAATATTTATAGTCTGTGTCTGCGAAATAAGGTGAGTACCCCACTATCTTACCGTTATTATCTGTCTCCGTTACTTTCGGCACTCCCGCACTATATATCCAATCCGGAGCATCCTCTTTTGTATAAACCATAAAAATCACTGGTAGTCCATCTTTTGTTCTATCTGTAAGGTCTTTGTCAAAAGTTGTGAAATCCCATACATTGTTAGAAGGCTCAATATCTTTCCATAAAAAATTACAAAGCCGGCCGTTTACAAATGAGAATTGCGATCTGTCGACAGGATTTCCAAATGTTTGCCACATGCCTGGCGTAGCTTTTTGATAGCTAGATGTTTGTGCATTCGAAAAAAGAGTGTATAAAATAAGAGCTGCGCTAATACCGAAGAACTTGTAAAACTTCGACATTGGATTAAATTTTGGGGTTATAAAATGAATGGCTAAGTGAATGGAGCAAATACAATACCACTTAAACTTGTTGCTGAGGGAAATATGTCAAAGTCTTGCCCCACAAAGACATTGATTTGCTTTATAATATTCAGTCTTCGTTTTTTCAAATGACCAAGCCTTTTAGTGTATAATTTTAAATCTTATAGAATTTTTAAAAGCAATGAATTATATATTAAGTAAATAATATATTTAATGAAACATCTTACATAACCTCGTTTTTTCTTGCTGCTGAGCAATTTTTTTATAATTCTTTAAACTTTTATCTAAAGAAGAGTATTAAAATTTTTAAAAAAATCAGTTAATAATTCCATAACATACAATTAATATGTAATTGATACACAGTACTCAAATTTGCAAAAATTGACAGTTATGAGTAAATACCTTATTTCTTTTTGCAGTATTATCTTTTTATTAAGTATTTCTACGATATTAACAGCTCAGGAAACGACCTCCGATATTATTGGTACTATAATATCAGACCAAAAGCCGGTTGTCGGAGCAACTGTGACTGCCTTACACGTCCCAACGGGAACAGTGTATGCCACCACCACACGGGCTGACGGTCGTTATAATTTGCCAAACCTCAAGATAGGAGGACCTTATACCATAACAGTGACTTTTATAGGGTATAAAGAAGAAAAACAGGAAAATATTTCTTTACTACTTGGGCAGGAATATAAAGCTGATTTTGTACTTGTATCTTCAGCTAATACACTAACAGAAGTTGTTGTGTCATCAATCAGCCAGAATAAAATTTTTAACAACAGTCGTACAGGTAGTCAGGAAATTATTAGCCGCAGTCAGTTGGAAAGACTACCAACGATAAACCGCTCTCTTCAGGATTTTACCAAACTTACTCCTTCCGCAAATGGGTTAAGCTTTGGCGGACGAAATGGCTCATTTAATAATCTTACTGTGGATGGTGCTAACTTTAATAATGCTTTTGGTCTTTCGGGTACATTAGGTGGCCAAACAAATTCTCAACCAATCAGTCTCGACGCAATTGAGCAAATACAGGTAAATATTTCGCCTTATGATGTAAGACAAGGAGGTTTTTCCGGCGCAGGCATTAACTCTGTAACAAGAAGCGGTACAAATGTATTTAAGGGGTCTGTATATACTTATCTTAAAGGACCTAATACACAAGGCTACAGAGTTGGAACGGTTAAAGTTCCTAATCAGGATTTTAGCTATAATCTAAGAGGTTTCTCTTTTGGCGGACCTGTAATTAAAAATAAATTGTTCTTTTTTATAAGTGGCGAACAGGAGAGGGTCACAGCACCTGCAACAAGTTATATTGCTTCAGATGCAGCCCACGCCCCAAATGCTTCCTCTGTGTCTCTGGCGAATGCAGACACATTGAATCAGCTTAAACAATTTCTGATTGATAAATATGGTTATGATCCCGGCTCTTTTCAGGGCTATAGCTATGATACATATAGCGATAAGATCACAGCAAAAATTGACTGGAATATTAACAGGAATAACACTTTCACAATTAAATACAATTACTTAAAATCTTATCGGGATATTGCAGCCAGCAATAGTGGTGCGCCGGGAGGCAACCGTCAGCCCGGATCTACAAGTCTTCCTTTTAGTGGCAGCGGTTACAGGATTAATAATAACTTCAATATCCTCATCGCAGAATTGAACACTCGCTTTGGTAATAGGTCATCAAATAAATTGCAATTTGGGTATACTGCTCTAAGAGATTTCAGAGCAAGTCTTGCAGGTGGAGATTTTCCATTGGTTGATATTATGAACGGTCAGGGACAAACCTATACTTCTTTTGGGTATGAACCCTTTACTTATAATAATTTGTTGAATACAGATATCTACCAGTTGAGTGATATTTTTACAATGTATAAAGGTTCACACGAAATAACCATTGGTACGCAGAATTATTTTAAGAAATTTAAAAATGGTTTTGCTCCTAATTATGAAGGTGTTTACCGCTTTAATACACTTACAGATTTTTACAACAGTGCTAATAATGGTTTAGCTAATGCTGTTAGCTATAATTTGCAGTATGCTGTTACAAAAGACGGATCTTTCCCTTTCGCTGAAATTGGTTCTACAGAGTTGGGATTATTTGCACAGGACAAGTGGAGAATCGGTACTCACTTCACCTTTACTTATGGGTTACGCGTTGATGTGCCAATCTTCCAGGATAAATTTGAATCGAATCCTTATGCCAAAGATCTTGTATTCCGCGACGGAAAAAAATATGATGTAGGCCAAAAGCCAGCCACTAATCCGCTGATATCACCAAGAGCTGGTTTTAACTGGGACGTAACCGGTGATCAAAAGACGCAATTGCGCGGTGGAATAGGTTTATTCTCAGGTCCGCCACCTTTTGTTTGGATCAGTAACCAGGCAAGTAATAATGGTGTACAGTTCGGTTCTTTTTCTACTACAGGTGTAGCTTTCAATAATGATATTAATGCTTACAGGCCAAATGCAACTGCAGAAAACGTGGCTTATAATTTAGTATTTACTGATAAAGATTTTAAATACCCGCAAGCTTTGAAAGCAAGCCTTGCTGTGGATAGAAAACTGCCTGGAAATATAGTGGCTACTTTGGAAGCAACTTATTCAAAAGATATCAATGGCGTTTATTTCCAAAATGTAAACCTTCCTTCTACAGGGGTTGCCTTTAATGGCTCTGATCCGCGTCTCCGGTACGACAGTACTAAGCTATACGGAGGTAAACCTACAGCTACCGTTACAAATCCCAATATTTCCAATGCTATCCTTATGACTAATTCAAATAAAGGATATGCTTATAATGTAACATTACAGTTGCAGAAAACCCTGCGTAATTTCTATTTTAGCGCCGCATATACTTTGAACAAATCAAAAACATTGAATGATGGTGGTTCTATAGCTGCAAGTATGTGGAGAGACAGGCCTGTCATGGGAGATCCTAATGCAGAAGAACTCGGGTATGCTAATTTCTATCAGCCGCACCGCTTTATTGGTTCTGCATCTTATCGCAAAGAATATGCAAAACATTTTGCAACATCTGTTGGTATTATATTCGAGGCTGCGCCAGCAGGGGTAGGTTCTTATACTTACAGTGGCGATGCCAATAATGATGGTACAGGTGGCAACAATGATCTTATTTATATTCCAAAAGATCAGACAGATATTGTGCTTGTTCCGGTAAATACTGGTGGTGGAACTATTACAGACACAAGAACTGCCGCTCAAATATGGGCCCAGTTGAACAACTTTATAAATCAGGATCCTTATTTAAGCAAACATCGTGGCGAAGTTGCACAACGCAATGCAGCGGTATTGCCAAACTTCCACCGCCTTGATATAAATATTACACAAGACATTTATTTCTTTACAGGCAGTAAAAAAGATACGAAGCACACCCTGCGTTTAAGCTTAGACATTATCAATGCAGGCAATCTTTTCAATAAGAACTGGGGCGTCGTAAAAAACTTTACCAGCACGTCATTCCTGAAATATGAAGGCCTGGTACCATCAACAGATGTTGATAATGCAGGGAGACCAAGATTCTCTTTCCCATATCTTGATCCTGCAAATCAAATACCAGTTGTAAACAGTTATATTGATAATACAAGCATTCTTTCACGTTGGCAAATGCAGTTCGGTATCCGTTACCTTTTCAATTAGAACGAAAAACCATTATACACAAAGGCTGCCTGAAAAGGTGGCCTTTTTAGTTGATGCAGTGCATAAAAATTATTTGATGAATACCATCTTTTGTAACTCCGGTTTAGCTTCGTTGCGTCGCAATCCTTTCATCGCCTGTGCTGTTATTATGCTTTCAAACACCAACTTAAGCTTATCTTATAGCTGAAAGGTGAAGGAATTGCGACGCAACGAAGATGCTATAAAATACTGCAGCTGGTATCAAAAATAATTTCATGGGAATATTTATTAAGGAAAACAAAAAAAGACCGCCAGGAGTAGGCAGTCTTCAATTTTTTAAGTAGAGAAACAATTACTCTGTACCCGGCTTTACTAAACCCAATTTAGCTTCAAGACTTAATGTAGCATGGGGAACGGCACGTAAACGGGCCTTGTCAATCAATTTACCGGTAACCCGGCAAATTCCGTACGTCTTGTTTTCAATACGAATCAACGCTTTTTCAAGATGATCTATATAAGTTATCTGGCGGCTGGCCATTTGGCTCAGTTGTTCACGTTCCATACTCATACTGCCATCTTCCATGGTCATGTAGCGGTTATCAGTTTCATCGCCGCCCATATCATCTTTTCTCGTTATAAGACCCTGCAGGTAAGCCAGCTCTTTTTTTGCTGCTTCCAGCTTTTTGTTTATCAGGTCTCTAAACTCTCCGAGGTCACTATCACTATATCGTACCAATGGTTCATTAGTTTTTGGTGAATCTGTTCTTTTTTCCAACGGTGTGTATCCCGGTTGATAGGGAACACTTGTCTTTACAGTTGTTTTGGGCACTTTCACCTCTTTTGGAGGCTCAATTTTTGCCGGCCTGGTAGGTGCTGGTGTAACCTTTACTACAGGAGCCCTTTTAACTTCTGCAACCAGTGGTTTGGCCTCAACAACATGTTTTTTTTCTGCCTCTTTTTTAACCACTGCCGTTTGTTTAACAGGTGCTGTTTTAGCTGCGGGTTTTGGCGCTGGCTTTGACACAGGCTTATGGGCAGGTTTTGCAGCTGGTTTAGGAGCTGCTTTAACTGCTTTCTTTGGCGTCGCTGCTTTTGCAACGGGCTTATGGGCAGGTTTTGCTACGGGCTTAGCTGCTGCTTTCTTAGGTGCAGCTTTTTTGGGAGCCGCTTTGGCGACTGGTTTTGCAATCTTCTTTGCCGGTGCAGCTTTTTTAGCTGCCGGTTTTTTTGTAGCCATACCGTTAACCTTTTTTATTTACACGCACTTTCAACAGAATATCATTTATCTCTATCTCAGTACCATCCTGCATTTCGGGCACCCAAGTTAAATTTTCTGCCAGAATTTCCGCGCAAATATAGTTTTTAAATTTATTAATAGATAGTTTGAGCAAATCGTTTTCAAGCAATTCCACGAATATACGGTCTGTAAGTTCAAAACCATTCTCTTTTCGAATATTTTGTATGCGATTCACTAGTTCACGGGCCTCCCCTTCCTGTTTCAGGTCTTCCGTAATAATTATATCAAGAGCTACGGTAAGGCTACCTTTAGATGCCACGCTCCAACCCGGTATATCTTCCGCAGCTATTTCCACATCTGAAAGAGAAAGTTCTATGAGCCCCCCATCGATAGTCAAAGTATAATTACCGTCTTTTTCAAATTGTATAATCTGCTGCTGGCTGAATTGGGAAAGGGCTGCATTAACCGCTTTCATTTTAGGACCAAGCTTACTACCCAGTGATTTGAAATTGGGCTTTATCTTTTTATTGATAAAGCCTTCTGTTTCAGTAATGTATTCTATTGCTTTTACATTCACTTCCGCTTTTAAAAGATCTTCAACTTTTTCAAGCTGGTGCTTCATTTTTACATCAAGGACTGGTATCAATACTTTTTGCAAAGGCTGGCGGACCTTTATGTTCACCTTCTTGCGAAGTGATAAAACCAAAGAAGATGCATCCTGAGCCAGTTGCATTCTTTCTTCAAGATCAGTATCGATCACTTTTTCATTGGCAACAGGAAAATTTGCATGATGTACAGATGCTGCCTGAAGCCTGCCTGTAACTGCTTCAAGATTTTGAAAAACGGCATCGCTGAAAAATGGGGAAACCGGTGCAATTAATCGCACCAGCGTTTCTAAACATTCATATAACGTTTGATAAGCGCAGATCTTGTCATGTTCATACTCGCCTTTCCAGAAACGACGCCGGCAAAGACGCACATACCAGTTACTTAAATGTTCGTCAACAAAAACTTCTATAGACCGGCCGGCAATAGTTGGTTCATAATCATCCATGGCCACCGTAACTTTTTTGATAAGCGTATTCAAAGAAGAAAGTATCCAGCGATCAATCTCTGGTCTTTCTTCAATTGGTATATATGCTTCTTTAAAGGCAAAGCCATCTACATTTGCATAGAGCGCAAAGAATTGATACGTATTATATAGTGTTCCGAAGAACTTACGCTGCACTTCCTGTATACCTGCTAAATCAAATTTCAGGTTGTCCCATGGCGAAGCATTGGTGATAAGATACCAGCGTGTTGCATCTGCTCCATATTTTTCAATCGTTTCAAAAGGGTTTACCAAATTACCCAGGCGTTTACTCATTTTAACGCCGTTCTTATCCAACACAAGTCCATTGGAAACAACTGTTTTATAAGCAACACCCGGATATCGTTTTTCCAATTCATCTGCTTGAAGACCGGTTTCACTCAATTGCTCATGTACAGATTCTTTCATCAAAGAACCTAATGCATGTAGCGTATAGAACCAGCCTCTTGTCTGGTCTACACCTTCTGCAATAAAATCTGCGGGATAGCTATTTTCAAAAATATCTATGTTCTCAAAAGGGAAATGCCATTGCGCGTAAGGCATAGCACCACTATCGAACCATACATCGATAAGATCTGGAACACGTTTCATTGGTTTGCCGGAAGCAGATACTAATATTATTTCATCCACATATGGTTTGTGCAAGTCAAGAATCCCTTCATGCAAATAACCCTTATTTACATTTCCACCTAAAATTTCACTGGCCTTTTTGATACCATCATTTAATTCCTGGATAGATCCAACACAAACTTCTTCTTGCCCATCTTCTGTTCTCCAAACGGGCAAGGGTGTTCCCCAGAAACGGCTACGGCTTAAATTCCAATCCACCATATTCTCTAACCAGTTCCCGAATCTTCCTTCTCCTGTTGATTTTGGTTTCCAGTTAATAGTTTTATTCAGTTCTATCATCCGGTCTTTTAAAGCTGTTGTTTTTATAAACCAGGCATCTAATGGATAATACAAAACCGGTTTGTCGGTGCGCCAGCAATGAGGGTAACTATGCTCGTACTTTTCAACCTTAAATGCGCGGTTCTCTTTTTTCAGCTTTACAGCAATATCAACATTTACATCCTGGTAATTGGGTTCATCTTTATAATCTTTTACATAACGGTTGCTGAATTCTCCAAGCCCATCTACAAATTTCCCCTGGCGGTCAACCATTGTTAGAATACCAATATCATATTTCTTCCCTACTCTGAAATCATCTGCACCAAAAGCAGGTGCAGTATGTACAATGCCGGTACCATCTTCTGTTGTTACAAAATCTCCTAGTAAAACTTTAAATGAATTTGGGTTATCTATCTTGTTTGCTTCAAAAGCTAAGAGTTGTTCATAAGAACAACCTTCAATTTCTTTGCCTTTAAATGAAGTAAGAATTTTCCATGGAAGAATTTTTGTCTTCTCATTATAATTGTCAAAATCTCCGTTTTCCCCCTCTTCTTTAAAATACTTTCCCAGCAAAGGTTTTGCAAGAATTACATTAACTGAATTATGCAGATACGGATTGAATGTCTTCACCAAAACATAATCAATGTTTGCCCCAACAGTCAACCCTAAATTTGACGGTAATGTCCATGGAGTAGTCGTCCATGCAAGAAAGAAAACATCTTCATCTTTTGCAGCATCAAACAAGAATTTACTTTTCTCATTCTTAACAGCTTTGAACATCGCCACCGCACTCGTATCCTTTACATCTTTATAAGTGCCCGGCTGGTTCAATTCATGGGAACTTAAACCAGTGCCCGCAGCAGGTGAATATGGCTGAATGCTTACACTTTCATACAGCAAACCTTTTTTATAAAGTTCGCTCAGCATCCACCACAATGTCTCAATGTATTTATTATCGAAGGTTATATAAGGATTATTCAAGTCAACCCAATAACCCATTTTCATGGTTAATTCATCCCATTTGTCTTTGTAGCGAAGCACGGCCTCACGACATTTCTGGTTATACTCTTCAACTGAAATTTTTTTACCTATATCTTCTTTTGTAATTCCCAATTCTTTTTCTACACCCAATTCAATTGGCAGTCCGTGCGTATCCCAGCCGCCTTTGCGTTTTACCTGAAATCCACGCATCGTTTTATATCGGCAAACCAGGTCTTTGAGCGTACGTGAAATTACATGGTGAATTCCTGGCATACCATTAGCACTGGGCGGGCCTTCATAAAATACAAAAGGCACTGCGCCTTCACGCAGCTCCACGCTTTTTTCAAAAGCCTGACTTTCGTTCCATTTTGCCAATATTTCCTGTTCTATGGCAGGCAGATTCAAACCCGAAAATTCTTTATATTTTGCGCTCATACCCTTTAATACCTTGTATTTCCTGAAATTTAAAGGCTGCGAAGTTAGGAAATATACAGATGGAAAGAAGAGGGTTTATGATTCCAGCTTTTATACAAATAGCATCACCTGTTGCGTCGCAAGCACTTTATCGTTCCGGTCAATAAGCAGCAGGAAAGCACATTTACCTGTTTACTGTTAGTTGACAGACTATATGTAAGCCGCAAAAAGTTTTTATTTATCTTACATCTTGATTTTCAAATAATACCAAAATGAAAACGATACTCATCTTATTTATTACAGCATTTCTTGGTATAAATGCATCTGCGCAGCAAGATGGTTATTGTGGACTGGAAAGATTATTTGCTTTAAACAAAAATCTGTCAAAAGAGGCTATTGCAGATTCTGTAAAAAATATTTATGGGGCAGAGGCTTTAAATATTAATACTGCTGGTAATTCTGCACCAAAAGAACTACTTATTTATCACATTAGAAATAGTGAATGTTTTAATGGCAATAACATAAGGCTAAGGTTTGAATTTTTGAATAATAAACTTGTAAAAGCTTATATGCAAACTGAATTTGCAAGGACAGATTATTACCAGATGCTTGACAATTTTAATGCACTTCGTAATTTTCTCAGGCTGCATTGGGAAAAGGAAAAGGAAATAAAATTTTCTTCAACAGATTTGATAAGTACCGGTTTCGATTTTACTAAACCAAAACAATCAATAACTATTTCAGATAAAATTGCACTTCAATATATAAACACCAGGCCAGATAAAGGTTATGGCATTTACTTACTGCGGTTAAGCTGGGTTAACAGCAATAATGCTGATATTGAAAATATTGTTTATTAATTCACGGGATTTTACTGCTCAAATTATAATAAGGCGTACAAGTGTGCGACGCAAGTAAAGCTCAGCAACATTTCTAAAAGCCGGACCCCAAAATAAATATTCTTTAAAGAAACTACATTTCAGGAGTTTCTAATACCCGGTTGGCTACAAAAATGTGTATCATTTCTATTGAAAATCTTAAATTACATTTTACCGTATCTCAACAAAATGCACTAAGCTTTTGTCATATACCCAAGTATAAACTGCATAGTGAAAAAAATTATTTACTTCTATATTATCCTTACCAGCCTGGCAAATAATGCCAGGGCTGACCATATAAAAGGCGGTGAAATTTCTTATATACTTAAATCCGTTGCTGGCTCAGATTATACTTACACAGTAACTGTAAAAATGTATATGGAATGTAATTCCTACAGGGAATTTTATAATCCAACCTTTGTCTCTGTTTTTAACAGGAAAACAGGTATTCGGGTTCGTGATCTGTCGGTGCCGATCACAAAAATTGAAGTAACCAGTCTTACAGATAATGATGATTGTATAACTAACCCGCCGCAGGTTTGTAACCGTATAGGTTATTATATTTTTGATGTTACACTACCTGCATCTCCAGATGGTTATTTGCTTACAACGGAAGTATTTTTTCGTGTGAATAATATGAGCAATCTTATGCCCGGTTATCAAAACATCGGTGCTACTTATACTGCTGAAATACCCGGTACTTTTAATATTACCACCGGACCAAAAAACAATAGTGCAAAATTTGCTGATAGCGACCTGGTTATTGTTTGTGCAGGACATGAATTTAATTACAGTTTTGCTGCAGAAGATAATGATGGAGATGCTCTTGCTTATTCCATGACCTATGCGTACAGGTCTGACAATTTTATGTTTGGTATCGACCTTACGCCAGCTGCTCCGCCACCATATGGCTCTGTGCCGTATGGCCCTGAATATAGTGGGGGCAAGCCTCTTGGCAATAATGTAAAAATAGATGAACACACAGGTATGATTAGTGGTATTGCTCCTTCGCCCGGTACTTATGTAATTGCAGTATCTGTAGAGGAGCGAAGAAACGGGCAATACATAGCTACACAACGAAAAGATCTGCAGATAAATGTTGCTTCCTGCTCTTTTACTTCAGCATCTCTTGCCGATACCTATCTTTTGTGTGGAAATACAAATACCGTAAACCTTGAAAATCTTTCTGTAAGCGAACTTATTCAAACATATAAGTGGAGTATAACAAATAATGTGGGTGAAACCATTTTCAGTTCTGCCAGCCCCACCGTAAATTATACCTTTGCAGATACAGGTGTATACAACGTAAATCTCAAGATCAATGAGAATGCTAAATGTGCCGATTCTACAGACAGTCAAATAAAAGTGTACCCGGGCTTTAAACCTGATTTCAATTATAAAGGAGTATGTTTAGATAAAGCAACGCAATTTACAGATGCTACATCATCTGTTTATGGAACGATCAATTCATGGCAATGGAACTTCACAGGAGATATACTTTCAGATGCTGTATCAAATACTCAAAATCCGGTATATAATTACACCTCTCTTGGAAATAAAAGCGTTAGCCTTATAGTAACAGACAGCAAAGGCTGTATTGATACGGTGTATAAAAACATTGAGATATTCGAAAAGCCGCCCATTCAGCTGGCGTTTACTGATACCCTGATTTGTAAACCTGATACATTACAACTAATAGCAAACGCCGTAGGTATCTATAATTGGACTCCTGCAAATGAAATTTTAAATGCGAATACTTCAAACCCCACTATTATACCAACACATACAACCAAATACTATGTGGACCTTGACCGGGATGGATGCACCAACCGGGATTCAGTAACAGTAAATGTTGTGGATCATGTAACAATGCAGGCAATGAAAGATACCACCATTTGTAAAGGGGATGCTATTCAATTGCATAATATTTCTGATGCACTGCATTATACCTGGCAACCGGCAAACCAGTTGAATGATGCCACTATTCAGCAGCCCTTTGCAACAACAAGCAGCAATACAAAATATACCGTTACGGCCAATATTGGCAGTTGCACTGCTTCAGATGAAATAAATGTTGTTACGGTACCTTATCCTGTTTCACTTGCGGGTAACGATACAATTATTTGTTTTGGTACAAATGTTTCATTGAACGGTGTTACAGATGGCAACAGGTTCGAATGGTCGCCGTCTGTTGGTTTATTCAATTATACTTCTTTGCATACGATTGCAAATCCAACAACAACTACCACTTATATACTTACCACTTATGATATCAAAGGTTGTCCAAAACCTGGTATCGATTCTGTAACTGTTACTGTACTACCTAAAATTAATGTATATGCGGGGCACGATACAGCCATCGTCATCAATCAGCCGTTACAATTAAATGGAAGTGGAGGGTCAACTTATACTTGGTCGCCACCAAATAATTTATCTTCTCCCTTTATTGCCAGTCCTGTTGCCCAATTTTATTATCCCTCAGATGGTAACCGGTACAAGCTGATAGTAAATAACGAGGCAGGTTGCGCAGACTCAGCTTTTATTACCATCAAAGTGTATAAAACACTTCCATCAGTTTTTGTACCAACTGGGTTTACGCCAAACCGTGATGGTAAAAATGATATACTCAAACCAATTCTTGCAGGCATACAACGCATACAGATGTTTAATGTATATAACCGTTTGGGGCAACTTATTTTTTCAACAAGCACAGAAGGCCGGGGATGGGATGGAACAATAGACGGTATACCACAAAATACAGGCACTTATGTATGGATGGTAAAAGCCGTTGACTACAATGGCGTTCCCTATTTCAATAAAGGCACCGTAACATTAATAAGATAATTTTCTGTTGTACTTAGCTATATTGCTACTATTAAGCTTCGTTGTGTCACTCACTTCAACATTCTTATCAATATTGAGCAATAAATGAGCATTGAGCCGATGCTGATAATTTTTTCGTTAGCTTTATACTTCCTGCGCTTGTTCAATATGAAGAAAATATTCATTACAATTTTATTGCTTTCGTCAGCTGCTGTTTTTTTCATGAATGCATGCAACACAAATGAAGTTGCCGCAGACGGAACAACTATGCCCGATAGCATTAGCTACAACTTTAATATAAGACCAATCTTATCAGACAAGTGTTTTGCATGTCACGGACCTGATGCAAACAAACGAAAAGCCCAGTTAAGATTAGATATAGCCGACAGTGCTTTCAAAGCGTTAAAGGAAACAAAAGGTGCATATGCTTTAGTACCCTTTAAACCAAACGAATCTGAATTATATAAAAGAGTTTCTTCAACAGATACATCATACATGATGCCGCCACCAATTTCGCATTTGGCATCCTTATCACCTTTCGAAGTTCAGTTAATAAAAAAATGGATTGAGCAAGGTGCCAAGTATGAGAAACATTGGGCTTTCACTGCACCTAAAAAGGTTGCATTGCCAAAAGTAAGTGATGAAAAATGGGCAAAGAATGAAATAGATTATTTCGTTTTAAGTAAGCTTGAGAAAATTGGACTCAAACCAAATGAAGAAGCAGATAAAGAAAGATTATTAAAACGTGTTTCATTCGATCTTACAGGGTTGCCACCAACCATCGAAATGATGGATGCATTTAATGCAGACAATTCTCCAACTGCTTATGAAAAAATTGTTGACAAACTAATTGCATCTCCGCAATATGGAGAACATATGGCAGTGCATTGGTTAGACATAGCGCGTTATGCCGATTCTTACGGCTACCAGGATGATAATATACGTACGCAATGGCCATGGAGAGATTGGGTGATACATGCATTCAACGAAAATCTTCCTTACGATAAATTTATTACATGGCAGATTGCCGGCGATATGTTACCCAACGCCACAAAAGAAGAAATACTCGCAACAGGTTTTTTGCGCAATCATAAATACACAGAAGAAGGTGGTGTTGTTCCCGAAGAGTACCGTGTTGAATATTTGATTGATAAAACAAAAACTTACGGTAAAGGCATTCTTGGTATTACCATCGAATGCGCACAATGCCACGATCACAAGTACGATCCATTTCCACAAAAAGATTATTACTCGTTGCTTGCATTTTTCAACAACACGCAGGAAGTTGGATACGAAGGCGATGTAAGTGTATCGCAGCCTGCAAAGCATCCTATACTTACTTTAAATGATACAGACATTGTAAGAACAATGCAGTTCATCAATAAAAAAGATACAGGTAAGCTGACTGTATCCGTAATGGGTGAATTGAAAGATAGCGTTCGCAAAACTTATGTGCTTAATCGTGGGCAATATGGCTCGCCAACAGATGAAGTAAAGCCGCATGCACCAACAGCAATACTTCCATACGATACAACAAAGTATCCACGCAACCGCCTTGGTCTTGCAGCATGGACGGTTGATAAAAACAATCCTCTTACTGCGCGTGTTTTTGTAAATCAATTATGGCAGGAAATTTTTGGAAGAGGTCTTGTAAAAACTTCGGGGGATTTTGGCATGCAGGGAGAATTGCCATCGCATCCTGAATTGCTCGACTGGCTTGCTGTTGATTTCATGGAACATAACTGGGATATTAAACGTTTGGTAAAACAAATGGTAATGTCTGCAACTTATCGTCAGAGTGATGTTGCAAATAAAGAACAATTAGAAAAAGATCCCGAGAATAAGTATTATGCACGTGGTCCCCGTAATCGTTTGCCTGCGGAATCTATTCGTGATATGATCCTTGCGAGCAGTGGGTTGCTTAATAAATCAATAGGGGGTCCAAGCGTGAAACCCTATCAGCCAAAAGGTTTATGGGAAGGCGCAACATCCGGTCGTGGCGTCTTGGCAACATACAAACAAGATCATAAAGAAGATTTGTATCGCCGCGGTATGTACACATTCATTAAGCTTACCGTACCACCGCCATCAATGATCATGTTCGATGCTAGCAACCGCGATCAATGTCAGGTATACCGACCCAAAACAAATACGCCATTGCAGGCACTCATCATGGAAAATGATCCAACCATGCTGGAAGCATCGAGAGTGCTTGCACAAAATTTAGCGCTGCAGCAATCATCTGCACAAGATAAGATCACAAAAGCATTCCGGTTAATTGTGTGCAGGCGTCCTTCGGAAAATGAAAATAAAATTTTGAACGAATATTATACGGAACAGCTTGTAGCATTTCAGCAAAAGAAATTAAGTGCAGACACTACACTGAAAGTTGGCGAATATCCAATGAATGATAAAGCAGATAAAACAGAATCAGCAGCATTGATGAAAGTGATAGAGATGATCTACAATTTAGAAGAGAGCATTACTAAAACGTAGTCTGAACCTGGATTTGGGTGAGATTATAAAGAGTATGAAGATTTATTTTTTGCCCCAAGGCGACAGAATAAATATTTAGCTTTTGTTGCGTCGCACTCTTGTACTGTTGAATAAGAATCGTCATAGCGGGGAGCGAAGCGTAGATAATGTGTGTAGGGCGATGTGGCTATCTGTTGGAATTATGTTCTTACTTTTTGCACGAGATTACCACACGCCACATAGCTAAAGCTCAAAAGCTATTCATGTGGCTCGTAATGACGATTAAAGTATAGAACGTACAAGTGAGTGACACAACAGACGATCACATGAAGAATAAAAGCTGGCAACAAAAATATTCTCCATGATTTTCTGACTTTTTACTTATACACTATGTCAAAAGAATTTATAGAACACAGGTTGAACATGAATCGAAGGAGATTCTTATCAAGATTAAGTCTTGGCGTGGGAAGTGTTGCGTTGGGTTCATTGTTGATACCTGATCTGTTTAGCGGCAAAGAAGAAGATGCAGTGATGGCGGGGCTTCCACATTTTGCACCGAAAGCAAAAAGAGTAATTTATCTGTTTCAGAATGGCGCACCATCGCAACTTGATCTTTTTGATTACAAACCTTTGCTCCAACAAATGCATGGACAGGATCTGCCTGCATCCATCCGTATGGGACAGCGCTTAACAGGTATGACTGCTGATCAGAAAAAATTTCCGTTAGCAGGAACTGTTTTTAAATTCGACAGGTATGGACAGGCAGGCGCATACATTAGTGAATTGCTTCCGCACACAGCAAAAATTGCAGATGATCTTTGTATTGTAAAAACCATTTTTACAGAAGCAATTAATCATGATCCTGCACTTACATTTTTTCAAACAGGCGCTCAGGTTGGTAACAGACCAAGCATGGGCGCATGGGTGAGTTATGGTTTGGGAACAGAGAATAAAAATCTGCCGTCGTTTTGTGTGTTGCTCTCGAAAGGAAAAGGAAATGGACAAGGTGTTTATTCAAAGCTTTGGACGAATGGGTTTCTAGATTCAACATACCAGGGTGTACAATTCAGTAGTGGTGAGCATCCCGTGCTTTACCTGAATGATGCCGATGGTATAACAAGAGAAGATCGCAGAAAGATGCTGGATAAATTAGGCGAGTTGAATGAAGAAAGTTATAAAGAATTTGGCGATCCTGAAATTGCTGCAAAGATCCAACAGTATGAGCTTGCATACAGAATGCAAACCGCAGTACCTGAAATTACAGACCTGACTAAAGAACCGGAATCAATTGTAAAAATGTATGGACCGGAATGTTTAGTGCCCGGCACATATGCGGCCAATTGTTTGCTTGCAAGAAAACTTTCAGAAAATGGTGTACGCTTTGTGCAATTGTATCACCAGGGTTGGGATGGTCATAATAATTTGCCTGGAGAAATTGTTGGTCAGTGTAAAGATGTTGACCAGGCAAGTGCTGCATTAATCACCGATCTTAAACAACGCGGTTTGCTTGATGAAACATTGGTAATATGGGGTGGTGAATTTGGCAGAACAAATTATTGCCAGGGAGAATTAACGAAAGATAATTATGGAAGAGATCATCATCCAAGATGCTTTACAGTTTGGATGGCTGGTGGGGGAATAAAGCCAGGTGTTTATGGAGAAACAGATGAGTTTGGATACAATATTGCAAAAGATCCTGTGCATGTGCACGACTTTCATGCTACCATCCTAAATCAACTTGGTTTAGACCATGAGAAATTAACCTTTAAACATTTGGGAAGAAGGTACCGGTTAACGGATGTTTCAGGAAAAGTGGTGCAGGGAATTATCACTTAAAAAACTTATTTCTATAAAACAAAAAGGCTGATCAATTTTTTGATCAGCCTTTTTGTTTTAAATTGATTTGCTTAATATATTATAATCTTACACCAATACCTACACTAAATGTTCTGTACTTGTTATTATCTGTGCTATTATTTGTTTGTGTAGAATTTATTTTCGTTAAACCCCATCCATAATTAACCCCAAGTGCAAATCTGCTGATCTCCATGCCTGCCAGTGCATTGATACCAACATCAAATCTTTTTAGCCTGTCATAACGTGCGCCTTCCTGCTGGTCAGTTAATGGATTATCGTTGTTGAATTTAATAGCTTCGCTTGTTGATGATTTTACACCCAGTAATGACGATTCTGTTTTTGAATTACCGCCAATACCCATCGCTGCATAAGGGCCTGCACCGGCATATAAACGTACATCGCTACCTAAAGGAAATTTAACTACAAGATTTGCTGGTAACTCCAGATATAACGGGTTGAATGTAGATTTTACATAGTTATCAGAATGATCGCTGGCATCTGCATAGAAAGTTGATTTAGCACCCTTACCAGTTAATAGCAATCCCGTTTGAAAAGACAGTACAGGTGCCAATGGAATATCTGCAATTGCTCCAATATGGAATGTGCTTAATGTTTTTGCGTCATTGGTAGACCCGTCTTTATTTACAGAAATATTAGCGGCGTTATAGCCTCCTTTTATATAAATGCCTCCCGGATTGACTTTGGGTTCAGTCTGCTGCGCAATTAAAGCTCCCGAAATAACTACGCCGATCATAAGTAATGACAATGCTTTCTTTTTCATAAGTTTCAATTTTTGAAACATAATTTTTCCAAAAACATGCCAAATGAAAATATCTATTGAACCTCATGTTTAGTGTAAGTTAAAATGTGGAAGTTATTACCAGTTATTTCTACAGGCTAAACATAATAACAGAGGGGGATTTAAACAAAAGGAGATAGCTTTATATTTTAACAGCACCTGCAACAACCATTGCATCAAGGTGGGGTGATTGGCTACCACCTTTCGGCTCCACTGTAATAGCGAACATGGATGCTTTGGGCACATTGCTCATTTTGCACAAACCATTACAATCTTCTACCAGTCCGGCACTTACGGGTTTACCATCAACAATTGCCCAAAGCTGGTATTGTTTATCAGAAGGAAGAGCATCCATTTTTGCGGGCAGTAAATAAACATCCTTTGTTTTACTGTCCCAATAAACTGCAGCAAAAGTATTCTCATGACCTTTTATACCTGGCAGATCTATTTTCTGTACATCAGGGTTTTGAATAATGTGCATGCTTTCTTCATAATCATTAAGCCTGGTCAGGTTCACATCATTCTTTGCCTGCAGACTATTGCGCTCTTCTAATAAGGCTACATATTTCTCATTACTTGTTTTGTAATTGCTGTAGAAATAAAAATTCAGCGCTGTACTAACAACCAATAAAATAATTGATGCAGCAGCAAGATAACGCCATGTTGGTTTTGGTGCAACCGTCACTGTTTCAGCATCTGTATTACCGGTATGCAAAGGAATAACAGGAACAATTTTATTTTTTTCTTTCTCAAACTCTTCACTAAGTGCAAGCATCACTTTATCCTTCACCGTTGGGGGAGGTGTAACCGCGTTATTAAAAGCATTTGCTTCTATCAATGCTGCAAATTCATCCACAGCATTCTTGATATCGGCATGTTGCATGCAGAGCAATTCCAGCTCAGCCGCTTCATCGGCGCTGGCAAGACCAAGCACGTAGCTTTCAATAACCCCACTTTCTATGTATGCTTTTGTGTCCACTTAATTTTTAACTAATTCACGTAATTGTAATAATGCAGCCCTAAGCCTGGTTTTCACCGTCCCTAAAGGAATATTCAGCATTTTGGAAATTTCATCCTGCGTAAATCCTTCGAAGTAAGAAAGCTCTACAAGTACTTTGTAGTCATCCTTTAAGGTATGAACCAGTTTGCGGAGGCCAATTTTATCGATGTTGGTCGCTGTACTGCCACCGCTCTCATATACGGTTTCTGTTAACTCACGGTTTTGCTGATTGTTCTGGTAGCTTTTGCTGCGTATCACATCAATAGAAGCATTCCGTGCTATATTCATCATCCAAGTAAACAAACGGCCCCTTGTTGCATCGTAAGATTCACTCATACGCCAGATCTTTACAAACACTTCCTGCAACACATCGCTTGCCTGCTCATGCTCCGGAACTATTGCCAATATTACATTGTAGAGCGCACCGGAGTAATGATCATACAAATAACTGAATGCATTTTGCTGGCGCTCTTTTAAAAGCGTCACCAGTTCTTCTTCAGTGTATTTCACAATTTCCGGCATTATAATTACATCCCTTAAATATCTTTTAAAATATATTTTTAAACAAACTGCAGCTTTTTATAGCATCGCCTGTTGTGTCACTCACTTGTACTGTAGAATACAAGTCAGCAAAGTCAGGAGTCGGAAAGTCAGCAAAGACTATTACTTGAAATTAACTTCTTTCGGACTTTTGGCCTTGCTGACTTCCGGACTGGAGTACAAGAGTGCGACGCAATAAAAGCTTAACTGCTGCATTCAGTTTGGCTCATAAAAATTCCTGCACTAAAACTACATGAAACAAATAAACAGTACGGATGTTCAGTTTAAGATTATCCTACCAATGCTTCATAAGCCGCAGCATCCATCAGCGCATCAATATCGGCAACATTGGCAACTTCCAGCTTTACCATCCAGCCTTCACCATAAGGATCCGTGTTTACCAATTCGGGCTGTTTCTCCAGGGCTGCATTAAGTTCCAACACTGTTCCTGAAACAGGAAGAAAAAGATCGCTTACCGTTTTTACTGCTTCTACCGTACCAAAAACTTCTTGTGCCTGCATTGCCTTACCAATGCTGGCAACATCTACATATACAATGTCACCAAGCTCATGTTGCGCAAAATCTGTAATGCCAATCAATGCGATATTACCATCAACCAGTTTTATCCATTCATGATCTTTGGTGTATTTCAATCCGGAAGGAAAATTCATAATTGTATTTTTTTGGAGTACAAATATTGAATAAAAAATTTTAAAACGCGATGCTTTTTAATCGTACACATTTTACAACTGGCAGCCTGGGTTTAATTAAGCATTTTCATTTTCATGCGTATATCTTTCAGCGGCCTGTCGTTACCATCTTTTTCTGCCGCTGCAATTTTATCTAACACCTCAAGCCCTTTTATTACTTCGCCAAAAACAGTATAGTTCTGATCGAGGAAAGGTGTGCCCCCAATTGTTTTATACACTTTACGCTGTGCCTCTGTAAAACGGAAACCGGGATTTTCCTGGCGCACATTACATTCCATCATGTTCAATGCAGTATCGTTATAAGTTTGTCCCTGCACAATATAAAACTGGCAATTACTGCTGGCTTTGTCCGGATTATTATCTCTTGCTGCCGCAAGCGCACCTTTTTTATGGATAAGGTTAGGCGCAAACTCTGCAGGTATGCGTTCTGCGCCCGGGGCACTTCCTGCCCCAAGCTGTTGGCCGGCTTCTGCATTTTTACTATCCGGGTCTCCGCCTTGTATCATAAAATTTTGAATAATGCGGTGAAACATCAGGCTATCGTAAAATCCTTCTTTAACCAGTTTGATAAAATTATCGCGGTGTAGCGGCGTTGAGTCGTAAAGACGAAGTACCATTACGCCATAATCTGTGGTGAGTTGTACCAGCCTGCCTTTTGAAACTGTTGCAGCAGGTTTTGCTGTAGTTGATTTAGGTTTTGCGTTTTGGGCAAACGAGTTTTGTGCTGCTATAAGCACCAGTAAAATAAATGCTGCTTTTTTCATGCTGTAATAGTGATTTTAAAATCCTTGCTGGTCGAAGTAAAGCAAAATATGGTCTTTTAAAAAATTTTCCTGTTCTATCAGACCATTAACGGGCATATCTTTTAGTTGTTTGAAATGTGGCCAGCCATCTTCATCGTGCCCTTCCAGTGCATACAAGCCACTTTGGGAAAGTACGGTACAAACAGCCACATGCATCAGGTCTTGTTTCTGTTCTTTGGTAATTTTTTCTTTCATGAAACTGGTTTCCTGCATACCTATCAGGAAGAGTATAGCTTCCAGGTCGGGTTTCTTTCCAAAACGCTCTGCCAGTTTAGCTTCCAGGTTCCACCAGCGTTGCTGCAGATCATCGTTCACATTTTGCATAGTGCGCAAAGGTAAGTGAGTAAAAGAATAAGTTTTAAAATACGAGAGCCAAGACTGAACCCATTTGTTGTTTTCTTGTCCCTTGTTTCTTGTCGGCCTTATCTTTGCGGCAAAATATTCTTGCATGTTACAGGTAAATGTATTGCGCCAGAAACCTGATTGGGCAAAGGAAAGGTTAGCATTTAAAAACTTTAAGCAAACGGAACTGGTTGATGAGATTATTGCATTGGATGATGAACGTAAAAGATTACAGGCCGAGTTTGATAATACACAAGCTTTAATAAATGTGGCCTCAAAAGAGATCGGCAAACTAATGGGGCAGGGCAAAAAAGATGAGGCAGAAGAACAAAAAGCAACCGTTGCAAATCTAAAATCAACAGCTGGTGAGCTAAATGAAAAAATGTCTGTAACAGAAAAATCGTTGCAGGAAAAATTGGTCGTGCTGCCCAATCTACCATCCGCATTAGTACCTCCGGGCACTTCTGCTGAGGACAACGTAGTGGTAAGGTCTGGCGGCGTAGACAATATTAATCTTCCGGCCAATGCTGTTCCGCATTGGGATCTTATAAAAACATATGACCTCGTAGATTTTGAAACTGGCTCAAAAGTCACCGGTCGTGGTTTCCCTTTTTACAAAGGCAAAGGTGCCAAACTGCAACGCGCCATGATACAGTATTTTCTTGATTTTAATACTGCCGCTGGATATACAGAATTTATTCCGCCATTCATGGTAAATGAAGCAAGCGCTTATGGCACCGGCCAGTTGCCCGATAAAGAAGGACAGATGTATCATGTAACAGAAGACAATTTTTATCTTATTCCAACATCTGAAGTACCACTTACCAATATCTATCGCGATGAAATTTTAAAAGAAAATGAGCTGCCCATAAAAATGACGGCATATTCTCCCTGCTTTAGAAGAGAGGCAGGAAGTTTTGGAAAAGATGTGCGTGGGTTAAACCGTTTGCACCAATTTGAAAAAGTAGAGATATTACAAATAACACATCCGGAAAAAAGTTATGACGCACTGGAAGAAATGGTGCATCATGTAGAACGGCTTGTACAAAGCCTTGAACTGCCTTACCGCATTTTAAAACTCTGTGGCGGTGATATGGGTTTCACCAGTGCACTTACCTACGATTTTGAAGTGTACAGTGCAGCACAGCAACGCTGGCTCGAAGTAAGCAGTGTAAGTAATATGGAAAGCTATCAGACAAATCGTCTTAAATGCAGGTTCAAAGATGCCAATGGTAAAACGCAACTTGCACATAGCCTTAACGGAAGTTCACTTGCATTGCCGCGTATACTGGCAAGCATACTTGAAAATAACCAAACCGAAAATGGAATAAAAATTCCGCAGGTACTGCATAAATATTTTGGTGCAGAGATGATTAGTTAGTATGTACAAACTAATATAGAGTAGATAACTGCCTGCAAAAAGTGCAGGTTTTTTTTACCTGGCATTTGTACCGCTATTAAGCTTTTCTTGCGTCGCACTCTTGTACTGAAGCTTAGATGTCAGCAAGCAACAGCCATGTTTCAAGCTAAAACGTTTTTAACGACTGAATGCTGATACCTGGCTGCAGATTGCTGTTATGAACGCACAAATGAGTGACACAACGATGATGCTATGAAATACTGCAGCTAAAAAAATTACTATGCAGTATTCACAAATACTAAAATGAAATAACAGGCAGCTTTATAAAACAAAAGCCGGTTAGCAAAATCTTTACCTAATATGTTTCGTTATTATTTTAAAGATCAAACACCGTTTATGAAACTGCTCCTTAAAAAAACTGCTTATATACTTTTATTTATTTTCATTTTTTTCAATATTGTTTGCGCTGTTCAGGCTTACCATTTCACCCGCTTTGTAGATAATGCACCACGTCAAAACCCAGCGGAGATGGGCCTTTTTATAAAAGTAGGCGCAGTATTATTTGGTACACCTGTTCCAAAAAGCAAAGTGGTTGATTCATTGCATATACCACACAGCACGGTAAAAATTATAACCGAAGATGGCTTGCAACTTGCAGCATGGAGCACGCTGCATAATAATGCTGTTGCCGCAAAAGGAACGATCATTATGTTTCATGGGCATGGCAGTTGCCGTAGTGGGCTTACAAAAGAAGCCGAAGCATTCTATGGGCTTGGCTGGAATATTTTAACGGTTGATTTTCGTGATCATGGTGAAAGTGAAGGCACCACTTGTAGTGTTGGTTATAATGAAGCCAAAGATGTAAAAGCCGCTTATGATTACGCTGTTGCAAACGGTGCAAAGAATATTGTGCTGTATGGCATATCAATGGGTGCGGCAACCATAACAAAAGCTATGCATGATTACAGCGCCATTCAACCAAAAAAAATAATTCTTGAAATGCCTTTTGGCACTATGCATGATGCGGCAGAAGGTTTTGTAAGGGTGATGAATTTGCCCGATGAACCGTTGGGTACTTTTCTTGCATTCTGGGGCGGCACAGATCTTGGCATTTGGGCATTTTCAAATAAGCCCGTTGAATATGTAAAAGATATTCACTGCAAAACTTTATTACAATGGGGGCAGGAAGATTTTCGTGTAACGCAGGAAGAAACAAATACTATTTATAATAATCTTGGCACTAAGGAAAAAAAATTGGTTGTGTATGCAAATTCAGGACATCAGAGTCTTTGCAAGAATGAGCATGATAAATGGATGCAAAACATTACAACATTTTTGAACGAGTAATCATTTTCTTATTTGTACTTTTGTTCCTACGGGTATCATATTGTATAATTCTTCCACATCTTCATTCTTCATGCTTATGCAGCCCATTGTCCAGTTGTCATAACGGTCAATAGCATAATCTTCACGCGGCCATGTGCCATGAATACCGATACCACCACCAATAGTTGCATTCTGGGGTATCAGGCCATGCGCTTTACGCTCATAAAATCTTTGATAGCTTTCCTGTGTAGGATAATCAAGCATCATGAATCTATCCCATTTTTCATGCACTTTTTTACTGATAATGGTAAATGTTCCTTCAGGTGTTTTGCGGTCGCCTTCCCGCATTTTATCTCCAAGATCTTTATTGCCAAATACAACTGGGTAAGTGGCGTACCAGCCATCATCATCATATACGCTTAATTCATATTTGCTTTTCTCTACAACTAATAAATAAGTACCCTTTGGTAAAATATGTTTATCATGAAAAGATGTAAAACCTAACAATAAACTTATGCAGCAGCAGGAATAAATAAGGCTTTTCATTGCATCAAAATTTTAGGAGGTTAACAATTTGCTATGTGTAAAATTTTAAATGCAACAGGAGGATGATTTGTTAGTGATAACGCAAAAACTATTCCCTGATTTTTTAAGCGGGGTAAAAATTTAGTTAAGAGATTTTATCCACCGGCCCAACTTTACACTGCTGCAATAAAATATTCAGTACAAGTGTGCGACGCAAGGAACGATGCAGGTAATTACTTAAGTCCGGAACATAATAAAACAGCTCTTTGTCAAATGCTGCTTATTATGGTAAACTATTAATGCCGCTTATACTTTTTGGATGGTCAAAGCCTTTAATTGTTGATAACTTAGAATTGAAAACGATATTACTTATGCCTTATGTGCACCTGATAAATGAACAAAATAAACTATCGTTGAATAAGCCAGCCGATACGGACAGGATTTACTATTCTGAACTTAGAGAGTGGTTTACGAATAATGCATTCAGAAGCTTTAGTGTAAAATATGTGGTGGAAGGCGCTATTACTTATCGTTGCGGACAAAAGGAATACAAAGTGGAAAAAAATCATTTTTTGCTAACCAGCAAACAACCTTTTGTAAAAGCATATTTTGAATCTAAACAACCTGTAAAAAGTATTTGCATTGATATATGCCCGTCTTCGATTGCAGAAACATTTTCGGTGCTGCATCACAAAGAAGAACATAACCTAGATAATTACATGACGGGTTATTTTGAATGTCCGCACTTTTTTGAGCATGTATATAATACCGGGCAAACACAATTGGGCCTTCAACTAAAGCAACTTTCTATTGCATTAAAAAATGGCCTGATCTACGAAGATATTGTTAATGAAGAATGGTTTCTGCGGCTTACAGAAGAAATAGTATTGCAGGAAAAACAAAACTGCTTTTCGCTTAATAATATTTCATCGAGAAAAGTTTCTACACGCAAAGAGACCTACGAACGTTTATTAACAGGCAGAGAATTTATACATGCACATTATCTGCAGAATCCTGAAATTGCTGAGGTTGCAAGGCATTGTAACCTTTCCGTATACCATTTCTTCAGAAGTTTTAAACAGGCATTTAAAATATCACCTTATCAATATATGTTGCAGTTACGTTTGCAGCATGCATTGGAGCTTTTAAAGACCGGCATTTATTCTGTTACAGATATCGCTTCGCTCTGTAGTTTCCCGGATGTTTTTTCTTTCAGCAAGGCTTTTAAAAAACAGTACGGACTTTCCCCTAACTATTACATACGCTCAATATTTGAGAGTACATCGTCGGCAAAATTATAATCTTCAGGAAAAGATTGGTCAACCCACATTTGTACAAATTTTCCTTTGCCGATATTTTTTATCCAAGCAGATGCTCTTCCTTTTTCATCAATACCAAGCACGGTGGTCGCATCATTTTTATCAATAGGAGATATGGCTGTCCAATGATCTTTTATCCCCATTGACTTTCCCGCTGCTGTTGCAGTTGCTGAAAAGAAACCACCAAAGCTACGCAGATCATTTGCAGGATAATTGACGCCAATTAAAGATTTGCAGCGTCTGTAATTAAAGCCGTTCAGATTATTGCTTGAATCAATATCACACACCAGAGAATTATTGCCGATATCCACTACAATACCGCCTGATTCAATAAAGCTGTGTAAAATATTTATGGTATCTGTTCTTAAAAATGAAGCTGGCAGTTTTGATGAAACAAATACGATCACCTTTCCACTTCCATCATTTTTATTTTCTGTAACTAATGAAGACAGCTTTTTTTCATCAATCACTATATAGCCCTTGCGGTAAAAAAAATCTTTCACCAATATATCAACCCCATTGCGAAGAAAAATGGATGCATTTTTTTTATCCCAGTAAACATAACGATTCAAAGAGTTTTTATTAATTACTGTATTTTCCAGGCAATAAAATAAACCATTGTCTGCACCAAAATACATCTTGTTATCACCCACAACAGGTGAAGAGAATATTTTCGAATTGATACAAAAGGGATGCGCTTGCTTTTCGCCGGTATTAATATCAATACAATAAAGCACGCCTTCATTACCTCCAATGTAAACATTATTACCAACTACAAGAGGCGATGACCATAATGGTGCGGTGCCATATGTTCGCCATTTTTCCTGCCCTGTTTTAATATTTACAGATTGTACAAAATGCCCATCCGATGTACCTGTAATTACATGCCCGTTTACAACAGATGGAGAAGAAATAACCCATGATACTTTGTGATCAAATTTCCAGCGCAAGGTTCCATCAAAACGATTTACGCAATAAAGAAACCCATCCCTGCTGCCAAATACAACTGCATCATCTTCTACAACTGCAGAACCAAGAATTGCTTTTCTGTCAAAACCAATAGTGTCATTATTAAGTAAAGAGCCGAATGTTTTATATACCCATTTTTGTTTACCTGTTTTTGAATCAAGGGCATACATATCTCCGTTTGTATCCCCAATATATATCCATCCGTCTTTCAACGCAGGTGTGGCACGTATAAAATGTTGTGCTTTAAATTCCCAATAGCTTTTGCCATTTTGTTTATTAAGCGATAATACTTTTCCATCTGCAGAGGCAATTAGTAATGTATCTGTATTAATAGCAGGTGATGGGAAATAATAATCAAAGCCCCAGTCATATGGTTTGTCTTCGCCGATTGATTTTTGCCAGTTGAGGTTTCCATCATTAGCATTTATAGCGAACAAAATTTGTTGTTCACTTAGTATATAAATCAGTCCTGTTGAATAAGCGGGTGATGATGATACCGAACTGCCACAATTAAATTTCCATTTTAGTTCTCCAGTCTTTTTTTCGAGCGCATAGAGATAGCCATCATTACTGCCAAAGTATACGATATCATTTACCGCAATGGCAGTTGAGCGAACTGCAGCACCGGTTTTAAATGTCCAGGAAATTTTATTGAAGACATTATCATCCTGGCCTGCATAGTTTTTATTGTGTGCAGCATTGCCGCGAAACATTTCATCTGGCTGTGCTTTTACGCGTATGAAAAATATGAAAATAAAGAAAAGCAGGCTGTATATTTTATTCATGTGGGGTTATTGAAATAAGTTATAATAAGGTTTAAAATTAATAAGCGCAATTACTATAACTATGTCAAATGCTGCACATTTTATAAATGAGGTTCAGCATGTTCATAATGGCTGTGAAAACGATAGGTAATTTTTTTAGCCGGGCTGCAGTACTACTTTGCTGCTTTTCTTGCGTCGCACACTTGTACTTTCTTATTTCTGCTGCACAAAGTTCAGAATGTACAAGTGAGTGACACAACAACCGATGCCAAAACAGCTGAAAGCCGGTACGCAGAAAAGCAATTATTATCATTAAAGGAAGCCTTTTATCATATCAGTATTCATGTAATGCTTTTGTGTGTTAACTTCCCCGCTTATTAAATTATTGCTATGAAACATTTATTGCTTATTTGCAGCCTTATTGCCTGCAGTGTGGCCGGTGCAAATGCTCAAGCGTTGTATATGCCAAGAGAGGTTAAGGAAGCTTTTAAAAAGGAAACCCGGTCTATTGATGGAAAGCCTGGTAAGAATTACTGGCAGAATTACGGCCGCTATAATATTACTGTTACAGCAGCACCGCCGGATCGTAATATTAAAGGCAGTGAAACGATCATGTATGTAAATAACAGCACCGATACGATCCGTAATCCCGTTATCAAACTTTTTTTGAATATACATAAACCCGGTGCTCCCCGCAATTTTGGCGTTGGCGCAGATTATCTTACGGATGGTGTGCAAATAGATAAAGTAACGGTGAACAACCAGCCTTACCAATGGAGAAACAACCCCAATGCATTTACCTTTCAGTCAATGCGTTTGCCAAAACCACTTGCACCGCACGATTCTATACAACTTATGTTCGATTGGCACTACGAAATATCATTGCAGAGTAACCGCGAAGGCATGATAGATTCCACTACTTATTTTCTTGCTTACTTCTACCCGCGTGTAGCAGTATTTGATGATATAAGCGGTTGGGACCGTATGAATTTTATGGATTCTCATGAATTTTACAGCGACTTCAATGATTATACTGTAACACTTAATGTTCCTAAAAATTATATCGTTTGGGGAACAGGTACACTCAATAACCCTGAGCGTTTATTACAGCCCGATTTTCTAAAGAAATATTATTCATCTTTCACCTCTGATGAAACAATACATGTGGCAACCAAAGAAGATCTTGCTGCAAAAAGAGTAACAGCACAGGATAATATGAACAGCTGGAAATTTACAGCTAATAATATTCCTGATATGGCTTTTGGTTTAAGCGATCATTTTGTATGGGATGCAGGAAGTGTATTGGTTGATGATGCAACAAAAAGAAGGGCAAGTGTGCAGGCTGCTTATAATGATACAGCTGCTGATTACAGGAATATGGTAGAGTATGGAAAACATTCATTGGATTGGTTATCGCACAACTGGCCGGGCATTCCTTACCCTTACGAAAAGACAACAATTTTCCAGGGTTATGCAGGAATGGAATATCCTATGATGGCAAATGATGAAACTTATGAAGATCCTAATTTCTCAAGGTTTGTTGCAGAGCATGAAATAGCACATACCTATATGCCATTTTATATGGGCATCAACGAAACACGTTATGGCTTTATGGATGAAGGCTGGGCGACCACTTTTGAACTGCTGATTGGCCGTGCAGATCTTGGTGTGGAGAAAGCAGAGAGTTTGTATAAGCAATTCCGCATAGCAGGCTGGATAGGCGATCCATCTGCAGGTGAAGATATTCCTATTGTTACACCAGGCGATGCGCTTACCGGTCAGGGCTTTGGGAATAATGAATATGGAAAGGCTTCTATCGGTTATCTCGCAATGAAGGACCTGCTGGGCGACCAACTTTTCAAAACATGCTTACATGCATACATGAACCGCTGGAATGGAAAACACCCTATTCCATGGGATTTCTTTAATACATTCAATAACATCTCGGGGCAGGATCTAAACTGGTTCTGGAACAGCTGGTATTTTTCTAACAATTATATCGACTTTGCTGTTCAGTCTGTAAACAAAAACAAGAATAGCTATGCAGTTGCCATACAAAATATAGGTGGTTATCCTGCACCCTTTGATCTTGTAATAACTTATGATGATGGCAGTTCTGAAAAGCAGCACCAAACACCCATGTTGTGGAAAGCTGATCTGAAAAATGCATCAGTAAATATTACCACCAAAAAGAAAATAAAGTCAGTACAGATCGATGGTGGCATTTTTATGGACGCAGATGAAAGCAACAACACTTTTAATGTTCAGTAAAAATATTTAATGAATACAAAAGGCCATTCAAACGAATGGCCTTTATTTTTTTATGAGCCTGGCTTTGGTAATACTATCACACTTTACTTGCGTCGCACCTTTGTGCATTTATATCGCTATGCAACAATAGCAACAAGTTACTTAGTATTTTATATTTCTTTTCTTCATTTCTGTTTTCAGCTTTTCAGGAATATCCCTGCATCCACAATATTTGCGGTGCTCCAAATGCCATGCAATACATTGCTCTAACGTGGCTTTTTCCGGCATACGGTTTTGTTTGTGCCAATCAGTATTAAGTTTTTGTTTAGTAGCCATGGCAAATATTTAAACGCCAAACTGTCTCAGGTGATGATCAAGATGTTTCCATTGCAAAATGCCCCATTCATCAATAGTCATCTTACCAAAAAAAGGATGCACTCTTGCTGCAATAGTTTGAGGATCGGCTTCTGCAAATCTTTTTATAAGTGTAAAAAGCTGTTCCTGTTCATCAGAAAAAACGCGTTCATCTTTTACAACAAAACTTCCATCTGTTGGCAGGTTGTGCTGGAAGGGAGGTTCCTTCAACATTTTCTTTTTAGCCAGCTTACCAAATAACCAACCAATAAAACTATGTTTTAAAATTCTGTCGCCAAGCGCCACTTCCAGTGGCGCTTTACAATGAGCAAGCATCTGTGCAGCATTCATTTTCCCCCAAAGGGCTTTGGCAGCTGGCTTTAATCTGGCAATGCGCATTACGATTCCGGTGGCAGATTCCGGTTGAAAAAGGTTTTGCATAATTACGGATTGAAAAATGTAAAATATAAAAAAATAGCCGGAAACTAAAATGCATTTTATATTTAAGGGTGGCTCACAAGCGAACTTTAATGGAGCTTTTATCTTTTCCTAACTTAGCCACATGTTATCCATAAGTGATGAATACTTTATGCAACAGGCTTTAAAAGAAGCACAGAAGGCTTTTGATACTGACGAGGTGCCTGTTGGCGCTGTTATAGTGATCAATAATAAAATTATTGCAAGGGCGCATAACCAGGTTGAATTGTTGAATGACCCAACAGCCCATGCAGAGATACTAGCTATTACAACTGCATGTAATTACCTTGGTGCAAAATATTTGCCTGATGCAGCATTATATGTAACCATCGAACCTTGCCTTATGTGTTGCGGTGCACTTTACTGGAGTAAGATTGGGAAGATTGTCTATGGTGCGCCGGATATAAAAAATGGTTACAGAAAATATATTCATGCATCATCACAAACACATGACACCGGAGAGGCACCATTTCATGTAAAAACGGAAATTATAAAAGGTATGCTTCAGGATGAATGCGCTGCATTAATAAAAGAATTCTTTAAAAGGAAAAGATAGATTGAGACATTAGCCTATCTGTCAATAGCTAATAAAAAATCCAGGAAACAATTGTTCCGGGATTTTTTATATCGATTACTATTGTTCATTATGCTTTCAATGTCATCATATACTTTGCATCGGCCTCAGCGCTTAACATGGGCGTAGTGTCATCAAATTTTTCCTGCTCTACTATAAAATATTCTACACCGTATTTTTTTGCAATCGGTACAATAGAGGGATAGTCTATACTACCCGTACCCAATATAACCGATGCATCTTCCACACTTGCATCCACGCCTTTTTGCCTGTCTTTAACATGGCACAGACGGAAACGACCTTTGTATTTTTTTAAGTATGAGTTAATATCTGCCCCTCCTGTTACAACCCAGTACATATCCATTTCAAAATCTACGAGGTCAGGATTTGTATTCGCCAGCATTATATCTTCCGGTACCTGGCCATCAATGGTTTTGAATGAATACCCATGATTATGGTATGCAAAGCGTAATCCGTTCTTTTTACAAATCTCTCCTTTTGCATTGAAATTATCTGCAGCCTTTTTAAAATCATCGGCAGATTTTTGCGGACCAAGGTATGGGCATATCAAGTACTTCATGCCCATGTTGGCTGCATTGGCTGCTTTTATTTCAAACTTGTCGTTGATATTGCAATGGCTGGAGATCATCGTCATGCCAAGATCATCCATATACTTTTTCATGTCGCCAACAGTCATTCCCCAAAACATACCCATCCTGCCTTCAAAGCCTTCGATCTGTTTGTATCCATAAGATGCCAAAGCTTTTAATGTGCCGGCAGCATCTTTAGCCATATCCTGCTGCACTGTCCATAATTGAATACCAAAATTGGTAAGAGGAGCTTTGCCGGCAAATAAATTATTAGAAGCAAGCATTGCACCTGCACCTAACAAACCTGTTGTTTGCAAAAATTTTCTTCTCGAATAACTCATGGCTTATAATTTAATCGTTACATGCTCTTTTACAGAGTTGTAAATATTTGCTGAGAAAAGAACAAGGCGTAAAAGTGTGCGACGCAACGTAGGTGAGCGGTGGCTTATAGCCAGGCTCAAAATAATTGCATAATTCTTCCTCTGTAACCACTAGGTAGCCCAGGCCTTATCACCTTTTTTATAAGGTATGCAACCTTCATATCTTCCGGGCACAGCCACATAACGCAATGCTTTGGTAGCGCCTGGTTCAGAAGTAAAATAGCCCCACAACGTTAACTGCTTGAACGCAGAAAAATAATGAGAGGGATCTTCCGGCTTTTTACTTTTATTAAATGCAGTTGCTTCTTTGTCAAGATCTATCAACAAAGCTTTACGCTGTTCTGGTGTACTTTCCATAAAAGACTTGCTATTCTTTTTCTGGCTGGCATCGTCAAGTTTTTTCATGCCTTCAAGAAAAGCTTTCTGGTCTTTTTCTTCGTAGCAATCCTTAACGATTACGGTCATGAATTCACCAACCTTTGCATCTTTTGCGCCGGGTGTGGATGTAGCAGGAATAATGGTTTCAGCGATCTCGTTCAGATAGGCAATATCTTCCGGAGTAAAGTTGAGGCTCTCGCCATATTTGGTAGCCGTTTTACAGCCACTCAAAAAAGCTTCTGCCCCAATAACAGTGCCGCCCATTATAAGCGCAACACGTGATAAGGCATCTCTTCTGTTCATAACAAACAATGGTTTATAGTTATCAAATGTAATTTAAAAGTGTACGTGTTTGTTTTTACACGTTAATATTTTGATTTCTTTTTTGAACTTAGCTTTTGTATTACTATTAAGCTTCGTTGTGTCACTCACTTGTACTTCCAGTTTATTACTCATCTGTTCTTCAATTGCACATCTGCACATATTCAAATTAGCACATTAAATATTTCCTTTCTTCAATTCTTCCACCGCATGATTGGCTGCTCTTGCTGTAAACGCCATATAAGTTAAGGAAGGGTTCTGGCAGGCCGATGAAACCATGAAAGCACCATCTGTAACAAAAACATTCTGGGCATCCCAAACCTGGTTCCATTTATTGAGCACAGAAGTTTTTTGATCTGCCCCCATACGTGCTGTGCCCATTTCGTGAATACCATCACCAATCTCGTGCCCGCCATCATGCGTTGTTACATTCTTTACACCTGCTGCTTCCAGCATAGCTTTGCCTTCTTCAAGAATATCTTTACGCATCTTCTTTTCATTGTCTTTTATTTCAGCATCCATCGCTAAAATGGGTAAGCCCCACTTGTCTTTTCTGTTCTTATCTAATGTTATCTTATTTTCATGATAAGGCAATAATTCGCCAAAGCCACCCATGCCTATGCGCCAACTACCGGGCTCTGTTAATGCTTCTTTGAATTTATCACCAATACTGAATTCTGCCACATCCCTGCTCCAGCTACCTCTGCTGGCTGCGCCCTGGTAACCAAAGCCACGCAGGTAATCTCTTTTATCGCCATATAAGTTTGCAAACCTTGTTAAGTAGAAACCGTTGGCGCGGCGACCATAATAATATTTATCCTCATAGCCTTCAAAATCTCCGCTAACACCAAGGTTGTAATGATGATCCATGATGTTATGCCCAAGCTCTCCACTGCTGCTTCCTAAGCCATCAGGCCAAACATCTGTTGCGGAATTCATAAGCACCCATGCACTGTTCAAGGCAGAAGCATTTAAGAAAACGATCTTTGAATAAAACTCATAAGTCTTATTTTCTTCTGCGTCCATTATCTCTACACCTGTTGCTTTCTTTGTGTTCTTATCATATAAAATTCTTGTAACAATGCTCCACGGTCTTACTGTAAGATTGCCTGTTTTCATGGCAGCAGGTAATGTAGAAGATTGTGTGCTGAAGTAACCACCAAACATGCAGCCTTCCCAGCAACGGTTACGGAACTGGCATTGTTCTCTATCGGGATGCGGTGCAGTGATATGTGCAGCACGCCCAATGATCATGTGTCGCTGACCTTTGTAAAAATCTTTTATTCTTGCTGATACATCTTTCTCAACACAATTCAATTCCATCGGTGGTAAAAATTTTCCATCCGGCAAATGTTGCAAGCCTTCTAAACTTCCGCTGATGCCTGCAAATTTTTCAACATGATCATACCATGGCTGAATTTCTTTATAACGCACCGGCCAATCTATTGCCCAGCCATCTTTTGCATTTGCTTCAAAATCAAAATCGCTCCAGCGATAACTTTGCCTGCCCCACAAAATGGAGCGGCCACCTAACTGGTATGCACGCCACCACTTGAATGGTTTTACTTCCGTATATGGCGCTTCTGAGTCTTTAACCCAATAATCCATAATGCCTTCACTCTTGCCCCAGGTGCGTGCAATAACAGGTCTTACTTTTAGTTGCTCCTGTGTTGCCATGCCACGGTGTGGAAATTCCCAGGGATTTAAACTTGCTGTTTTATAATCCTTGATATGCTCAAAATTTCTTCCACGTTCCAGCATTAATACTTTCAAGCCCTTTTCACACAATTCTTTTGCGGCCCAGCCACCACTGATGCCACTGCCTACAACAATTGCATCGTACGTGTTTTGCGCTACTGCTTTATTGTTTACATTAAGTGAATCGCCTGGCATAGTGTTTAATTTGAAAATTTGTATTTAAAGATTTCCCTTTTTCAATTCTTCCACCGCACGATTAGCAGCCCTCGCCGTCAACGTCATGTACAAAATGCTTGGGCTTTGATTGCCGGTACTCGTCATGCATGCGCCATCTGTAACAAAAACATTTTTGCAATGATGTAACGCATTCCATTTATCAAGCATTGATGTTTTTGGATCAGCACCCATTCTGCATCCACCCATCTCGTGTATATCAAGACCGGGAGCTTGCTTGCTATCCCTGTGTTCAATATTTTTTACGCCTGCCTTGGTAAGCATCTCTTCTGTTTGCACAAAAAAATCATTTAATAATTTTTCATCGTTATCATCATACCCAACGGAAGTAATTAGCAATGGAATGCCCCATTGATCTTTCTGATCTTTGCTCAACCGCACATGATTCTCTTCTCTTGGAACTGTTTCTCCCTGCAGGTATGCGTATACATGCCACTGCCCTGGTTCAGTCATTGCTTCTTTATACACAGCGCCAATTTGTTCAGGAGAACGATCTCCGTCATGCCTGTCACGGTAGGCACCCATATATGTTGTATAACCACCAACAAAATCCGTATCGATCTTATGAAGATTACGATAGTTTGCAATGATGGCATCTGTTGGATTGCGGCCATAGACATATTTATCTTCAAAGCCTTCCATAAGGCCATTCATCCATCCACGGTAATTGTGGTGACAAACATATTTACCAAGTATGCCGCTATCATTTCCCAAACCATTTGGAAAACGATTCGATGTTGAATTGAGCAATATTAAATTGCTGTTCAATGCTGAACCATTTACAAAAATTATTTTGGCAAAGAACTCGGTCGTTTTGTTTGTTTCAGCATCAATAATTCGTACGCCACTTGCTTTTTGCTTTTGCTCATCATAGATGATTGAATGAACAACAGAAAAAGGCCTTATCGTTAAGTTACCAGTTTTTGCAGCCCAAGGCAATGTTGATGAATTGGAACTAAAGTAACCACCAAACGGACAACCTCTTTGGCATAAATTTCTTGCCTGGCATTTGCCTCTACCCTGGTCAAGATGAATTTGATTGGGTTGCGTTAAATGCGCCCATCGTGCATGAACCAAATAACGGTTGCCATAATTTTTTAAAATACTTTCTTTCAAATGTTGCTCTACACAGTTCAATTCAAATGGTGGAAGAAACTCTCCATCAGGCATAGCTTCCAAACCATCTTTGTTACCACAAACACCAATAAATTTTTCTACATGAGAATACCATGGTGCAACATCCGCATAACGTATCGGCCAATCCCATCCGTAATTAAATCGTTGCGGACCGGTAAATTCAAAATCACTCCAGCGTTGCGTACATCTTCCCCATGTTAATGATTTACCTCCAACCTGGTAACCACGAATCCAATCAAAAGGTTTTTCCTGTATATATGGATGTTCTTTATCTTGTACAAAAAAATGCGCAGCAGTTTCATCAAACGCATAACATTTTGATATTACCGGGTTTTCTTTTTTCTTCTCCTCAGGTAAAGAACCACGATGTTTAAATTCCCATGGTGCTAAAGTAGCCGTAGGATAATCTTTAATATGCTTTACATCTCTGCCACGTTCCAGCACCAATGTTTTTAAACCAAGCTCACACAATTCTTTTGCAGCCCAGCCACCACTGATGCCACTGCCGATAACAATTGCATCGTACGTGTTTTGTGCTACACCTTTTGAATTAATATTTAAAGAATCTCCCGGCAAGGTTTATCGTTTTTATTTTTTGTACTTAACAGTTGTGCTGCTATTAAACTTCGTTGTGTCACTCACTTCATCGTTCAGATTAATGCTGAACAGTAAGTACAAGTGTGCGACGCAACGAATGTTTAATGCATATTCAAACGCTTGGCTCATAATTTATTTTCATTTGCACATTCCCACATTAAATATTTCCCTTCTTCAATTCTTCCACTGCATGGTTTGCTGCACGCGCAGTAATGGCCATGAAAGTGAGCGACGGATTTTGCGTACTTGTTGAAGTCATACACGCACCATCCGTTACAAAAACATTATTGCAGTTATGAAAAGCATTCCATTTGTTGAGCATGGATGTTTTTGGATCTGTACCCATGCGCACACCACCCATTTCATGAATATCCAGGCCCGGTGCCTGTTTGCTGTCGTTCTTATAAATGTTTTTGCAACCCGCTTTAGTAAGCATCTCTTCACCCTGTTCAAAAAAATCTTTCAACACTTTTTCATCGTTATCATCATAATCAACAGAGGTAATAAGTTGCGGAATTCCCCACGCATCTTTCTGGTCTTTACTCAAACGCACATGATTGGTTTCTTTCGGAATCGTTTCGCCCTGCATCATCATAAACACTCCCCAATCACCTGCTTCTGTAATGGCATCTTTAAATTCGCCACCAATCTCTGGTTTGCCTTCTGGCGCATTTGCTGTGCCACGGCCTGCACTGAAATGCACCATATAACCGCGCATGAAATCCATATCGTGCTTATGTACATTTCTAAAGTTAGGAAGCATGGCACCCGTTGGTTTGCGGCCATAATAATATTTATCAAGATAGCCGTCAATGCTTGCATTGAGCGTACCGCGATAATTATGAAAGCAAATGTATTTTCCGAGTAAGCCATTATCATTCCCCAAACCATTTGGAAAACGTGATGATGTTGAATTGAGCAGAATAAGATTTGAATTCAAACAGGCAGCATTTACAAAAATGATCTTTGCAAAATATTCTGTTGCTTCTTTTGTATGTGCATCAATTACACGCACACCAACAGCCTTTCCTTTCTTATCATCATAAATTATAGAATGCACTACTGAATCCGGACGCAATGTTAAATTACCTGTTTTTGCAGCCCACGGCAAAGTAGATGCATTAGAACTGAAGTAGCCACCATAAGGGCAACCTCTTTCGCACAATGTTCTTGCCTGGCATTGCATACGTCCCTGGTCAAGATGTATTTGATTGGGTTTTGTTAGGTGTGCACAGCGTCCAATAATTGCAGTGCGGTCTTTATAAGTTGAATTTATCTTTTGCACCATATCTTTCTCTACACAGTTCAATTCCCATGGTGGTAAAAACTCGCCATCTGGTAAAGTATCTAAACCATCTTTATGTCCACTGATACCTGCAAACAATTCTACGTGAGAATACCATGGCGCCATTTCATCATAACTTACAGGCCATGGCACCGCATAACCATCTCTTGCGGGGCCTTCAAAATCGTATTTACTCCAGCGTTGCGTAGCTCTTGCCCACAACAAAGATTTACCGCCTACCTGGTAACCACGAATCCAGTCAAAAGGCTTTTCCTGTATGTATGGATGTTCGTGATCTTTTACAAAAAAATGTGCTGATGTTTCGTTGTATGCATAACATCTTGCTACAACAGGATCATCTTTTAAATTTTTTACGGGTAATTGTCCGCGATGTTCAAAGTCCCACGGATTTTTTGTGGCAGTTGGATAATCTTTTATATGCACCACATTTTTGCCACGCTCTAATACCAATGTTTTCAATCCATGATCACACAATTCTTTTGCAGCCCACCCACCACTGATACCGCTACCGACAACTATTGCATCGAAAGTGTTTTTATCAACACCGCCTGAATTGATGTTTACTTTGGAAGAATCGCCTGGCATTAGAACCTTGATTTACGTTATTAAAAAAGATTTTGATGAAAATGTTTTATTACCAACTTTTATTCTTTATGCATCTTCGTTGTGTCACTCACTTGTACGCTTTGTTCAGTATTGAGCAGGAAGTACAAGAGTGCGACGCAACGAATGTTTAATACTTATTCAAAAGTTTGGCTCATACAATTCTTCATCTTCACATTTGCATATCTACACATTTGCACATTAAATATTTCCTTTCTTCAATTCGCTTACTGCATGATCTGCTGCACGTGCAGTAAATGCCATATAGGTAAGCGATGGATTTTGACAGGCTGCCGAAACCATGAATGAGCCATCTGTTACAAATACATTCGGTGCATCCCAAACCTGGTTGTATTTATTGAGTACAGAGGTCTTTCTGTCTGCACCCATACGCGCTGTGCCCATTTCATGAATACCACGGCCGAGGTACGGATTGCTGTCTCCACCCTGTACATTCTTAACGCCAAGAGAAGTAAGCATTTCTTTTGCATCTTCCAGCATATCCTTTCGCATCTTAAGTTCATTTTCTTTTAGCTCAACATCGAACGACAATATATTAAGACCCCATTTATCTGTTCTTGTTTTATCAAGTGTTATTTTATTTTCGTGATAAGGTAATGTTTCACCAAAACCACCCATACCAAAGCTCCATACACCGGGTTCAGTCAATGCTTCTTTAAGATCGGCACCAATGCTGTATTCCGCAATATCTGCAGGCCCGCGGCCACGGCTTGCACCGCCCTGGTAACCAAAGCCACGCAGATAATCTCTTTTATCTCCGAAGAAATTGCGATATCGTGGAATGTAAATACCATTTGCACGGCGACCATAATAATATTTATCATCATAACCTTCTACAATACCGCCGGCATATACATTCAGGTGATGATCCATAACATTATGACCAAGCTCTCCACTACTACTGCCCAAACCATCGGGCCATATATCTGTTGCAGAGTTCATTAATATCCATGCACTGTTCAAAGTAGAAGCGTTTAAGAAAACGATCTTTGCTTTGTACTCATATGTTTTGTTTGTTTCTGCATCAAGGATCTCAACGCCGGTTGCACGTTGTGTATCTTTATCGTATAAAATTTTTGTAACAATTGCCCAGGGGCGAACAGTAAGGTTTCCTGTTTTCATCGCTGCAGGTAATGTTGCAGATTGTGTGCTGAAATATCCACCGAAAGGACAACCGAACCAGCATTTATCCCTGAACTGGCAATTGGTTCTGCCAAGATCTTTCTGATGTTGCTGCAGGTTGGTGATATGCGCTGTACGGCCCATGATCATCTTACGATTGCCGCCATAGAAATTTTTTATTCTGCCTGCAAGATCTTTTTCTACACAGTTCATTTCCATGGGCGGAAGGAACTTGCCACGAGGCAATTCAGGAAGGTCTTCATCACCACCGCTAATGCCTGCAAATGTTTCCACATAATCATACCACGGCGCAATTTCTTTGTAACGAACAGGCCAGTCAATAGCAATGCCTTGTTTTGCATTCTCTTCAAAATAAAGATCACTCCAGCGGTAGCTTTGACGACCCCACAAAAGTGAACGACCACCCACGTGATATCCACGAAACCAGTCGAAACGTTTTACTTCTGTATATGGAGAATCTTTATCACTTGCCCACCAGTCAAGGTTTCTTTCATTAAGCGGGTAATCTCTTTTTAGAACAGGATAATCTTTGATCATCTGCTGTGTCCGTTCGCCGCGATGTGGATGATCCCAAGCCTCTTTGGATGCTTCCGGGTAATCCTGAATATGTTTAATGTCTTTACCACGTTCAAGCATAATGGTCTTCAAGCCTTTTTCGCAGAGTTCTTTAGCGGCCCATCCGCCACTGATACCAGAGCCAATGACGATGGCATCATAAACATTGTCAGCCATGATTTTTTTGTTTGCCCCCATCCCCTGAAGGGGGTTAATAAAACCCGGTATAAAGGGGAAATTTGCCGGGCTGATTAATTAATTTATTTTTTATTACAAGCTGCACATCTTTTGGCATCGCCTGTTGTGTCACTCACTTCAACGTTCAGATCAATAATGAACAGAAAGTACAAGTGTGCGACGCAACGAAAGTTTAATACTTATTCAACAGCAGGGCTCAAAAAGGTTTTATATGTTTCCTTTCTTCAATTCACTCACTGCATGATCTGCGGCACGTGCGGTAAACGCCATGTAACCAAGCGATGGATTATGACACGCAGCTGAAGTCATAAATGCGCCATCTGTTACAAACACATTGGGTGCATCCCAAACCTGGTTCCATTTATTGAGTACAGATGTTTTAGAATCTTTGCCCATACGAGCTGTACCCATTTCATGAATGCCGCGGCCTAAAGTGCCGTCGCCTTCTCTACCTTTTACATTTTTTACACCAGCGGCTTCAAGCATTTCTTTTGCATCTTCCAGCATGTCTTTACGCATTTTCTTTTCATTCTCTTTATACTCAACATCAAATGCCAAAACATTTAAACCCCATTTATCTTTCTTCGTTTTATCAAGTGTTATTTTATTTTCATGGTACGGAAGTGTTTCACCAAAGCCACCAATGTTCATACTCCAGGAGCCCGGTTCCGTAAGCATCTCTTTCAGTTCTGCACCCATTAATGATTCTTCCAACGGACGTGCATAACCCTGCCTGCTTGCACCACCCTGGTAACCAAAGCCGCGGAGGTAATCTCTTTTGTCATTTCCAAAATTTCGGTAACGTGGAATGTAAATTCCATTTGCACGGCGACCATAATAATATTTGTCTTCATAACCTTCTACCAAACCACCTGCTCCAACACCAAGATGATGGTCCATTACATTATGACCAAGTTCTCCGCTGCTGCTTCCCAAACCATCGGGCCATATATCTGTTGCAGAATTCATAAGTATCCATGCACTGTTTAACGCAGAAGCATTTAAGAAAACAATCTTTGCTTTATACTCGTATGTTTTATTTGTTTCTGCGTCGAGCACTTCAACACCTGTCGCTTTTTTGGTGTCTTTATCGTAAAGGATTTTTGTAACAATACTCCATGGTCTTAGTGTAAGATTACCTGTTTTCATTGCAGCAGGTAATGTAGAAGATTGTGTACTGAAATAACCACCAAAAGGGCAACCCAGCCAGCATTTATTACGAAACTGACAAGCCTGCCTGTCCTGTAGTGGTTGTGTTATATTGGCAACACGACCAATGATCATGTTTCTTTCACCTTTGTAATGTTCCTTCAACCTTGCTGATACATCTTTCTCTACGCAATTCATTTGCATGGCCGGGAGGAACTGTCCGTCAGGGAGATTTGGAATGTGCTCAATACTACCACTGATGCCGGCAAATTTTTCAACGTAATCATACCATGGCGCAATTTCATTGTAACGGATAGGCCAGTCGATAGCAATGCCTTCTTTTGCATTGGCTTCAAAATCAAAATCACTCAGGCGGTAACTTTGGCGACCCCACATAAGTGAACGCCCACCAACATGGTAGCCACGAAACCAATCGAAACGTTTTATTTCTGTATACGGAGATTCTTTTTCATTAACCCAGTAATCAAGGTTGCTTTCATTTAAAGGGTAATCACGTTTCAGCACCGGGTAATCTGCCTTCATTTGGTTGGTAGCCCTCCCATGATGCGGGTAATCCCACGCTTCTTTACTCGCATTTTTATAATCTGTTATATGCTTAATGTCTCTGCCACGTTCAAGCATAATGGTCTTCAGACCTTTTTCACAGAGTTCTTTTGCAGCCCAGCCACCACTAATGCCCGAGCCAATTACAATAGCATCATAAACGTTTTCTGCCATGGAGTTATAGTTTTTATATTACAAGCAATATTTTTTTACAACGCAAACTGTTATTTATTTTGTGTTTGTGAAATGAATTCGGCAATACTTTTTAAAATGTATAAACTTGTTGCTAATGCCGCAATTTTTTTTGTTTCAAGCTGCGGCATTTCATAGCATCGCCTGTTGTGTCACTCACTTGTACTTTTGAAATATTTTCGACAGTAGACTAAAGAGCTAAACGTACAAAAGTGCGACGCAACGGTAGTTTAATTTATATTCAACAGCAGGGGAAAAATTAAACATCACATATTTGAACGGCCTTACGAAGAGAAGCAATCTTATCGGGACCTGCAGGAATGAACTCCTGTGCTACGTATCCTTTATAACCTGTTTCTAAAATTGCACGCATGATAGCAGGATAAAATAATTCCTGGCTCTCATCTATTTCGTGCCTGCCCGGAACACCACCTGTATGATAATGACCGATGTACTGATGATTATTTCTTATTGTACGAATAACATCTCCTTCATCGATCTGCATGTGATAAATATCATATAACAATTTAAAGTTCTCAGTGTTCAAACGTTTACACAATTCCACACCCCAAGGAGTTTTGTCGCACATATAATCTTTATGATCAACCTTACTGTTCAGTAATTCCATGTGCACCGTTAAACCACTTTTTTCCGCAGCGGGTAAAATTTTCTGAAGGCCTTCAACACAGTTCTTTAAACCTGTTTCATCATCCATTCCATTACGGCTGCCACTAAAACAAATCACATCTTTATAGCCTGCCTGCACCATCATCGGAAATGTTTCCAGGTAATCTTTTATAAGCTTTTCATGATTTGCTTTATCGTTCCATCCGCTGGTAAGACTTGAGCCTGCAGCTACATAACACATGGAACTGTATAAATTATATTTCTTTAAAGTGGGCCAGTCTTTGGGCCCCATAAGATCAATGGCCGGTATGCCAATATCGTTGGCCACCTTGCACAATTCTTCTACCGAGAGAAATCCATATGTCCATTGACATACAGAATGGTTGATATTTCCTTTCAAGGTATTTTCTTTTTTGTTTTCAATACTAAATGATGAAAGCAATGGTGCAGCAGCAATGGCGGCGGAACCTGCCATAATGTTTTTCAATGCTGCCCTTCGATCTTGATTTTTTGACATATCAGGTGCTGCTAAAATTTTATGCTGTTACTGGTTTTAAACTTGGTTTTTTTCTTCCGCGCATATAAAGAAACAGGAGAAGAAATGCAACAGACAAACAGATTGGTATAATCAATGTTGCGTTGATGATTTCCGGACCTGCTGCTTTCTTTGCTTCATTTAAAGCAGCAGCCATTTCAGGTGTTGCTGAAGCGTCAGAATAAGCTTGCAAAGAAGCGCCTTCCGGTAATTTTGCAGCGAGTAATTTATCATAATAACCACCCATAAAGATCATGTAAACAGAAACTGCAAACATTCCGGCACCGCCCATAAGATTCATTCCTACTGCTCCTGTTCTTGGTAAATTTTCTGAAACAAAGCCAATCATAGTAGGCCAGAAATAACAAACACCAATACCAAACACAAGCGCACCAACAAAAAGCATATTGCCGGTTGAATGTCCTAAAAGATATAAACCTAATGATGCAAAAATTGCGGAGAACAATAACACACCTGAAGGAGAGAGCCTGTGAACAACAGGTCCGGCAAAGGCGCGTCCAAGTACCATTACACCCGTTTCAATAGTAAGCAACAAAATTGCATTATCCGTTACATTCTTTAATAAAACATCTATCCATTGTCCGGTAAATAATTCTGTAATAGCAGTACCGAACATTAATATGATCATGATGATAAATAACGGCGTTAACAATGCTCCATACATTTCTGATGTAGAGATACCGCTTGATACGCGTTCTGTCTGCGGAAATTCAAGTTTGCTGAATAAGTATAAGTACAACAATGTTGGTATTAGCATAAGACCTACTTGTACCTGCCATCCTAATCCAATTTTATCCAAAAGAAAAACAAGTAAAGTACCTACTACAATACCACCAGGGAACCATAAGTGAAAGTGATTAAGTTTTGTTGTTTTATTGTCGGGATAAATGCTTGCCACAAGCGGGTTACAGGCTGCTTCCACGGTGCCATTACCTAAACCAATCAGCAAGGTAGAAATAAACAAAGACCAATACCCCGTGGCGAAGATCGTTAGAAGAATGCCCGCCAGGTGAAATATACCGGCACCTACAAGCAGTTTTTTCATGCCGATAACATCAACCACCATGCCGCCAATAATTATTGCAAGCGGAAAACCCCAGAAAGCCGTTGCAGCAATAGTTCCCAGTTGTGCAGCACTTAATTGAAATTGTACCCCAAGGCGTCCAAGAATCCCTGCACGTATTCCAAAAGATAAAGATGTTACAAGAAGAGCAAGACAACTAGCAACAAACAGTTGATCGCGTTTAATGGCTGACATAATCGTTAGATTGTTTGATTAGAGGTTATATAATGATAATCGTTAATAATACACTTATAAAACTTGATCGCCCTAAATGTACATACAATGCGTCATAAAAACGCAATGGAAAAATATTTTTTAACAAAAGCGTCCCTTACGAATGTTAGCAATGAAAAACAATACAATCGTTACAAGAATCAGATATTAATTTGCACAGGGTAAATATAATTTTTTTACTTTTAAATTCACTTTCTCCTCTAAAATTATTTTCACAAATGAACAGAAAACTAAGAATGGGAATGGTCGGTGGAGGCAAGGATGCTTTCATTGGCGCCATTCACCGCATTGCTGCCAACATGGATGGCCTGATAGAATTAAGTTGCGGTGCACTAAGTATCAATCCTGAGATTGCCGTTGATTCAGGTAAGATGTTGTTTCTGCCTGAAGACAGAACCTATCTCAACTTCGAAGAGATGATCAAAAAAGAAGCTGCATTACCTGCTGACAAAAAAATGGATTTTGTAACAATTGTTACGCCCAACTTCGCCCACTTTGCTCCTGCAATGATGGCGCTTGATCATGGCTTTCATGTAGTAATTGAAAAGCCGATTGCATTTACACTTGATGAGGCCAAACAACTAAAACAAAAAGTTACTGAAACGGGATTAACACTTTGCTTAACGCACACTTATTCCGGTTACCCGATGGTTAAGCAGGCCAAAGCAATGGTTGCTGCAGGTACACTTGGTAAAATACGAAAAGTATGGGTTGAATACCCACAAGGTTGGCTTAGCAAATTAAGCGAACGTGAAGGCAATGCACAAGCTGCCTGGAGAACAGATCCCAAGAAAAGTGGTAAGAGCGGTTGCATGGGCGATATCGGCACACATGCAGCACATCTTGCAGAATATGTTACCGGTTTAAAGATTACACACATGTGTGCAGATCTTAATGTACTGGTAGAAGGCCGTGCCTTGGATGATGATGGCGCTGTATTATTAAAATTAGAAAATGGAGCAGCAGGTGTATTAATGGCAAGCCAGGTTGCAGCAGGTGAAGAAAATGGTATCCGCATTCGTGTGTATGGAGAGAGAGGCGGTCTTGAATGGTATCAACACGAACCAAACACTTTATTGGTAAAATGGCTTGATGCGCCAACCCAAATATTAAGAGCCGGTGGAAATTATGGAGATCGCCTCTCCAGTTTTGCAACGCATAATTGCAGAACACCCGGCGGCCATCCCGAAGGTTACCTGGAAGCGTTTGGAAACATCTACAGAAATTTTGCACTTACACTCTCTGCAAAAATGGATGGCAAAGAACCAACCAAAGAAATGCTTGATTTTCCTGGTGTTGAAGATGGTATCCGTGGCATGGCGTTTATAGATAACGTGGTACTCTCCGCACAATCAACAGAAAAATGGACAGAACATGTAGTAAAGTAAAAAATGTATATAAAGTAAATAGTGTATTCAATATTTGAGGTTTATTATGAACCCACCTTTTGAGGAACTATTAAACTTTCGTTGCGTCGCACACTTGTACTGAAGAAAAGCTATGAGCTATTAGCTACGAGCCATGAGCTTTTAAAAATGTGAATAGTTATTGGCTCGAAGCTCACAGCTCGCAGCTCGAAGCTAAAAAGTATAAGTGAGTGACACAACAGGCGATGCCATAACATACGAAAGCTTGTAACAAAAAATCTCTCCAAATAATATGACAACACTTAAAGGTCCCGGAATTTTTCTTGCACAATTCATGGGCGATAATCCGCCGTTCAACAATTTGCAATCTATATGCCTCTGGGCAGAAAGCCTTGGTTTTAAAGGCGTACAGATTCCTACATGGGATGCACGCTGTATAGACCTGCAGAAAGCAGCAGAAAGCAAAACTTATGCAGATGAACTGAAAGGTATTGTAAATGATGCAGGCCTGGAAATAACCGAACTCTCCACGCATTTACAGGGGCAGTTAGTTGCGGTACACCCGGCATATGATGCACAGTTCGATGGCTTTGCACCTGCATCTGTTCATGGCAATAGTAAAGCAAGACAGGAATGGGCCGTGCAGCAATTAAAGTATGCTGCAAAAGCATCACAAAATTTAGGATTGAATGCACATGCAACATTTAGTGGCGCATTGCTTTGGCACACCATGTATCCATGGCCGCAAAGGCCGGCGGGATTGGTAGAAACAGGGTTTAAGGAATTAGCCAAAAGATGGTTACCGATACTTAATGAATTCGATGCATGCGGTGTAGATTTATGTTACGAAATTCACCCCGGGGAAGACCTGCATGATGGCGTGAGTTATGAGATGTTTTTAAAAGAAGTAAACAATCATGCAAGGGCATGTTTGCTGTATGATCCATCTCATTTTGTATTGCAATGCCTGAACTATCTTGATTACATAGATTTTTATCATGAGCGCATCAAAATGTTTCATGTAAAAGATGCTGAGTTTAATCCAACAGGCAAACAAGGTGTATATGGAGGTTACCAGGGTTGGATAGACAGAGCAGGACGTTTCCGTTCATTGGGAGATGGACAGGTTGATTTTAAATCAATATTCAGTAAGCTTGCTGCTTATGATTACAAAGGATGGGCAGTAATGGAATGGGAATGCTGTTTAAAACATCCGGAAGATGGCGCTAAAGAAGGCGCAGAATTCATTGCAAAAAATATTATTCGGGTAACAGAAAAAGCATTTGACGATTTTGCCAATACGGGCAGCGATGAAAATTTTAATCGCAGCATATTGGGCATTCATTAATATCTTAGCTCACTTAATTTCATAACCTCAAAACTTTATTACGTTGAAAAAGTATTTTGTAAGCGCTGCATTAATCGTTCTTATTGCAGCCTGCGGTGGCGGCAGCAGCAGTGATGCAGCTAAAGATTCTGCAGCTACAGTAGCAACAGAACCAGCAGCGGCAGAAGATATAACTGTAAATCCTGATTACAAAGCTGGCCTTGCTCTTATTGCTAAATCAAACTGTCTTACCTGTCATAAAGTATCAGAAAAACTGATAGGTCCTGCTTATGATAGTGTAGCAGCAAAGTATGCAGGTGTGGATACAGCTGTTACATATCTTGCTAAGAAAGTTATTGCAGGTGGTTCCGGTGTTTGGGGAAACGTTCCAATGACTGCTCATCCTGAACTTTCCCAGGCAGACGCTGAACAAATGGTAAAATATATTCTACTTCTGAAAAACCAATAAATAACAGCCATATGAAAATGCTGATATTGAGTGCAGTAATTGCACTCGCATTAACCGCATGCGGAACAGGCACAGAAAAAGCCGCTACAGAAGATACTGCTTCTGCCGTAGCAACAGAAACTACAGCTATGGATACGGGGTGGGTATCTTTATTTGACGGCACAACTTTGGCGGGCTGGCACTCTTACGGTAAAACAGAACCAGGTAAAGCATGGTCTGTTGACAGTGGCGCTATACATTTAAGTGCTGCTGCAAAGAAAGCTTATCAAACAGATGGCGGTGGCGACCTTGTTTCTAATGATGAGTATGAAAATTTCGACCTGAAACTTGAATGGAATATTTCAAAAGCTGGTAATAGTGGTATTATATTTTATGTTCATGAAGATACTGCCAAATATAAAGAAACATGGAATACCGGTCTGGAAATGCAGGTGCTGGATAATGATGGCCACAGCGATGGAAAAATTCCAAAACACCGCGCAGGGAATTTATACGACCTGATTGCGGCAAATCCTGAAACGGTGAAAGGTCCGGGACAATGGAACCAGGCCGAGATCGTTTCCAATAAAGGCCAGCTTGATCTTTATTTAAACGGTACGAAAGTTGTCTCTACTACTTTATGGGATGATAACTGGAAAAAACTCGTGGCAGGCAGCAAGTTCAAAGACATGCCTGATTGGGGCACGTTCACTAAAGGTCATATTGCTTTACAGGATCATGGCAATGATGTTTGGTACAGGAATATCATGATCAAAAAATTATAAACAAATTTCTTTTTTTATAAAAGACTGTTGAGCGATCAACGGTCTTTTTTTATTTTGGTACTTAGCTGCATTGCTGCTATTAAGCTTTACTTGCGTCGCACACTTCTGCGTATTATCACTATTCAACACACATAAAGTCTTGTAATTTTTTTATCTTTCTGGTTAAATCAAAATGCTATGCCAACAACCGAACCACGCATTGATGCATACATAGAAAAATCAGCAGACTTTGCAAAACCAATACTATTGCACTTACGCAAATTGGTACATAAAGCATGCCCTGATGTGAATGAAGCTATCAAATGGAGCATGCCTTTTTTTGATTACAAAGGCGCGGCACTTTGCAACATGGCAGCATTCAAGGAACATTGTGCATTTGGCTTTTGGAAAGCCCGGCTTATGAAAGACCCTGAGAAATTATTTAATAAAGATGGCAAAAATGCGATGGGCCAGTTTAACAGGATCATCTCATTAAAAGATCTGCCTTCAGATAAAATATTGGTTACCTATATTAAAGAAGCAGCCCAGTTAAATGAAGCAGCTGTAAAGCTTCCGCCAAAGCAAAAAACACCTGTAAAAGAGATATCTGTTCCCGCTGCATTGACTGTGGCATTAAAGAAGAACAAAAAGGCACAGGAGGTATTTGAAAAATTTCCACCCTCGCACAGAAAGGAATACATACAATGGATAACCGAAGCAAAAACAGAAGCCACAAGAGATAAAAGAATTAAGTCTGCTGTAGAATGGATCAGTGAAGGAAAGGGTAGGAACTGGAAGTATGAACGCAAATAGAATATTTATCAGTTATAGAAGTTCAAGGTTACCTAAGCTGTATTTTTCATAGCTATCAAATCACCCAATGACCTTGCAGTGCGTATAAGATTTTCATAAGTGTATTGCATTGCTGTATATAGATCCATTGCTTCATTGCTTATCGGCATTAACACATCAAAATATTTTTGAAGGTTGTTGTCTTCTAGCAGAGGTACTTTGCCGGCGATGCCCACAACAGGAAGGTTATATTGTTTTGCTTTTTGTGCTACACCAAATGGACCTTTCCCATTTAAAGTTTGCGTATCAATACTTCCTTCCCCGGTAATGACCAGGTCTGTATGCTGAAGTGCTTTATCAAAATTTGTTACCTGTAAAAAATGATCGATGCCATTCACCAGTTTTGCATGCAGGAATGTATACAGACCGGCGGCTACCCCACCTGCTGCGCCGCCATGTTTTATCATCGACATATCTTTTCCTGATTCATCATAAACAATATTGCAAAGTTTTTTAAAGCCTTCTTCCAATATTAAAATGTCGTTTTGTGTTGCGCCTTTTTGTGGCCCGAATATTTTTGCGGCTCCATGCGCTCCAAGCAGGGTATTTTCAACATCACATAAAACAATTATTTCTGTGTGTAATATTCTGCTGTCCAATGAAAGAAGATTAACAGCGAAAAGATCTTTGAGTGTTGCGGGCAACTGTTGTAATTCTTTTTCATGTATATCAAAAAATTTTCCGCCCAATGCCTGCATAATACCTGTACCTGCATCCACAGTTGCACTGCCTCCGATGCAAATAATTATTTGATTTGCGCCACTATCCAGTGCTGCTTTTATCAGTTCTCCGGTACCATAAGTGGTGGCATGCAAAGGATCATATTCTTCCGGGTTTAATAAACGTAAGCCCGATGCATCTGCCATTTCTATGATAGCTGTTTTGCTTTCATTACTAAAGTCATATGACGCTTCGATGATCCTGCCTAATGGATCATGAACAGTTTTAATAATTTTTTTTGCATTGAAATGTGCAGCCAGCAATGCGCCTGTTCCATCGCCACCATCACCCACAGGAAAACAAATTGTTTCGCATTGAAGTTTGCTTTGCTGTAAGCCTTTACTGATAGCTTCAGCAACATCTTGTGCGTTTAAACTATTCTTAAAAGCATTGGGCGCTATAACTATTTTCATTGAACTGCGATTTGTATTGGTGGCCGACTTATAATATAAACACTGCAGCATAATATAAGTACAACAGATGAACGTAATGCGACGCAACGATGATGCCATGAAATACTATTGCTTGTACCACGTTATTTATAAAATAAACAGTGATAAAATATAAACCATGAGTAATGTTACAAGGCCCATGAATATCGTTGCGGTTGAATATACCCTTAGCATTGCTTTCATTTCTATACCTGAAAATTTTGTGATTACCCAAAAGTATGCATCGTTTGCATGAGAGATCATCATAGAACCGGCACCCATTGCTAATACTGCAATTAATTTTCCTGCTTCAGTATTTAGTCCTAATGCCGGTAATAAAGGTTGCACAATGGAAGCTGCTGTAATTATTGCTACAGTTGATGAACCCTGTGCAGTTTTTAAAATAAATGTAAGCAGGAATGGAAAGAGTATTCCAAGTGTGTTCAATGTAAATGCAGCACTAAAATGATCACCGATCTTTGTTGCAGCAAGCACGGCGCCAAATGCGCCGCCGGCACCGATGATTACTAATATACCACCGGCTTTTTCGGCAGATTCCTGAAGTAAGAGGCTTACTGTTTTTTTGTTCCATTTCTTTTTTGCATTAAAGGCAAGCAATATACCTGCACTTAATGCTACAACAGGGTCGCCGAGCACAAACCAGTTTTTTATCCAGTCATTTGTCAATGCGAATTCATTAAAAAAAGACGCGGCTGCAATCAACAGTATGGGAACAATTACCGGTAAAAATGCTTTTATAACAGAAGGGTGTGCAGTTTTGTCCTCAGGTATTTCATCTTCTTCAATGATGGCATATTCTATTTTATTGCCCGCATACCTTGCCCATAAGTGGCCAACAACCATGGCAGGCACGGCAATGATGATACCGTATGAAATAAGCTTACCAATATCTGCACCTATAGTTCCCGCAGCAGCTGCAGCACCGGGATGCGGTGGTAACAAACAATGCACGGCCAGTAAACCTGTAGCGAGGGAAACACTCGTTACTACAATAGACGCTCCTGTTTTCTTTGACAATGATTTATTTAAACCACTTAGAACGATATAACCTGAATCACAAAAGACAGGGAGCCCAACAATAAATCCTGTAATGCTCAAAGCTAGTGCTGCGTTGCGTTCTCCAACTTTTTTAAGAATATAACCGGCCATTACTTTTGTACTTCCGGTATGCTCCAGCAAAATGCCTAACGCAGTACCCAGCACAATTATAAACCCTAAAGACCGCATAATATTTCCAAAGCCATCTTTGATAACAGTGATAACATTCGTCATTCCCATACTTACGCCCAGCCCGGTAATAAAACAGGCAATCATCAGGGCAAAGAATGCATGAACCCGAAACTTTGCAGTAAGCAGAATAATAACTGTTATGCCGGCAAGCAAAAAAACCATTACCTGCAGAAAGGAAACATTCATTAAAACAAGTTAGGAAAATAATTGCTGAAACATTTTGTGCGGTTATTTTATTTGTTATCCAACGCCAGAAAATGCATTGGGCTTTTCTTGCGTCGCACACTTGTACGTCTTATTTTATCTCAGCTACTTTACTATAGTATTTTTATTGGTTGTGTCAAGCGAAAGAATATAACGCACCATTTCTTTTGCGTCAGCCATCTTCAGGTTTGGATGCGCGGTCATTTCTTTATTTCCCCACAAACCTTTACTGCCATGGATAACAGAATGAGAAAGATTTTCAACATTCCCTTCATTAAAATGATATTTTGCTGCAATCTCACGATAGGAGGGGCCAATCGTTTTTTCTTCTATCCTGTGGCAGGTAAAACAATCATTTGCTGCAATTAGCCTTGCTCCTTTCCGGTAAGCAGCGTCTGCTGTGTTTCCGGCGCTGTTTATAATACTATCTGTTGCAGAAGTTTTATCAGGATATTTTTTATTGGCCGGGTTGCCATTGTTGCATGCAATATGCGTCATTATTAAGATGACAGTACAACTAATAAGAGTATTTTTCATCACTAACATTATTGGTACATACTAATCAAGCAACCATAGTGCCAGAGCATTTGCTGTGATGCTATATGATGCAACAGTACAAGAGTGCGACGCAAGAAAAGCTTCATAGCGCCAGCGCTGCCCGGTAAAAAATCTACTAAAAATATAGACTAAAACACAGGCCCGTGGATGATTATAAAGTGCACAATTCATCAGTATAATTGCACATTTCATGCATGTCTGCCTGTTATGTTAATGAATGTTAATAGAATTTTGTACCTGTAGCTGGAAATATAATATCCTTACTGATTGACCTGTTAAGCATAAATAATTCACATGACACATCTTTTAAATAAACCGGTAAGTTTTGTAGATGACCAGGTTTGGACGGTATTGCCGGATTCCTTCTCTGCCCCCTATGATGGCAAAGCCAGGTTATATGAATGGCTGGTAAAACGGCATTGGTACAACAAATTATTCTGGGGAACTTCTCCATGCGATTACAGGCAGTTTGCAGCAAGATCTATTATGCACTCGAAGGGCAACCTTTTAGATATTGGTTGTGGCGGCCTTATACATACCGCTGCCATTTACAGCAAAACAAAACGAAATGTTTTTTTGCTCGACAATTCAACAGAGATGCTGAAACGTGGCTGCAGCCGTGTTACCAATGGACGCATTAACAACAATCTTTTCTTTTTGCAGGCCAACGCATTTGATATTCCATTCAGCAACAACAGTTTTGATTCGGTTGTAAGTTTTGGTACCATTCATTTGTTTGAAGACAAAGCCGCTTTTGTAAATGAGGCGTTGCGTGTGCTAAAGGTCGGTGGCGATTTTCACTTCTCTACCATGGTCACAGAAAGGCCTTTCAGTAAAAAATACCTTACTGCATTATATAAACGAAAAGAAGTAGGAACTCCTTTTAATGCTGATGAAATAATGGCTCTCTTTAAAGACAAAGTAAATGCCGTAAGCTATACACTGAAAGGAAGTATGCTTTTTATAAAAGGAGTGAAGTAATTTTTTGAGCCCGGCTGCATTACTACTATTAAATTTTCGTTGCGTCGCACTCTTCTACATTTTATAATTCTATTCAACAAATTCATCCGTTCAATTCGTGTAATTCGTACATTATAATTCGTGGCTTATTCTTACATCAACGCTTCATATAAAATCTCCACGGGATGTTTCGCATGTTTGCCTGTTCCATCTTTTACCTGGTGGCGGCAACTGGTACCCGGTGCAGCAATGACCACATCATCTATTTGTTTGCGAACTGCAGGAAATAAAACAAGTTCTCCAATTTTCATGGAAAGATCATAGTGTTCCTTCTCATAACCAAAAGAACCAGCCATACCGCAACAACCTGAAGGGATTGTTTCAACAGTATAATTTTCCGGAAGTGTTAGTGCTTGTACAGTAGGTGCAACAGAAGACAATGCTTTCTGCTGGCAATGGCCGTGCAGCATTATCTTCTTTTTTTCTTTGGTGAATTGTTCTTTACATATGTTGCCATTTTGAATTTCTTTTGCAATAAACTCATCAATTGTAAACACAGATTTACTCATTTCTACGGCGGTGGTGTAAAGGTCATCATCTGCAAGATCTACATATTCATCCCTGAAAGTAAGAATAGCAGAAGGTTCTATACCAATAAGCGGTGTTTCTTCGCTGATCAGTGAACACAACAGTTTGATGTTTTTGTTGGCCATTTTTTTTGCTTCTCTTATTAAACCTTTGCTCAACCAGGCACGGCCGCTTTCTTCATGTTTCGGAATGATAACTTCGTAGCCCAAGCGCTCTAAAAGTTGTATAGCTTTTATGCCAATTTCTGTATCGTTGTAATTAGTGAATTCATCACAAAAAAGATAAATTCTTTTTTGACTTTTGACTTTTGAGTTTTGAGTTTGATGCTTTTTATACCAGCTCATCAACGTTGTTTTATACATCGTCGGCATCGACCTGTCAACGGCAAAGCCTGATATTTTTTTAACGAGTGTACTTATAGTTTTGTTAGTCATCACAAAATTGTACACCCCCGGCATAATAGCACCAAGCCTTGCAGAATTACTGAAGTTCGCTATCAGCCTGCTTCTGAAAGGAACGCCATTGGCATCATAGTAATGCTGCATAAATTCTGCTTTCAGTTTGGCAACATCCACATTACTCGGACATTCAGACTTACAACCTTTGCAACTCAAACAAAGATCCATCACTTCATAAATTTCTTTATGATCAAACCGGTTAACCTTATCTGAATGCGTAAGAAATTCTCTTAAGATATTTGCCCTTGCTCTTGTGGTATCTTTTTCATTCCTTGTGGCCATAAAAGAGGGGCACATCGTACCGCCAGATAAATGTGTTTTCCTGCAATCGCCACTGCCATTACATTGTTCTGCATGCTGCAATACATCCTGGTTATAATACCTGAACACTGTATCGAATTTTGGTGTATGCTGGCCGGGTGTATAACGCAGCATGCTGTTCATGGAAGGTGTGTCAACGATCTTATTGGGATTGAAAATATTTTCAGGGTCCCAGGTATATTTTATATCTCTTAATAACTGGTAATTTTTTTCACCCACCATTTGTTTAATGAATTCGCCACGTAGCCGTCCATCACCATGTTCACCACTTAAAGAGCCATGATATTTTTTTACGAGTGTTGCGATCTCTTCTGCAATCGTTCTGAAAAGATGATTGCCTTCTTCTGTTTTTAAATTAATGATCGGCCTTAAATGGATCTCACCACTTCCTGCATGCGCATAATGCACTGAATACAAATTGTGCTTCTTTAAGATAACATTGAATTCTGCAATAAAATCCGGAAGGTCATTTACATCAACGGCAGTGTCCTCAATTACAGGAACGGCTTTATCATCGCCGGGCAGGTTACTCAATAAGCCAAGACCAGCTTTACGCAATGTCCAGATCTTCTTGGTATCGTCACCAAACAATAAAGGGAAATGATAACCTAAACCAGCAGCACGCATATCTGCTTCTACCTGTTGAGCAATTGGAATAATTTCTTCTCTTTTTTCTTTTGCAAATTCAATTACGAGTATTGCACCAGGATCTCCCTGCACAAAAAACCTGTTCTTGCGCTGTTCAATATTATCCTTTGTGCATTCAAGTATATAATGATCTATTAATTCACTGGCAGATGGGTGATATTTTAAACCGATAAGATTTGCTCTTAATGCTTCATCAATGGAATTAAAATGCACACAAAGCAAACCTGTTTCTTTTGGCGGCAATGGAACTACATTTACTTTTATTTCTGTAATAAAAGCAAGTGTACCTTCAGAGCCAGCAATGAGTTTACAAAAATTGAAACCCTCTTCACCCGCAGTAAATGGCGCAGTCTCCAATAGCAGATCAACTGCATAACCGGTATTTCTTCTTTCAACTGTTTTCTTGGGAAATTCTTTTCTTATTTCTACCTGGTTGTCGTAGTTACTTAAAATGCTCCTAACTTTTTTATAGATCTTTCCTTCCAGTGTTTCCACTTCACATTTTCGGTGAAATTCTTCAGCATTTATCGTTTTAAATTCAGCTTCACTTCCATCACTAAGAATTGCTTTTACTTCCAGTAAATGTTCTCTTGTGCTCCTGTACACAACAGAATTGGAGCCACAGGAATTGTTCCCCACCATACCACCGATCATAGCACGATTGGCAGTTGATGTTTCGGGGCCAAAAAATAAACCATGTGGTTTAAGAAACATATTCAGTTCATCACGAATTACACCAGGCTGCACCCGCACCCAATGTTCTTCTTTATTCAGTTCAAGTATTTGAGTAAATGATTTTGATACATCAACGATAATGCCGCTTCCCACCACTTGCCCTGCCAGAGATGTACCTGCCGTTCTTGGTATCAGCGAAGTTTTATTGGCACGTGCAAATGCAATCAGTTTTTTAATGTCATCAGTTGATTTTGGCATGGTTACCGCTAATGGCATTTCGCGGTAGGCAGATGCGTCCGTAGCATATAAAATACGCATCTTATTGTCGAAATAACAATCTCCTTCCAGTGATTGGGCTAACTGCTGCAACTTTTCGTTCATGTTTATACACTTGCTTTAACGGGCAGCAAAGTTACGTCGTTTAATGGCTTTACAGTAACCTGTTTGCCTTACATATGTTAGGAATTTTATGTACCCGGCAGTAGAATATGTATGTGACTTCTGTTGCGTCGCACACTTGTACCGGGGAAAAGTTTCATCAGTTTATGAAATTATATGTATTAAATAACCTGCAAGTTTTTAAGCAATTAATATTTTATTATTGTTCTGAACGTACACGAGTGCGACGCAACAGCAGCTTAATGCTTATTCAAAAGCCTGCTCAATAACCTTTCTTATGTATACTTATCTTTTTGATTTACTTTCATGCGTCTGCATTATAAAAGACTCTTGGCATGGTATTTAAACAATATGGATAACACTGTTTCATTGCATGAAAAATAATAAACTTTATCAGTTACTTACTTTGGCTACCTGCCTGTTATTTTTAATGGCGCCGCATCAACTATTTGCGCAACATAAGCCTGGACACGACAGTATTTATTTTACAACTTATCCGCAGAGACTTACCACCAGATTTTATTTTTCCAAAAAATACACATCAGTTACGTTTCCCGCAGCAGATAAACAAAACGATCTTACATACCGGGCCAATACGCCACTTACCATGGGTGTTGGTGCTACGTATAATAATTTGTCTTTGAACCTCTCATATGGTTTTGGTTTTCTTAATCCGGATGATGAGAAAGGGAAAACAAAAAGTATAGATCTTGAATTGCATGTTTATCCTTACAAATGGGCGATAGATGTGCTGGGCATTCACCATAAGGGTATGCATATTGAGCCTAAAGGTTACGCAGCAGTTAATGCAAACAATTATTATTATCGCCCGGATGTAATAATGACGCTTGGTGGAATTAGTGCGTATAGAGTAATTAATAACGACAGATTTTCTTACAATGCAGCCATGATACAAAGTGAATGGCAAAAGAGATCGGCTGGCTCTTTGTTATATGGCGGAGAAATTTATTATGGATCGATAAAAGCAGACAGTAGTTTAGTACCTGTGGCAAAAACAAGTTTGTTTGAGCAGGCAGGTGTAGATAAAATGCAGTTCTTTACAGCTGGCATTGGGGCAGGGTATGCATATACACTGGTAATAGAAAAGCATTTATTTGTAATGGGTTCTGCTATTGCCAATATAGATATTAATTTATCTGACGAACATAATGGAAATAATCAAAATAAACATACAGCGGTAACACCGTCTTTTATTTATAAAGCGGCTGTTGGTTACAATTCCCATGATTGGGTTATAAGTGCCAACTGGGCCGCCAATACTTTATGGGTAAATGGTGAATCTTCGGCAAGATCATACATGATCCCAACCGGTAACTATCGCTTTATTCTTGCTAAACGAATCGGGATAAAAAGAAAATAAATATTAGTTGATTTTCTGTTGTATTAGTGAATCAACAGGGGCAGAAGCAGGAAGATGCTCATCCCTTTTTACATTTAGTTTATAGCGCATAATAATTTCATCATCAAAGATTACATGCAGCCATTCTATTTCTGCTGACATAACATGGTAAGTGTAACTTATTTTTTTACCAGACACTTTATTAACGGGTTTAACGGCACCACAACATTGCATAATAAATACTGTGTTTGAATCTGCATAAGGCAGGTCTGAGATCCATAATCTTTCAGGGCGTACTGCTTCAAGTTCAAACACAATACTGTCGCCCACATTTGCTTCTATAATTCCAAATGAAGGGCTATAAGATTTAATATAAAACCTGTTAAACGCCATTGTTTTAAAAGGTGCATACATAAACTCATTTAATACCGGTGGTTGTGGCAACAAGGTCCATCGCATATCTTCAGGATAATGGTCCTTGATGAATTCAACAGGGTCTGTGAGAAAATAGTTAGGATTATAGTCACGTTGAAATTCATTCTTATAATTAATGTATCCGCTTGCCCAGGTGGCATCAAGCAGGTGCCATACTGTATCGAAGAAAACAGCATTCCACCGGTGATTGCTGGCAAATCTTTTATCTGTTCTGCCAGCACTTGCTTTTCCGAGACCTGTTATTACTTCGCATGGTATGCCTGCATGCAGGCATAAGGATTTAAAAAGATTTGCATATCCGCTACATACTGCTGTTCTTCTTTTTAAGACCAGTATGGCAATACGCTCATATAAAGGCTTTAATGGGGCAATAGTATCTTCATCTTCCTCATCAACCACAGGAGCGTATCTGTAGTTATTATTAGTCTCATAACGTTTTACATTATAAGCTATGTTTTGAGTGATCCAGTTAAAAATAGAAGCCACTTTCTGCGCGTCTGTCGTATCTGTGGCTGTGAGCATTTGCGACAATAACTCAGGTGAATTTATTTCATTCAAGTCAGGGTATTGTTTTGCACTATTTTGCGCTATGCAATGTTGAACTAAGCATAATAAAAAAATAATAGTCATGTTTTTCATATACTTCATAATCATTTTAGAAAACAGACTTAATTTAATTTATTTACTGCAATATAATTGCGACAGTTTAATTTTTATCTAAACGTTAAGGTGCGCAAGTTTCGGGTTGGTATAAGTACAGTAGCTATATATTTTTGCAATATGAGAACAGATTATGATCGCATAGAGCAGGCCATTCTTTACATTAAAGAAAATTTTCAGCAACAGCCCGCATTGGATGATGTAGCTAAACAGGTGCACGTAAGCTCTTATCACTTTCAGCGTATGTTTAAAGACTGGGCAGGAGTCAGTCCTAAAAAATTTTTACAATATATAAGTTTAGAACATGCAAAGAAATTATTACAGCAAAATGCTTCTCTTGCTGATGCAAGTTTTGAAACAGGCTTATCTGGCACAAGCCGTTTGCATGATTTGTTTATAAGTATTGAAGGCATGACGCCCGGTGAGTACAAAAATGGTGGGGAAAATTTAGAGATACATTACAGCCATGCTGAAACCCTGTTTGGAGATGTTATCATTGCTTCAACTTCAAAAGGCATTTGCCATCTCGCTTTTATTGCAAAAGAAACGGAAGCCGTGGAACAACTGAAAGCGAAATTTCCGAACGCATTATTGATACAGAAGACAGATCTTATGCAGCAGCATGCATTAGAAATATTTAAAGGCGATTGGGAAAATTTAGCAGCAATTAAGCTTCACTTGAAAGGAACACCTTTCCAGTTAAAGGTATGGGAAACCTTGCTGCATATACCTTTGGGCGGTGTAACGACTTATGGTACTATTGCCAGTTATGCAAACCAACCCAATGCTTCCCGTGCAGTAGGCACAGCTATTGGCAGCAATCCTGTTGCATATTTAATTCCCTGTCATCGTGTTATTCGCGCTACGGGTATTACCGGGGAATACGCGTGGGGTAGTACACGCAAGACTGCATTGCTCGGTTGGGAATCAGCAAAAATTTTTGGTGATAATTGATATAAGAATTTTTTTGGAATCAAGCCATAATACACGTGGCATCAACTGTTGCGTCGCACTCTTGTACTATAGAAAATGAATGAACAGTGAACAATACTCTTTACTTATTATCTCATCGGCTTGTCGCATCTTCTTCCGAACGTACAAGTGAGTGACACAACAGAAGTTTAATAGAATTACTAAAGCCTGCACCAAAATAAAATTCTAATTCGAAACGAATTTTAACCCAATAATAGATGCTATCAATGTAGTGAGAAAAAATAAACGCCAGAAATCTGCTGGTTCATTAAAAACAAAGATTCCAACCAATACCGTTCCTACAGCTCCAATACCAGTCCACACTGCATAAGCTGTTCCTACCGGTAATGTTTGTGTTGCTTTATAAAGCAAGTACATACTGATAGAGAGGCTAACGAAAAAACCAACCATCCAAAGAAGTGATGTATTGCCGGTTGTTTCCTTTGCTTTGCCCAAACAGGCGGCAAAACCAACTTCAAAAAAACCTCCTATAATGAGTATTAGCCAATTCATATAAATTTTTTTTATTGCGTTTGTGCCACTTAATTATCAAATTTCTAATATGAGAATATTTATTTGAGCTATCATTTTGGGAACTGATTTTCCATATACGGGAAAGTAGTAAGGTGTCGCTGATCTTATGTACTGATAATCAACCAGATATTTCAAAATACTTTCTGGCACCGGGTTTGACTATAATAGATAGTCCGTTTTTAGTACCACCCTCTGAAACCTTTGAAACTACCCAAATTAAATTGCAAAAATTATCAAAGCCTCCATTCAATGGAGGTTTTCCTTTTAAAATATTGGTTTAGCTATTGATTAACTTTAGAAACTGAAAATTTTTGTCAACCACAATTATATCAGCTTTTGCCCCCTGTTTTAATACACCTATTTTATTTTGCATACCTAATGCCATTGCCGGATAAAGGCTACACATTCTAATTGCTTCTTCAGTGTCAATACCGCAGTGCTGCGTCAGGTTTTGAAAAGCTTTATACATCGTAAGTGCAGAACCACTAAGAATTCCGTTAGAAGTATATTTATCACCGTCCAATTGATGCTTGTAATAGCCTTGGGATGTTTCTGTAACAGCGTCTGTTATAACAAATAAACGGTTCCCCATTATTTTTTTGGCTATTTGAATAGCTGAGAAGTCAACATGGTGACCATCCGGAACAATACTGCATAGCACTTTGGGATGATTGAAAACAGCGCCAACTAAACCTGGTGCCCTGTGCTGCAACGGGCTCATAGCATTAAATAAGTGTGTAGTAAGATTAAGTCCTTTCTCAAATGCGCCTGTTGCCTGTTCATATGTTGCATTACTATGACCTGCAGAAATAATGATATTATATGATCTGATAAGATCAATCACTTCTTGCGAAACGCATTCTGGCGCCAGGGTAATTATTTTAATTATTCCGTTACCATAGTCAAGTAATTCTTTTGCCTGTGCAATAGTTGGAGAAAATATCCACTCCTCCCGGTGAGCTCCTCTTTTAGCGGGGTTGATCCATGGACCTTCTACGTGCAACCCTATAACACTTTTGCCACCTTGCTGCCAATAACTCTTAAGAGCATCAATACAATGAAAAATTGTATCGTAAGTATTGGTAGCAACAGTAGGTAAACAATAGGCAGCCCCTCCTTCAGCACAGTATTTAACAATACCTGAAATTGTTTCTATATCCGGGTACTCTGAAAGCAGGCGACCAAAAGCTCCATATAACTGGATATCTATAAAGGCTGGCAATAAAATAACATTACCAAGCTCGACGATTTCTTCCTGGGTATTTATTTCAGCTTTAGGCATAATAGTTTCGATAACACCATCCTTTACTAACATTGCATGTTCCTGCAACATTTCTTGGCCCGTAAAAATCAAGGAAGCTTTATAGATCATTTGTTATTCATTAATAATCGTAAAGTTATCAGCATCTTTCCAAAAAGGGAAACGACCTCTTACTTCATCTAATAATTGTTTTTGCAACGTAACAGTAAATATATCTTCTTCATTTGTTTTATGATATAGTATATCTCCAAGTGGAGAAACAACCATACTGTCACCGCTATGGTAAATATTATTGCCATCATTACCAACCCTGTTTACACCCACTACAAAACACTGGTTTTCTATGGCACGTGCCTGCAATAATGTTTTCCACGGATGGCTCCGGCGTTCAGGCCAATTGGCTGTATAAATAAGCAGGTCATATTCAAAAACAGGACTGTTATTATTGCTATGATGAAGCTGCTGCCTTGCCCAGACAGGAAACCTGAGGTCATAACAAACCTGTAGATTTATTCTCCATCCTTTCACAGAAGCAATCAGCCGTTTCGAACCAGGCTTGTAGTGATGATCTTCATTGGCAAATGCAAAAAGATGTCGCTTATCATAGTAACCACATTCACCATTGGGCAACATCCATATAAGACGGTTATAATAATTGTCATATTCTTTTATGATGATACTGCCGGTAAGAATAATTTTTTTCGATAGGGCTATATCACGCATCCATATTACCGTTTCTCCATCCATTGTTTCAGCAAACCGTTCTGGTTGCATAATAAAGCCTGTGCTGAACATTTCAGGCAAAACAACGATTTCTGTTTTAGTATTTATACTATTTATTTTATCTGAAAACATAGACAGGTTTGCCGCCTTATTTTGCCAGTGAAGATTAGTTTGTATAAGAGTTACTGTAAGAGAAGACATTATTTATAGCATTAAGTTTGGTGCAAGCTACATTTTTGCAGAAATATTTTTGGTTTGTATTAAATGATTTTGATCCAACCAGGTGCTTATTCCGTCTTGTTCACTATATCCTGATGCTTCTAAATAATACAAATTTTTGGAGATGAGCTATACTATTTTATGGAATCTTCGTTGCGTCGCACACTTGAGCTTTTTATTAACAGTGTAACTAAATATACCGATGCACATATAGTAGTTGCGCTTACGGATAATTGTTCGCAGATTTTATGAAACAATAAAAAGCGAGGTTATAATATTAAAAAACCAGCCGGCGGGCTGGTTCTGCTTCAAGGATTACATGAAGCAATAAATTAATTGTAATAAAACTTAAAGACTGGAAATAATGCAGGTATATCGCTAAATAAGAAGCGATAATACCACAAGAAATAATTCTTTCTATCTATAATACAAATGAAATAAGAAAAGCAAGTACTACCCCATAAACCAACGCAAAAATTAAGAGGTTTTTTCTGCTAGTGCGACGGCTAATTTTCTTTGAATGCGTTAATCTCAGATTTGCATTCATCGAATTTCTTTGTAATAAGTTGAAATTTAAAGTATCAGAAGTCTGCAGTAAAGTTGGAGATTTCATAAATATTGTTTTTCGGATATTGAATACTTAAAAGTAGGAACTAATTTCAATTATCAAATAAAAAAGCCCATTAAGTACCCTTAAAAGTGGCTTAATCGCCACGTATTTAGTTAAATATCCTAATGTATTGATATGCTATTAGAAAAAAAGAGACGAAAGTAGGTCAATTAAAAATATTTATACAATGCGCATAAAGCATATGTACTCTTTTAAAGAAACTGGAATACATAAGATTATTTTCCATATTACCACTTATCAATCTGACATAGATTTTACAGCAACGGTTTCTCATTTATAAAAACTAAAAAGACATTTGTCTAATAATGCTTATTTTATTATTAGAATAATAACACGTGCATTGTTATAGCGCTGTATGCTGTCTTGATAGTTAGGAAAAATGCCTTTTATAAATTATTAATGTTATTACGAGCAGGCTAAAAGCCTTGCCCGCATAGCTTAATATCATTACAGTAGTTGAAGAGTGCGACGCAACATAAGTATAATAGTAGAAATGAAGATGGGTTCTAAATAAGCTTTTCCGTTCATGTAAAAAGCATTCATTCAACACTAATTAACAATTTATTTTTTGGAAATACGAATAATTTCATAGATCAGAAAATGCAAAGACACCATTATTAATCTTATCACTGCTTCCAATGATAAACGACAAAAGAATAAGAGTTTTTTTTATTCCATTACTTGGCATAGTTATTCCATTGGCATCGGGTTTTTACCACTATAAAACAGCTTCTTTTGAAGAAATTATTATAGCTAACTGTTATTCAGTTTTTATTTCTTTTTGCGTATGGCATGGGGGAAGCTTGATCATTTACAAATATAGGCTGCTATTGCCTTACAACGCTGTTGTAAAAATAGTTACGCTTTGTTTTCTTACGGTTTTGTATGGAGGAATTGTAGCTACAATATTAAGCGGTATATGGCTTTTTTTTACCACAGCTCATCATATAGATTGGCAATTGTTAATGCGAAATACATTGGCCGTATGCATTGCTGTAGTTGTGTTTACATTAATGTATGAAATACTTTTTTTATCAAATGAAAATGAAATAGGACATATAAAAACAAAACAGCTTGATACAGCACTTACAAAAGCTCAATTGACAGTATTGAAAAATGAGCTTGATCCGCATTTCATGTATAATGCATTAAACACGTTATCCTGGTTGGTGCATAAGGATGAAAACAAAGCGGATGATTTCATCAATAAACTTTCCGAAGTCTACAGGTATTTTCTCGTTAATAAAAACAAGGAGCAGGTAACTCTTGCAGAAGAAATTGATTTTATTAAAAACTATTTCGCTCTGCTGCAACTTAGATATGAAAATAAGATTACCCTTGATATAGAACTGCACCATCACAATACAGCTGACATCACCATATTGCCTTGCGCTTTACAATTATTAGTAGAAAATGCTATAAAGCATAATGCATTTACAGCTGCTGATCCTTTATGTATAAAGATCACAGTTGAGAATGAAAGTATCTATGTTGTTAATACAAAAAGGGCTGGTAAAATATCGCATTATTCTACAAAACTGGGCCTAAATAATTTAAGAGAAAGATATCAACTTGTTTGTCAACAACCCGTTACTGTTGAATCTGGCAGGGATTATTTTGTGGTAAGCTTACCTATGTTAAAAAGCGCATAACAACTTATATGCTTAATGCAGTAATCATTGAAGATGAAGGATTAGCCATAGATAAATTAAAAAGCATCCTTACAGAACTGGTGCCTGATATTTTTTTTACAGCCATCATTACTTCTGTAAAAGAAGGTATATCTTATTTTGCAGGGATGCCAAAGCAGGATATTATTTTTTGTGATATTCACTTAACAGATGGCCTTTCATTTGAGATATTCAACAATTTCCAGGTAGATACACCGCTGATCTTTACCACTGCTTATGATGAGTTTATTATGAAGGCATTTGATTATAACAGCATCGATTATTTACTAAAGCCGGTAAATGTGCAGGAAGTTTCCAAGGCAGTTCAGAAATACAAATTGCTGCAACAGCATTTTAACCAAAATGCACAAAAGCTAAATAACCTGCTCAATTATCTTGGAACACCAAAGAAAACCAGGATCATAGTGAAAAAAGGTATGGAACACATTGCAGTAAAACTTGAGGAAATAGTTTTATTCTATACCGAAAATAAAGTAGTGTATCTAATAGACAGACAAAAGACAAAATACATATATGATAAGAATCTAAGCTTATCAGAAAATGAACTTGATCCAAATATTTTTTTCAGGGCAAATAGAAAATATATAGTAAACATCAATTATATTAAATCATTCAGGTCTTATGAAAAAGTAAAATTGATGTTAGAATTTTCTACACCTGATATATCACACCAGGTTATTATAAGTCAGGAAACAGCTCCTGACTTTAAAAAATGGTTGACTGGTACATAGGGTGTCTTTTTCATCTTTATTATTACGTGCTACAGCTACCATATTTCATGCTACAGTTAAATAGCAGCATCATTCGGTTGCCTATCTGTTATCTTAGCAAATAAGGTTTTAAAAATATTTTCTCATGTGCATTATAGCATGTCGGCCGCTATCTCTATAGTGGCCTTTTATGTAAGTAGAATTGCCTTTTCTCCTTTTGCGTTAAAATAGTACTTTCAACAATTATATATTCCCTGCTTGCCGCGCAAGGTATAAATGTACAAGAGTGCGACGCAAGTAAAGTTGATGCCTGTGCCACTGCCCGGTACATAAAAAAAGTATTTATGAAAATTTATCGCTTATTTAAATGCATACCTTTTACAGCTATTTTTATTGTATTTTCTATTGTATCTCTTGCGCAAAGCAGCGATACCACAGCCATCCGCACAGTTATGAATGCACAGGTAAAAGCATGGAACAATGGAGATATTGATGCTTTTATGCAAACGTACTGGAAGAGTGACAGCCTGCTTTTTGTGGGATCGAAAGGCCCGAATTATGGTTGGCAAACAACGCTTGATAATTACAAAAAAAGATACCCGGACACTATTGCAATGGGTAAACTTAATTTTACCATTCTTGAAATAAAATTACTTTCTGCAGAATATGGTTTTGTGTTAGGCAAGTGGCATCTTGCAAGAACGATCGGCGATATAGGCGGGCATTTTACTTTACTCTTTCGTAAGATAAACGGCCAGTGGTTTATTGTTGCTGATCATACGAGTTGATATCTTTTTCCAAAGGCTTCTTCCACAAACGTATATAAAGCCAAAGCATTCCCGCAAAACTCAGGATAAACCAAATGTAAAAAATAACATTGCCCAGGGAAATGCCATCATGTACAAATGCAAAATCAAACATAATACCCAGCGTGGAATTCATGATCATCCAAAAAAGGCCGATGCCTAACGAGAGCGATATGCGTTTTAAAAATTCTCTTACTTCAGGTTCCATAAAAAGTATTACAAGTAAAGTTACAAAAGGTTGTAATGATAATAATGCAAAGCATTTGATTTAGCTGGCTGTATCGCTACTATTATGCTTCGTTGTGTCACTCACTTGTACGTTCAGTACGCCATTGAACTTTAGCGCTACAGTTCCGTTTCATTCAATAGCTTTGCCCACATGCAAAAATTCCTGGTAATACAAACAGCATTTATTGGTGATGTAGTGTTGGCAACAGGCATCATCGAAAAGCTGCACCAGTATTACCCCGATGCTGCCATAGATTTTTTAGTAAGAAAAGGAAATGAAGGATTATTAACTGATCATCCTTTTTTGCATGAAGTACTGATATGGGATAAAAAACAAAGCAAGTATGGCAACTTGCTAAAGCTTCTAAAAAAAATTAAAGCCAATCAATATGATAAGGTTATCAATGTACAACGCTATGCTACCACAGGATTGCTTACTGCATTCTCCAAAGCAAAAGAAACGATAGGCTTTGATAAAAATCCATTGAGCTTTCTTTTTTCAAAAAAAATAAAACATGCTTTCACAGAAGGTACGCATGAGATTGAACGCAACCACGCATTGATCAGTACGTTTACAGATAGTATGGCAGCTAAACCAAAATTATATCCTTCTAAAAATGATTTTGGAAAAGTAAGACAATACAAAGACAAGCCTTACCTGTGCGTTGCACCATCTTCTGTGTGGTTTACCAAACAATATCCAAAAGAAAAATGGATCAGTTTTTTAAACCAGTTGCCACCAAAATATAATATATACCTGTTGGGCGCACCAAGTGATAAATCACTATGCGAAGAGATCAGGAAAATATCGCTGTATCCATTTGTGATCAACCTTGCAGGGCAACTTAACTTTCTACAATCTGCCGCGCTGATGCAGGATGCCGTTATGAATTATGTGAATGACTCAGCGCCCATGCATTTCGCTTCTGCAGTAAATGCTCCGGTCACCGCTGTTTATTGCTCCACTGTTCCCGTTTTTGGCTATGGACCATTAAGTGATAAAAATTTTGTTGTGGAAGTAGAGGAAAAGCTAAACTGCAGGCCATGTGGCTTACATGGTTACAAAGCCTGCCCTAAAGGGCATTTCAAATGTGCGATAGATATAAGAGATGAACAATTGTTATCTGTTGTCGGTTATTAATAAAGACTCCTGTATATTTCTAAGTACTTTTTTGCAGCTTCCTCCCACGTAAATTTTCCAGCTCTTTTTTTTATTATTTCAGAAGGGCTTGTATCTATGTAGTGCTCCATACCTCGCTGAAATGCTTGTTGCATTTCATCCGCATCAAATGATGGAAAATAATAAGCTGCATCTCCACCAACTTCAGGTAAGCTGGTAGCGGTAGAAAGAAATACAGGTTTACCAAAGGCCATTGCCTCTATAACAGGTAAACCAAAACCTTCTGCAATGGATGGAAATGCAAATGCCAAGCAATTTTTTAAGAACCATTCTTTGTCATTTTCTGAAACAGCTCCTGCAAAGATTACCCTGTTACCAACTCCATATTTATTTGCTTCTTCTTTGATCTTTGCGAGATATGCTTCTTCCATTATAGTGCCTGCAATTACAAGCAGCAGATCATTATTACACAATAAGGCCGGTAAAACATGAAAGTTCTTTTTCGTCATTATTGTTCCAATTGTAAAAACGAAAGGTTTATCGGGAATCATTGCCGGCTGCTTTGGATTTGTGTTTAAAGACAGATTGCAACCATTGTAAACGACTTGCACTTCTTTATTTTTTACATCCAGGTTTTCCAGCACTTCTTTTTTTACAAATTCGGAAATAGTACAGATCCTATCGGCATCATTTATTTGTTTCTGAATTTTTGCGAGGTTACTTTTTTTTTTCGCGGTATTGTTCTTGTGCTCGAGCAAAAAGTTAAGATCATGTATGGTAAGCACTTTCTTTATAGAAGATTTTTTAGGCGAATAATTCGAGCCCTGGAAAGTTCCATGCCAGATATCAAAGCCTTTAACAGAAGGGAATACAAATTTGTGCAAACTGCTTTGAGAGATGTAATTATATTTTTCGCCGAATAATTTTCCAACGGAGGACGGCAGGTAAAATGAAATATCTTCTTTTTCTACGTTTATGTTACGTGTTAGTGCAAGCCCAAGTTGTAAACAAAAATAGTACAACCCAGTGTGAGGATATTTCATTCGCTCACAATCAAACAATATATGCTTCTGTTTTTGTCGCATGCTTCAGAAAATTCATCATTGCCTTATTGCCTCAACAGCATAGCAAAAGTCATTTATAGGTTCTGCTGTTAACTGGTAACCTAAAGAGGTAAGATATTTTTTCATTTCCCTGAAGTTATTCTTTTCATCAAGATCATGAATTTCTAAAGCAATAAATTTTGCTCGTTTTATAATTTCAGCATCAGTGTTATAAATAATGTCGTATTCACTTCCTTCACAATCAATTTTTAAAAGATCGATCTCTTCCAGTTTATTTCCTGTAATGATCTCTGTTAAAGTAATAGAAGGAACAGATATTTTTTTAGTATTGTTCTTGTTGAAACCAGAAAAGACAGAAGCTACTACCTGGCTATCGTCTGTGTCTTCCATGTACAATTCAAGTGCTTCTTTGGAATTACCGGTAACTGCACATTGATAAACACTGATGGCGTCTTTTATTTGCGGGTTTTCTGAAATGATCTTATTCAACTTAGCAACATTCACAGGCAGCGGCTCATAAGCATAAATAGTTGCTCCCGGTAATTTGGATAATATCAGCATGTCAAAAAAACCAACATTAGCGCCAATATCAACAATAACAGGTTTTTCAGGAATTTTTTTTAACAGCTCGTCGATGTTGTAAACATCGCTCATAAATATTTCTTTGAACACCAGATAAATACCCGAAGACACATCAAAGGAAATTTTATTAGGACGTGTGGTAAAGTTTAAATTTTTCTCATGGCGTTTTCTTTTGTTGAGAAAATATTCCCATGGATTTTCTACATTCTTTATAAGCTTTAAATATCTTTTGAATCCTGAAATTGCCATACTTTAATTTTCTGTATGATGAACTTATTTTTGCAAAGAAACATTTTATTCATGGCATTACATTGCTGATCTGTATTCAATAGTACAAGTGTGCGACGCAACAGATGCTTAATATTTATGCTGCGGCCGGGTGCAAAATATTATTCAAAATTTTTAATAAATCGGTAAAGGTTAAATTGATCCTCTTGTTGTGAATCTTCTTTTATTTGCTTTACTAAATTTTCTTTACTTACATCTTCCATGCGTTTAGATTGTATAAGCTGGTAAGCTCTCTCTGCCAATAACCTATATTTCTTTTCAGATTTCTTTGAGTTATTAAGTATCGTAATAATCTTTTTATATAATTCATTTACTCCTTCATGCTTTTCTGCAATGGTTTTTATTACAGGAATTTCTTCTTTACTCCTGCTGAAAACCGGCGCCAGCATTGAATGCAGAAATTTTACAAACCTGTCGGCTTCAGGCCTGTCGCATTTATTTACAACAAAAATATCAGCAATTTCCATGATGCCGGATTTCATCGTCTGTATTTCATCTCCACCTTCAGGAACCGTTACAACAATCGTTACATCTGCGAGGCCAGCTATGTCCACTTCGTTTTGGCCAACGCCAACAGTCTCAATAATTATGTAATCAAAGCCCGTTGTTTTTAAATACTCTGTTTCTTCAATGATCATCGGGCTTAATCCGCCCAGTGCTTTTCTTGATGCCATCGAACGAATAAAAACATTTTCATTGTTGTACCATTTACTCATTCGTATCCTGTCGCCTAACAAAGCTCCCATATTAAATGGCGAAGATGGATCAACACAGATTACAGCTATTTTTTTTTCATCGCTGATCATTTCCTGTATCAGTCCATCCACTATTGTGCTCTTACCCGCTCCCGGTGCGCCTGTAATTCCAATTATTGCAGCAGTGTTCTTGCTATTAGCCCGGAGTAATAGTTCTTCAAAACCACTAATGCGGTTTTCAATCAGCGAAACATTTCTGGCTATACTTTTTATATCAAGCTTCATTAATTAATATGGCTGTTTTATGACATCGATACCAGCTAATCTTTTACTTTGGTGTCTGTTATTTTCTTTTTGTCTCAGTGAATGCCGCAAATTTTATGGGTACAAGCTGCGGCATTTCATGGCATCATCGTTGCGTCGCAATCCGTTCATCTGTAATAACACTATTAAACTTCGGCTTTTGTTAGTTGTGTTGCAGCAATTTTGTCCAAAGCATTCTTTATTTGCAATGGTTGTATTTCTGTAATGCAATGGCAACTCATTTTATTATTCTTACAATCCATACAGTCTTTATCTAAAACAAACACCTGCGCCCTAGCGCCCAATGGCGCCCATCTTCCCGGGTGAATAGGCCGCATAGGCGGATAAATGCCCAAAGCATCTTTATTTAGCGCAGCAGCTATATGCAGCGGACCTGTACTATTAGAAACAATCCCATCACATGCATTAATAAAAGAAATGAATTGATCAAGATTCATCATACCGGTAATATCTGTAACAAATTCTCCAGCCGCATCAAAAAGTGGCTGCATTTGTTCCCTTTCTTTCTTTGTACCGGAAATAAAAATATTGAACCTGCTTTTATCCAGCAATTGAATAAGCGCTGCAAAGTTTTTTAATCCCCATTCTCTTGCACTTCCCTGCGAGTGTGGGTGAAGAATAAGATTGTACTTGTCTTTGTTTATAAGTGCACAAAGTCCTTGTTCTAAATCATGTAGCTTTTTCAAACCAAACAATTGCGCAATTTCCTGTAGCGAATAATCATCATTGATACCAAATACTTCCAGCAACTTAATATTTAGTTGCGCCTCGTGTAAATCAGAATTTTTGCGACCAAGCTTTATTAATTTATTGCAGGTGGTCCAATGATAAAGCCTGTTAGTAGTTCCTATGCGTATAGGAATGCGTAATTGCTTGGCGCGTCTGGCAATATTTGTAACAGGGAAAACGTGCAAAATCGCTTGTGGCTTTTCATTGCAAATGGTAATTTTTTTGTACATGAAATCATGTATATCAATAAACTCATCCACAAATTTGCATGCATTTATTACAGGCTTTGTATAAGCCTTACCTATAAAACCAATCTTAATTTTTGGAAAATGTTTTTTTAGAATTGCAGCAACAGGTAATGTTAATACAACATCTCCAATGCTGTCTGTTCTGCTGATAAGTATATTCTCAGGAATTTGCATAGGTTTTATATGATCCTGTAATTTTTAAAATCAAAAGGTCTTAATCCTGTAAGTTTTTCAAAACGGTAAAGCATGGCGTCTTTAAAAGAGAATTTTTTCTCTGAAAGATCTATCTGTATATCCCAATTCTTTTTTTCTATTCTTCCTTTCATCATAGCTGGGTGCGTTCCTGTAAATTTTTGCAATGAATCAAAATCATCAAAATTAAAATAGTCTTCCTGTTGAATATAACTGCGCCATTCATCAGAATCATCATGCCAAAATCTGCTTACATTTTTTTGCTTGCGCATCATTTGTTGGGGACTTTTTACCCATCCATAATGATATATAAACGCGTCTATCAGTTTCACTTTCAGTTTTGTCTTGCCAATTCTAAAGCCTTGCGCATCTTTATAAGCTGATATCTTTTTGTCATTCCTGATGATGCGAACTTCCCTGTGGTACCACCTGCGGCTGTCGCCAACATAATCATACGTTCCATAGAAATGCAGGTATTTGAAAAGTAATCCTTCTACAGACTTATCATCCTTATATTTTTCACAGGCTTCTTTTATCGCAGGTAAATATTTTTCGTGCACCACTTCATCACCCTGAATATAAAAAGCCCAATCGCTTGCCGGATCAATTAACTGAAATGCCTTATTGGTTTCCACAGCAAGCACTACGCCACCTTTTCTCAGCGACATATCCCAGGTTGAATGATGAATCTTTATTTTAGGATCATTTATATTTTTAATCAGTGCTTCTGTTGCATCTTCTGAATCACCGACAAGTACGATCATTTCATCTACAACAGGTAGTACAGATCTTATAGCTTCCGTTATGGGATAGTCGTTTTCAACCGCATTCCTGATGATCGTAAAACCCGATATTTTCATTTCAGTTTTTATGTATTGCGCAAAGAACGGAAAAATTACAGTACCAAATTTTTCGGTTTGGTAAGTAAATGACCAATGCAATTAAAACTTAATTTGCAACTCATTTTTTTAAACATGATCAATTTCATTCCCATTTTTCCGTTGGGTATCGTAGTGTATCCGGGCGAATCGCTTAACCTGCATGTTTTTGAAGAGCGGTACAAGCAACTCATTACTGAGTCATTTAAAGAAAAGAAGCCTTTTGGTATTCCATCCGTTGTAAATAATAATGTAACCGAGATGGGTACCCTGGTAAAAATTACAGAGATCGTGCAGGTGTATGAAGATGGCAAAATGGACATACGTACAGAAGGCATCAGTGTTTTTCGCGTACTGGAAGTAATAAAAAGAGTGCCCGATAAATTATATAGCGGTGCTATAGTAGATTATCCGCCCAATGAGACACAGTTAAAAGTTGCGATGATGCAGCAAGTTATTAATGGTATCCGGGAACTGCATCGTGTGCTAAAAGTAAGTAAAGAAATAAAGAAGCCTGATGAACAATTAACCAGTTATGATATTGCACATCATGCGGGCCTTACACTCGAGGAAGAATATGAATTACTTGGTTTGTTAAGAGAAGACCAGCGAATTGAATACCTGAAACGTCATCTCAATAAAATTCTTCCCATGATCAATGGCATCGAAAACCTGAAAGAAAAAATTCAGCTCAATGGCCATTTCAGGGAGTTAAAAGGTTTCAATTTCGATTTCTGATACAAGCTTTCGGTTTCTATGGCATCAATTGTTGTGTCACTCACTTGTACGTTCCTTTTCTATGGCAACTAAAAAAAAATCTTTTAAAAATAGATACATAATTCGTATGCTTCCTAAAATAAAAATATGTTGTATCAGTTCTGTTGATGAAGGTAAAATCGCTATCAGTTACGGCGCTTCAGCACTGGGCCTTGTAGGTTATATGCCCAGTGGCCCGGGTGTAATTACCGATGAAATGATTGCCTCTATCGCTAAAACGGTTCCTCCACCTGTTGCAACATTTCTATTAACAAGCGAAACTAGAGCAGAGGACATTATTGCACACCAGCAAAAAGTTCATACCAACACAATACAAATAGTAGATGCATTACCAGAACGTAGTTATGCATATATTAAAAAACAATTGCCTTTTGTAAAACTGGTACAGGTAATTCATGTAATTGATGATGCATCCGTAGATGAAGCGCTGGAGCTTTCAGAAGAGGTAGATGCATTATTATTGGATAGCGGTAACCCTAATCTTGCCATAAAAGAATTGGGCGGTACCGGTCGTGTACACAACTGGCAACTTAGCAGGAGGATTGTTGAACGAAGCAAAGTGCCTGTGTTTTTAGCAGGCGGTTTAAGAGCAGATAATGTACAACAGGCTATCGATGCAGTTCAACCTTATGGCCTTGACCTTTGCAGCGGCGTAAGAACCAATGGTATGCTGGATAAACAAAAACTTGATATGTTTTTTAAAGCAGTGGGATATTGATCAAAAATAATCTATGGACAAAGAAGTACCTATACAAACCCAGCATTTATTTCCTGTTCTTGATAATAAACTAATGGAGTTGCTGCATTCACTTACTCCTGAAGAATGGCAGGCCCAAACAGTTGCAAAGCTTTGGAAAGTAAAAGATGTAGCCGCACATTTATTGGATGGAAACATAAGGGCATTATCTATACAGCAAGAAAAATATTTTGGAGAAATACCACCTGCTATCACATCTTACAACGATCTGGTAAGCTGGCTTAATCAACTGAATGCAGATTGGGTAAAAGCTGCTAAACGCATTAGCCCCTCTGTAATGATATTATTGCATGAGGCTACCGGCAAACAAACCTGCGAATATTTTGCTTCTGTGGATCCATTTGAGAAAGCCATATTTGCCGTATCATGGGCTGGTGAAGATGAAAGCCTGAACTGGATGCACATAGCAAGAGAATACACAGAGAAATGGTTGCACCAGCAACAGATCCGCGATGCAGTAAACAAACAAGGCATCATGACAAAAGAATTATTCTATCCATTTATTGATACGTTTATGTATGCCTTGCCATATACTTATAAAAATGTAGTTGCGGAAGAAGGAACAGTGATACAGGTAAATATCAATACCGAAATTGGAGGTATATGGTATCTTATAAAAGATGCGGCAGGATGGAGGCTTTCAAAATCTGTCAATCATGAAATTATTGCTGCAATTACTATCGACCCTGACACTGCATGGAAATTATTTTCAAAAAGTTTAAGAGCAGAAGACGTAATGAAAAATATAGCAATAGCAGGAGATGAAAAGCTGGCCGTAGTTACATTGGAAATGATTTCAGTGATGGCTTAGTGATTGGCTCAATAGAGAACAAACCGTACAAGAGTGCGACGCAAGAAAAGTATTATAGCACCACTACAGTTTGGTTCAAAAATATTCTTCTTTAAATTTCACATTTACAAATCTCCCAATTGTGGTCTCATAATAATTTCTTCAACGCATGCCTGCGAGGATAATTGCGAAACAGCGTAGATCATCTTTGCCACATCATCCGCTTCCATCATGCGTTTGGGATCAATACCGCTACTGCTCCACGAATCTGTATATGCTGCGCCGGGGATTACTGCCGTAACTTTTATATTATGAGGTTTCATTTCTTCACGCAGATTTTTGCTAAAACCAAGCAACGCAAATTTGCTAATGCTGTAAGCACCGCCATTATGATATGCCTGCACAGATGCAATAGAACAGATATTAAAAATATGACCGCTCTTTTTTTCCATCATTTTTGGCAGTAACAACCGCGTAAGATGGTAAGCGCTGTAAAGATTTACTTCTATCATTTTCTCCAGCGCATCTTCAGGCTCGTTGTAGACACTGCCCGGTATAAATTGTCCTGCATTATTTATTATAATATCCGGAACACCAAACTGTAAACACCAATCACCAAATTCAACCACCTGTTCTTTAATGCTCATGTCAACTGGCTTTGCATGAACAGTACATTTCGGGTATTGTGTTTGCAATGCTGCAATGGTTGCATAAAGATCATGTGCATTACGGGAACACAATAATAAAATATGCCCCGCGGCTGCAAACTGCGCTGCCATTGCTTTTCCAAAACCTTTCGATGCACCGGTAATAATAACATTCATCAGGAAGATGTTTTTAATAACAGGCAAGTTAACGTCAAAATAATAATTTCAAACAGCCTAAATTGTAAATTGCGCCATGAAATATCGCCATCTCTTTTTTGATCTTGATCATACACTCTGGGATTTTGAAGCTAATGCAAAAGAATCGATACAGGAAGTATATGAACTGAATGCTTTACACGCAAGAGGCATTACAGACTTCGAAGCTTTTTTTAAAAGTTACAGTCGCCATAACGAGAGGCTTTGGGACCGCTATACAAAAGGTTTTATAAAACAGGAAGAACTGCGCTGGAAAAGAATGTGGTTTGCATTGCTCGATTTTAAAATCGGTGATGAGGCTTTATCAAAACGCATGTCAGTTGAATTTTTAGAAAGGCTGCCACTAAAGAAAAATCTTTTTCCCTACACTATTGAGATACTGGAATATTTAACCAACAAAGGTTACGTGCTGCATCTTGTAACGAATGGCTTCGAAAGTATTCAGTACAGCAAACTGGATAACAGTAATATGCGCAATTATTTTGTGGAAGTTATCACTTCAGAAGCCTCCAATAGTTTAAAACCCAACAAAGAAATTTTTGAATATGCATTAAGCAAAAGCGGCGCTGCTATTGAAGAAAGCATCATGATCGGCGATAATCTTGATGCCGATATAAAGGGTGGTATGGATGCAGGGCTCGATACTGTGTTTGTAAATCATTTAAAAATAGTACCGCATATTAAGCCAACTTATATGATCTATCATTTAAAAGAACTGGAAGATATTTTTTAATTTTTTGTACCGGGCTACTGAATATGCATTGAGCTTTTCTTGCGTCGCACACTTGTACTTTCTGTACCTGGATAAAAATGATTTTACAATAATAAAAATTATTGAATGCTGCTTACAGAAAAAGATTATCATCTGGTTACTGCAAAAGTAAATTTCCTGGAGATGCACAAACAGCCAGAGGCCCGCCCTGTGGTTCCGGAAGGTGTTTCTTTTCTGTTACTTCAAAAACCTGTTGACACAGAATTATACAGGCATTATTACCGCAATGTTGGGTTTACTTATAACTGGCTTGACAGGCTTGCAATAACAGGTGATGAACTACATAAAAAGATCAATGCAGAAAATGTTTTGATCTATGCTTTAAAAGTCAATAATGCAGATGCAGGTTATGCAGAGTTTGCTTTGGAAAATGAATATACTGAAATCGTGTATTTTGGGTTATTCCCTGAATTTGTGGGGCGAGGATTGGGAAAATCCTTTTTGAAATGGGTAATCTTTAAAGCGTGGTCGTTTGGTGCAAAATGGATCCAGTTAAATACGTGCTCGCTGGATCATCCGAATGCTTTGCCCCTTTATCAAGCGCAGGGATTTGAAATAGTACAAACAACAGAAGAAATAAGAAAGGTATTTAATACAAAAATCTGACGGGAAGAAGGACAATTTTAAATTAAGCCACTTAAACCAGAGACAAAAGTTGCCAAAAATGCTTCAGCTGAAGCGCTTGCGACGCAACGATGATGCTATAAAAAACCATCGCTGGTATCAATATAAAGAAAAAGGGCAAATTATTCTACATATTGGGGAATATACTACCGGTTATTTTAATTTTTCAACTACGTTATAGATTATTTCCATGTTAAATGGCTTTGAAATAAAATAATCTGCGCCATGCTCGTAAGCCATCTTCCTGTCAGAAGAAGAGTCAACCGCTGTAATGATCACAACCTTTGTTGAGGGATAATATTTTTTTATATGATCAATAAATTCAACACCTAAACCATCTGGTAAATGATTGTCTAAAAATATAATAGACGGTGTTTCTTTTCTTAGCATTATTTGCGCATCAGATAAAGTATTAACGTATGTTGACCAGACGCTTTTCTTTTTTAAAATGCCTTCTAACAAATAGCAAATATCTATTTCGTCATCAACAATCAATGCTTTTGAAATTTTTTTCCTCACACTCGTTTCCAATTGCTTCAATTTTTAAAAGTGAATTGAATATCATTAACAAATAAAAAAATGTGCCACGATTTATTCTTGAAATCATAATCGATTTTTTAACAAATATTCCCGGACTTCAGTTTTTAAAATTGTAACTTCAATACCATATGGAAATTTGGCACGAATTTGTAGATTATAAGAATGTACTGAAACTATTTTTAAATTCTTAAAGTGGCTGCATACTCTCATGAAAAAAAGAATACTAATTATTGACGATGATACTGATATCTGCCTCTTGCTTAGTAAATTCCTGATGCGTAAAGGCTATGATACTGACACAGCTTACAGTGGTGCAAAAGGTATTGCAATGTTTGCGCAAGAAAATTACGATGCTGTATTATGCGATTACAGGCTCGGAGATAAGGATGGTAAAGATGTTCTGGCTGCATTAAAAGAAAAAGATGCAAAAGCAATTGTGATCGTTATTACAGGCTATTCAGATATTAAGACGGCCGTAGAAATAATTAAAGCCGGGGCTTATGATTATATTACCAAGCCTCTTATTCCTGATGAGGTAGTAAATGTATTATCAGCTGCTTTTAATCAGTCAGAAAAAGGCAGCATTACAATGCCGGCCTCTTCATCAGTAAAAACACCTGCCAGAAAAGCCAGCACTACCAGTGTAGATTTTATGATTGGCAATGCTACTTCAACAAAAGAATTATACAGGCAAATAGAAATTGTTGCTCCTACAGCATATAGTATTATTTTATATGGTGAAAGTGGGACAGGTAAAGAAGTAGTAGCACGAACCATTCATGATTATAGTGACAGGAGGGACAAGCCATTTGTTGCAGTTGATTGCGGAACACTTTCAAAAGAATTAAGCGGTAGTGAATTATTCGGCCATGTAAAAGGCGCTTTCACCGGTGCGTTGAATGATAAGGAAGGACATTTTGAAACAGCGAACGGGGGCACTTTATTTCTTGATGAGGTAGCCAATCTTTCTCCTGATATACAAGCTTCTTTATTGCGCGTGATACAGGAGAGAAAATTCAAACGTGTAGGTGGCAACAAAGAAATGGATATAGACATCCGCATTTTAGTTGCCTCGAACGAAAACCTTCAGGATGCTTACAGGAAAGGTAAATTCAGGGAAGACCTTTATCATCGTTTCAATGAATTCTCTATCAACCTTCCACCATTACGTAACAGGAAGGATGATATTATTTCATTCGCTAATTTTTTCCTTGCAAAAACAAATACCGAACTAAATAAGGAAGTAACAGGTTTTGACGATAAAGTCATTAATATGTTTCTGAGTTATAACTGGCCGGGCAATTTGCGAGAGTTCAGAAATGTGGTAAGACGTTCTGTACTGCTAACGCCCGGCGGTACCACTATTAAAGCTGATACATTGCCCTGGGAAATAACAGGCAGCTCGCAGGAACTTGGCTCAGTTATCAATGAAAGTAGTTACCTGCAAAACGGAGTGGTACATAACAATGGCGCTCCCGCTATGCATACGGAAAATAAGGACCTTGATCTTAAGAGTACTGCGGTTAGAGCAGAATATGAAACCATCATGAACCTGTTAAAACAGGTAAATTACAACAAGAAGAAAGCAGCAGAGATATTAAACATAGACCGCAAAACATTATACAATAAAATAAGAAATTACGAACAGCTTACTGAAAAACTCAATTAGTAATTTTCATCCCTTTGCTTAAACTAAAATCTGTTCAATACTGAATAGATTTTTTTATGCGGTTCAGTTGCCGATTTTTACAGAGGTCATGGTTAATGAACCTGCAACAGCTTTATCATTAAAGAACGAAACTTTATCATTACTGCCCTGCAAGGCGAGTGTATATAAAAGTGGTAAATAATGCTCAGGTGTTGGAATAGCAAGCATCGCTTCTTTTCCTAGGTTTTCATACTTTATCAGTTTATCATGTGTGCCTGATGTGATCAATTCTTTGAAAATATCATTCATTTTCAAGGCCCAATCAAATCCGTAACCAGGTGTATTTATTTTGTCCCATGAAACCAGGCGAAGATTATGCACCATATTTCCGCTGCCAATAATCAACACACCTTTTTTACGCAGTGCATAAATTTCTTTTGCAAGATCATAATGATATTGCGGCGGCTTTGTATAATCAATGCTTAATTGCAATACAGGGATCGTTGCTTCAGGATACATGCGGCGCACAACGGTCCATGTGCCATGATCTAATCCCCAGTCATGTGCAAGCCCAACATCTGTTGTATGTATTAAAGCTGCTGTATCCTTTGCCAGTTGCGGATTGCCGGGTGCAGGATATTGCACATCAAACAATGCCTGCGGAAAACCGCCAAAGTCATGAATGGTTTCAGGAAAATCCATCGCAGTTATATGCGTACCGCGTGTGAACCAATGCGCCGATACAACAAATACAGCTTTAGGCACAGGAATTTCTTTTGCCATCTGTGTCCATCTCTGCGAGAACTCATTGTCTTCAATGCCATTCATCGGCGATCCGTGGCCAATAAATAATACCGGCATCAATTGTTCCTGTTCATCAAGACTGTCTGTAAAATTTTTAAATGCTGATAATGTTGACATACCTGTTACTCCTGTTATTGCTAATTTCAAAAATTGTTTTCTCTTCACAAAGCATATTGGTTAATGTAAACAAATATTTTGGTTACCGGCTGTAGTTTTTATGTCATCACCTGTTGTGTCACTCACTTGTACGTTCGGAACAATGATGAAAAGGATCACGCGTTTATGTGTTTCAAAAGTTTACTGGTTGTTGTACTACAATAAACCTGTAAGCTTGTAAAACGTGTAAACTGTTGAAACTTCATGTTAAGTACAAGAGTGCGACGCAACGATGCTTCATTAAAATGCAAAAGCCGGGTACATAACTCATTTCCTTTTCTTCAAATGCAGTGTACCCGGCTAAATATTTCCCGTGCAAATTATTTCGCCTGTGCAAATTCAAGTCTCATTTCTATTGTTACATCTTTGCCTACCACTGCGCCACCGGCTTCTGTTAAACTGTTCCATTTAAGATTATAATTGAAACGATCTATTGTTGTGGTGGCTTTAAAACCAGCCTTTATATTTCCGTATGGGTCCTTCATAGAGCCACCATAAGAAACATCAAATGTTACCGGCCTTGTTACATTCCTTATTGTAAGATTTCCTTTCAACTGGTATTTGTTACCCGAAACTTTTTTGAAAGATGTGCTTTTGAAAGTCATATTTGGATACTGCGCTGCATTAAAGAAATCATCGCTTTTCAGGTGATTGTCACGCATTTCATTGTCTGTGCTAATGCTGTTTATGTCAACAGCAAAATCTACTGCAGCATCTGTAAAATCTGTATTTGGTGTAGATATAGAGCCATTGAATTTTTTAAATGTCCCTTCCACTTCTGAGATCACAAGGTGTGTAACATTAAATTTTACACTCGAGTGCACATTGTCTACATTCCATCTTGTTTGTGCAAATAAAGCTGTACTAAGAAAAGTAATTGATGCCGCTAATAATGACTTTTTCATGATTAAATTTTGTAACGCAAAGCTACACTTGCATCCAGCCAGCCTCCATTGAGGTATAATAAGAAATGGCATTGATGTAGATCAAGAGAATTTACTTTGCCGTACTTATTTGTTTACGGATACGGCTCAAAGTTTCGGGAGTGATGCCAAGATACGAAGCGATCATATGTTGCGGCACGCGTTGTATAATAGTGGGGTAAGCATTTACCATTTTTGTGTATTTCTCCTCGGCAGAAAGACTGAGAGAAGCCGACAGCCTGCGATGCAGGGCAATCATATTATTTTGTAACAGCAGGCGAAAATATTTTTCCATAGGTGGCACTTTGCTTAGCATTTCTTCAAAAGAAGTATGTGTAATAACTAACAATTCCGAGTCTTCAATTGCATCTATATTATATAGTGAAGGTTCTCCTGTAAGTAAACTGTATTGATCACTTATCCACCCTGCTTCCAGCGCAAACTGTACCACATGTTCATTTCCTTTTTCATCAATAGTGTAAGAATGCAATGCACCTTTTTCTACAAAGGCGGTGTATTTGCATACATCACCTTCCTGTAACAGGTATTGTTTTCTACGAATTTTCCTGGCAATAAAGAAAGGTTTTATAACCTCCAGATCTTCTTTAGTAAGTTGTATTTTTTGATTGATGGTATGAAAAAGTTTTTCAAACATACTGCAAAGGTTACATAAAGTTTGATATAATAATTCAATCACTGTATGTAAAGTGTTTTACAATTATCTATAAAAATTATTTTGATCGTATTGCTTTAATCGTATATTTGCGATATAAGATTTATAAATAAGGCAGTCAGCTTTTTTTATTGAGTTTACTCATCGTATAAATACGATCACTAATATGGCAGTTCACAAAAAAGAAGAATTCGGAAAAAAGGAACAGGACCTGGCCAACTTTGCAAAAGCAATAGCCCATCCTGCACGCATCGCCATTTTGAAAGTGCTTGCCCAAAAAAATGAATGTATCTGCGGCGAGATCGTTGAAGTGCTTCCGCTTGCCCAATCAACAGTATCACAGCATCTGAAAGCATTGCTGCAAGCAGGTCTTATAGATGGCACAGTTGATGGCCCCCGCAGTTGTTATTGTATAAACTGGAAAGTATTCTCTAAATTCTGCGATCAGTTCACCAACTCATTCTCCAAATTAATTGAACTAAGAAAAGATACCTACAAAGGTTATCCCGATAGTGCATGTAAAGATCCAAAGAACAAATGTTGCTAATATTTAAAAATAAATTTTATGTCTAACGAAAAAGAACTTAAAGCACTCGTAAAAGAAAAATATGGTGAGATTGCTGAGCAATCAAAAACACAGAATGAAGGCTCCTGCTGTGGATCAGGGTGCTGCAGTGATGAGATGTATAACATCATGAATGATGATTATACAAATCTTAAAGGGTATAATCCTGATGCAGATCTCGGTCTTGGCTGTGGTTTGCCGACAGCTTTTGCAAAGATGAAAGAAGGCGATACGGTAATTGACCTTGGCAGCGGCGCAGGCAATGATGCGTTTATAGCAAGAGCGGTGGTCGGCGAAAACGGAAAAGTGATCGGTATTGATTTTACTGAAAAAATGATTGAAAAAGCCAGGGCTAATGCTGAGAAACTCGGCTACAATAATATTGAATTCCGCCAGGGAGATATTGAACAAATGCCTGTGTCTGCAAATGTTGCAGATGTTATTGTAAGCAATTGCGTGCTCAATCTTGTTCCTAACAAAAGCAATGTATTCAAAGAAATTTATCGTGTGCTAAAACCTGGCGCTCACTTCAGTATTTCGGATATTGTACTCGAAGGTCAATTACCTGATAAATTAAAAAAGGCCGCCGAAATGTATGCAGGCTGCGTATCCGGCGCTATTCAAAAAAATACGTATCTCGAACTTATAACGCTTGCAGGCTTTAAAAATATTACTGTACAAAAGGAAAAATCTATTCTGTTGCCCGATGATATTCTTGCAAACTATTTTTCCAAAGAAGAAATAGCCTCTTTTAAAAATAGCAGTGTAGGTATATACAGTATCACTGTTTATGCAGAAAAGCCTACTGAAACCAAATCATGTTGCGGTCCCGATTGTTGTAACTAAAATTTTGTTATGCAGATAATACCAATGCTTCCTGAACATTGGAGTGTCGTAAAAAAAATTTATGAAGAGGGCATTGCTACCGGCAATGCCACTTTTCAAACTACTCCGCCTTCCTGGGAAGAATGGGACAAAGATCATTTAACCACTGCAAGATTCCTCGCCCTTGATAACCATGAAATAACTGGATGGGCTGCGCTTACCCCGGTCTCAGGCCGGTGCGTATACGCAGGTGTTGCAGAAGTAAGCGTATATGTAGCTGCTGCTGCACGTGGTAAAGGTGTTGGAAAAATTTTATTGCAGGCATTGATAAAGGCAGCCGAAGAAAATGGTTTGTGGACATTACAGGCCGGCATTTTTCCAGAGAATATTGCCAGTATCAAACTTCATGAAAGTAATGGATTTCGTATTATCGGTACAAGAGAAAAGATTGGTAAAATGCATGGGCTGTGGAGAGATACAGTCTTACTTGAAAGAAGAAGTAAGATGGTTGGTAACAATTGATTTTTGAACCCGGCTATATTGCATGTAGCATCAACTGTTGCGTCGCACACTTGTACTTTTAAAATTAGTTGAGCAAATAAAATTCAACATATTAGAACAGTTTAGGCATCATGAAAAAGAAATTACTTTTTGTTTGTATAGAGAACAGCAACCGTTCTCAAATGAGCCAGGCATTTGCAACAATCTATGGAGGCAATGCTGTAGAAGCTTACAGTGCAGGATCAAAACCATCTGGTGTTGTAAATTCAAAAGCTATTGCAGCAATGAAAGAACTGGGTTATGATCTTAATAAACATGATTCAAAATCTTTAAAGGAAGTAGAAAAGTATGCGCCATTTGATGTAGTTGTAACAATGGGTTGTGGCGATGCATGCCCCTGGATGCCTGCAAAACAATTTATTGACTGGCAGATACCAGACCCCAAACACATGGAGCCTGCTGAATTTAATATAGTGAGAGATTTTATTGCAGGTAAGGTTAAAGATCTGCTGGCAATATTGAACATACCTGTGCAAACAATAACTACATAAGCATTTGCTGAATAATGAGCAAAGCGTAAAAGTGAGTGACACAACCAAAGCTTCATAGTAGTATTACTCCCTGTACCAAAAGTTTATGTAATAATGCAAAATATTACTGCTGCTTACGCAATAAATTTGCGTTATGAAGATCACTTTCTTTTCTACACAACCATACGATAAAGAATTCTTTAACCGGTATAATGACAGTTTTGGTTTTCAACTTGATTTTTTTGAAATAGAGTTAAACGCACAGACCGTTCACCTGGTAGATAAATCAGATGCTGTTTGTGTTTTTGTTAATGATATTGTGAGCGAAACTGTAATTGCGCAACTGTCTATAAAAAATGTAAAGGTTATTGCACTGAGATGTGCTGGGTTTAATAATGTTGATCTTGCGGCAGCAAAACAACACAATATAAATATTTGCCGGGTTCCTGCTTATTCTCCGCAGGCAGTGGCAGAGCATGCTGTGGCATTGATACTTACACTCAACCGTAAAACACACAAAGCATATAATCGCGTACGTGAACAGAATTTTTCTTTAAATGGGCTGCTGGGTTTTGATCTTTATGGTAAAACAGTAGGCGTGATTGGTACCGGTAACATTGGTAAGGCTTTTTGCCGTATTATGCAGGGATTTGGTTGTAAAGTTTTGGCATTTGATATTATTGCCAATAAAGAACTGGAAGCGTCTGGGGTGCAGTTTGTGCCGCTGATAGAATTGCTTCAGCAATCAGATATTGTTTCTTTGCATTGCCCGCTGAATGAGCAAACAAAACATATCATCAGCAGCGATACGATACAAATGATGAAACCTGGTGTAATGCTTATCAATACCAGCAGAGGGGCATTGATAGATACCACTGCTGTTATAACTGCGTTAAAGTCAGGTCAGATCGCGTATCTGGGAATTGATGTTTATGAACAGGAAGAGCATATTTTCTTTCGCGATCTTTCTGCCACAGTTATTGAAGATGACACTATACAAAGGCTCATGAGCTTTTCCAATGTATTGGTTACAGCACACCAGGCATTCTTTACAAAAGAAGCACTTACGCAAATTACTTTAACTACGCTGCGCAATGTGGATGAGCTGCTCAAAACAAACAATTTATCCGCCAGATCTGCGTTATTGGTGTAGGAATGATTTTTGCAAAAAATGCTTCTCATATTTCACACTTATGAAAAGAAACACGCTGGTAATTTTTGCCCTGCTTTGCACGGTTTTTTTTGTTTTTAGTTGTAGTAAAGAACTAAGCCTGGAAAACAGTGTATCTACTATTGTTGCAGAAGGCAGTTTATGGGATACAGCAGGCAATTGTTTGCCTGACAGTGTACACGGTACTTTTTATAATGGTGTACAACCGGGTGGTGATACTGCGTATGTTGAAATAACAGTAGATGTTGCAGTGGCAGGTGTTTATAAGATCTCGTCAGATCTTCAGAATGGTTTCATGTTTTCCGATTCAGGATATTTTGCTACCGCAGGCACCAATACTGTTCAATTAAAACCTATTGGAACACCTGTGCTTATTAAGCCTACTGTATTTATTGTTTCTTTTGATTCAACAATTTGCAACTTCATTGTTAATGTTCAGGATAGTACAGGATTAGGTCTGGGTGGAACAGACACTACGAGTGTGCCGCCGGTAGATTCTACTAATCTTTCAGACACAGCATGGAAATTCAGTGAAGGCCTCAACGCATATCATGGATCAATTGATACAGCCTTTGTAATAGATACGTTGGGATTAAAATATCTTACGCTCGTAGGAAACACGCCGTCTGGTGATACTGCATTTTTAACAGGCATACTTCTTTTAACAGGAAACATCACGCCGGGCACTTATTCAACTGCTTCTGTAGCGGGTGTTTATTTAACAACACTTAATGGTACTACACCTGTTACTATTTACCAGGCAGATGCTACCACAGCATCTTCAGGCTCTGTTACTATAACTATTACTTCATACGACAGCAGTACAGGCGTAGTGCAGGGCACTTTCAGCGGCACGGCTGTTAATAGTTCAGGTGGTCCTGTGATAATCAATAACGGTTCATTTAAAGCCAGGGTTACATAAAAATATTTTTAATAAAAGTAAAAGCAGGTTTTTACGAACCTGCTTTTTTGTGCTTTTATTTTATGAGCCCGGTTTCTGATACTTTGTATATCGTTCCTTGCGTCGCACACTTGTACTACAGTAAGTAATGCAACAGTAATTATTATTTACCTGAACCTTTCACTTACCAGAAGGTCTTTGCTACCTGCCGTGTAAGTATAAAAGCCTTCGCCGCTTTTTACACCAAATTTACCCGCAACTACCATATTTACCAGTAACGGACATGGCGCATATTTAGGATTGCCAAAACCTTCATATAAAACATTCAGAATACTGTGGCAAACATCAAGGCCTATAAAATCTGCAAGCTGCAAAGGACCCATCGGGTGAGCCATGCCCAATTTCATAATTGTATCAATCGCTTCAACACCAGCAATGCCTTCGTATAAACTGTAGATTGCTTCGTTGATCATCGGCATCAATATCTTATTGGCGATAAATCCGGGAAAATCATTAACCACACAAGGTACTTTACCTAACTGTTTACTTAAATCAACAATTGCAGCTGTTACTTCTTTTGCAGTTGCATAACCATTAATGATCTCTACCAGTTTCATTACCGGCACAGGGTTCATGAAATGCATGCCTATAACCAATTGCGGCCTTTTTGTTACCGCAGCAATTTTTGTTATGGATATTGAAGATGTATTTGATGCAAGTATTGTTGATGCAGGTGCAGCTTCATCAACCTGTTTAAAAATTTTTAGTTTCAAATCAACATTTTCTGTCGCGGCTTCTATCACAAGCTCTGCATTTTGTACACCCGCAGCAATATCTGTTTGCGTGTTTATGTTTGCTAATGCAGATTGCTTTTGTGTTTCTGTTAGTGTCCCTTTGGCAATTTGCCTGTCTAAATTTTTTGTAATGATTTGTATAGCTTTTTCTAATTGTGCTGCATTCACATCAATAAGTGTAACGGTAAAACCACTTTGTGCAAATACATGTGCAATGCCATTGCCCATGGTACCTGCACCTACGACTGAAACGTTTTTCATATGCTGAGAATATTTTATCCGTGATGGCGGATGTTTTAAAATCGTTTAGCAATTTCTGTTGCTGCAAAGTAATATGTTCCTGTTGTAAAAGTGAAATATATACACTAATGTATTGACTGCTGCAATAATTGCTATAGTACAAGTGTGCGACGCAACAGGAGTACAATAGCCGGCAGAACGTCGGGTACATAATAATCTAATGACTGCACAAGTTTTGCACAATGTTTGCGAGGGTTATGCATCACTGCTATAATCATCAGTATTTTTACAGTATGCAACAGTTAGATCTATTTGCAGGTATACAGGAGCCACCATCGCCAAAACAAGCAGAGAAAAAAGCTATTGATACTGCTGTTGAAGAAATAAAAGTGCTGCAGGAAATTGAATCTTTACCTGAAAAGGAAGAGGTAGCTGTTGTTCCTGAATTTATTCCTGTTGAAAAAGTTGCTGTGGTGGAGAATGTTCCATCAATACCAAACGGAAGTAAACGTGGCAGGAAATCTTTCAAAGAAATGGATGCAGAAATTGTAATGGTTGAAGTGCCGGATGATGATATTCTTTTTCAAAAACAGTATTATGCTATAAGCGAGGTGGCAAAATGGTTTCATGTAAATCAATCTTTACTGCGTTATTGGGAAAATGAGTTTTCTGTTTTAAAACCACGCAAAACAAGAAAGGGAGACAGGCTTTTCAGGCCTGAAGATGTAAAAAATTTACAATTGATCTATTACCTGCTGCGCCAAAGAAAATTTTCTATTGAAGGTGCAAGACAATATTTAAAGGACAATAAAAAGAAGGCAGACACACAGATGCAGCTCATACAATCTTTAACAAAATTCAGGGCATTTCTTTTAGAATGGAAGGCTAATTTAGGGGTATGAGAAAAATGGCAGCCTTCATTTTTAGTACACTTTCTTTTCTATTAACCACGACAATAGTTACTGCACAACTACGCAGCTATGAAATAAGTACGGATGCAGAAAATGGCTCTAAGGTTTTAAAAGGCCTGTTAACGAGGGCTGATATACAAAATGATACTGCATTCAAATGGTTCAATGATAATATGAAACTAGGCCAGGTAAACGCAGCCGCTGTTGATGCTTTTAAAAAGCATCAACAGGGTATACAGTTGGTTGTATTTGGTGGTACCTGGTGTGAAGACACACAAAATCTGTTGCCGGTATTTTACAGGCTGATTGATAAAAGCAATTTCCCTGACAGCAGTATTACTCTTATTGGCGTTGACCGGCCTAAAACAACACTTTATAATCTGCACAAAGCTTTTAATGTAACAAAGGCACCTACGTTTATTGTTTTAAAAGATGGTAAAGAAGTTGGCCGTGTTGAGGAATATGGAAAATATGGCCAGATAGATAAAGAACTTGGAGAGATTGTTGCTTCTATACAATAATTACCGGTATTACTCTTTTTGCTTTACTACAACGTCGGTGTTTGCAGCTGCAAGTTCTACCCCATTTTTATTCAGCAATTCTATTACGGCAAAATTGATCTCTTCCCGTAGGGCATTAAACTCGCTTATGTTTTGTTGCATAGTAGTGAAATATTCAATAGAAATAATGTGTGCATTTTTTCCTGTATCGCTTAGAAATACGGTACTGTTCTCTATTGTATCTTTTTGCAGCAACGTTTTTATCGCCGGAATTATTTTTCTTAATTGCTCAATACCTGCGGATAGGTCTATTTCCAGTTTTACTTCTGCTCTTCTTTGTGTGCGCAATGTTATGTTGTCAAGAATAGTATCAACCATTTGCTTGTTGGGAACAGTGATAAAAGTCTTATGGTCTGTACGTATGCGTGTACTGCGTAAACCGATCTTTTCCACGTTACCTGTAAAACCCTGCACTTTAACAAGGTCGCCGGTAGTAAAAGGTTTATCGAAAAATATTATAAAAGAAGCGATAAGATTTTCAAGACTTTCCTTTGTGGCAAGTGCTATTGCCGCCCCTACAATACTTAAACCTGTAACCAGTTTGCTAATGTCGTAATGAAAAGTAAAGCGCAACAGTAACATGATACCAAGTATATAGAGCAGCACTTTGAAAAAGTCCCGGAAAAAAATAACCAATTGATTATCGCTCTGGTCGGCAGTAAGGTTTGCCTTTTCTTCAAATATCATAGCAGCATATTTCACAAATCTTATGCACAACCTTATAAATGTAATGATCAGCGCTATGCTTGCAATTCCATCCAGCAGGTCTTTTGTCGTTGCTTTATATATCTTGACTTGAAGAATTTCCGGCATTGCCAGTTTGTCGAGTGTAATTACAATTATGAACGTAATGAAAAATGCATCCAGCGGGGAAACGATCAGATCAATAAATGCCTGTCTCCGGAATTGCTTTTCCTTTTTGGTGAAAAGCCTAAACAATAAACCTGCGAGATATTTGGATATGATTCTTTTAATGATCAGCACAACTAATATAAACCCAAATACCTCAATATAGAGTTGTACGGTATTGTTTAAGATCTTTAACTGAAGAATATCGTTCATGCTTTTTCTATTGAATGCGGTATTGACTTAATTCATTTTTTGTCAACACATAAAGTTTATCAGATACCTGTTGAATTTTTGTAGCATTTGAAATACCCAGGTTTGCTTTTCGTTCGCTGAAGGTTTCTGGATTTATAGTATAGAAATAATTGTTCACAAAACCTGACAATGTATTCCCGGAGGCTTTCACATCATTCCATCCCGGAACGTCAATATGCTTTTTATAAGCACCATAATAATCAAAAATAAGCCAGCCTTTCTTTACGTCATAAAGGTATAAAGTGCCGTCTGCATCAATGATCTGCTGTGGATTGTAAGCGTAGGAAAATAATACCCTGAAATCTGCTGATTCAAGTAACACATTACCATTATCGTCGATCTTTTTTATTTTGCTGTTAAGCTCATCAAACACCCAATAATTGTTATCGTAACTCTGCGCAACAGCCCTGGCCTGCAATATACCGGCACTACGAAGGTCTATTGTATTACGGATATTAAGAAACCGGTCGAGTACAAGAATAGTAGTAAAGTCGCGGTAATATATAACCATCTTTAAAGGGTTATTTACATCAACCATATAAACATCTCCGTAGCGGCGTACATCATTAAATATGCCAACAGAATCAAAATGCTGGTCAAGTTTTTTTATTTGATTATTTGCTGAAATAAGAAATATATTACCAAAATTATCCGTATAAAAATCTTTGAAGCTACCGCTAATAGTCTTTTGCTTTATAAGATGAAATGCAGTGTCCTGGCCCGAAGTAAATACAGGTTGCAAGATCAGAACTAAAAAATATAGGCTTATTACTCTTCCCATTTTTTCAGGTATAATTCACTGCCATCAAAATATGCGTAAGTAAAATCACGTATCCAATCGCCAAGATTTATATAACGGCTATGGCTGCTTAATTGAAAGTCTAATGGAAAGTGGCGATGGCCGAAAATGAAAAAATCAAAATGTTCTTTTGCCAATACTTCCCTGCAAAAAACGATCAGCCATTCCTTTTCTTCGCCCAAAAATATTTTATCGCTCTGCATGGTCTTGATGCGACTCTTACCACTAAAATAATTTGCCAGTCCAATGCCCCATGTGGGATGTAACTGGCCAAAGAGCCACTGGCAAAACCTGCTTCGAAAAATTTTCTTCAGCATTTTATATTTATGATCACCTGGCCCAAGACCATCGCCGTGACCTATATAAAAACGTTTGTCGTTCCATTCAAATATATTAGGTTCATAATAAACGGGAATATTGAGTTCCTTTTCAAAATAGCCTGCCATCCACATATCATGATTGCCCACAAAGAAATGAACCGGTATACCGCTGTCAGTTATTTCTGCAAGCTTTCCAAGAATGCGTACATAACCTTTGGGAATAACAGTTTTATATTCATACCAGAAATCAAACATATCTCCAAGCAAAAATATTTCAGCAGCATCTTTTCTTGCTGCTTCAAGGAAAGCAACAATTTTTTTTTCACGAACAAGACTGCTTGCATAATCAGGTATTCCCAGGTGAAAATCAGAAATGAAATATATTTTTTTACCTTCAGGAATATTCATGTTGATTGTTTGTATTTCTCCCGTATATATTGCATAACATCTCCTGAAGCTATAACTGGCCTGCCACTAATATCTCCGTTATACCAATAAACCCATGCATGCTTTATATCTCCGGTGTCGGCAAAAACTGTTGTCATCTCTCTTTGGAATAACACCTTTTCCCCTTCATCTTCTTCCGGGAACAAACCTTCATATTCGTCAAGCTGCTCTATAGCCCAGTTAAATTCATCTTCATTATTGATGACATATAACTCACCGATAATATAATGCTCTTCTTCACATGGAGTAGCTGCCGGGTATTCTCCCATATCACTCAGGGTACCTTTAATTTTTCCATTGCACACAAAAGAAAAGTACTTGCTGATATATTGGTGCACAGCATGATGAAATCCTTTGCGCAGAGAGCCATACACAAATAAATGGTGTTGATCCTGTTTCATAAAAGCACTTATAATTATGAGTGTTCAATCAAAAAGCAAAAAACTTCTTTGGGGCCATGCACACCAACAACCAACGTTTTTTCTATATCAGCGGTTCTGCTGGGGCCTGTAGCCAAAGTTATGAGAGAAGGTAGTTGTTCAGAATATTTTTCTTTTACTTTAAGCAATGCATCTTTTATATCGTATACCAGTTGATCTGTATAAGCAATACAAATATGCACGGGTGCATATACACTTACTGTTCGGCCACTTTGCTGTGTACTGCTTAGCATAATGCTGCCGGTTCTTGCAACCAGGAATTCGCAATCCGTTATAGAAGCATCACAATTAGGAAGGTCATTGCTGTAGTTGACAATAAAACCGTTTTTTGAAAGTATTTCACGCAGTGCTGAATCGTTACAAAAAATATTGTCCCATTTGCGTGTTGCACATAACTCTTTTAACTGCTTTACTAATTCCAACTCATTCAGGCAATAAGAAAATCTTCCCTGCAGATTGGTAAAATTTTCTGCAAATGTTATTTCCGGGTCTTCTGTCGCAGGTTGAAATACGCTGTCGTTGCCTTCACTTTGCGGAAACGGAACAGGCACTGGTGTTGCCAATGCCTGTCTTATTTTTTTTAATATTTTTTCTTTTGAAGCGGATACTTTCATAATGCTCTGCTTAAAAGATATTTTATTTTATGAACCCAACTTTAGGTATTCTATTAAACTTTCGTTGCGTCGCACCCTTCAGCGTTCAGATCATTATTTGAACATAAAGTACAAGTGAGTGACACAACCGGCGATGTCCAAAGAACTGCAGTTTGCCAACAAATATTTACCCTTCTGCTTTCATTGGCGGAACGGAAACACCGCTATCGTAAGGCGGTACTCCTTCACTAACGGCGCCTTTGCCGGAATGATGTTCTTCAGTTCCGTTCTTGTCCACATCAAGTAGTTTCTTCTCTTCAAACGGGCGCTTGCCAATCAATGCTTCTACGTCACTTTGAAACAATACTTCCTTCTTCAATAATTCCTGCGCCAGTTTTTCTACTTCAACCCTGCGTTCAGTTAATAATGCTTTTGTTCTTTCGTATGCCGAGTCAATTAATTTTCTTACTTCTTCATCGATCAGTTTACCCGTTTCTTCACTGTATGGTTTGGTAAAAGTATTTTCCTGTGTAGGATCGTAGAAACTAACATTACCTACTTTCTCGTTCATGCCATATACAGTGATCATGGAATATGCCATACGTGTTATCTGCTGCAGATCGTTCGATGCACCTGTAGAGATCTTATGGAAGAATATCTCTTCGCTTGCACGGCCACCGAGCGTCATGCAAATCTGATCGATAAGCTGATCTGTGTTATATAAATATTGCTCTTTTGGTGTGTACTGCGCATAACCTAAGGCCGCCGTACCTCTTGGAACAATAGTTACTTTCAGTAAAGGATAAGCATGTTCCAGGAACCAGCCACATATTGCATGGCCTGCTTCGTGGTATGCAATGATCTCCTTTTCTTCAGGAAGAATGATCTTATTTTTCTTTTCAAGTCCACCGATCACACGGTCAATAGCATCCTGGAAATCGCTCATATCAACAGCATCTTTTCCTTTTCGCGCTGCTATTAATGCAGCTTCATTACAAACGTTGGCAATGTCCGCACCAGCAAAACCAGGTGTTTGTTCTGCCAGTTTATGAATATCGAGTGTTTGAGAAATTTTGATTGGTTTCAAATGCACTTTAAAGATCGCTTCACGGCCTTTTACATCAGGTTTGTCGATAGAAATTTGCCTGTCAAAACGCCCCGGTCTAAGCAGCGCACTATCCAATACATCCGGCCTGTTGGTAGCCGCAAGAATGATGATGCCTGCATCACCAGCAAAGCCATCCATTTCTACCAGTAACTGGTTCAATGTATTTTCACGTTCGTCATTGCTCATGATGGCATTACGGCCACGTGCACGGCCAATAGCATCAATCTCATCTATGAATATGATACAAGGTGCTTTTTCTCTCGCCTGTTTAAACAGGTCGCGAACACGGCTTGCGCCCACACCTACAAACATCTCTACGAAATCGCTACCACTGAGGCTGAAGAAAGGAACTTGTGCTTCACCAGCCATAGCCTTTGCAAGCAATGTTTTACCAGTACCCGGAGGACCAATAAGTAATGCGCCTTTTGGAATTTTACCACCGAGTGCAGTATATTTTTTTGGGCTCTTGAGGAAATCAACGATCTCCATCACCTCAACTTTGGCTTCATCCAAACCGGCAACATCTGCAAACGTAATGTTTACTTTAGTGCCTTTATCAAACAGCTGCGCTTTTGATTTACCGATACTGAATATACCGCCGGCACCACCGCCACCAGCAGGGCCACCAACTTTACGCATCAGCAATACCCAAAGGCCGATAAAAAATAATACGGTCAGGATAGTTTGTGCTACCGGACCCAGCCATTCACCTTCATTAATCGTTTTTGTTGGAACCTGCTTTACGGTTGGATTTTCTTTGTAAAAATTATTTAGATCGCTGTTGAAACTTTCCCAATCTGTAACCTGAAACTCGAATAACGGGCTTGTATTACTTGCAGGAACAGCTTTTTTAAGTTTATCCTGGTAATAAGGTTTTTTGAGACTATCACTGTAAATATATATTCTTACAATCTCTTTGTTTTTAACAAGATCTATCTTTTCAACATCACCTTTTGCAAGCATGGTATCTTTAAAGGCAAGTGGTGAAACGCTTCCGGAGTCTACTGTATTGAAAGGATTAAAGAACTGGTATCCCAGTAATATAACAGCTATTAATGCATAAACCCAATATATACTGAAACGCGGGGGTTTTTTTGATCCCCTGTCATCGTTACCCCTGATTGGAAACCCGGGCTTTTGTTTATTATCTTCCTGTGCCATGTTTTATTGTTGCTTCTCTGAATGTATAAATGTTTTTTTTGAAGAAAAGTTGTATGGAGCAAAGTAAATATTATCCGTCATTATGCTCTGTTAAAGCTGCATCGCTCCACATTTCTTCCAGCTTGTAGAATTTTCTTGTTTCGGGTTGCATTACGTGCACCACAATGTTTACGTAGTCGATCAGTATCCATTGAGAAGCTTGCTGGCCTTCATGCTTGTAAGGGTTTTCACCACAATTCTTCTTTACCACATCTTCAATATTATCTGCTATTGCTTTTACCTGTGTGTTGCTGGTAGCCTGGCAAATGACAAAAAAATCTGCCACCGCTTCCGGTATTTTTCTCAGATCGAGCGATACAATCTGTTCTCCCTTCTTCTGTTGGATAGCAGTGATAATGGATTTGAAAATTTTTGAGTTCCTGGTAAGCCTCGTTAAACCTGGTTTTTTACGGTTGGCCAAAAGAGATAAAGTTTCCAATAATCAATAAGTTTGATAAATAATTATATGCTTTTTGAACCAGACTTTTGTGCTATTCCTAACTTCTGTTGCGTCGCACACTTCATGGTTCTGTTTTCAATCAGCAAAAAGAGGTTGTATGATGTTATTTGTTATTTCTTATGTAGTAAGTACAATAACCCACACTTTTATTACAAACTCCTCACCTAAATTTGGGCAAAAATAGTAATTCTTTTGCCTGTCTCATCCACAAATAATATAATCGGAAATCCGCTGATAGAATTCAATTCAGTTGCAAGTACCAACAACTATGCCATGCAACTGGTTCACAAGGGCTTGGCACAACATGGTGCAGCTATTTTTGCGCATGAACAAACGGCCGGAAAAGGGCAGCGTGGCAGGCAATGGCATTCACAGGCAGGAGAAAATATAATTTTGTCTGTAATACTCAATACCAGTGAGTTGCAGGTTTCCAGTCAGTTTTTATTAAGTATGGCGACAGCACTTGCAGTGTATGATTTTTTCAATAGTTATGTAATAGATGAAACTGCTGTTAAATGGCCTAATGATTTGTATTGGCGTGACAGAAAGGCAGGAGGCATACTTATCGAAAGTATTGTTACCGGTAAGGAATGGCAGTGGGCAGTAGTCGGAATAGGAATTAATGTTAACCAGGTAATGTTCAATGAAGATGTTACAAATGCAGTTTCTTTAAAACAAATAACTGGTAAACATTACAAACCCATAGAACTTGCAAAAGAGGTTTGTAATTTCCTGCACACACAATACCAACGGCTTCTAAACGAAAGCAGCAAATCAATAATAACAGCGTATAACGATGTGCTTTATAAAAAAGGACAAGTGGTTACCCTAAAAAAAAACAGTGCAGTGTTTAATTGCACGGTAAAAGGCGTAAATGCTTTTGGACAATTAATTACCGAATCTGCAACAGAACAGCTATTCAATGTTGGCGAAGTGCAATGGGTTATTTGACCTGCACCAAAGAAGAAAGTGCAGATTCATTTTCGTACAATCTTGCTTCTTCTTCAAACTTATTTCTATGGTAGCCTTTTTTTAAAGACTCCCATAAATACAGTGCCATAAATTTAAAACATCCATGTTCGCGGTATTGCAATACATGCACCAGTTCATGCTGAAGCCACTTTTTGTTTTCCAGAAATTCTTCTTTGCCTGTATTCCACAGATGAATAATGTTGCAGGTTACAATCGCTACTTTCTTTTGTTTTAAAAACAAGGTGGCAATCCAGGCGATCAATGACCGCTCTTTGATGGAAATTTTCAATTCACTTAAATTTAGAGCTACACTTAAACATATTTTGTACCATACTATAAAATATTTTGCATTGTTGCCATAAAATTTAACTGTACAAGTGTGCGACGCAACAACAGATGCCATATGCTTTTGAAGCTATGTACCTGATTTTCTTGATCACAAAACGGCAAACTGCTGAATCATAGTCATTAATGCATTACAATGTAGCAATTTTATTTTAGTAAGCTGAATGACATAATTTTTTCAAACTGTTTACAACAGCCATGTATTAACAAAAGTTACAAAAATCTATATAGTTTAGTAATTACATTTGTTGCCAAAATTCCTACAGCATATTAACTCAATAATTGTTCACCTTCAAAACATGAATCTCATGAGAATTAAAAATGGAATTATGCTTGGCTTGTTACCGGTTGTTTTGTTTTCCTGCGTCAGCTCAAAGAAATTTAAAGAAGCTGAAGCAAAATACACACAATTAAATGGCGCTTATGCAGAAATGCAGGGCAAGCTTCGTGATTGTGAAAGCAACCTGAATAATGCAAACAATGACATCAGTAAAAAGAAAGGCGAAATTGATGCTTTGAACACACAGATCGATCTGTTGAAACAAAATAATAATGCAGCGCTTAAACAATTGCAGGACCTTTCTGTAATATCCGGTGCACAGGCAGAAAGCATCAAAAAATCACTGGACAATATTGGCGCAAAAGATATGTATATAAAAGATCTTCAAAGTGAGATGGCCCGCAAAGATTCTTTGAACATGGCGCTGGTAATGAATCTCAAGGGTGCAGTTGGTGATTTGAATGATCAGGATATTAATATTAAAGTTGACAAAGGTGTCGTATTCATAGACATCTCTGATAAACTTCTTTTCAAGAGCGGAAGCTTTGATCTTACAGACCAGGCAAAAGTTGTATTGGGCAAAGTAGCCAAGGTGTTGCTTAACCAACCAAATATAGAATTTATGGTAGAAGGCCATACTGATAATGTGCCTTATAAAAAGAATGCTTACCTGCTGGACAACTGGGATCTTAGCGTAAAGAGAGCAACATCTGTTGTACGTGTATTGCAGAATGATTATGGTATTCCGCCTGCACGTATGGCCGCTGCAGGAAGAAGCGAATACTTACCTGTTACCAGCAACGATACACCGGAAGGCAAAGCGGCAAACCGCAGAACAAGAATTGTTATTTTACCTCAGTTAGACCAGTTCTTTAAATTACTGGAACCTAATGGTGGCAGGCAATAGAACAGGTTTATAATACTTAACAAAAAACCATCACCATTTAAAAGGTGATGGTTTTTTGTTTTATACACTTAGCTTTTGTACTGCTATTAAACTTTGGTTGTGTCACTCACTTGTACAGTTTGATCTGTATTCAGCAAATGCAATTAGTGCAACAAAAAATTTCTGATAATATAAGAAAGCATATCAGTATCTACCTGTTCAATAGGGTGAGATGTGTTGGGCAACACACTCAATTGTGCATTGGGTAAATTTTTATAAACTGCAATCGTTTCTTCCAGTGTAACCATCTTGTCTCTGTCTCCAAGCATTAATAAAGATGAAGTAGCAATTGAATTATAATCATTAATACTTAGGGTATTGTTGCGGCCAAGATTCATCATCATTTCAGCAGTTTTTTGTAATAATAATTTCCAGTCCGAAGGTGCATGTCTTGCAGCAAGTTGCTGTGCAAAGGCAGGAACTTTTAATTCAATTGCAGCAGCGTCAAGCATCTTTACTTCTTTAGCAGCAATAGTTTCATCCCAATGAAATTTAGACGCAAGGGTAACATTCTTCTTTACTTTATCAGCAGCATGCTTTGCAATATACATCGCTACATAGCCGCCCATACTGTACCCGAAAATATTTGCCTGCTCAATATTTTGCGTAAGCATATAATGCAATACATCTTTAGCATACAACTCAATTGATAATGATGTTCCTGGTATTGGTGTTCCACCATGCGCACTAAAATTCAACGTATGAATAATAAAATCATCCTTTAATTTTTCAGTCAGTGGTTCAAACTGATCCTTTGCACCAAACGCACCGTGCAGTAGTAATAGATGTTGCATGAAATAAAAATAGAGAATATCTTATTTCAATTCTTTGATCTTAATATTTCTGAAATAAATAGGCGCGCCGGCATGTTTTCCCTGGAAACCAATATGCCCGGTTAAGGGAATTTCTGCCAGCGGGTTACTTAACCAGGATGGTATATCACTGCCATCTGGGTTTTTCTTTGCAGAAGTGTATAAGCTCATATCAAAAGTATTTACCAGTTCACCGTTTAATACGATCCATATTTTTCTATCGATACAGGTAATAGTATAATGATTCCATTCTCCCGGATGTTTTACAGTGCGTTTACTGGCCGCCTGGTGGCCAAACACTGCTGCGCATTGCCAGGTAGGTACAGCTTTACTCCACTCTGCAGAGTAATCATCAGCAATTTGTATTTCAACTGAATGTGGTATCCATTCTTCCATATTACTTGCATGAACAATTACGCCACTATTGGTACCGTCTGCTGTTTTAAATTCAAGGTCGAGTATAAAGTTGTTATACGTTTTTTCGCTCCACAATGCTTCATCAGCGCTGGCTGTAAAAACACCATCAGCAACGGTCCATATTCCTTTTGGAAAGAGTGCATTCGAAAGATCCGTATTAAACATATCAACCCAACCCGGGCCTGAAGTGTCCGGATGTTTAGAATGATCATCCTGGGCAAAAAGCATACCGGCAGAAAAACAAAACAATGCAATTAGAAGAGACCTGTTCTTTATCATAATGGTGAGATTATAGTTAGCAATAAAGGTAAGGTGATAAGCAAAGCAATTTTTTACAATTGCTTGTTCAATATTAGCCTCTGGGCAATTATCTTTTCGAGTACTATAAATTCAAGCGCTTGTGTGGGTACACCAAAACGTTCTTCAACAGGGAATGGTTTTGTTTCACCGGTATTAACATAGCCATGTCTTTTATACCATGCTATTAATTCTTGACGCACAGAAATTACGGTCATATAAACAGCTTCGCATTGTCGCTCATTTGCAAATGCTTCTGCGGCTTGTAATAACTTTTTACCAATACCCTGCGACTGTGCGGCCGGCGAAACACTAAGCATGCCAAGATAAATTTTATGATCTTTCTGCTCCAGGTAAACACAACCGGTTATTTCATCCCGCTCATTTGTGAATTTCAGAATAACAGCATTTTTGTTTTGGAATTGTTTTAAAAGGGTTGGTTCATCTGTTCGTAAATCTCCTTTTAAAAGATGTGCTTCAGTGGTCCAGCCCTTGGTGGATGCTTCTCCGCGATAGGCACTGTTAACAAGCTTAAGCAATGCTGATATATCTTCTATATTAGCTTTTGTTATTGGCATAACGCAAACTTAATTAAAGATTGGAATTGTATTAAACTGCTCAATTATTAACAATGCGTTGAAGTGTGCGACGCAAGAAAAGTTTTATTGGAGCGTTGCAGCCTGTGCCAAAAAATTACTCTTTGCAAAACAGTATAGTAAACTTTGCAGCGGGCCGCATAAAATATCTTTCATATTTTTTACTGTACTGCGCTATATCTGCATTGTTTAAAATATAGAAAGCTCCTTCGTCTTCATTGTTTACATACTGCATGCTCAGCGACCATCTGTGGCTTAGATCATTTAGCCATTTAAGCTTTTCATCAGTGCTGTGCATAGTTTTATATTGTTCAGCATATTCGGGCGGGTAAATAAATTCAAACCCAAACACGATCCAGTCTTTGGGAAACTCAATTGTTTTGTCGGGCAATTCAAAATCATTCCAGCCGGATTTATATGGGTAAACAATTATGCTGGTATCAGTAAGTTCTTTACCCGGCATATGCAGATCATTATTCCACTCATACCAATGCAGGCGAATGGGTATTTGAAGATTAGGAGATTTTTCATCGAGTAAGAGACTAAGTTTTTTTAAATAGCTGTTACGGCCCGTAGTGTTGTAGTAGCGTGACATGATGACCAATCTTGTCTCAGGTCCTGGCCCTACATATTGTTTTATGCGGCCTTTTTTCTTGTTGAGCGTAAATGATTCGTACCGCGGGCAGTTGGAAACAAAAACCGGCTGCAAGGATTGCTCTTCCCTTATCATTTTTACAATAAAACCAGATGATAAAGCACCCACTGGTAAAAGCTGGTTTACATAACCGAGGTATTGTATAACAACAGAATCATTCTTTTTAAGTGAATCTGTGGTTAATGTAAAATAGCCATTTATATCTGTATAAGTTACCCGCAACCTGTTATCATAAATAACTATGGCGTAAGCAAGTGGCTTATTGTTTACTGCATCAACTACACGGGGTATTATGGTTTGCGCTTTTGTAAATAGAGAGCATATAATAAATAACGGCGATAGTAACCTTTTCATGTACCGAAGTTATTAAGCACATTTCAATGTTCAGAAGAATATTTATGAACCGGACTTAATAACTATGTGCATCGTTCCTTGCGTCGCACACTTGTACAATTTCAATATTACTCAGCAATGCTAAAAAAGATGGCAATTTGGTTTTTCTTTCAATACATAAGTAATCAGTGATCGGTTGTTTGAATATCATCACACAATGTTTCCATACCTGGGGCATAGATTTTCTTTTACAGGTATTTCTTTCTTTGCTGATTTAAGTACGGTGGCAATATTGTACGATGCTGTATGACAAAAAGGGCACGCATGTACATCACCAGCACTGTCTATATAAACACTGCGGCTGCCACTGTAACAGCCAATCCTGCGCTGATGATAACCATGATACATTACCGTAGGATAATCCTTATAAGTGGCATCATGATTTACAATTTTGAAAAATGTTTCCAGTTGCTGAACATGTTCTTCTTCCAGCAGTACATCTTTATCTGCATAATGGCCAACATTCTTAGGTTCTAGTAGTTGCACAAAATGCACGCCCAGCGTTTTAGCAAATTCAAAATATGGGATCAGGTGCCCGCCGTTGATAAAGGCTTTGGTTACGCAAACACTAAGCGCAGTTACCATGCCCGCCTTTAGTGATGCCTGCACACCTTCTACAGCTTTGAAAAATATATCAGCATGGTTACGGAAGCCATTGTGTAATTCAGGTATATAATGATCAATGCTTACGATAATTCCTTTGCAGCCCGCTTCTTTTAAAAGCGCTGCATTGGTTGCAGTAAGATTAAAACCGGATGTTACCACATAGCATTCGCTTTTGTTTTTTGCATGCTTTATCACTTCAATAAGATCATGCACCCGCACCAATGGTTCACCACCACTGAAGTGTATCTGCAGCACACCTTGTTGTTGATAAATATCTACGATCTCTTTTAATTCATGCTGCGTAAATGTTTCTTTTTTATTCAGGTTATCCCATTCGAAACAATGCTCGCAACGCATGGGGCATTTTCTTGTAACGGCCAGGAAAATAAAAGTGAGTTTGTCAGTTGCTGATAATGGTTTTGCATGCCTTAGTAATTCATTTTTTATTAATGAATCGTATGCTGCAGATGGCCAGCCCGGTGTGTACAGGTTGAAATAATATCTTCCATGCACACGGTATATTTTGTTTATAGCTATGCCCCATGTTTTCCTTCTCAGCTCAAGCATAGCTTTGTAGGTTCTCCATATTAATACTGGTTTTTTTAGTGTAATGCAGGCAATAAAAAAGATACGCAGTTTTATCGCGAGCCATATAATGCTTCTTTCCATACCTTTAACTTTTGCATTATTTGACGCATCAACATCTTTTTTTATAACAATAGGCGCTTTTTTGTATTCATGATGCACTGCAGTTAATGAGAATGTTTGCATAAATAAAAATTACTCTGGTGAAAATATTTTTGATACCATGTGTACAATAAATAAACGAGGCGCTGAAGAGTGCGACGCAACCAAAGCTTTATAGTAGCAATGCTGCCGGACTCATAATCATATTATTTATTTGCCATTGCCTGCAGATCAGCCTGCATTGCTTCTTTGTACAGGTTTAAACTATATGTTGAAAGCGCACCTGGTTTTTTGAATTGCTCCAGGAAAGCTATATCCGGTTTGTTCTTATAATCACGCACATGCTCGTAATAACCTTTTGCATGTAGAATAAATGTTTGTGTTTTAGCAGTATCTTTTAACGGCGTGTAAGCATATTCAATGATAGCTGCGTTACCCGGCACGGGTTGTTCAAGAAAAGCATTGTCTTCTTTTTCAAGCGCAGGCATTACATTACTGCCGGTTTCATCTGTTGCTTTTATGGGCAATAATCTGGTAACCAGTAAAGGTGTCTCTGCTGAAAAATCAACGGCAGCATAGTCAATTTCCCAAAACATAAAACCGCTACTTAATTCAAGTGTTACAGTTTTACTGTTTATACCGGTAAGATCGATGGGGACAACTATTTCCCTTGTAGCTACGGGGCCAAATGTTGTAAGCTGTTGCTGTTTTTGCCAGCCTTGTGGCGTTTGCACTGAAATGGAAAGTGGTATCTGTTGTGCATTTGTCCACCGTTTAAGATCTTCTACAGGTTTCTTGTATTGCTGCTTTATAAAACTGGGATAATAAGAACCAAAACCTTCCGTCATTTTTCCATATGCAAGATCAAGCCAGTAAGAATTTTTTAGCCTCAGCACCAATTTTGCATTTGCTGCTGATGATGGTTTGGTAAACGTAAGCTGTAAGTTATTGCTGCCATTATTCAATGCCGTATCATTAAAATTATAAGTTTGATCATCCTTTTGATAGAGCAATAAAGGAAGTACATCACGCCCTGAAGCTGTTGCTGCAACCGGTATTTGAGGGTTTGAAATGCTGTAGAGGTTTCCTTGTTCATCAGTCATAACAGTAACATCTTTATCGTGTGTAACAACCATTAGTTCTGCCAGGTCTGTGAATTGTTTTTCTTTTAATTCATTGCTTATTTGCAATTGAAGTGTATTAGTTTTTGCAGGCGCCATCTTTAGTTTTATAAAATCATTCCTGCACAGTTGGGGGTAAATGGCTCCTCCATATATCTCTCCCTGTAATGACATTTCATTACCATCGTATGCACTTACAAACGGGCATGAGCTTTTAGTGGCCGCAATAATAACCGCTACTACTACTATTGCGCCTACAGTATATCCAATACTACCCAAGACCCAGCTTGTAGTAGTTTTACCTTTATTCTTTTCGAGCACTTCAATTTTTTGCACTTTATCTAATGCAAGTGTGTAGTTGCTGCCTGCAACAATAGCATCGTCATTTGCTATATACAGGTGTATCTCATCTAATACTGCCTTTTCCGGCTTATTTATTTTGTAACGCATATTGCCACCTCTGCCATTTTTGAGGTGTAACTGATGTTCCGGCTCAAGGCTGTCCAGCATACATGTAATTGACCTTTTATCCGGGCTTACTACCATATTGCTCATATGGTATGCTTTGCCGGGAGAAGTGCCTGAGCGCAAAACAAAATAACGCTGCGGATTTGCAGTAACTAAACTATCTGTATGGGCTGTGGCAACAGGTGTTTTGGAAACTTTGTAAAAACTCTGGCAGGAAGTGATAAAAGTAAGTGTGGCTGCAAAGAAGCAGAAGTATGCTACCCGCAACAGGTATGTTTTTCTCATAAGGGAATTATTTTGTCCTTAAAACTATGCTACTATTTCATGAGAGCATAATTGAATATCGCTTATAGCAATGAGCTGATACGCGTTTTGTACAAATAAAATAATCCACAACAGATTCAGAATTATAAAACAGCATCTTTTCTAAGCAGGCATTTGTTTATTACGATTTTTTACAATAAATTGTAAAAGCATGTTTTAATATTTAAACCGTTCCTTTTAAAGATATCTAGAAACCCCGCTTATGCAAAGTCTTCCTGCCCAGCAATACCTTTTTGCCCATGTCCGTGAAATATTACCTGCAAATGCATCATTGGCAGACAGCATAGCCTCTTTGCTTTCTGTAAGTAACGATAGCGCTTACAGGCGCATTCGTTGCGAAACAGCTCTAACGCTTGATGAAACCAAAATACTGGCAGAGCATTTTAATCTTTCCATAGACCAGTTACTGCATTTTAATAATAACTCTGTCTTATTTCAGAACAGCCGCATTACCGGAGAAAATACTTTTGAAAATTTTCTCAAAGGCCTTGAAGAACAATTGACGGCTATCCAGCATTTTGACAATCACGAGATCATCTATCTTACCAAAGACATCCATCTTTTTCAGACTTTTTATTTTCAGCCATTCTTCGCATTCCGTTATTTCTTCTGGATGAAATCTATCATTCAGCATCCTGATTACAGGAACAAACAATTCTCTTTTGATTGCCTTCCAAAGCATATAGAAAAAATGGGGCATAACATTACAAGACTTTACAACCGCTATTCATCTATTGAACTATGGAATACAGAATGTATCAACAGTATTCTTTTTCAAATAGAATATTATAGAGAGGTAGGGTTCTTTCGCTCCGCTGAAGATATTGATGTATTATATGAGTCGGTAATTGAAACGCTGGATCATTTATGCAGGCAGGCCGAGGCCGGATCAAAATTTTTGCCACATGAAAACCCGGAGCTTAAAAAAAATAATTTCCAGTTATATTATAACAGGGTAATACTTGCAGACAATACAATTTTTGTAAAGGTCGATAACAGGCCGGTCGTGTACCTAAACTATGATGTGTTGAATTATATGCAAACGAGTAATGAGCTATTTTGCAATGATACTTATGAAATGATGCAGAATCTCATCCGCCGTTCTACACTTATCAGTTCACAAAATGAAAGCCAGCGGTATAAATTTTTTAATGAAGTAAAACAAAAACTTATTGCACATAAAAATAAGCGGTAAATATTTTTTGTACCCGGCCATAATTTTTTTATAGCATCGCCTGTTGCGTCGCACTCTTATACTGCATAACTTAATGCATCATTAATGCTCTACAAAATTGTTCCCGAAAGCAACACTTGCCATGCTTCCCGAACTCTGCCGGCATCTAATAATTCTTTAGCATACATATGCAGTTCCTTTTCCATTTCATCAGGCATAAGAGAATAGTATTGAAAAATATTTTTGAGCTTATCGTCTTCAAACGCAGCATCAATTAGAGGCAGTTCATGTACATTGGCCAGCATGCCGATATTATTGCCGGTAAGAATGTTGCTGTTACGAATGCTTTCAGGTAATGCATCTACACCAATGCCTAACTGCACATTTGGTTTTGGTACCTGGAATAAATTATGTTCATTCACCACACTGTACCAGTTACCGCCTAATCTTGCTACCTGGTGAAACTTAAGCTGATCAATCATTGAATGATCTTCGTTAAGTATGCTTTCTTCTACATGCATGCAGATAACTTCTGCAATTACAAGGTTACCTGCACCGCCTTCATTTCCCAGCGGTTTTATTTCAAGCACTTTACATTCAAGTTTTACTTTGGCTTCTTTTACCATAGGTGGTTTTACATGCAACGCAGCTTGTTTTGTAAAGCCGGTTTTTATAAATTCATCAACGCCTTTTGGAAATTCGCAACTGGCAAGACTTATTTGCTGCACCATATCATAATCACAAATATTGATGACAACTTCAGGTACTTCTTCTATGTTTTGTAAGGTGTGTTTGGTGGTATTATCTCTTACTCTTCTTGCAGGTGAAAAAATAATTATTGGTGGACTAGAAGAAAACATATTGAAGAAACTAAACGGGCTAAGGTTTACATTACCTGCTTTATCAATAGTACTTGCAAATGCAATAGGTCTTGGTGCAATGGCATGCTGCAGCCAGTTTTGTTTTTCTACTGTTTTTAAATTATTTAATTCGAGTGTAAGCATGCTCAGTAAAATTCAGAACGTACAAGTGAGTGACACAACAGGCGTTGATGAGTATTACAAAAGTTGGTAACTAAATATTTTTCTTCAACGCCAGTATAGAAAAATCATCGTCTTCCTTTACAATCGTGTTACTCAGTTTTCCCAAACCATCAATTTCCATTTCCACTACATCGCCTTCCTGCAGCCATTGTTCCTCGTAATTAGGATCGTTGCGTTTGCCGGTGCCATTCAATTCCAAAAAGCAACCAGTACCAACAGTGCCGCTGCCAATAATATCGCCCGGATATAACGTAACACCATATGAGCAACGTTCAATGATCTCTGCAAAGGTCCAATCCATATCAGCAACATTACCTTCACTAACCTGCACACCATTTACAAAACATTTCATGATAAGATTCCAGTTTTTGCCGGTATGATTTTCTTTTGGAGCAGTTTCAAATGGTTCAAGCTCATCAAGCGTTACAAGACATGGACCAACCGCCGTTGCAAAATCTTTTCCTTTCGCAGGGCCGAGATTCAGCAACATTTCTTCCATTTGTAACCGTCTTGCACTTATGTCATTCATGATCATCAAACCTGCAATATATTCGTCGGCTTCTGCAGCTTTTATATTCCTGCCCATCTTGCTGATAACAATAGCAACTTCTAATTCAAAATCAAGTTTCTCAAAATGATCGGGCATACATTTTACTTCGCCGGGCCCCTGCACACTATGATGATTGGTAAAATAAAAAATGGGGTACTGATCGAACTCCGGAATCATTTGTGCGCCACGGTTTCGTCTTGCAGATTCCACATGCTGGCGAAATGCATACCCATCCCTGCAACTGGAAGGAAACGGAACAGGTGACAGCAATTCAACTTCATCAACAGGAATGGCATGTTGTGAAAACCGGCCGTCATGTATAGCTTTGTCAACAGCCTGTGCTGTGGCAAAACTATCGTCCCAGTAATTCAGCAACATACTCATAGACGAAGGCAGCTCAGGATGTACCATGTCTGCATCGTATACTTTATTGTTTACCAGGAAAGCAAGCTGGTCGTGGCCATCTTTGAGATAAGAAACTAATCGCATAAAATAATAGTGATGTTTGTAAAATAAAAGTGGGCGTAAATGTAGTGGATTTTTATTCGCAGCAAGACGCAGTATTTTAAACAGCCAGCACAAATCTTATCCTGCAATGGATTTTAAAGCCTCTCTTTTTGACGAGGGGTTTGGGATGAGGTCAATGAGTTTTTGTATTATCTTTCACCAATAAAATTGTTGTATGAAAAAATATCTTTTACTCATTGCATTATTTTTTACTTTCTCTGTTGCTGGCTTTGCACAGGTTATTGATAAAAGCGGTAAACAAAATGTCACAGTAGATTATACCAGATTAGCACGTATTGACAGCCTGGTAAATAGTTATGTAAAAAATGATTGGGTAAAAGGTGTGGTTACAATTATCGTAAAAGACAATCAACTGGTGCAATATAAAGGCTACGGATACCTTGATGCAGATACAAAAAAGCCAATGCCAAACGATGCCATATTCCGCATTATGAGCCAGACAAAAGCCATCACCAGTGTTGGTATTATGATGCTGTATGAAGAAGGGAAGTTTTTGCTGGACGAACCTATTTCGGATTTTATTCCCGAATTCAAACATCCTGTTGTATTAGATAAGTATAATGCTGCAGATACAACTTATACAACTGTTCCTGCAAAAAGAGAGATCACTTTTCGTGACCTGCTCACACATACATCAGGTATTGATTATGGCGATATTGGCAGCGATGACATGAAAGCCATTTATGCAAAAGCAGGTGTTCCTTCCGGACTTGGATATTTTGATGCGAGCCTGCTGGATAAAATGAAAATACTTGGCAAACAGCCGTTAAAATTTCAACCTGGCGAAAAATGGCAATATGGTTTAAATACTGATTTGCTGGGTTGTTTAACTGAAGTGATCAGCGACATGAACCTCGAAGATTATTTTCGTAAAAGAATTTTTGAGCCGCTTGGCATGAACGATACTTATTTCAATTTGCCTGCTTCAAAAGCAGGCAGGCTTGCTACAGTATATACAGAAGATGACAATCACCAGATCATCAAATGGAGCCACACTTTTCGTAATATAGATCCTGACTACCCAATTATGAATAAACATTATTTTAGTGGTGGTGCGGGTCTTTCTTCTACAGCATATGACTATGCCATCTTTTTGCAAATGTTGCTTAACAAAGGAAAATATAATGGCAGCCAATTGTTAGCGCCACGCACTGTTGAATTGATGCTGAGCGACCAACTGGAACCAGGGTTATTCGGCGATAGTAACTTTGGCCTCGGCTTCGAGCTCGTTACAGCAAAAGGCGCTGCAAAAGGTTCGCGCAATGAGGGATCCTTTGCATGGGGCGGTTATTATGGCACTACTTATTGGGCAGACCCAAAAGCAAAACTTGTTTGCCTTATAATGACACAACATACACCTAACACTCATGGCGATCTTGCGTCTAAATTTCAAAACCTTGTATATTCCAGTTTGAAATAACACCATTAATTAACCTTCTTAGCCTTGCAGGTATTGATACCCGCCAGTGTATATAAAGGACAAAAACCTATAAGAGAGGTAAGCAGGAAAATGCCTCCAAGTACAAGTAGTGCAACACCTGCTACGCCTGTTACAGTACCGGTAAAACAAAGTACTGCAAATAATGCTGCCAGTATAAATCTTATTAGTCTGTCGCTATTGCCAACATTCCTTTTCATAACAATGAATTTATTTGAAACATAAAAGTAGCAAGTCTGTGTAAGCTGGAATATGACATTTGTCACACACACCAATGATCATATGCATACTGCATGATTAAGTGCACCATATTTTTTACTTTCGCTGCTTAATTAATATTATGAGAATACTGATAGATATGGATGAAGTAATGGCCGACGCCATTGAACGCTTTTTAGAATGGTACGAACGTGATTTTGGTATCCGTTACACTAAAGAAGATCTTTATGGCACAAAGTTGCATGCAATTGTTCCCGAAGAGCACAGGCAGGTTGTAAAGCAATACCCGCACCAAAAAGGATTCTTCAAAGACCTGCCATTGATACCGCACAGCCAGGAAATGATTAAAGAACTGAATGACCGCTTTGATGTGTATGTCGCTTCCGCTGCTATGGAGTTTGAATACTCATTGCAGGATAAATATGAATGGCTTGATAAACATTTCCCTTTCATACACTGGAAAAGAAGAATTCTATGCGGAGATAAAAGTGTATTGAAAGGCGATGTACTGATAGATGATCATGATTTTAATTTGTCTGTATTTAATGGAAGAGCCATCATGTTTACGGCTACACACAATATGCATGAGACAAAATATGAACGAATGAATACCTGGCTTGATGCAGAAAAGTTTTTTGATATGAAGTAGGATTTTGCTTATCAGCTTTTGTTCTTCATGGCATCGCCTGTTGTGTCACTCACTTGTACGTTTGGAAGAAGAAGCGGCTTTTATCTAAGCACAATTGTGGTGCGTGTCACACACACCACGGCGAAAGGAAATTCACGAAAACTTTACAATATCATCATTTCTTTTTTGTTCTCTCCATGCAAAAAATCAAACGAAAAAACGCTATCAAAAGATTATACGATGAACTATATAATGGAAATTCTTGACGCAACCTTTCCTTTTGTTGAAGATCTATTAACAAAGCCTGGAGAATTTTATCCGTTATCGTCAGCGGTAGATAATAAAGACAGCGTTGCTTTTGTGGGAACTTATGACGGAGATGAAAATCCAGAATCAAATACAGTTATTAAAGATTTAAAAGCAGGACTAAAGCAAGGCGTAGAAAGAGGCGATTACAAAGCAATTGCAATTTTCTATGACGTTAAAGTAATTGACCCTGACACAAATCAAAAAACTGATGCAATTGCAGTAATTGTTGAAAGCAAAGATGAAGAGGACGCTTACACATTCTATTATCCATATAAGTTGACAAAAGATAAAAACTTAAATTATGGGGATAGTTGGAAAACAAAAAAAGAAAAAGAAATTTTTATTAAATGACACAAAGTTCTCCTCAGCCGTGGTGCGTGTGTCACGCACCGCAACTCCGCTACAATGAAAGCTGAATAATCTTGATGCTGTACAAGAGTGCGACGCAACAGAAGTTTAATAGCAGTACAGCAGTTTGGCACAAAAATATTTTTCTTATTCCCCTTCAGGGGTTGGGGGCATCTACTTCATCAATGCCTGTATATCCGGATCGTCCTGGATATTATTCATCTGCCTCAAGATCCATTTGTATTTCCACGAAACAAAACGACTTTGTGGTTTTACGGTATAAACTTTTGGATTGGGCAAACAGGCAATGATCTGTGCGGCTTCGCTGCGGGTAAGATTTTTAGCGGGCTTTTTGAAATAGGCCTGTGAAGCGGCTTCTATGCCAAAGATGCCTTTGCCCATTTCAATAGTGTTGAGATAAACTTCAAGAATACGTTGCTTACCCCAGATCCATTCGGTGAGTTGTGTAAAATAAAACTCGGGTGCTTTGCGCACATATTTCATAAAGCCTTCGCCTTGCCACAAAAAAACATTTTTAGCTGTTTGCTGGCTGATGGTGCTTGCACCGGTACCTGCTATTTTATTTTTTTTCCGCGGATCTGTTGCAAAACTTTTCTTCAATGCGTTCCAGTCAAAACCATTGTGATCAGGAAACAACTGGTCTTCACTTGCCATGGCTGCAAGTTTTACGTTGGGAGAAATTTCTTCCCAGCTAACATAATCACGTTTTAAACCATCGCCTTCAAACAGAGCTCCCAATTGTGTTAGTGTAATTGGTGGCATTGCCCATTTGCAGATAAGCAGATAAATAAATGATGAAATAAAGCCTATAATAAAAATGCGTTTCGTCCAGCGCCAAATGGTTTTTAGCATGCCATAAAAATTACCGGCCTAAGATAGAGGATGTTGAAAATTATTCGGTTGAATCTTGTGTGTTTTTTTCTTCGTTGATCTGTTTAAAGATCTCTTCCATTTTAAAAACCTGGTCAAGTGTATCGTCTTTAAAATAATGCAAAACAGGTATGCGGCGCAACTGATGTTTTACTCTTTCTGAAAGTTCCTTTTTTATTTCCCATGCCTTTGCTTCAATTTTTTTCATCGCGGCTTCCTGGTCTTCGATTTTGAAAAGGCTTAAATAGATACGTGCTTCCAGCAGGTCTGGTGTAACTTTTACACTGGATATGGAAACCATTCCACCGTTGATCATATTCAATCCCAGCCGTCTGAAAATATCATTCATCTCTTCCTGTATTACACCAGCTACCTGGCGCTGTCGTTTTCCTTCTGTCATTGTATTAACGTATTAATCGTGGCAAAATTAGTTACTTTGCGGCTTTTAAGCGATTATATTAACAATGAAGAAATACGGAAGGATATTAGATTATCTCAAAGCATATAAACCGAACATCTTACTTTATTTTATCTGCATTTTACTTTCAATAGTTTTTTCAGTGATCTCTTTTGCAATGCTCATGCCTTTTATGAACCTGATCTTTTTGGGCGACCAGGGCGTAGCTGCACTTGCAAAATCTTCACAAAGCCCCATCGTGCAATGGATCAATGACGGAATGGTAAATATCATTCAGTCTGGTGGTGTACAGGGAAAAATAAATGCATTGCTTATTATCTGCATTATAATATTTGCTGCTACTTTTTTTAAGAACCTTTTTATTTATCTCTCTTTTTATATTCTCAATCCTATCAAGAACACGATCGTTAATGCATTGCGGCAGGAGATCTATGATAAGATATTAAGATTACCGATTGGATATTTTACAGAAAAAAGAAAGGGCGACTTGATGAGCAGAACCACCAATGATCTTGCAGAAGTAGAATCTTCTGTAGTAGGTGTGTTGGAAGGATGGATCACTTACCCGTTACAGATACTTGCCTACCTGGGTGTATTGCTTGTACTTAGTCCGCAGCTAACCATATTTGTTTTGATCTTTATTCCTGTGATGGGTTTTATTATCGGCAGAATTACGCGTTCTTTAAAAAAACAATCATTACAGGTGGCAGAAAAATCCGGTGAATCTGTTTCTATACTGGATGAAACATTGGGTGGCTTGCGTGTAATAAAAGCTTTCAATGTTGAAAATATTTTAAGAGGTAAATTTTTTGCAGTTAACAATGATCTGCTGGCTGCAAGAAATCATATCAGCTACAGGAGAGATATGGCTTCACCCATGTCTGAATTTCTTGGTGTAACCATGTTTTGCGGCATTTTGTATTTCGGTGGCAGGCTTGTTTTGGGACAGGATATTAATCTTGCACCATCCGCTTTTCTCACTTACCTGGCTATGTTTTATAATATCATTAACCCGGCTAAATCTTTATCAACTTCTTTTTCTAATGTGCAGAAAGGAAGTTCAGCAATGAAGCGGATAGATGAAGTATTGAATGCACCCGTTACAGTTGATGATAATACAAACGGCAAAAAAATAACTGCATTTAATGAATCGATTGAATTCAGGAATGTTTGTTTCTCTTATGAAGATTTTAGCATCTTGAAGAATATCAATCTAACGATAAAGAAAGGGCAAACCGTAGCATTGGTTGGCAGTAGTGGTGCAGGCAAATCAACACTCGCAGATCTTGTTCCCCGCTTTCATGACGTAACAGCAGGCGAATTATTGATTGATGGTGTAAACATAAAAGACTACTCACTAAAAGCTGTCCGGCAATTGATGGGCATCGTAACTCAGGAACCTATTCTCTTCAATGATACTATTGCCAACAATATTGCACTTGGTAAAGAAGATGCATCAGAGCATGAGATCATCAAAGCCGCAAAGATTGCCAATGCACATAGTTTTATTGAAAATAAAGAAGACAGTTACCAAACCAATATCGGCGATCGTGGCTCCAAGCTTAGTGGCGGAGAAAGACAACGTTTAACCATTGCAAGAGCCGTACTAAAAAACCCTCCCATACTCATTCTTGATGAAGCAACTTCCTCACTTGATACAGAAAGTGAAAGGCTGGTGCAGGATGCGATCAATAATCTGATGCAGGATAGAACTTCAATTGTTATTGCGCACCGCTTAAGCACGGTTCGTCATGCAAATGAAATAATTGTTTTGCAAAAGGGTGAGATTGCAGAACGCGGCACACACGATGAATTGCTGGCAAAAAACGGTATCTACAAGCGTTTGGTAGATATGCAGGAAGTGAAATAAATTTAATAATACCAACTGCAGTTTTTATGGCATCGCCTGTTGCGTCGCAAGCACTTTATATTAATTGATATAAAAATTAACCTGATATTTATTGGAACCCATCTTTATAAACTTTTATGGGTCTTTTGTTGCGTCGCACTCTTGTACTTCCTGTTGCTGAGGCGGCTTACATAGATTTATCATCAGCTAATAAATCTTTCTATCTTTTTCATTTTTTCAGCTGGCACAAATAAAATGTCTGAGGAAGCAATTTGTTCCATCGAAAGTTTATCGCAATGAATCAGCTTATTCTTTTGAAGATTGAATGCAGTATAACCAAGCGCTTTAAAAAAGTTAAGCATTACAGGTAGCTGTTCGCCCCAGGTTTCTAATTGCACCAGCGGTGTATGTTTTTCCAGTATTGGTTTTAACTCCGGAAAGACAACTGTTTCATACCCTTCAATATCACATTTTATGTAATCGAGTTTTTGAAGACCTGCAAATACTTCGCTGCCTTTGCGGATATCACTTTCAAAAATTAACTGGTTTACACTAATATTTTCGTCTTTAAGAATAGTAACTGTGCCATGTCTTAAATACTGCAGCTTTTGCAAAAAGGGAGGCATTCCCAATTTTACCGGACCTTCGTTACTGTTGCCTAATGCAAAAGGATAGATAGTAATATTTGGTTTTTGGGGCAATAACTTTTCCAGTAATTCGCGGTAAGGTTTTACAGGCTCTATACTGTAGAGGCTGCCATTTTCATTAATGATCTTACTGAAAACATAACTGAAGTATCCAAGGTTAGCGCCAATGTCTATAATTGTATCTGTTGGTGTTACGAGCTGTTTTACAAAATAGTGCCACTTATATTTTTCATTCCATTTTAGTGCGCCGCTTTTGTAAGCATTGATAAAAAAAGTTTGCAATAGCTGTAGGTAACGTGTTAAGCCAACTGTCTTGTATAACCATGCTTTTAGTTTGTCCGTCATAGTCACCACTTATTTTCATCAAAGATGTAACAAAGCAACAAACAATGAGCAAGAAATTTTAATAGGGTATTTTCTATTTGAGATACAGTTTTTTAGCTGCTCAGTTATGTTTCACAAGCTGAAGAGTGCGACGCAACAAAAGCTTCATTATTGCGTAGCAGCTAAGTACAAAAAAACTTCTTTGTATTTTTTATTTTGGAATAGCCCAGCCTTTGTTTGTTTTTATTAACTGCACCGGATTACTGAGTTTGCTTTCATTGTTTTCCTTATCTACACTGCTTATTGCAATGTAACAGTTTTTCCATTGCATTGGAATTTGTGCAGCATCAAGATTGAATACAGGTTCTTTTGAAACAGCGTTGATGAGCATGAAAGGTGTATTGCCCAGTGTAGCAAATTCATCGGAAATATAAAACACGTATTCCTTTACTTTCTCTGATTCGTTAGTATCGCCGGCCTTTGCATTTATGATAAAATTGCTGCCGTTTTTTTTATCTTCTGTATAATTTGCAATTACTGGTGGTTCCGGAGCAATGTTATCAATCCATGGCATAGGTGGTATAAGCGCAGGCGTATTGTAATAATTATTGCGCAGAGTATCTGCCCAGCCATTTGGATTTGCCAGCAAATTCTTAGTGCTGAAATATATGCTGCCCTGTATAGTTTCATAACCACGCAAGGCTTTTATTTGATTGGGAAGCTCATTGGAATTACGCCAGGGCGGTGTTGGTTTTTCAAAAACCCGATATATGCCATGCCCAATATAAACATGTTTGCCATAACTGTGATTTGCCCACCAGTTGAGCAACACATTGTAGTCGCAGAGTGGATGACCGATCTCCCAATACAATTGCGGGGCAACATAGTCTATCCAGCCTTCTTTTAACCATAATAAAATATCTGCGTAAAGGTCATCATAGTTTGTTTGGCCTGCCTGTGTGGCACTGCCTTCAACATCTTTATCATTGTTACGCCATACTCCAAAAGGACTGATACCAAACTTAACCATTGGTTTGGTATCGAGTATGGTTTCGTGGATCAGTTTTATAATGCTGTCGCAGTTGCTTCTGCGCCAGTCATCTTTTGATAAGTCATTTCCATATTTCCGATAAGCCTGCTCATCTGGAAATTCTTTACCATTAATGCGATAGGGATAGAAATAATCATCCATGTGTATGGCATCAACATCGTAACGTGTAAGAATATCTTTTACGATATTGTTTACATATTTCATCACATCAGGCAGGCCGGGATTAAAATATTTCTTATTGCCATAAGTAATAAACCAGTCTTTATGTATACGTGTTACATGTTTGGATGAAATGGAAGAACTATTAATGTCGAATACCGCACGATAAGGATTTAACCATGCATGGAATTCCATATTGCGTTTATGGGCTTCATCTATCATGAACTCCAGCGGATCATAAAAAGGAGAAGGGGCAAGGCCCTGTACGCCACTTAGAAATTCGCTCCAGGGTTCAAAACTGGAAGGATAAAAAGCGTCTGTGGCAGGACGTATCTGCACTATGACTGCGTTGATACCTAAACGCTGCAGTCCATCGAGCAGTTGTAAAAATTCAAGCTTTTGTATTAATACAGGGAGGCCTTTTTTAGAGGGCCAGTCAATATTATTCACGGTTGCTATCCATGCGGCTCTGAATTCATATTTAGGTTGTGCATGAATATTGGTGATGTTGCAGACAATAAAAAATATAAAAAATATACCTGATAAAAGGTTCTTCATGCAGCGAAGATAAAAGAATGTGCAGGCATTAATCGCCGCGCATCTTATCGAGTAAATCATTTAACATTTTGGCTTCATTAGGTAGAAGGTTCGATACAATTGATTCAAGTTCGTGGTTTTGTTTATCCAGCACTTCCAGGATGTGTAACCCTTTTGCCGTAAGGGTTATATCAACAAGTCTTTTGTCGTTATCGTTAGGTTTTTTTTCAACGATGCCTTTGACAACCATACGGTCTATAATACGGCTTGTATCGCTCATGCGGTCGAGCATTCTTTCTCTTATTTGCATGGTGCTTAATGGTCTCCCGCTGCCTTTTAAAATACGCAGGATATTATACTGTTGCAGGCTTATATTTTGCTGCTTAAGGAAGTCTCTTGATTTTTCTTCAAGCCAGTTATTGGTGTATAATAAATTTACCATTACCCTGTGATATTGGTTCCTGAATGGCCGTTTTTGCTGGATAGCTTCCTCTATTCTCATAAACAAATAAATATAGATTAATGCAGATTCCGGTGTTGTAAATTAAATATAAAAAATAATGTATTATTAAATATAACGGATAAGTCTTTGTGAGGATACGATGGATAACGTACAGACATTCTTTTCAAAAATGGGTTGAAAAAAGTGGCATAAAAGCAAACAATTCCTGCAGCAATATTTAAGATCACCTCACCCGCATGACCATGTTAGCCGAGTGCCTCTATCTCGCTGTTTACAAATTCCATGAGTGATTTGATATGATCAGGCGACAGATCAAATTTTAAACCAGCTGCCGCATACAATTGTGGTAATGTTTTAGTTCCACCAAGGCTTAGTGCATTGATATAATTTTGCAATGCCTGTTGCGGATCTTTTTTATACTGCATCCATAAACCAATGGCGCCTAATTGTGCAATGCCATATTCAATATAATAGAAAGGCACTTCAAATAAATGCAGTTGACGCTGCCATCCAATTTTTCTGAATTCCTCCAGCCCGCTTGTGTCAACTGTTTTCGTAGAAAATTCATTAAGTATTTCTACCCATTTTGTTGTTCTTTCTTCTATAGTATGATTTGGGTTTTCGTATAACCAGTGCTGGAATTTATCAATGGTAGCGATCCAGGGAAAAATAGTGATCACTCTTTCCAGCTGGTGCTCTTTCGCACGCAAAAGGTCCTCTTCATTATCAAAGAATGTGTTCCAGTGATTCATGCTGAAAAGCTCCATAGCCATACTGGCTACTTCTGCAATTTCCATAGGATATTCTTTAAAAGCACTAAGCTCTAAAGGGTGAGAAAGAAAAGAATGAATAGCATGTCCGCCTTCGTGTACCATAGTTGTTACATCATCCATCTGGCCCGCAGCATTCATAAAAATAAATGGTGCACCACTTTCTGCCAATGGACAGTTATAACCGCCGGGAGCCTTACCTTTCCTGCTTTCCAGGTCAAAATGTTTCATGTTGTCCATAGTGCGCAGGCAATCTGCAAAGAATGGATGCATCTGTGTAAAACATGCTTCTGTTTTTTCCAGCAATTCGGCTCCTGTTTTAAATGGATGTAATGGTTCCAATCCTTCAGGTTGTGCTTCAATATCCCAGGGACGTAATGTATCTAAAGCGAGTTTTGCTTTTTTCTTCTGGTAGATCTTTTCAACGAGCGGCAGTACGTGTAGTTTTACTGCTTCATGAAAGCGATAACAATCCTCTTTTGTATAATCAAATCTGCCTAGCTCTATAAATTTGTAATCACGATAATTTTCAAAACCAGCATTCTTTGCTACTTTATTTCTACGCTCAATTAGCTGCGAGAATAAATTATGCATGGCCTCTTTATCCTGCAAACGCCTGTTCTGAATTTTGAAATAAACTTCTTCACGCAAACCGCGATCATGATTTTCTAAAAACTTTGCAGCCTGCTGTAAAGTATATTCCTGGCCGTTTACTTCCACAGTCATCTTGCCGGCAATAACACCAAACTGTTGCTGCATTACACTCAACTCTGCCTGCAGCGGGATATTCTCTTCGCGAAAAAGATCAATGTTCTTTTTTACACTGCGCAGGTAAGTAAAATATTTTTCCTGGTCCAGTTCTTTTGTAAAAGGGCTGTCAATCAATTTGCGATTCAACTGATCTGCATAAGGTTGCAGCTTTGGCTGTATCTCCATGCAGAAATACGTAAAGGCTTCTTCCAGTTTTTTATCAGTTGTATCACATGTCATGCGTATCTGTCGCCAGCATGCATCTTCGCTTACTGCTGCCTCAACTTCACTGATATCTTTTAACCATTGTTCAAGGGATGACACACTATTGATCTCTCTTTCAAGCAATGCTTTAAAAAAAGGTTCCAGTGCATCCCATGTTTTTACGGTAAAATCTGCAGGAAGAAAGTGTCTTTCGGTTTTTTTGATAGTAGCACTCAGTTGCATAAACACACAATATTTTTTGAACCAAACTGTAGATCTTTATTCAACGCCTGTTGCGTCGCACTCTTGTACTGTTGAATCCTCGATGATCAATCACACATTATTCTTCAGCCTTCTTTTTCTTTGGCGCTGCTTTTTTCTTTGGAGCAGCATCTTCTGTTGCTGTTGTTTCTTCGGCTACTGCTTCTTTTTTCTTTGCAGATTTTTTCGCTGTAGTTTTTTCTTCTTTTGCAGGTTCTTCTGCAACAGGTACGGTTTCGGTTTCTTCCACTTCTTCTTCAGCTTCTTCTCTTAGTTTTATTTCAACGCCATTCTTCTGCAATATATCGAACCAGCGCACCATTTTTTTCATATCGCTGGGATACACCCTGTCAAAATCAAGTTCAGGATAAACTTTGGTAAAATATGCTTTGATAGCAGCCACATCTTTTTCGGAAGGCAACGCTTCTTTGCTTGCACTCATGGCATTAAATACGTCTACGAGATTTACATTATCCCTTTGTGTATATACTTCTATGCTTTCCAGGTGAGAAAAGCTATGCTGACGGGATGATACAAACTTTGTGCTTTTATCGTCCAGTGACTTTACTATAGCGCCGTCTGTTTTGCTGGCCACCAATTCAAACAAACCTCCAAGACCTGTAACGCTGATTAATTTACTGTATTCCATATATAGATTTTAAAATCGAGGATGCAAAATAAAGGAAAATTAAGTAGCTGGTTGCAAAGAGATATTAAAAGTCTTTTTGGTGCTGCTTAATGATACAGAAAATTGCTGTTAATTGCCGCATAATGAGCTGCTGTAAAAGTGTGCGACGCAAGGGACGATGACCAGAGAAACTATGCCGGGGCTCATAAAAGAAAAAACCCGCAAATAAGTGCGGGTTATACAAAAAATAGGGGGCGCTTATACATATTTTGTAATACCCGGCGTGGCTATTGCATAGTAGCCATCTTCTTTTGGTAATGTTTTGGGTACCGTATCCCATGTGTATGTATCGGGATGCAGGTTCATATTTACGTTGATGGCTTTATCCCATTCAACAATTTGCCCACTGTAAGTTGCCATGCGACCGAGAATGGCAGTCATAGTACTTTCTGCGCCATAATCTGCATTGGCAAATTTGTACTCGCCTTTTGCAATGGCTGCAAACAATTCATCATGTTCTGTTTGGTATGGATTGTTTTCTTTTTCAGTATCGTATTGGTACAGCACTTTTCCTTTTGCATCTACAATGTTTGCAGCGCCGCATTGTATCTTTCCTTTTGTACCAACGAGCAACTCATCTACTTTACTCATCGTGCCAGGGATGTGGCGGCATTGGCTATTCAAAATAGAACCGTCTGCGTAATGAAATTCTACATAATGGTGATCGAAGATCTCCCCATACTCTTTTCCTTTTCTTACCTGCCTTCCACCCATGCCTTGTGCTTTTACAGGATGCCCGCCTTTGAACCAGTTAATAACATCAATGTTGTGAATGTGTTGCTCATTGATGTGATCTCCGCAAAGCCACACAAAATAGTACCAGTTGCGCATCTGGTATTCCATTTCTGTTTGCCCGGGCTGACGCATTTTAACCCACACACCATCATTGTTCCACCATGCCTGTGCAGAAGTTATGTCGCCAATCATATCTTTTCTGCTAAATAATTCGCGATAAGAATTCTGATAATGGCGTTGCAAACCAACCACCACATTCAGTTTCTTTTGTTTTGCAATTTGTGCATTTTCCAAAACACTTCTTATGCCCTCAGGTGTAGTCGCCACGGGCTTTTCCATGAAGATGTGTTTGTTTTGTTTTACTGCTTCTGCAAAATGAATAGGGCGAAAACCGGGGGGCGTTGTAAGTATTACCACATCTGCCAATGCGATGGCTTTCTGGTAAGCATCAAAGCCAACAAATTTTCTTTCTTCAGGAACATCTATTTTATCTTTTATATTTCCTGAACCGCCACTCCAGTCAGATATATCATCTGCGGTTAATGTTTTATAAGCATCATCCAGCCTGTCGCGAAATGCATCTGCCATTGCAACCAATTTTACATTTTGCTTGCTAAGCATTGCCTGCATGGCTGCACCTGTGCCGCGGCCGCCGCAGCCTATCAATGCAACTTTAATAACATCAGATGAGCCAGAGAAAAAGTTGGCTCTTGATAATAATGGAGCTGCCATTAGTCCGCCTGCAAGCATAGATGTTTGCTTTACAAAATTGCGGCGGCTTGATTTGTTGTCGTTACTCATATCGTTAGATTTTTTGTGTAGGTGAATGGAGTTAATATTGTTTATAAAATGCTTCTGCTTCTTCAGGTGTTGGTTGTTTTACCGGGCGTACCAAACGGAAGCCTACAGATTTTGCATCTGTTAGCCACCACTTACTTTTTGGCACCTGCGGATCTTTTCGATTCCATAAGACATCTGATTTATTTCTTGCTGCACAACGAACCATTTGAATTCCTTCATTATAACCTCCACCACGAACCGTTTTTGGATATGTTGTTGCCGGTGGAATCATTGGATCATTTGGTTTTGATGCAATCGTTGTAAAATAATTTTCATCATATTGGTCAAGTACCCATTCGCTTACATTTCCTAACATGTCGTACAAACCCCATGCATTTGGTTTCTTCTGCATTACCGGTTGGTACTTGTAAGGACTATTGCCTTCATACCAGGCATAATCATCTATTTTAGAACTGTCATTACCCCAATAAAATTCTGTTGTTGTTCCAGCCCGGCATGCATATTCCCATTCAGCTTCTGTGGGTAAACGATAAAATTGCCCTGTTAATTTATACAACCATTTGCAGTACATCATAGCGGTTTTTTGTTGCATACTGTTTACAGGATAGCCACCTGTTTTACCCATGCCCCAGCTAAGATCTATATATTGAGGTGTTGGTCTTGTAACAGCATCCACGGTTGAGTTTACGCTTGTATTTGCATCCTGGAAGAAAAGCAGAAATTCATCGTAAGTAACTTCATGCTCGCCCATCCAGAAAGCCCCAACAGAAACTTTTTGCTGAGGGCCTTCATTTGCTTTGTGGTGTTTTTCTTTATCGCTACTACCCATTAAAAAACTACCTGCAGGTATGGGAACCATTTTAAAACCTACAGTCGAATTGGGGATAGTGGTGGTGTAAGCAATAAAATCTTCCTGTGCATTCGATTGCACAACTAAGTGCAGTATGGCAAAAAATAGGCAGATTCGTTTCATATTTCGAACATACAAATAAATTGGCATTGCTGCATTTTATTTTGGTGACAAGCACCTGTAATGCTATTGAACTTTTGTTGCGTCGCACTCTTGTACTGTATTGCACAAGGCAACATTAATTACCTGTTATTAAGAATGAATTGAAATACAAATTGAAGGGTTACAATGAAACAGGATAGTGCATTCATTTAACTTTGCTGTTTTAAAAGAATTTGTTTGGTCAATAAAGAAAAAATAAAAGCAGCGCTTAAGAAGATTGGTATTGCAGGGTTTCTTTTCTTTTTGATAAAAGGATTGATATGGCTTGCCGTATTCTTTGGTGCAGCTAAACTTCTTGATTGATAATTTGAAAAAACGCATGGAGTAATGCAGTAAAATGCTGCGTAAAGAAAAGGAAGTATAAGTGAGTGACACAACGAAGCTTAATAATAGTTAAAAAGCCTGCTCAATAAAAATGACTATTTCTGACCCATTTGTAAATACTGCTGTAGCGCTTTTACATAATCTTCAAATGCAGCAATTCCCTGTTTGGTTATTTTACAGGTAGTATTTGGATAATTGTCTTTGAATTCTTTTATAACTTCTATATAGCCAACTTCTTTAAGTTTTTGCACCTGCACACTAAGATTACCCGCAGTAGCATTTGTTTTCTCTTTTATAAAAGTAAACTCTGCTTCTTTTACACTAATAAGCAAACTCATTATTGCAAGCCTTAATTGAGAGTGTAATATGGGATCCAGTTCTTGAAACATTCACTTCATTTTTCTTTAACCACGATGTTGTTTTTTGAAAACTGCATTCAGTATAAAACCCGGAATGATCCATACCAGGATAGCTGTGGCTGCTAGCAGTATATATATGTTCTCATTTTGTATAAAGAATGAAATAGCTGCAAGTAGCCATGTAGCAAAAGCTGCAATGATATGATACCTGAATTTTGAGATCATGCCTGTCAGGAAAACTGCGAGACCTGTGAGCAGCAAGATCACTGATATGATGATATAAGTAAAGCCTGCAAAGCTTGCAGTGAAAGCTGCAAACACAGAAAGGAAATAACCCATCCAAATGTAATTAATGGCTTCGTCTGTAAAGGTCTTTGCTTTCTTTTTCTTTTCTTCCCTTATTTGTATAAATGACTGCACAAAAAATATCGGCACAATAAACCAGAAAGGATGAAACGGCAATGAAAGTATTTGCTTATCTCTGAGCCATGTTAGTATGCTGCAGATCAAAATACTAAAACCATACACCAATGCAGCTATACCACTTTCATAAAAATATCCTTTTGCTTCATGGATCATGCGGCTGATAAGCTGCAGACTTTCCTTTTCGCTAAGTTGATTTTCCTGTTCCATAATTATTGGGATTTGTATTTCGCTCTTAATAAATAACCGGGAATGATCCAGGCAATAAGCATGGCAAGCGGTATCATTAAAAACTGGTAATCATAATTGATAATGAAAGTTGTAATAACACAAAGGAGCCAGCACCCAATACCACCAATAATAAGCGGTTTGAAACGCATAATAATTCCCGTTAAGAAAATGGGCATTCCATATAATGCAAGTACAATTGGAACAATGTGAGTGTAATATTCACCGGATGTTAACCTGCCAATTAAAAAGCCTAACAAAAAAATAAGCACAACAAAGGTTAACCATATATACCCGATTATATAATCAGTATAAGTGCGCACTTTTTGTTTTCTGTATTTTTTGCGCATGTGAACAAGCTGGTAAATTACAATTACCCAGCAAAACATCCATACTATATAATGGTAGGTGTATTGAAAAAAATGAAGCAGCACAAACTGAGTAAGACTTAAAAAGAAAACTGCCCATCCCCAAAGCAGGTACATAAAACCGCCTTCTGCAAATTTATCTTTAGCACGGTTTATCATGCTTTCAATTAACTGCAGGCTTTGCTGCGGATCAAAATCAGGATTATTATTATCCATGTTACAAAAATGAGGTTGAATGAATACAAATCAACAAACCGTATTTTATTGTTTTGCACAGGCTTTGCACTTTATGAAAACACAACAACGATATTTCATTTTTGAAATATCGTTGTTGTGTTATTTTATTTTCACTGGCATTGTGCCAATGCGTCTTCCGCCTGCTTTTGACCCCAATGCGGGTACATTGGTTTGGGCTGTTCTGCTTTAAACAGATCAACTGCTTTCTGCAATATTGGTTTTGCTTTTTCTTTACCGCCACCAAATTGTTCCGGTGTACCAAAAACACTCATGCCCTGCAGGTAATACAATCTTGGATTATTAGGATCAAGCTCCATTCCCTTTTGTAATGCAGCAGCAGCTTCTTGCCCATAGCTAGCCCACCGGCTCTGCGGATCGACGATCATTTGCTGTGTGGCAGCCATGTTGCGCAATGAATAGATCTCTGCATTTTTTTCAATGGCTTCTGCTTTATCGCACAATGCTTTTATTTTATCTGCATTGGCATCTGCATCACCTTTAGGGTTCATCCAGCCGATTGTTGAATAGGCAAGACCCGCATAATAATATGGAAGCCATTGTGTTTTTTCTGCATCGCCAATACGTTCAAACATGGCCGCAGCATTTTGCCAGTCCATAACTGTTTTGGCGCTGTCCATTGCTGCAAAACCTTTCTTCATGGCAGCTTCATATTTATCGCTTTGTGCCATTGCTGTTACAGATACAAACAGCATAAGAGAGAAGATCATTTTTTTCATGGTGTGATAATTAAAAGCTCCCTAAATCCCCCGGTGGGGGACTTTGGAAACGCGTTAATGATGATTATGTGTGTTAAAAAATTTATTCACTTTTTGTTTATCAACTTTTGCTCTTTGGTCATCGCCTGTTGTGTCACTCACTTGTGCGTTCAGATCATTATTGAACAAAGCGTACAAGCGTGCGACGCAACGATGCTTAATACTTATTCAAATGCATGGCTCAAAAAATTATTCTTACAAATTACCATTGATTGCATCCTGTGTTCTGTCAACCCCCCAGCTAAAGAATGCACCAATAAAGAAAAATCTTTTTGCGGGTGGTGTTACGGGCACTTTGTTGGTGCCATCCTGCGAATAATTGTAACCATACACTGCATCATAACCAAGCACATTTGTTACACTTGCCACAATCACCCAGAAAACTTTTGAATTTGTTTTGCCAACGCTGGGCACATAGTTCATACTAAAACCAAGGTTGTGATAATCTTTTGTTTTGCCCTGGTCTGCGATGCTGAATTTACTTGTGCCATTGTCATTATTGTACATGAAATTATAATAAGGCCTTCCTGTTGCATAACTATAAGTGAAATTGAAACCTGTTTTCCAGTTTATCACAAATCTTTTTACTACTAAAGACGCTGTGTGATTGGCTGCAAAATCCGGTTGCAATTGTTCCGGATAATTCATGAAATCTCTCTTGGTATCGAGGTAAGAATAGCTGACCCAGTAATCAAGATTTTTGATGGTTTTCTTATCGCGAAAAAACAATTCGATACCTTTTGCATAACCAGAACCGCCATTATCAAACCTGCTATAATAAAAGTTGATGGGATATGATTTTACAAGTGCATCATACTGCTTATAAAAACCTTCAATGCGAAAGATCCTGTCATTAGTATTTTTCTGGTAGTTGAGTATATAATGTGTTGCTTTTGTATAACCCAATGCTGTTGTGTACGCAAGCTCCGTGTACTCAGGCTTCTGATAGAAGATACCATAGGCCGCAGATATTTGCCCGCCTTTGCCAACTTTATAAGCAAGAGATATACGCGGCGCTATGTTTGCTTTATTGATGATGGAAGAGTGCTCAAAACGTCCGCCAATTTTTGCTGCAAGATCATTGGTAATATAAATGTCTGTTTCTGCAAACAGTGCTTCATAATGATCCTGGAGATTACTTATAAAAGTGTCGTTGAAGTTGGTATTATTTACACTATACATATACTCACCTCCAAACCGCACTGTACTTATACCAAACATTTTCTTTTCAAATACTGCTCTGATCTGTGAGAGTTCCTGTTTGTTTTTGATGACAAAATTTTTACCAAAACTCCATGGTTGATCAACAATATAAGCAGGCTTGTTTTGCTGATCCTGTATTTCCTGTGTAAGATCATCTGTATTGGTACTATAGCCTGCACCCAGGTTCATTTTCCAACCATGACCAAGATTCTCTCTCCAGCTAAGATTATTGTACCAGTTAATATTCTTTAAACCAAAGGCATCTTTCAATTCAAGACTGTCTATATCAGCTCTTCTCAAACCCACATTTCCCTTTGCAAAAGTGGTATAGTATTTTATCATGCCCCCGCTTTTTGTTTTAAAGCGAAAGTTTGCATCTGCATTATGAAATACAGGCATTTTAAAATAATCCGGTGTTTGTTTTACAACACTGAAATAGGCTATCAAATTCACATAGTTATAATTCACTCCCCATGATGACTTTTTATTCTTTGCCAGTTGCTGAAATCCACCATTCACAACGATTGGAGATATGCCGAGACTTGCAGTAGATTTTTCAGGAAGGTCGATAGATTCAAGGATCAATGCAGACGATAAGGCTTGCCCATATAAAGCCGAATAACCACCTGTACTAAAAACAGTTCCTTTAAATAACATAGGTAAGAAACGACCCCTGCTCGCAATATCCGGAACACTGGAGTAGTAAGGATTATTTACAAGCGTACCATCTATGAATTGTTTTGTCTCTGCACCGGTACCACCACGAACAAACAAGCCTTCCTGTTCACCAATCTGCTGAGCGCCGGGTAATGTTTTAACAGCAGAAGTGATGTCAGCGTTACCGCCGCCAACGGTAAGCACATCCAAAGAAGTAAGTACGGTAGCCGCTCTTTTATTATCACCTGCAGCAAATGAACCTGCAGTAACAGTTACAGCTTTTAATTCGTTGAGTTCTTCTTTTAAAACGGCATCTATAACCATGGCAGTGTTGCCGATCGTGATCTGTTGTTCAAAAGATTTATATCCTGTACTGGTAAACTGCAAAAGAAAACTTCCTTTTTCCGTAGTGGTAAATCGGTAATTGCCCATAGAATCTGCAATGGCACCATCATAAGTATCTTTCAGTGTAATGGTAGCCGCAGTTACTGGTCGGCCCCGGTTATCTTTTACTTTGCCGCTTATGGTTACCTGTGCAAATAATTGTGCACCGGTGGTTAGCAATACCATAAACATTATAAACTTTCTCATAATTTCATTTTGATAACACAAACGTAAAGTAGTTTATAAAATAAACCAAATTATTTTTCAAATTTAATACCCGTTAAATGATGAGAGGATGTTTTGTGTGGTGACCGGCAGCAGAAAGTAATTGCAATGCCTGTTGTGTCACTCACTTGTACACTCAAAACAATATGCAGCTTTCAAAGACGGACTGTTAGCAAGAAAAGGCAAGCTTATTGACTTATCTTTATATCATTAATGTCAACATAAATATTCATTATTTGAAAAATATTTTCTTCATAATAGCTTTACTTCTGACCATATTCTCCTGCAACACAAAAACAGAATCAACTTCAACCGTAGCAGGCGCTACAGCAAAAGATGAACTTATAAAACCCGAAGGAAAAGATTCTATGCTATTGCTTACAGACAGGCCTCCTAACCTGGAAACACCGCTGAAATATTTTCTTCAGGATTATACGCCTAATAATGTATTTTTTGTACGCTGGCATTTGGCAGGTCTACCCACAAAAATTAATATAGATACTTTTCGTTTGCGTGTTAGCGGTAATGTGCAAAAGGAATTATCACTTTCAATGAATGATCTTAAAACAAAATTCACTCCTTACACTATTACAGCTGTATGTCAATGTGCAGGCAATTCAAGAAGCTTTTTTGACCCCCGTGTGCCCGGTGGACAATGGAAGAACGGGGCAATGGGCAATGCCAAATGGACCGGTGTTAAATTGAAGGATATTCTTGCTATGGCAGGTGCAAAAAACGATTCAAAAGAAGTAAGCTTTAACGGTCTCGATGCGCCACCAATGGCTGCGACACCTGACTTTGTAAAATCATTGAAATATAATCATGCAACAGATGGCGAAGTAATGATCGCTTATGAAATGAATGGCGAACAGCTGCCTTTATTAAATGGATACCCTTTGAAGCTGGTTGTTCCCGGCTGGTATGCAACTTACTGGGTGGGTATGTTAAGTAAAATAGATGTCTTAACGGATACATTCAGGGGTTTCTGGATGCAGAAAGCTTATTTGATTCCAAAAGAATCAAAAAATGGCAATGAACATCCTGATTCTCTTGCTACCAAAATGCAACCGATCAATAAAATAGATGTGCGTTCTTTATTTGTTTCACCGGAACCAGGCAGCGCCATAACAGTTGGCAGGGTTACCGATATACAAGGTCTTGCTTTTGATGGCGGCGATGGTATTACAAAAGTGGAGCTTTCTGCAGACAGCGGCAAAACATGGATGCCTGCAAAGCTTGATGCAGACTTAGGTAAATATTCGTGGCGCCGATGGCATTACAATTTTACGCCTGCAAAAAAAGACATTTATTATTTACAGATAAAAGCCACCAATGCCAAAGGGGAAACTCAACCGGAACATCAATGGAACCGAAGCGGTTATATGCGTAATGAAATTGAAACTTTAATGATCAAAGCTGAGTAATAATGAAGAACATCACTTCACACGTATCTGTTTTATTCTTTGTTTCCGCATTGGTTCTTGCCGCCTGCAATGAACAGGAAAAGCGGCCGGTAACTGCTTCATCAAATGAACCTGCTAGCCTGAATACCGTTAATACAGAATTACCGGATGGACCAGGTTATGAAACTTTTAAAACAAATTGTACCAGTTGTCATTCTGCCCGCTATATTAAAATGCAGCCTGATTTCCCGGAACAAACATGGACAGTGGTTGTTGCCAAAATGCAGAAAAATTTTGGTGCACCGGTAGCCGACTCTTCAGCAAAAGAAATTGTTCAATACCTTGTGGCTATTAAAGGGAAGAAATAAATTATTACCAATAAGTTATAGAGATCAGGATGTGCCGCTCAACGAACCGAACGTACAAGTGAGTGACACAACATCAGCCAAATTATTAGCCATCAGCCTGAATCAAAATAAAAGAAAAGGCAAGAAATTCTACTAATGAGTGTTATTTTTGCGCTATGGCAAGAATACAAACTGAAAAAGACGTCTCCAGAAAAGAAGTTATACTCAAAGCATCGGCGAAGCTATTTCGCGAAAAAGGTTATAAAGCCGCGAGTATGCGTGACCTGGCCGTAAAAGTGGGTGTGGAAGCGGCAAGCCTTTACAACCACATTCGCTCAAAAGCTGAACTGCTACACGACATTTGTTTTAATGTGGCCAACATTTTCTTCGACCATATCCTGGTTGTTGAAACATCTGACGAACCTGCAATTAGCAAGCTGGAATCGCTTATCCGCTTTCACATCAAACAGATGATCGAAAATTTTGAAGAGGTTTATGTGAACGACCGGGAATGGCGTTATCTCTCTGAGCCTTACTTTTCCAACTATCAGAACCAGCGCCGCAGCTACCGCAAACGTTTTGCTGCAATTATTCAGCAAGGTATTGAGCAGGGCCAGATCAACAAGATCGATGCATCAACTGCAGTACTTATTATTTTGCATGCAATTGGTGGCATTGAATCCTGGCACCGCAGCACGCACAAAATAAGTGGTGAAGAACTGGAAGAAAATATGGTTACCATTTTGATCGATGGGTTAAAGAAATAATTTTTAACCAGGCTTTATAGCTAACATTAAGCTTTCGTTGCGTCGCACGCTTGTACACTTTGTCCTTTATTGAGCAAAGAAAACCCCAGAGATAGAAAGACGCAAAGAAAAATAATTAAACATCTCTGCGTCTTAGCGTCTCTGCGGTGCATAAATAAGATTACAATGTCTGTTCATTTTGAGAAAATTCGTGTAAAAAAAATTAACAGGGAAACCCCTGAGTGTGTTTCTATCACGTTCGATATTCCTGAGACACTTGCAGAGCGGTTTGCATACAAGCATGGTCAGCATTTGAATATGCGTACATTTTTAAATGGGGAAGAAGTAAGACGCTCATATTCTTTATGCAGTTCTCCATTAGATAATGAATGGAAAGTTGCGGTAAAAAAAGTAGACGGTGGTGTATTCTCCTCTTTTGCAAACAGTGTACTGAAACCAGGCGATGAAATTGAACTGATGCCTCCAATGGGGCATTTTTTTTGTGAACTGGATGCTGCAAATAAAAAATCTTATGTAGCATTTGCAGCGGGTAGTGGTATTACGCCGGTTTTATCAATCATTAAAACAGTGCTTTCAACCGAACCTCATAGCAATTTCACATTAGTATATGGCAACCGCAACAGGGCTTCTATTATTTTTAAGGAAGAACTGGAAGCGTTGAAGAATAAATATATCAACAGGTTTAGTATTATTCATACGCTGAGCCGTGAAAAAACAGACGCAGCTATAAATCATGGCCGAATTGATATTGCAAAATGCGAAGCTTTATTTGTAAAGGCAGTTGATATAAAAGCCGATGAATTTTTTCTCTGCGGTCCCGAAGAAATGATCTTTTCTGTAAAAGATTATCTGGAAGCACATAACGTTGATAAAAAGAAAATTCATTTTGAATTGTTTACAACTTTAGAAAGTAAAAAGTCAAAAGTAAAAAGTCAAAAAGAAGAAATTGATAATACCGCGAAAAGCCATGTTACAGTAAAGCTTGATGGTATTGCATTTGATTTTGATATGCCGTTTAACAGTGATGATTCTGTATTGGATGCTGCAACAAAAAAGGGCGCTGACTTGCCATACAGTTGCAAAGGTGGTGTATGTTGTACCTGCAAAGCTAAATTACTCGAAGGCGAGGTGACAATGGATGTACATTGGGGACTGGAGCCTGAAGAAGTGGAAGAAGGATTTATTCTTACCTGTCAATCGCACCCCGTTACAGAGAAGGTAGTAATTGATTTTGATATTAAGTAACCCTAGTTTTTTGAAGGCTGCAACAGATCAAAACAGTCTTTGATAATTTCAAACTTTATCTGCGCGGCAGTTTCCTTTGGCTCGCCATCAATATGTAAAGGAGCCTGCTTAATATTATTAATTGTTATTGTATCCGTTTGAAAATACAATACATTCTTTTTGCTCATTGCTTCTACCAACTGCTGCATTTTATTGTTACCACGTAACTGTTTTAAAATAGCAAAAGGCAGTTTTGCCTTATTCATCTTCTGCACAATTACCACATCCAGCATACCATCATTCAAGCTTGCTTTTGGTGCAATAGTAAAATTATTGCCAAATTGATTTGCATTAGCCACACTTATAAAAAATGCTTCTGTAAAAAGGGAAAATCCATCTACGGAAACTTCAAACTGGTAAGGATGTGCTTTAAAAAAATTAATGATGCTTTGCTGTGTATAAGTAATTAACCCTCTGCTTGATTTTGCTGCAAAATCATGCGCCACCTTTGCATCAAAGCCAATACCGCTAAGCATACAGGAGAATTCCTCATTCACTTTAAAAGCATCTACAACAGACGATTTCCCTTCCAGAATAATTTTGGTAGCCTTTGACACATTCTTAGGAATACCTGCTGCAAATGCAAAACCATTACCACTGCCAAAAGGTATAATACCAAAACGAACTTTTTCCGTACGCAATGATTGTACTACCTGGTTTACAGAAGCATCGCCGCCAATGATCACAATATCTGTAATATTTTCTTCCCTGATCTTTGCTTTTAGGAAATCGTAATCACCCGAAGCAACGGTGGGTAATATTTCAAATGGAATTTGCTGTTTTTTAAAAGTTGCATCTATATGCTTGAATGCTGAATCTTTCTTTGTTCCGCCGGAGATAGGGTTCGCAAGAAAAATAATTTTTCTTTTCATAAGGCATTGTCATTAGCGTCGCAGAGTATTAACAATACACAAATGTATAAACATTAATATTGAACAACTGGATTCCCGCATCTGGTGATAAGGCTTTATCAAAAAATTAATCTTTTGAAGCGTTGTTATAACTTGTTTTTAATAATGAATCAATATTTTATGATTCCAGCGCGTAAATAAGAATTGAGCTTTCGTTGCGTCGCACACTTCAACATTATATCCTTCCTGAAATTGTTTTTTGTGATTGTATATTGTTCTTTATTTTTATAAAAATTAAACCCATGAAAAAATTAATGTCCTTACTCTTAGCTTCAGCTTTAATTGTATCCTGTACAAAATCTGATGTAGTAAAACCATCAACCGTTTCTACTACAGATAATTCCAATGCTGTAACAGCAAAAAATACTTTAGCCCTGCTTACAGCAAATACATGGATTTACGTCAGGTATTACACATCCTCAGACAGCATCGGTTCGGGAACACTTGCTTACAAAAGAGGTCGTGTGAATAATATTATTGCGTTAGACAACAACACTGTAAAATTCAACATCGATGGTACAGTTGATGAATTTGATAATGATGGAAATTACATTCCAGGTACATGGAGTTTTACAAATGATGGGAAAACTTCAATGGTGGTTAATAATTCCTATGGCACATTTTATTCTGATATTCTAAAACTTTCGGCTACGAAATTTGTTTGGAATGGCCCTTACAGTCTTACAACAGGTATTATGCAACCGAAATAATTGTCTTATGCAAATTATTAAAACAGAAACGCGCCGCAAGCGGCGCGTTTCTGTTTTATGAACCCCCTGCTTTTCTTGGTGCAGAAACGCTGTTGCCTTTTTTGGCCGATGAAATATTTTTATTCACCATAAAGGACGAGCCTTTTGCATGTGAACCACCACCGCTGCTTTTTGTAACCATTCCGGAAGCTGCTGCTTTTTTTGGCGGCTTTGCTTTTGATCTTTTTGAATTTGATTTTGCCATAATTATTTGTTTGGTTAGTTATGTAAGAATTGTCTGTAAAGTTACGAATGGTAAATCATAACCATCATTTTGCTCATTATTATTCAGAACCCTTAAGTGAGTGACACAACAGGCGATGCCATTTATTCTACTGCTTGTCCCCTAACATTATTACGCATAAATTCTTTCAATGACATCTTTATATTTTTCCATTACGATCTTTCTTTTTAAACTCATTTTCGGTGTCATTTCACCTGTTTCAATGCTCCATTCACGTGGTAGCAATTCAAATTTCTTGATCTGTTCTACATGATTAAAATTAGGGTTCATTTCTTCCACAATATTTTTATACAGGTCAAGCACTTTAGGATTGTTGATGGCTGCTTCATTTGTAGTAAAAGGTATGCTTTGTTGCAGCATCCACGATTTAAGCATAAGAAAGGAAGGTACGATCAATGCGCCAACAAATTTTCGTTCTGCACCAACTATCATTATTTGTTCAATATAAGGACTGCTTTTTAATAAATTTTCTATGGGTTGTGGTGCTACATATTTTCCACCACTTGTTTTAAAGAGTTCTTTCTTTCTGTCTGTGATCTTTAAAAACCTGTATTCAGGATGCTTTGTATTTTCTACCCATGTACCAATATCACCTGTGTGCAGCCATCCATCAATAACAGTTTCGGCTGTAAGATCGGGGCGTTTATAATAACCTTTCATTACCGTATCACCACGCACAATTATTTCGCCATCTTCGGCCAGTTTAACTTCAATGCCATTCATTGCCGGCCCAACAGTACCATATTTGGTGAGCCCCGGCCCCTGCCTGTTAACAGCAATTACAGGGCTATTCTCCGTAGGGCCATAACCTTCATAAACCGGAATTCTTGCAGCGTTAAATATGCGTAATAATTTCTCCTGGCAGGCGGCCCCACCTGTAATGATAAATTTAATATTGTTACCAAGTGCTTCTCTCCACTTACTGAAAATAAGTTTGTTTGCAAGTGCGAGTTGCATGTTATACCACGGGCCACCACTTATATTGTTATCATATTTTTCTCCAAGTGCCACTGCCCAGAAAAATAATTTTCTTTTTACACCGGTAAGCTCACTACCCTTGCTCATTATTTTTTCATAAACTTTTTCCAGTAATCTTGGTACGGTATCAAACCCATCAGGTTTTATTTCACGCAGGTTATCTGCAATAGTATCAAGGCTTTCTGCAAAATAAATACTGATGCAATTGAACATATAAATGTAAGACGTGCATTTCTCGAATATATGGTTCAATGGCAAAAAGCTCAATACTTTATAAGAAGGGTTTTCGGGGAAAGGAAAACTCTCAATACCAAAGCGTGCACAGCTTACAATATTTTTATGCGTAAGCATTACGCCTTTTGGTGTGCCCGTTGTGCCTGATGTGTAAATGATGGTTGCAAGATGCTCTTCAGGTGTAGATTGTTTTAATGTCTCTACCTTTTGCAGTGTTTCTGCCGACGACATATTTAGCACCATCGTCCAGTGGTCTACATTATTGATATGATCAAATGAATAAATATTTTTTATAGAAGGCACAAAGGCGCAAATACTTTTTACTTTTTCATAAAGATCCTGGCTGCTAACAAAAATATATTTAACCTGTGCATCATTTAAAATGAATTGTAACTCGTGTGCATTAGTTGTAGGATAAATAGGCACCAGCACAGCGCCTGTTTGCTGCACGGCCATATCTGTGAAAAGCCACTCAGGCCTGTTATTGCTGATGATCGCAATTTTATCAACACCTTCATCACTCATATCATTGCCACCAACACCAAGCTCAAGCAATCCGGCGGTAAAACTATCAACTGTTTCTTTTACTTCAGTGGTGCTATATGTTCTCCAACTGCCATTAACCTTTGCTGCAAGCATATCTGTTTTAGGATGCTTGTGCAACTGCAGCGCTACGCAATCAAATAATCTTTTTGGTTTATCCATGACCGGCGATCGTTGTTAATTATTATTTCAAATATATGTACTTGAGTCTGCATATATCGTAAACGTAAGGTATATAAAATGGATCAAATAAAAAAAGTAACAACAGGTGTTTTGCAACATACTTTTTTGTACTTAACTGCATTGCTGCTATTGAGCTTTTGTTGTGTCACTCACTTGTACATTCTTGCCTTTATGCAGCATTTAAGAGGTCTCCGCTTAACAGTTACTGCCAATAAGTCTTGTTCTGTTTTATATATCTTGTGTGGTGCATTATTTGATTATAGAGTAAATTCCTTTTAATTTCAGGAACTAATCAAAACTATATTAAACGGGCATATTATGAAGATATTGATGCAATATTTGAAACCTTACAAAGGGCTGGTATTACTGGCCTTACTGCTGGCAGCTATCAACCAGACCTTTTCCATGTTCGATCCTTTGATTTTCGGTAAAATAATTGATCACTTTGCAAATCATCCTAAAACATTTGATGATGGAACAGCAAGAGATGAAAGCCAGTTTATCAGTGGGTTGCTGTTATTCCTGGGAATGCTTGTTGGCACAGCTATGGTCAGCAGGATTGCCAAAGCATTTCAGGATTATTTCTCCAGTGTTATCATTCAGAAGTTTGGCGCAAAAATTTTTACGGACGGATTAAAACATTCCATGCGCCTGCCTTACCAGGATTTTGAAGACCAGCGTAGTGGCGAAACATTATCTATTTTAAATAAAGTTCGCAGCGATACAGAAAAATTTATCAGCAATTTCATTAATATTTTATTTGGCATTTTAGTAAGTGTTGTGTTTGTAAGTATTTATTCTTTCAGGCTGCACTGGAGCATTATGCCCATTTATTTTTTAGGTACGGTAATAATTGGTGTGGTGACAAACCTGCTGAGTAAAAGAATAAAGAGCATTCAAAAAAATATTGTAAAAGAAACAAACGCACTGGCAGGTTCCACTACAGAATCATTGCGCAATATAGAGTTGGTAAAAAGTCTTGGTCTCACCGAGCAGGAAGTAAAGCGGTTGAATGTAAACACATATAAAATTCTCGGGCTGGAATTAAGAAAAGTAAAAAGCATTCGTGCATTGAGTTTTATACAAGGTACCATGGTCAATTTTTTAAGACAGGTATTGACCTTTACTTTTCTATGGCTCATATTCAGAGATATTATTACTACAGGTGAAATGATCTCTTTGCAGTTTTATAGCTTCTTCATTTTTGGACCATTGCAGGATATTGGTAATATCATCATTTCTTATCGTGAGGCAGAAGCCTCTTTAAATAATTTCGATGGGTTAATGAAAAGAGCCGTAGAACCAAAGCCGGCTTCTCCAAAATCTGTTGGGGCCATTGAAGAACTTGAATTCATCAATGTTTCTTTCCAGCATAAAACCGCACAATACAAAGCACTTGATAATATAAGCTTTGATGTAAAGAAAGGTGAAACCATTGCATTTGTTGGCCCTTCAGGATCGGGAAAAAGCACACTGGTAAAATTATTGGTAGGTTTATACAGAACCAATGAGGGGAAAGTGCTCTACAATAATATTGATGGTAACCTTATCAACTTTGACGAGCTGCGTACACAGATCGGTTTTGTAACACAGGACACACAACTTTTTGCAGGCACAATTAAAGAAAACCTGGTATTTGTAAACCCATCTGCAACAGATGATGACCTGCTCGATGCAATGTATAAAGCCAGTTGCCAGAATTTATTGGCACGGGCAGAAAAAGGTATTGAAACAGTAATCGGCGAAGGTGGTTTAAAATTAAGTGGCGGTGAAAAGCAACGATTAAGTATTGCGCGTTCATTGTTGCGTCATCCGCATTTATTGATCTTCGATGAAGCAACATCATCACTTGATTCTATTACGGAAGAAGAGATAACTTCTACTATCAAAAATATTTCGAAAGAGAAAGAACAAATTACGGTACTTATTGCCCACAGGTTAAGTACGATTATGCATGCAGACCGGATATTTGTTTTGGAGAAAGGCCAGATCGTTGAAACGGGTACACACCAGCAACTGATAACAGATAAGGGCTTGTACTATGCAATGTGGCGCCAGCAGATCGGCGAAAGAAAATATGCAGCTGCAACTGTTGCGTAAAATTTAAAAGACCTGTTGGTTTTTTTAATACCTAACAGGTCTTGTTATTATTATTTGTTCAATTAAATTCTTCAGCTGAAGAGTGCGACGCAACAGGTGATGCTATGAAAAACTGCAGCCGGGCTCATAAAAAATCATGTTCAATTATTTTGCTCTCACATTAACAGAGATTCTCCTGTCTTTTTGTTTTTCTTCATCGGGTGCATTTGCAGCGGCTTTTGCAAACTGTGAGCCATAACCTTCTGCGCCCACTAATTGTGCAGGATTTGCGCCCGCTTTCTTTAAAGCATTAACAACAGCATCCGCTCTTGCCTGCGATAACTGCATGTTTAGTTTTTCATCACCGGTCTTATCTGTATATCCACCTATTTTTATTTTTACCTTAGGATATACTTTAAGTATTACGGCAATATTATGTACCTGGTGCATGCTGGAATCGGTTAACTCTGCGCTGCCTGTTTTAAAATTAAGATCATCAAAATCGAACCAGCGGTTTTTACTGATACTATCTACGGGGTTCTTAGACATGATATATAAAATCAGTTTGTTCTCTATTCCATTTTTATACGCTGTTATTTCTGTGCTGTCTGAAAGTCTTATAGAGAGCGACTTCCTGAGAGTTATATGACTGCTGTCGGGAACAATTGCTTCTGCAGCCGTATCTTCAACATATGCAATGCCCGGCACAGATGTATCATTGACTCCTTTCATAAAATACAATACGAGGCCTGCGGCTAATACGATCAGCAACAAAGGCAACAGCCAGCCCATGTTGTATGTTTTTTCAAAATATACAATGTTCTCTGTTGATGATCCGTCTTTTGACAGATCGTTTAAAGAATGATCAGAAGACATGAGAAAATAAAATTTTAGTTTTCAGTAAATAACGGGCAACAGCAGGATTTTATAATAACAAGTTTACTTCCTTTTTATTGGTTTACAAAAAAGTTATAATAATGCCTTTACTTTCTCAATTACCTGTTGCAAATTACTGGTGTCCTGGCCTCCTGCGGTAGCCAACGTTTTTTGTCCGCCACCGCCACCTTTTATTAATGGTGCAATATGTTCTTTAATGATCTTTGGTGCGTCAGTATTTTTTGCTGCAATAAAATTATCATCCATAGAAACAGCTACGGAGGCTTTGCCTTCTATATTGGCTGCAAGTACAACTATATAATTATTCAAAGATGTTTTGAGATCGAACGATAATTTCTTTAATGCATCGGCATTACTTACTTCCAATACTTCCCCAATAAAGTTGAAGCCGTTAATGATTTGGGCTTTGTCAACCAATTCACTTTTTATAGCAGCTAATTGTTTTGCTTCAAGGCTTTCTACTTTCTTTTTTAGCTCATTATTTTCTGTAACAAGGTTTTCCACTGACTTTTGTATTTCCTTCGGATTTTTTAGTGTCTCACGAATTACACCAAGTGTTTCGAATTGCTCTGCAATTAATTCTTCTGCAGCTTTACCACTAACTGCTTCTATTCTTCTTACGCCTGCTGCAACAGCGCTTTCATGTTTGATCTTAAAGAAACCCAGTTCACCGGTATTGCAAACATGTGTGCCGCCACATAATTCTATGGAGTAATGCGGATCAATAATTACTACACGCACAGTATCTCCATACTTCTCACCAAACAATGCCATGGCACCCATAGCAATGGCTTCGTCTTTATGCATTTGTTTTATTACGACAGGAATATTGGTTCTTATCTTTTCGTTTACGAGTATTTCTATCTGCGCAATTTCTTCATCGGTAACTTTTGCGAAATGAGAGAAATCGAAACGCAAATGTTCATTATTCACAAGGCTTCCTTTTTGCGCTACATGTGTGCCCAATACTTTGCGTAAAGCTGCATGCAGTAAATGTGTTGCGCTATGATGAACTTCTGTTGCTTTTCTTTTTGTAACATCCACTTTTGCAAAAACTTCTCCATTCAAGTCTGCAGGAATTGAGTCTGCAAAATGTATGATAAGGTTGTTTTCTTTTTTTGTATCGGTAATGATTATTTCTTCATTGTTGAGCAATAGCTTTCCTGTATCACCAACCTGTCCACCGCTTTCTGCATAAAATGGCGTTGCTTCCAGAACAATTTGAAATGCTTCTTTGCCTTTTGCTTTTACTTTTCTGTACTTGGTAACTTTTGTTTGTATCTCCATTGAATCATAACCAACAAATTCATTCAATGCATATTCATCTAAAACAATCCAGTCTTCTGTATCTATTGCTGTGGCTGCACGGGAGCGGGATTTTTGTTTAGCCAATTCCTTTTCAAATTCTTTGACATCAACTTTCCAGCCTATTTCTTTTGCCATTAATTCTGTCAAATCAATCGGAAAGCCGTAAGTATCGGTTAACTCGAAAGCAAACTTGCCAGGAATTGTTTTTTGAGTTACTTCAAGCGATTGAGGATTAACTATAACCTTTTTCCCCTCTTGAATATCATAAGGAAATTCATCGCCGAGTTCTTCATTATATGCATGAGTCGCTTCTGGGAATTGCTCACGAAAATTAATATATGAATTGAACTTAGTAATACCTTTTCCAAGTGTTTTTAAAAAAGCATCTTCTTCTTCTTTTACCACTTTGCTTACAAAATCTAATTGTTGTTCTAACTCAGGAAATACATTTGCAAATTGTTTTGCAATAACAGGCAATAGCTGATGCAGTAATGGTTGCTTATAATCCAAATAAGAATAGTAATAGCGGACTGCTCTTCTTAATATTCTTCTTATAACATAGCCTGCACCGGTATTAGATGGCAACTGTCCATCCGCTATAGTAAATGATATTGCACGGATATGATCTGCAATTACACGAAAAGCAACGGCCTCCCTCCAACTCCCTCCGGTTGAGGGAGAGTTAATTGCGGTTGCATTATATTTTTTACCAACTATATTTTCTGTTGCTGCAATCGTTCCTGTAAAAACATCTGTATCATAATTAGATGTATTATTTTGTATCACACGCACCAAACGCTCGAAACCCATACCGGTATCTACATGTTTAGCGGGTAATGGTTCAAGGCTCCCGTCTTTTAAACGATTGAATTGTATAAATACATTGTTCCATATTTCTATCACCTGGGGATGATCATTATTCACCAAAGTTTTGCCATCAACTGCTTTTCTTTCTTCATCCGTTCTGCAATCAACATGAATTTCTGTACATGGTCCGCATGGCCCTGTATCGCCCATTTCCCAGAAATTATCTTTCTTATTGCCTAATAATATGCGGTCTTCTGCAATTACTTTTTTCCATTCATTGTATGCTTCTTCATCTTTGGGTAAATTCTCTTTTACATCACCTTCAAAGATGGTTACGTATAAACGGTCTTTATCCAGTTTATAAACTTCGGTAAGTAATTCCCAGCTCCAGGCAATAGCCTCTGCTTTAAAATAATCACCAAAGCTCCAGTTGCCCAGCATCTCAAACATAGTGTGGTGATACGTATCAACCCCTACTTCTTCAAGATCGTTGTGCTTACCACTTACGCGCAAACATTTTTGTGTATCGGCAACACGTGTATATGGTGCTTTTTTGTTACCCAGGAAATAATCTTTGAACTGGTTCATACCTGCATTGGTAAAAAGCAAAGTGGGATCGTTCTTTACAACAATAGGAGCAGAAGGAACTATATGATGACCTTTCGATTGAAAGAAATCTAAAAACTGTTTTCTTATTTCAGCGCTTGTAAGCATAATCGTCAATCAAAATTTAGAATAGTATTAAGTTTGTAAGCCTTTATCTTTGTTCGCTTACGGGTGGCAAAGGTAAGATTAAGAAAGTTTACAGTTTTATGTTTAGTGTTTAAAGTTGTGCGGATCAAACTGCTGAATAATGATAAAAATGCACAAGTGTGCGACGCAACGAAAGTTAAATAGTTATTCATAAGTTGGGCCCATAAATATTTGCTTGCTCAATGAAGAAAGTAAAGTACTACTACAATACACATACACTCCGGTATGAAAAGCTGGAAACCCCACTGCGGGTAAGACTTTTACGATTATTTGGTTTTATTGCTGCAACGCTTGTTGCTGCCGCAATTATTGTTGCCATTGCTTTCGAATATATTGAATCGCCCAAAGAAATTTTATTGCGCAAACAGAATGATGACCTTCGTGATCAATATTCTATTTTACAACAACGTACCGATGATTTGCAGAAACAAATGCTGGAACTGGAAAACCGCGACAACAATGTATACCGCGCTATTTTTGAAGCTACACCAATACCTGATAGTGCAAGGCTAAAAGAAATGGAAAAAAGTAAAGAAGTGCAATTGGTGCAAAGTATGGGCGAAACAGAACTGGTGAAGAGTTTAACCACGCAGCTGAACACATTGAGTTTACGTGTTGCTTACCAGCAAAAATCCTATAGCGATATTGATGCAATGATAAAAGACAAAGAAAAATTGCTGGCTGCTATCCCTGCGATACAACCTGTAAGTAATAAAGATCTGCGGCATATTGCATCGGGTTTTGGTTATCGTGTAGATCCTGTTTATAAGATCACGAAATTTCATGCAGGTCTTGATTTTGCTGCAACACAGGGCACGCCCATTTATGCCACTGCCAATGGCGTGGTAAAAGAAGCCTCGTACGATGCAGGTGGTTATGGCAATCATGTTGTCATCAATCATGGTTACAGTTATGAAACTTTATATGGCCACATGGTGCGTATTAAGGTGCATATTGGTGAGCAAATAAAACGCGGCGAAGTAATAGGTTGGGTGGGAAGCACGGGTAAGAGTACCGGACCGCATTGTCATTATGAAGTGCATAAAGGTGGCCAGCCTGTTGATCCCGTTTATTTTTTCTACAACGATCTTACACCTGAACAATACGACCAGGTATTGAAATATGCAAAAGCTGCTAATCAAAGTTTTGATTAGGAAATTTTTAAGATCCCGGCCGCAAAGCTTGTAGCATCTGCTGTTGCGTCGCACACTTCTACATTCTGTAAATGGCGCAGCAAAAAAAATTATTTACCAAAAACTTTTTTGCCATTACTGTATGTGGAGATAACTTTTGTATTCAGTACATCTGTTTCATTCACCTTCATAAGGTCATTATCAAGAATAATAAAGTCTGCTTTTTTGCCTGTTTCAATACTGCCGATTTCATTCTCCATAAAGTCTGCTTTGGCAGCCCAGATGGTCATGCCACGAATCGTTTCTTCTCTTGATAGCGCATTCTCCATTTGAAAACCACCTGCAGGATAGCTTTTTGCATCTTTCCTGAAAACTGCAGCCAGAAAGGTTTTGAACGGACTAATATCTTCTACAGGAAAATCTGTACCAAGTGGCAACCAACCATTCTGTTGGAGCAATTGTTTTAATGCATAACCACCTTTTAATCTTTCGGTACCAAGACGTTCGCCGGCCCAATACATGTCACTCGTTGCATGCGTGGGCTGCACAGAAGGAATGATAGAAGCATTGCCAAATAGATTAAAGTCATTTTGATTAATGATCTGTGCATGTTCAATGCGCCAGCGTTTATCATTCTTTCCTTTCAGGTATTTGTTGTACACATTTAGTATCTCACGATTAGCGCTATCGCCAATAGCATGCGTGCACATTTGAAAATCTGTATTGGCGAGTAATGCTGCAACAGAATCGTAATGTGATTTTGTGTTTAATAAAAACCCGTGCCAGTTCGGCCTGTCGCTATATGGCTGCAATAAACAGGCACCACGGCTGCCCAATGCACCATCCGCATAAACTTTAAAACCTTTTACAAAAAGCTTGTCTGTTTTGTATGGGCCTTTGGAAAGATATTTATCGTAATTTACTTTATCATCACTGAGCATAATGTACAAACGCATATCCAGTTTGCCTTCTTTTTGTAAGGTATCGAGCAGGTCAACAGCACGATAACTTATACCACATTCTGTAATGGTAGTGAGGCCTTGCTCAAAACAATTTTTTTGTGCAGCCATTAGCCAGCGTTCCATTTCTTCTTTGGAAGGATAAGGAATTTTTGAAGCAATAACATCTCCGGCATTATCTACAAGAATACCCGTAAGCCTGCCATTAAATGTTTCAAAAGAACCGCCATTAATAGTTTGACCCGGATGCACATTTGCAATCTCCAATGCTTTTGCATTGGCTACATATGCATGCCCATCCACACGTTCAAGTAATACGGGCTTATCAGGAAAGTATTTATTTAGTGAATCATTGGTTGGAAAAGATTTGCCGGGAAATTTATTCTGGTCCCAGCCGCGGCCACGAATCCATGTTTCGCTGGGATGTTCCGCAGCAAATTTTTTAACCCGCTCTAATACTTCATCAAAACTTTTGGAATCATACAGGTCCACAGAAAAAAGTGATTGACCATAACTTATAAAATGTGCATGTGCATCTATAAAACCTGGGTAAACAGCTTTGCCACCTGCATCAACTTTTTCTTTTGCTTCATAGTTATTGAGTATTGCTTCATTGCTTCCTACTTCTACGATCTTGCCATCTTTCACCGCAAATGCCTGCGCTGTGGAGAAACCGCTGTCAACAGTATAAACAATTCCATTATGAACGATAAGGTCAACTGAAGTTTTAGACGAACAGGAAAAAAGCAAAAAACTAATTACAAAAAGCAACAATATATTTTTCATACAACGTGAGTTAAATTATTTTTTAGTTCGAATGATCTTATAAATTTTTATAGCGCTCATCAGTACGATAATAAATCCTATCAATCCTGCAAGTGACCAGATGAAGCTTTCAGATTGTTTTACTACGGCAAGTGTAACGATGGCAACAAGAAAAACTGTTGATACTTCATTCCACATTCGCAATTGCTGTGATGTGTATTTGTATATGCCATTCATTTCCTGTTTAAAAATCTTATGCAGCGTAAAATGATAAACGTAGAGTAATACAACAAAGATCAGTTTAATAAGTAACCATCTTCCTTCAGGTTCCAGTATGAGTTTATTCCAGCCAGCATTAAACATCACCAGCGGCCCAAAGATCAATGTAAGGATTGCAGAAGGCCATGTAATACCATACCATAAGCGCCTCATCATGATCTTAAACTGGCTACGCAGGATATTGCATTCTATTTCTGTTTTTTCGCCAGCTTCTGTACTGTAAATAAACAAGCGCGGCATATAAAACATACCGGCAAACCAGGTAACTACAAAAATGATATGTAATGCTTTAAGATAACTATACATACAACGAATGTATTTTATTTACCGGTTATTTACCACAAACGGGGAAGAGACGCAGAGAAATATTTTTAGCTTCCTGTTTTTTGTTGAAATATATGCTGAACGTACAAGAGTGCGACGCAACAAAAGCATCATAACAATTCAAAAGCCTGGCTCAAAAATTACTTGCTTTTCTTTTTCTTAACCAATGTATTGATCAATACGGGCAGCAATACAAGATTGGTAACAGTACCAACTAACAGTGTTAATGAAGTGAGCCAGCCCAATGCTTTAGTGCCGCCAAAATCACTGACACAGAAAATTATAAAACCTGCTATCAACACAAGCGATGTGTAAATGATGCTAATGCCGGTGTGGCGGATAGTTTGTATCAATGTGTCTTCCACATCATCGTTGCGTAACGGGAGTTCCTGTTTGTAGTTGACAAGAAAACGTATGGTTACGTCTATCACAATGCCAAGTGCTACGCTGAAAATGAGTACAGTAGAAGGTTTCAGTGCAATGCCTGTCCAGCCCATTACGCCTGCAGTGATGACCAGCGGCACTAGATTGGGTATAAGCGAGCACAATAAAATTCTTGCAGAACGAAAGAGATAAAGCATACATAATGCGATGAGCAGGAATGCCCACATGATGCTTTCTTTTAAACCATTGATGATAAAACTGGTGCCTTCAAGAAATGTTACGCTGGTACCGGTGAACGTAATTTTATATTTTGAAGTATCGAATGTTGCTTTTGCTACAGAGTCAAAATCTTTTAACAGCAACGGCAGTTTTGCGCTGCCAATATCTTTCATGTTTACACTGATGCGTGCTGTTTGCTTGTTGCTGTCAATAAAACTACGCAACATATTGCTTAATCCTGTTTTATTGGCGGCCGTATCTTTTTTATCCTGTTTTAAATATTTACCCATTAACGGCATGTCAAATTCTGTTGGTGTTGTGTAGTTAACACTGTCACCATCGTAATATGCCTGCTTGGCAAATTTCAAACCTTCTACAAAAGAAAGTGGTTTTGCAGTTTCAGGCCTGTCTGCAATGTATTGCGAGAATGCATCTATCTTTTCAATTGGCTCGAGTGATCTCAAAAGACCGTTTTTCTTTTTTGCTTCCACTGTTATTTCAAGCGGCATGATGCCATCGAAATTCTTTTCAAACCATTTCAGGTCGGTATAGATCTTATCATTCTTTGGAAGATCATCTACAATATAGCCTTCGCTTTTTAGCCTGGTGATACCAATTACAGCAGCGATCAAAATAACGGCGGTGACAAGATAAATGGTCTTTGCATGATGAAAGGTCCAGCGTTCTATGCGCACTAATATCTTTTCTAAAAATTTATTGTCCAGATATTTTACATGCTTGCTTTTGGGTGCCGGTAAAAAACTTAATACAGATGGAATAAAGATCAGCGAAATCACAAAAAGCATCATGATATTGATACCAGATACTACACCAAACTCTTTCAATAAAGCGCTTTCTGTAAATGCAAAAACGGCAAAACCTATTGCTGCCGCTATATTACAAAAGAGCGTAACAACACCCATGCGCCCCACCATTGTTCTCAGTGCTTCCTGTTTGTCATTGGTATCACGATAAGATGTATGGTATTTATTCAAAAAATAAATACAGTTGGGAACGCCGATAACAACGATCAGTGGTGGAATTAATGCGGTAAGCAATGTTATCTTATAATCAAACAGCACCATGGTGCCCAAACTCCATACAACACCCATGATCACCACCAGCAAACTCATCAGCATAGCGCTGAAAGAGCGGAAGAAAATAAGTAATGTTATTGCAGACAGCACCAGCGAACCGATGAGGAACCAATACATTTCTTTCTGAATTCTGTCAGAAACATTTGTTCTTATATAAGGTAAGCCACTTAGGTGAACAATGATATTCGTGTTGTGTTGAAATATTTCCACCTTGTCAAGAATATCATTCACAAGCCTTGTGCGTGATTTGCTGTTGGCTGTATCCTTGTTCAAACGCACGGCCATCAATGAGGCATTGGTTGCAGCATTGTAAAGCTTGCCATTATAGAAAGGATAATTCAGGAAAACATTTTTATCACTGTCAAGTGCAACCTGTGAAGTATATGGAAGATGAAATATTTTTTTAAAGGATAACTTCTCTGTGGAATCTTCTTTTACCAGCGCGCCAATTTCAGGTATGCCCATAATGTCTTCTACACCCGAAACAGTTTTCAGATCTTTCTGTAAGGTGGCTAATGCGTTGAATACAGATGGTGTATAAAGTTTATCCGTTTCTATGCCCAGCACCATTGTGTTGCCATCGTCACCAAACTTTTTCTTAAAGGCCAGGAAGTCTTTGTATTTGGGATTATCAACAGGAATGGCCTTTGCAAAATCATAACCCATTTGTACGTGGCTAGCTTTATAACCCATCCACACCGTTGAAGCAAGCAACAAAAGCAGCAGAATAATTTTGTACTTCAGTATAAATTGGCCCAGTCTGTACCACATGCGCAATAAGATTGATAAACGGCTGCAAAGAAACAGATTAATGACGGCAAATGCACCAATTAATTGCTTAAGATTTTTTGCAGTGCGCTGTAGATTATAATGGCATCGCCTGTTGTGTCACTCACTTGTACGTTCGGAACGTGAATCGTCAATGATGAATGGCCGGGGAATCTTGTGATATTTTTATTCACCATTGACTACTCACCATTCACCTGTACAAGAGTGCGACGCAACAGAAGCTTAATTGTTAAATAAAAGCCCGGCTCAAAAAAAACTTCAAAATAAATTTGGTGACTTACGATTTGAGTATTTACTTTGAATTTCAAAGTGCTTTTATGACTGACCAAAATCCTCACTTAGATACCCTGAAAGATATTAAACAGATGATGGAACGCAGCAGCCGTTTCATAAGTCTTAGTGGGTTGAGTGGAATAGCTGCTGGTATTTGTGCATTGATAGGTGCATGGTTTGCGAATGGTATTATTGACAATAACAAATATGCTGTAACCAACCTGCGCAGTATGCCGGAAGACAGTAATAATTCAATAAGCATAGGAGACTGGATGGGGAATCAGCTTTTTCAAATTGCAGTATTCACTTTTATCGCTGCATTTATACTCGCTTTTATTTTTACTTATATAAGAAGCAAAAAGACCAACACGCCAATTTGGGGCGCTATGGCTAAAAGAGTTTTGATCAACGTTGCTATACCAATGATCGTTGGTGGCATCTATCTTTTAAAACTTATGGAGAATGAAGCCTATGGTTATATTGCTCCTGGTTGTCTTATCTTTTATGGACTTGCCGTTTTGAATGCAAGTAAGTATACGTTGGACGAGGTGCGTTATCTCTCTTACGGTCTGCTGCTGCTGGGTATAATTAATCTCTGGTATATTGGGTATGGTATTTATTTTTGGGCGCTGGGGTTTGGTGCGTTGCATATAATATACGGTATACTGATGTGGTGGAAATATGAGCGTACCAGCGAATAAAATGTGTTGATGCTAATGTGTAGTGTGGTTCTATAACAAACGAAATGTAATGAAGAATCCGATTGAAAATTTAAATAAAGCTTTTGACAGCAGGGTAAGGCTGGGCATCATGAGTGCCGTAATGGTCAATGATGAAGTAAACTTTAACCAGTTGAAAGAATTGATACAGGTTACTGATGGCAACCTCGCAAGCCATATAAAGGCATTGGAAGAAATCGGTTATGTAAAAGTGAATAAAGGATTTATCGGGCGTAAAACAAATACAACTTATGCAGCAACAAAGGCAGGAGAGAAGGCATTCAAATTGCACCTGGAAGCATTGGAGCAAATGATCAAATCGACGAAGTAAATTTTTTTATATTTTCACTTTGAAATTCAAAGTGCTTTTTAAATTGGCGAAATGACATCTTCAACATTGGCCGCACGAATATGGTTCCTCTCATCTCTCTGTTTTGGGATCGGTGGATTTAGCTGGTTTATTTTTGACGAACCCGGAGCTGCTGTAATGTTGCTTTTTCTTGGACCTATCGCTGCATTTGCCGGAAGTTTCCCTGCGTTTATCATTTTATTTATTTACATTCCTCTTATACAAAAATGGCTGAAAAAAGTTCAGTATAAATTCATCGCACTGATCTCGCTTCAATTATTTATAACACTTGGCTATGGTATAATAGCAGGCATTTTCGATACCTCTTTTAATTACGATAATGAGCCATGGCAAAACTTTTTTCAAACAGCAGGGCTAAGTACTGCTTCACTATTCGCCTGTTCACTTGCAGCTATTGCATTAAGCCACAAAAAACTCACCGCTTATTTTTCTGAGAATATTCTTTCACAAACTCAAATAGACACATATATGGAAAGCAATTACACAACAGAGCCTTCGGCTTATCGCAACCCTAAACCCTCTTCGTCAAACAAAACTTTGATCAAAGGAATTATTACCGGTGTCCTGATCCTCGTATTATTGATACCAACTTATTTTATTTCAGACCTTGTAACAGAGCGAAAGGAACGCAAAGACAAAATTATCACTGAAGCCAGCGATAGCTGGGCGGGTAATCAACTCCTTAGTGGCCCTTACCTATACATTCCTTTCAAAAATGCTGCACAGCATATTACAATGTTACCAGAGAACATTGATGTAAAAGGTGATATTACTCCCGAAGATCGGCAACGCTCTATTTACAAAGTGCTGTTATATAAAAGTGTTATCAATGGCAAAGGAAGTTTCAGTTTTAAATTGCCCAAAGATGTTGATACTGCAGGTTTACAATTATCTGACGCAAAACTCTGTTTTGGTATCAGTGATTTTAAAGGCATCGAAGACAGGATCGTTATAAAATTCAATAATACAGACTATGAATTGTCGCCCGGCCTGCCAACAAACGATATAGACAGTAACGGATTGTCTGTACCAGTTTCTTTATCAGAAGCAGATCTGCAAAATAGTATTGCATTCAATTATTCCATTAAAATTAAAGGCAGCGGACGTTTGCATTTTATTCCTGCTGCAGGCAATAGTAGTTTTGCTTTGCAATCAACATGGCCCAGCCCTTCTTTTGATGGCACTACTATTCCAAATGATCACAATGTGAATGATTCAGGCTTTACCGCAAAGTGGATCTTTAACAAAGCCAATCTACCTTTCCAGACAATACTGCATGATGGTAATACTATAAAAGGTAAAGTTGATTTTGGTGTAAGCATTCTGCAGCCGATAGATGATTATGCAAAAACAACACGATGTATCAAATATGCCATCATGTTTATCGGTCTTACATTCTCACTGTTCTTTATTGTAGAGATCATGCAGAAGAAACCGGTGCATCCCGTGCAATATGTTTTGGTTGGTTTAGCGCTTGTTATATTTTATTCGTTGCTACTCTCCATCAGCGAATTTATTCATTTCGATCTTGCTTATCTTATTGCAGCCACCGCAACGGTTTCGCTCATATCTCTGTATGCAAAAAGTCATTTCAAAACATGGAAGATCGCAGGTCTCTTTGCCGCGGTGCTTGGTAGTTTGTATGCATTCAATTATGTGCTCATCAGCCTTGAAGATACTGCCTTGCTTGTTGGCAGCGTGGCCTTGTTCATCGTGCTTGCAATTGCTATGTATGCCAGTAGAAAGATCAACTGGTATGGCAATGATGCAATGGATATCAAAACGGAAGTTGCGTAGTAAAAATATTTTATGAGCCCAACAATATTACTACTATGATGCTCTGCTTGCGTCGCACACTTGTACGGTTTGTTTATTTGGCGACAAAAAGCAGAATCCTAAACACTTAACAAACATGTTGATTTTGGGCATTGTTTATTATGAGTAACCGGTTGTATAGCAGGTACAGTTAATGCAAAAGAATGTTGCAAACACAAGGCAGTTTCTCAGCCGCGCTGCCATGAAAAATACAACTGTACAAGTGAGTGACACAACGAAGATGCATGAAGCTATACTGCCGGTCTCATAATTATTAAAATTATTTTATCACAAAAAAAATATGAAAATGAAACGCGTATCCATTCTTACACATATGGCAGCTGCAATTATTGTTACAGGCATTTTACTGGCTATGTATGCTACTGTACAACAAGTGCATCGTACTGGTGCCAATGACCCGCAACTGCAACTGGCGCATGATATAAGCGCAAGAGTTAACAGCAATAACATTGATCATTTGTTACCTGATGACACGATAGATATTTCAAGTAGCCTTGGAACATTTGTGACATTTTATAACAGCAACGGTGAGCCGATCGGGTCAACAGGTATGCTGGATGGAAAACTGCCGCAGATACCAAAAGGAGTTTTTGAACACGCAAAAGCAAACGGGGAAAATGATATTACATGGCAACCACGTAAAGGTGTGCGTATGGCAATGGTTGTAGAATCTGTACCATCATCATCGCAGGTTAGTTATGTAGCAGTAGGGCGCTCATTAAAGGAAGTAGAAGTAAGGGAAAGTAATCTTGTAACAATGATATTAATGGTATGGGTTGCCTGCATGGCAGTGATATTGATGCATTATTTAATTCAGTTGTGGTTTGCAAAAAAGGTAGTTAAATAAAACAGTAATTAAAAAAATAAAATTGAAATTAGTATGATAAATGATGGTATTTATATAAACATTATCAGGATGAACAAAAAACGAAGTTTCTTCAAAGCATTCTATCATGCATGGAAAGGCATACAACAATTTTTCCTGCATGACAGAAATGGAAGAATTCATTTAGGTGCGGCTATTGCCACAGTTATGGCAGGTTTTGTTTTACATGTTTCAAATATTGAATGGATAGTGTTACTACTATGTATAGCTGCGGTCATTTCCTTAGAGATGATCAATGCTGCTATTGAAAAATTATGTGATATGGTGCATGAAGCTTATCATCCTACCATTAAGAATATTAAGGATATAAGTGCCGGAGCAGTGTTATTGGTTTCGATAATAAGTGTAGTGATAGCGGCAATTATTTTTATTCCAAAAATTATGGAGTTGTTATGATAAAGAAATTATTGAGTAAGCTGAGTGAATTTGAGAAAATGATCTTTATTTCTATGACGTTTACAGTAGTAATGGTCACTTTGCGTTATCTGTATACAGATGACAGGCAATACTTTTTTTATCCATGGAATTTATTCCTGGCTACTGTTCCTTTGTTTTTCAGCAGGCAGTTAAAGCGGTATAAAAAATTCAATCTTAAAGCAAGTGTGCTATTGTTTTGCTGGCTGTTGTTTCTGCCAAACGCACCATACATTATAACGGACATTTTTCATCTTGAAGAAAGACCATTGATACCTTATTGGTTTGATCTGCTGATCGTGATCTCTGGTGCGTGGAATGGCATTGCTTTATGTATTACTTCATTGATGCAGGTTGAAAGATTTTTGGCAAAGCATATCAAACGAAAATGGCGTTTGCCATCTACTTTGTTGCTGATCACTTTGTGCAGCTATGGCATTTTTCTTGGCCGCTATAAACGTTATAATAGCTGGAATATTATCACAAACCCAGGGGATATAATACACACATTCATCAGTCATATTGCAGAACCAAGAGAACATATACAGGCGTGGATGTTTACCGTTTCGTTTGCAATGCTGTTAACGATTATATATTTTACAGTAAAGAAGATTCCGGGAATGTTGAAGGTAGAGAAGGGCTAGTGATGAAAAGTGTTGTTGCAGTACAAGTGTGCGACGCAACGAATGTCCCATTCATCTTCTGGTGCTGGTACAACAAATCAATTTCCCTTCTTAAATAAACTGTATGGTAGTCCTAAGGAAATATCTGCCGTATCAATTCTTTGCGCAGTGAAATGCATCATCCTAAAAAAAAATGTTGCCTGCCAAAAATAATTTTTGAACAGGCAACATTAAGCAGGGGGAAAACAGCCATTTAATATCAGGGCACTAAAAACTGGTCGTGTATATAATCAACTACATCTATAAGACTGTTGTTTTGCTCATATGCAGCCAACTGCCTGTCTGCGCCTGTACCATTTTCAAGAATTTTATGCACAAGATTTATTGCATGACGGCTTCCCAACTGATCTACCACATCGTCAACAAAATCGAGCAACTCATAAATAAGTACACGTGTGTTTACTTCACTTTCTTTTCCAAAATCAATTAGTGTTCCATCAATGCCATAACGGCTGGCACGCCATTTATTTTCATTAAGTAAAGCTCTTTGATACATCATGAAATTCATATTCTGACTGCGCAGTTTATAGAGCTTAGCGCATATTGCCTGGAACAATGCAGCAATAGCAATCGTTTCATTAATAGTCATTGGTACATCGCAAATACGAAACTCAACTGTATTGAAGAATGGATGCACCCGAAGATCCCACCAGATTTTTTTTGCATTATCTATACAATTTGTTTTGATAAGCAGGTTTACATAACTCTCGTAAGCTTCTATACTTTCGAAATAATCGGGAATACCGGTGCGTGGAAACTTATCAAATACTTTTGTGCGAAAAGATTTATAGCCTGTCTTTCTTGCTTCCCAGAACGGGGAGTTGGTGCTTAATGCATAAACATGCGGTAAAAAATATCTTGCAGAATTGGCAAGATGAATAGCCATCTTACGGTCTTCCATGCCTACATGTACATGCAAGCCAAAGATGAGATTACTTCTTGCAGCTTCCTGTAGCTCATTCACAATTTGGTTATAGCGTACATGATCTGTTATCAACTGGCTTTCCCAATGACTGAATGGATGTGTACCTGAAGCACCGATCCATAATCCAAGATCACCGGCAATTTGTGAAATAGTACCACGCAATGTTGCCACATCTTTATATGCTTCATCAATATCCTGGCAGATGTCTGTACCTACTTCTACAACAGCCTGGTGCATTTCTGCCTTTACTTTGTCCTTAATAACTTTTTGACCCTCGGTAACGATCTTTTGCTCATGGCTTTTTAGTTCACGCGTTTGCGGGTCGAGCACCATGTACTCTTCTTCCACACCAATAGTAAAATGTTTATAACTGAGATTTGCCATAAGGCTACCTGATTTTTTATTTATTGATAAAAGAACTAAACGCACAAGAGTGCGACGCAAGAAAAGTCTAATGCTTATTCAAAAGCCCGGCTCAAAATAATGGCTCTTTATTGGCACCGCGCTTTATATACTCACCCCAGGTAAGATTATCTTTTCCTTCTACATAAGTCAAAGCTTTTTCAATTGCATAATTGGCTGCCGTTTCTACCACCCAGGCAAAATTTTCTTCGCCTACGCTATTGCGATCCGCATCTGGCGCAGGGTTACAGAAATCAATGGCATAAGGAACGCCATCACGAAGTGCTAATTCCACTGTATTGAAATCGTAGCCTAAATATTTATTGATGCGCAATACAATTTCTTCCATCTGTTGCAAACGCTCAGGTGAAGGAGAGAAGCTTGCCACATAACGCAGGTGATGCGGATTGCGTGGTTCGTAAGGCATGATGCGCACATATTTGCCGCCGATGCAATAACAACGGTAATATTCATCGAACACAATTTCTTCCTGGAGCAGCATTACCAGCTGACCGGTCTCTGCATGTTTATCAAAAAAATCTTCTACACTGTTTAGCTTGTACACATTCTTCCAGCCGCCGCCGGCAAAGGGTTTCATGTATGCGGGAAAGCCGATGTATTTAAAAATATTTTCCCAATCGAGCGGGTAAGCAAGATTGGCGAAAGAATTTTCAGAAGTATCTGTGGGTAAGTCTCTCGAAGGAAGGATAACAGTTTTGGGAACCGGCACGTTGATTTTTGTCGCAAGACAATTATTGAAGAATTTCTCATCAGCGCTCCACCAGAAAGGGTTGTTGATAACCGCCGTACCGCAGATCGCCGCATTTTTGAGGTAGGCCCTGTAAAACGGTACATCCTGGCTTATGCGGTCAATAATTACAGCATAATCTGTAGCCACGCCCTGCATTACCTTATCTATGCGAACAGGCTCTGCATGAATACCTTCTACATTCTTGCTGTTAACCCGTTCTACAAATGCCTGAGGAAATGTGCGTTCCTGCCCGTGAAGGATGCCGATCTTTTTCATATGCAGATAGATTTAATTTTAAAAATTTGTGTTAGAGAGACAATTTATAAAAACTAATCTGAATTTAATGCGTTGGTAACATAAAATTCTTTTTGTTGCACATTCCTTATTTTTGAAAATATGGCTGATGAGAAACTAATGGCTGATGGAATATTGGTTGAACAAAATATTGTCACTTCTTCCTTTCTTGAAAGAGATGTAATTGTTGATGCATACTTGCCAAAAAGCGTACAACATCCTGAGCAAATGAGCCTGTTGCTGATAAATGACGGACAGGATCTCCCCAAGATGCCTTTTGATGAAATACTTGATAAACTTATAATCGAAGACACCATTGATCCATTGATGTGCATTGGTATACATTGCGGCCTTGAACGCAAGATGGAATATGGTACAGCAAATGAGCCGGATTATCAAGGCAGAGGTGCGAGGGCAATGGCTTACACGCAGTTTGTCTTTGAAGAATTATTACCGTTCATTCACGACACTTATAGGGTGGCTTCCTTCAAAGAAAAATCTTTTGCAGGTTTTTCTCTTGGGGCTTTAAGTGCTTTGGATATTGTCTGGAATCATCCGCAGGAGTTTAATAAAGTTGGGTTATTCAGTGGTTCATTCTGGTGGCGCAACAAAAGTTATAAGCACGGTTATAATGATGCGGTTAACCGCATCATGCACAAGCAAATTAGAGAAGGTGAATATCATGAATGGCTGCAATTCTTTTTTGAATGTGGCGCACTGGATGAAACAAAAGACCGTAACCATAATGGCATTATAGATTCTATCGATGATACTCTTGATCTTATAAAAGAACTCCACTTAAAAGGTTATCCTGAGAAATCTATTCGTTACCTCGAGTTGCCCGAGGGCAGGCATGATGTCTTTACATGGGGCAAGGCCTTTCCTGATTTTTTGAAATGGGGGTGGGGGAAGAAGTAAAAAAATATTTTGATACCAGCTTATGTTTTATTTAGTTATTCGTTAGTTTATTTTTGCCTGAATGAATGCTGCATTTTTTTTAGTACAAGCTGCAGTGTTTCATGGCAGCATCGTTGCGTCGCAATCACTTCATCTTTCAAAGAAATAGCAGCAGTTCATTATCAGTATAAGATTTGCACCTATTTTTCTTCGTTTATTTCCTAACAAATTACCAATTTTTACTTGTTACTTTTTTGACATATTGGAAATAGAAATACAAAAAACTTTTCCACTTATTTTTTTCTGCGAATAACAGCTGTATGTTGGAGTCTTTTTCATAATACCAGCCTTCTCGTTTTTTATATAACTCCCATTCAAAAAAATGTTCCGGGAAAAATATAGAGAAGCCATGCGCACCCCATCTTTTCTCTGTTGCATTTTCATCACTTATAACAGATCCTATTTCCTTATATGCAATGAGACATATTTCCGCATACTCAATTATGTCAACAATCTGTTCTGCAATTGGTACGAACATTTTTTTATCGTTATCAGATTCAAATTTTGAATCAAGCAGTTTTTTTAAAAAATAAATCAGATCTATTGTTTTAAGATTATAACCTGAGGGGTCTTCCTCATCAAAATAAGAAAGACATAAGAATCTTGCGGTCTGTATATGTGGAAAAAGCTTTTCACTATTTTTTAGAAACACTGCAGCCAGATCATTTATTTTTTCTGCAAATCTTTCAATCTGGTCAAGCTTGATGCACGATAATGTAAAAGTTTTGTCATCGTAAATTTTATGATAAAATAATTTTATAAGCTTTTCAGGAGTTTTTGCTTTAACATTTTCAGTTACTTTAAGATAGGATGACTTTATAAGTAATGTAGCGGCTTCCAGCGGAGATGATGAAGAGTTTTTGCTAAGGTGTTTTAGAAACATATAATATCCAAATCCCTGAAGAGATGCCAGGTTTTGACTTGCTACCAGGTATTTTGCACAGGCTCTTAATGTATAAGCATTTTCCAGCATTTGCATCCAGCATGCATCAAATGCAATAATGTCAACCTGGTTAATCGTTTTTTTAATAGCGGTGAAGATTTCTTTTGTGTATAAAGCATCTTGCCTGCCCCCTCTATTACTGCCAGGATCTGGGCTGGCAGCAACGGCGGTACCGGCTCCATGATCCCAAAAGGAAAGCATGTATTTTTTAGCAGGATACCTGCTCTTACAAAAGGATAAGAAATCTTCGAGTGTTTGTGGTGAGCCAAGTCTTTCCCTTCTTATAGTCTTGCGAACTTTTTTCCGGGCTATAGCTCCTATTTTTGTTTCGATCTCGTATATTTTCGGCAGAAAATTTTTTGAAAGCCTGCCTTTTTTATTTGGATTGCGATCTGCTACTATAATTATCTTTATTGCTGAAGTGCTACCTATTGAACATATTTCCTGCAAATTTTTTTTAAAGCTCATTTCGAACCCTTCGGGTTCCACATTCATATAAATCATGATTGTCCATTCGTGTGTGGGATTAGAATTGGCCATGAGGATAGAGATTAGCGGCGGTTACGAATTATTGGTTGTTCTTACAATATAATTGTTTTAGTGGATAAATCATAATATCTTTTAGGTAATGATTTATAAGATGAAACCTGTTTGTTTTAAACCTATGTATCATTGGCTTATCCTCACAGCACTTTTCTCTCTATGTATTACTGTTTCAAACGCCCAACACTTTCAATTTCGCACCTACTCTTTTAATAATGGGTTGAGTTCTTATAATGCTAATAAAATTGTGCAGGATAATTATGGATTTATATGGATTGCGACACAGGAAGGCTTAAACCGGTTTGATGGAAATGATTTTATTGCTGTGAAAAAAGATCCGTTAAAAAATAATGGATTAAGTGAAAATTATGTAACAGGTATTGCAAAAGACAATAAAGGAAGACTTTGGATCGCATCTGCTTTAGGTGGTGTGGATCAATTAAATCCTGAGAATTTTAGAATTGAACAAAGACTAAAAGCTGATAGTGCTGCAAAAAATAAACTTATAACTAACTGGGTGCGGTGTCTTGCCTGGTCACCACAGCAGGAATTATGGATCGGCACATATTACGGCTTCAATGTTTACAACAGCAGGGATAATAGTTATAGAGCTTTTATTGAAAACCCGTTTAATAAAAACATAGAGTTGAATATATCATTTACCGGCCTGGATTCTATAGGTAACATTTGGCTGATAGCAGAAAATAATGGAATCATTATTTATAATATGAAGACCAAAAAAATGGTCACAACTATTTCCAAAGAACAACTGGGCATCAAGGCTGATGAAACTTTCAATGTAACTGGTCTTTTCGTTGATAAGCCTAACAGCATTTATGTATGCTCAAGCAAGGGGTTAAAGCATATTCTGTATCAGAGCAACAAATACATACCTTCTGCAACCGATAATACTTTTTTTAGGTCTTTTGAAAATGCAGATGTGCGGGCTTTAATTAAGGACAGAGATGAGCGATATTGGGTTGGTACTGCTAAAGGTATTTTTGTTTCTAATGGAAAGAGCGCTCCGGAAAAGATCATTCATTCTGATTTCTTCTACAATACTATACTGGATGATAATATTAACTGTATATATAAAGATGTGTTTGAAAATATATGGGTAACAACCACCAAGGGATTGAACCTTTTCATTAATGACGAATATCGTTTCCAGGCTTATAAAGCCAAGTCTGGTACGTTAAATGAGATAAAACAGGTAAATGTGTTATACCCGGATAATGATTCTCTTATTTACGCATGTGCTTCAACAGGCCTCTTTAAAATAAATATTAATAATTTTTCAACATCAGGTATCTTAAATAGTGATAAATACGGAGAGATGGAAACGCTGATAAGAGTTAATAAAAATGGATTTCTTGTATCCTCTGTTCAGCAATTATTATTCCTTCAAGTAAATAATGATCATTATCAATGCATGGATGCCGGATATGTTTTTAAAGAGCTTATGCCTATAAAGTTTAATTATTTTTCCACTTTTTTAAAATACAATGACTCCATTATTTTACTGGGCAGTATGGAAGACATGGGATTGTTTAAATGGGACATTAAGAACCATAAACTTAAACAATTCAAGAGTCAGCTTAATGCCAGTAATTGTTTACATGAAGATAATATTCATAATATCAAAAGTGACAGATCTGGAAATATCTGGCTACTATGCAATGAAAGCATTACAAAATACAATCCTTTAAAAGACTCCTTTGTAAATTTTTTTCCCAAAATTGAAAATGATGAACATGGCGCCCCGCATTTCTTTTTTGACTTATATGACGATGGCAGGTATCTCTGGATTACGTCTTATGGAAATGGACTGATCCGATTTGATGTAAAAGACAATTCCTTCACTTCGTACACTGAAAAAAAAGGCCTCGCTTCAAATGCCACTTACAATATTCTTAGTGAAAACGACTCCATAATCTGGGTTTCTTCTAATAGAGGATTAATGAAATTCAATCTCTCATCCACACTCAGCTCTTCCTATTTTTTTAGTGATGGTTTGCAATCAGATGCATTTGATGAAAGATCTGCATGCAAAATTGGAAACAACCTTTTCTTTGGCGGCATTGATGGATTTACCAGCATTGCAAAAAACAGGTATTATACTGCTGCGAAAAGAATTCCTGTTTACGTTGGCAAAATTATCTTCACTGCATTAAACGGTGAATTAACAGAAATAAATTCCTTGAATGGTGTTAATTCAGATTTGAATATTAAACCAGGGCCCGTTACTTTTCATATCATATCTCCTGATTATGCTAATAATAACAGGGATAACTATGCTTACAGAATTGAAGAATTAAATGATGGCTGGATACAAATGGGCTCCAAAAAAGAAATTACCCTTGCGGGTCTTGCGCCGGGAACATACCATTTCCAGGGAAGAATTTACAATGCGCATGGTGTTACATCTGACTCACAAACAATTGAATTTTTAGTTGTACCCCAATGGTATCAAACAATCTATTTTAAATTAGCGTTAATATTATTGGGAATAATGGTTATCTCTTTCTTTTATGGTTACCGGTTGAGCCAGCTTAGAAAGCAACACCAGATTCGAAAAGAAATTGCAGAAGACCTTCATGATGATATTGGCGCCACACTTAACAGCGTAAAAATATTTACACATCTTGCCGAAACATCGCCGGAAAAGAAAAAATATTTTGCAAACATTAAAGAATCACTTACGCAGGCATCCGTTGGTCTAAGAGATATGATCTGGGTGTTAGATGATGCCGGTGATACTGCAGGTGATCTGTTAAAAAGATTAGCCATGTTTGCCCACCCTGTTGCAGAAGCAACAGGTATATACATAAGTTTTAATGTAGATGATACGGCACGTGATACCGTTCTTAACAAAACTGAAAAAAGAAATTTATTACTCATTGCAAAAGAAGCCATCAACAACAGTATAAAGTATGCGGAAAGTAAAAATATTACTGTTACTTTCTCTAGGTTGCATAATAAAAATGTGCTTACAGTTGAAGATGATGGCAAAGGGTTTGTTCAAAATAAGATAACTCCGGGAAATGGTTTGAACAATATGCAGCAAAGAGCTCAACAGATACATTATAATATTACACTCAAATCTGCAGAAGGGAATGGGACAAAGATCACCGCTATGAAAAGGTAAAATTTGAATGAGTATTTTTTATGTACAGGCATTAGTACTTATGGCATCTTTTGTTGTGTCACTCACTTGTACGTTCTTATCTTTTATCGTCATTGCGAAGCTTTACCCAAAGATTTATGTGTGGCAAAACTGTGGCAATCTCATTAAACAGATAGCTAAGTTGCACCAACACACATTGACCGCCCTTCGTTCCTCGCTATGACCCACATATATTCTGCAGTACAGGAGTGCGACGCAACGATGCTTAATTTAAATACAAAAGCCCTGGCTCATACAATCTAATTCATCAAAGCACTATTTAACAGTTCAACGGCTATTTCTTTTAAGTGAAGCGGAACATATAATTCTATATCGCCAAAGTTGAGGTAACTGCTGTCGAGCTTATTAAGTACCACTACCTCAATGCTGTTCTCTTCCAGCATACCTTTGATGATGCTGGCTTCTGCATAGTTGCGGGTAATGTATAACTTATACCATCCTTTCATAACAGGCTACGGTTTTTATTCCGGCTGCAATAACAACCGGTCTGATTCTTTTTTGAAAGCAATAAAAAGTGCTAGAATGGCAGCCACTCCAATTAAACCATAATATAGCGGGTACGAATCTTCCATCGCATCCGGCGTTAATTTGCCAGCGCGGCTAAGGCTATATAAAGCTGTAACGCTAAATGCATTATTAATAAAATGAGCTGTTACACTTAACCAGAGATTTTTGCTGTAATAAAAAATATACCCCAGCAATAATCCCAGAAACAAGCGTGGCAGAAAGCCATAAAAAGAGATATGAATGGCGCTGAAAATAAAGCTGGTTATAAAAATACCGATGAAAGCATTTCTTGTCCATGAAACCATGATCTGCTGCAGACAGCCACGGAAAAACATTTCTTCAAAAAGTGCCGGCACAACGGCTAAAACCATAAGTGAAAAAATATAATCGTTGGTTGTTTTCATATTGGCTATGCTCATTACACCCTGGTTGTAGGCATCTTCAAGTTTTTGAAATGAATCTGCCAACTCTTTGGTAAGTGGTATCAAGCGGTTCAATTCTGCAAGTGTATTACCGATCATTATACCGGCAACCATCATAAGCACTACAAAAAATGTTTGTTTACCACTAAGTGTATCATTGCAGCCTAACTGGTTTATCGGGTCTTTGCCGCTAACCGCTGCAACCACAAGGGCGGGTACACCCCACATCAGGAAAGAAGAGAAGACCTGCAACAGCCTTGAAAATATGATGTTTTCAGGGTTTAAAAAAGCCTCCTGCATTTTGGACAATGGTATATGCATTACGTAATTCGCTATTAGTCCCGTAAACATAGAAAGAAGGATCATACCCAAACCTACCAAAGCTATTAACAGTGCAAATTGTGAAACAGGATTCAACTTTTGATTATTCAACATATCATTTACTTATAAGGCTGTAAATTTGCAACTCATTTTTGAGAGTCAGCTATTTTATGCTGATACTTATTGAAATTTATTTGAATGGTTAAGATTGGTAACATAGAACTTCCTGAATTTCCTTTATTACTCGCACCAATGGAGGACGTGAGTGATCCGCCTTTTCGTGCGGTATGTAAAGACAATGGTGCGGACCTGATGTACACAGAATTCATCAGCAGCGAAGGTTTGATTCGTGATGCTATTAAGAGTCGTCATAAGCTTGATATATTCGATTACGAAAAACCAATCGGTATTCAAATCTTTGGCGGCGATGAAGAAGCAATGGCACTAAGTGCAAAGATCGTGGAGACTGTGCAGCCTGATCTTGTTGACATAAACTTTGGTTGTCCTGTAAAAAAAGTAGTAAGCAAAGGTGCAGGTGCAGGTGTGTTGAAAGATCTTCCGTTGATGACACGGCTTACAGAAGCAGTTGTAAAAAGTACTTCACTGCCTGTGACTGTTAAAACGCGTCTTGGCTGGGATGATGAACACAGGAACATAGAAGAAGTTGCAGAACGCCTGCAGGATGTTGGTATAAAAGCACTCGCCATTCATGGCCGCACACGCACACAGATGTACAAGGGCGAAGCAGATTGGTCATTGATCGCTAAAGTAAAGAACAATCCGCGCATTCAAATTCCCATCTTTGGCAACGGAGATATCGACAGTGCTGAAAAAGCAATGGAATATAAAAATCGTTACGGTGTTGATGGCATTATGATCGGTCGTGCTGCCATTGGTTATCCCTGGATCTTCAACGAGATCAGGCATTACATGCAAACGGGCACGCATTTACCAGCACCAACTTTACAGCAACGCATCAATGTTATCAGCAAGCATTTGCATAAGTCTGTGCAGTGGAAAGGACCAATCGTTGGCATCAACGAAATGCGTCGCCACTACGCAAATTATTTAAAAGGAATGCCGGGCATAAAAGAATATCGCAATCGTTTAGTAATTCTCAAAACTGCAGAAGAAGTTGATGAAGTACTTGCAGAGATCGCTAATAAATATGCAGACTTTGAATTTGAAAAACTGGCAATTGAATTAGTGAATTACCACGAGAAATGCCCTTTGTAATTTTTGTTAGTGAGCTGTATTGCTGCTATTGAGCTTCCGTTGTGTCACTCACTTGTACGTTCTGAAGTTTGATGAGCAAGCATTCTTATATCTTCTGTTTTTGTAAGAAAATTTTCAATCCACTACTGTAATTACTTGCTCTTTTCTCTGCAATAAAATCTGCGCCGAACATTAATGCGGCTTCAATTGCTAATGCAATACCAATACCAACTATTAGTTGCTTATCAGTATTCGTTCTGTAAACAAGCGCTAATGCAATACCTGCAACAAACAATATAATTTCTATCCAGCGGTAGGTAACAAAATTTCTGTTGACTTCTTCCATTCTTGGCACTTCTTCATTTTGCAATTTAGATGGATCCATATCAAATGAATAAACCACATCTGTTCTATGTTTATCAGTTCTTGCATAAACAGTATAGCCAACAATTATTTGTATCAATGCAATTAAGATTAAAGGAATGGAAGCGCCTTTCCAGAATTGTGTTTTCCAGTAAAATAAACCAATCAATGCAATTACAATTGCAACAATACCCAGCATTACAAACAATAAGTTTTCCTGTTTTTCTGCAATAAAATATTTCTCAATATCTGTTTTGGTAAACATTCAATTGTGTTTCAATAAAGATAATTATTTGTTTATTGCATCAGTAACTTCTTTACTCATCGGAGAAACAGAACTATTATAAAAGTTTGTAAGCACACCATTTTCATTAACAAGGTATTTGCAAAAATTCCATGTTGGTTCCTGATCGTTCCAGCCGTTTTTAGATTTATCAGACAACCATTGAAATATTTCATTCTGATCTTTACCTTTTACAACAATACTTTTTTTCATTAAGGGAAATGTAACGCCATAATTCACCTTACAAAATGTAGCAACTTCTTCATCATTGCCTTTCTCCTGCTCGCCAAAATCATTTGCAGGAAAGGCGATGATCATAAGTCTGTCTTTGTATTGCCGGTATAATTTTTCCAGGTCTTCATATTGAGGTGTGTAGCCACAATCGCTGGCTGTGTTTACCAGTAATATTTTTTTGCCATGGAACTGTTCAAAGTTTACACTGTTGCCTTTGTTGTCTGTTGTATGTAATGAATAGAAAGAAACAGGTGGTTGCATATTCGTTGTATTTTTTTGTTCATTTTTTGATTTACCAAAAGCCATTAGCACAGGATAGAATGTTTTTAATATCGATTGTCTCAGCGTCATATTTTCTTTCTTTATAAAGACTAGTACTACTGCAATTATTAAAATTACAATAGCTGATCTTTTGATGATTTTATTTTTGAACATCTTAATAAACACTAAAACAAAAGATAAACAGAATTGTTGCAGTACAAATGTGCGACGCAACGATGTTTAATTGAAAATACCAAAGCCAGGTACAAGAAATTATTTGATAACCCATTTAAACAATTTCAATTTTCCTTTAAATGGCGGATATTTTATATCAGGATCGAACCATGTAGGTGTTTTCATAATTGCTTTTTTATGACTGAAAGTATTGAATGAAAACTTGCCATGATAAGCGCCTGTCCCACTAAAGCCCCGACCGCCAAAAGGCAAATGGTAATTGGTTAAATGCCAGCTCGCATTATTAACGCAACCACCACCAAATGCAACACTGTCAAGCCATTCACGCTCTTTGGTATTGCTTTGCGTGAATACATACAATGCCAGAGGGTTTTTATGTTGCGTAATTATTTTCAACGCTTCTTCTTTTGTGTTAAAAGTTATGACGGGAAGAATCGGTCCAAAAATTTCATCCTGCATTACTGGCAAAGAAAGATCAACGTGGTCGATTAGAGTAGGCGTAATAAAAAGTTTGCTTGCATCATGAGTGCCACCACAAATGATATTTGCATTTTGCAAATAGCCTAGTAACCTATTGAATTGTTTTTCATTAATAATCTTTCCATAACTATATGCAGTTAATGGATCAGTGGTATAAAATTTCTCAATCCATTTTTTTAACGCTTCAACAAGTTTTTCTTTTACAGAAGTATGCACAAGCAGATAATCTGGCGCAACACACATTTGTCCGCAGTTAGAAAATTTTGTAAGCACTATTCTTCTTGCAGCAACTTCAATGTTAGCATCGCTTTCAACAATACAGGGGCTTTTGCCACCAAGCTCTAATGTTACTGGTACAAGATTTTTAGCCGCCATTTGATAAATTACTTTCCCAACCATTGTGCTGCCTGTATAAAATACATGATCAAAAACAAAGTTGTTCATCATTTCGGGAACAACTGCTGCGCCATCACCTTCAACAAATAAAACATAATTTTCATCGAATGTTTTTGTGATGATCTCTTTCATTACGTTCAATGTTGCCTGCGCAAACTCACTTGGTTTTACAACAACACAATTACCTGCAGCAATAGCGCCAATAATTGGCGTAAACAATAACTGTAACGGATAATTCCATGGACCAATCACGAGTACAACACCAAGCGGTTCATTTATTACATAACTCGATGATGGCATGTTCAACAGATTTGTTTTTACTTTTTCCGGCTTCATCCATTTATGCAAATTGCGGATGGCATCATTTATTTCTGCAATAAAAAATCCTGTTTCGGTAACCCAGGTTTCTTCTTTACTTTTTTTGAGATCCGCGTACAAAGCATCATACAAATCTTCTTCATGTTGCAACACTGCATCCTTTAATTTTTGGAGTTGCATTTTTCTGAATGCCAAAGATTTTGTTGCGCCACCGTTGAAATAGTTGCGCATCGCTTCCAGCTTTTGTGGTAATGTTTGTGGCATATTGCAGCGGTAGAAATATTTTATAAATTATTTTTTGAACCGGGCTTTGTCATAAGTATTAAACTTTTGTTGCGTCGCACCCTTGTACATTTTGACTGCTATTCAGCAAATACTTCATCAATCGCTTCTATAATTTTTTTGCAAGCATTTATTAACTCTTCTTCTGTAATAATTAATGGTGGCGCTATGCGCATCTTATTTGGCGCAAACAAAAACCAATCTGTTATCAGGCCTTTGTTAATACATTTATGAATGATCTTTTTGTTTGTTTCAAAACTAGCAAACTCAAGGGATGCCCATAAACCTGCGGTATTTAGCTGGATGATCTTTTCATGCTGAAGATGTTGTCTTAAAATTTCTTCTTTCTTCTTTACTACATTGATCAAATTGCTTTGTAATAAAACTTCGAGTGCAGCTTTTCCTGCAGCACAGGAAACAGGATGACCACCAAACGTTGTAATATGACCAAGTACAGGATCGAAAGTTAATGTATGCATTATTTTTCTGTCTGCAATGAAAGCGCCTAAAGGCATGCCACCACCCAAAGCTTTTCCCAAGAGTAAGATATCTGGAACAATATTGTATTGCTCAAAAGCCCATAAAGAACCTGTTCTTCCAAAACCGGCTTGTATTTCATCGAGAATAAGTAAAGTTCCTGTTTTGTTGCATTTTACGCGAATTGCTTTCAGCCATTCCGGTAAAGGTTTTGTTACGCCACTCTCTGCCTGTATAGTTTCTAAAATTATACAAGCTGTATTTTCGTCTATGGCAGCAATTACTTCTTTGCTGTTGTAATTGAAATGATGAATATCAGGCAAGAGTGGACGGAATGCATTTCGGAAATATTCATCTCCCATCAGGCTCAATGCGCCTTGTGTACTACCATGATAACTTTTATTAAAAGCTATAATTTTCCAGCGCCCGGTGGCTCGTTTGGCAAGTTTCATAGCGCCTTCCGTTGCTTCGGCGCCGCTATTGGTAAAATAGACTGAATTGAGTGATGATGGAAGATTATCTGTAAGTGCTTTTGCATAAGCAACCTGGGGTGTTTCTATAAATTCTCCATAAACGATCAGGTGCATGTATTTGGCGGCCTGCTTTTGTACTGCTTCAACAACCTTTGGGTTTGAGTGACCAATATTGGCGACGCTGAAACCAGAAATAAGATCTACATATTCTTTACCATTTACATCGTATTGGTACATGCCGGAAGCCTTTGCGATTTCCAGGGCGATTGGTTCTGTTGAAGTTTGTGCAACGTGCTGAAAAAATAACTGTCGCTGGTTCATGCAAATGAATGTTAGTAAAAATATGCGGCTAAGTTAGCTGAAGTTAGTTGTTCAATTTAAATTCGCAATGTTGCTGACTTGCTGAGGTATAGATAAACGTACAAGTGTGCGACGCAAGCAAAGTTTAATAGTTATTCGATAGCCGGGCTCAAAAAATCATCTTTAAAAATTATTACCAATGACAACTATATTACCTGTACATGGTAAATTTCCAAAATTTGGCAAAAATTGTTTCGTAGCACCTAATGCTACTATTGTTGGCGACGTGGTGATGGGAAATGAATGTAGCGTATGGTTTAATGCGGTAGTAAGGGGCGATGTACATTATATAAAAATGGGCGACAAAGTGAATATACAAGATGGGGCAGTTATTCACTGCACATTTGAAAAGAACCCCACAAATATTGGCAATAATGTATCTATTGGGCATAATGCGATTGTTCATGGCTGTACGGTTTATGACAATGTGCTGATTGGGATGGGCGCCATTGTAATGGACCGATGTGAAATTCAAAGCAATTCTATTATTGCTGCAGGGGCTGTTGTGTTGGAAGGAACGATTGTAGAAGAGGGCAGCATTTATGCCGGCGTACCGGCAAAAAAGGTAAAAGATATCTCCAAAGACCTTATTCATGGCGAAATTGACCGCATTGCGAATAACTACGTAAAATATTCTTCATGGTTTTCTGATTTTAATGCAGCGAAATAAAAATCTGTCTGTCTATTATATCTAAGGATAATTTCCGAAGAGCCATAACTAACTGCTTGTTTTTACATTATATTAATATCCGAAGGGAATTATCCTTATTTTTTTGCACGAAATTTGCCATAATAAAATTTCGGGGTCGTTGCTAATTATTTTTATTGCCTGCCTAAAATAATACTGCGATCTGATTAAGTCAGCAATTACTTTTTTCCGAGAGAATTGTAACCTAACAAAAATCGTTAATTAAACGTATTAATTATATATGATATAAACAGGATTATTATGAGACCAAATGATTACAACACCAACACAACCATTATCGACGACAACGCTACCTTACAGCAGTTTTACGGGCTCACCAACGAATTGAGCCGTATTCGTAAAGTTCGGTTTACATCAAAACATGATGAGATCGACAATATTGAATGGAACTTCAAGTATCGTGGTTACCCGCTTAGCCTTAATTACAGCATTTATTCCGGTGTAACATTAACGCCTCAGAACAGCAAGGATGCTAAGGTTGTGATTGAACTGGCAGGTAAACTAAAAAGCAAAACTGCTCATCAATAACTTTTATCGTTGATGGACTCAAGAATGTTATAATAACTCACATAACGTTCCATTGCAATTTTTCCATGCTCCGCTGCATATTTAACCGCACATCCCGGCTCATTAATATGAATACAATTATTGAACTGGCAATTCTGTAATAATTGGCGCATCTCAGGAAAATAGTGCGACAGTTCTTCTTTTTTTATATCCGTAATACCAAACTCTCTTATTCCAGGAGTATCTATAATTCTTCCACCAAATGGCAAATCAAACATTTCTGCGAATGTGGTAGTATGCATTCCTTTGCCGCTCCAGCCACTTACTTCTTTGGTGCGTAATTCAAGTTCAGGAAAAATAGCATTAATGAAGGTAGATTTACCCACACCGCTATGACCGCTAAGCAAAGTGGTTTTATCTTTTAAAGCAAGTTTTAAATTTTCCAGCCCTTCATTTTTTTCAACACTTGTAAGCAATACTTTATAGCCAATAGCATTGTACATTTCTTTCCGTTCTTCAAAAAGTTGCATTTCCTTTTTACGGTATAGATCCGCCTTGTTAAAAACAATTATGGGCGGCACATGGTAAGCTTCTGCCGCTATCAGGAATCTGTCAATAAATCCTTGCGAAGTTCTCGGTTCTTTTAATGTAGCAAAGAGTAAAAGCTGATCAAGATTTGAAGCAACAATATGACGTTCTTTGTTTTGATGAGGTGTGGCTCTTGCTATATAATTTTTGCGTGGAAGAATATTTGTAATTGTAGCTGTTTGTTCCACTTCATTTTCCATTTCTATTTCAACTTCATCGCCAACAGCAATGGGGTTGGTAGAAGTAATGCCATCAATTTTAAAAATGCCTTTTATACGGGCATTCATTGTTTTACCGGTTTGGGTTTTTACAACATACCAGCTGCCTGTAGACTTGTATACCAAAGCTTTCATCGAAACGAAGATACGTGGAGTTTGATTTTAGCGTAAGAAGAGTTGTGTGCCGGGCTCCGGAATATGCATTGATCTTTCGTTGCGTCGCACTCTTGTGCATTTTATTCTCTACTCAACTGCTGAGAATTGTTTCGTAAGTACAAATGTGCGACGCAACAATGTTTAATTGATTACTGAAGCTGATAACAAAAGAAAAAATAAATATCAAACTTGAGGAATATTGAAATCAATAACTCTTAATTGCAGGCTTTGCTGACCGTTCCATTCATTCATGTCAAGCGTATAAACAATATCGAATGGCTTATCTTTTTGCAATAGATGAAATTTTTCTGCCAGGTTAAATCCTATACCGGTTAATGTTATGCCGTCTTGTCGTGCAACAAAACGTACATGTTTTTCTTTTACAACTTTTGAAAAACCCGTTTCCCCGGCGTTCCTTGTAATAAAGACAGGGCGCATATTCCCGGGACCGAAAGGTTCCATCTGAAGAATAATGCTGTAGAATGTTTGGGTAATGTCCCTAAAATTTATCGCAGCATCAATAACAATTTCAGGTATAAGCGATTCCTCGGTGATGGTGTTATGTACTACTTCCTCGAATTTATCTGCAAAAGCTTTTACGTTTTCTTCGAGCAGCGTCATACCTGCTGCTGCAAAATGCCCACCATAGCCGAGTAAACTTTGCCTGCATGCGTGTATGGCTTCATATAAATTAAAACCCGGTACACTGCGGGCACTGCCGGCAACTATATCTCCGCTTTTTGTAAGTACTATAGTTGGCCTGTAATAACTTTCAATAAGCCTTGATGCAACAATGCCAACCACGCCTTTATGCCAGTGATCGCGATAAACTACAGTTGTTTTACGGTTTATTAACGAAACATCATTTTGAATGATGGCTAGAGCTTCTTCTGTAATATTGCTATCTGCTTCGCGGCGGTCTGTATTATCATTATGCAGCATTTCCGCATATTCCAGCGCTTTATCGAAATCATTTTCTATAAAAAGCTGCACGGCTTTTTTTGCGTCGTCCATACGACCTGCTGCATTAATACGCGGTGCTACAATAAAAACAAGATTAGTTATATGTACTTCTTTTTCCTGTGCTGCAAGTTTTAGTAATGCTTTTATTCCGGTACATGGATTTTCATTTACTTTCTTTAATCCATAAAAGGCAAGAACCCTGTTTTCGCCGGTAACAGGAACAATATCGGCTGCGATTGCAGTAGCAACAAGATCTAGGAATTCGAGAAAATAAGTATCAGGTAATTGCCAGGTTTCGCAAAGCGCCTGAATCAACTTAAAACCAACCCCACAACCACATAATTCTTTATAAGGATAATTACAATCTTTTTGTTTTGGATTCAGGATGGCAACGGCGGGTGGTACTTCAATATCTGGTAAGTGGTGATCGCAAACAATGAAATCTATACCAAGAGTTTTGGCATAAGTAATAAGGTCGACAGATTTTATACCGCAGTCGAGTGAAATAATAAGTGTAAAGTTGTTTTCTTTGGCAAAATCAATCCCGGCTTTTGAGACGCCATAACCTTCTCTATAACGATGAGGGATATAAAATTCAACATTAGAATATTGATTTTTAAGAAACCTGTACATGCAGGCAACAGCTGTTGTTCCATCTACATCATAATCTCCAAAGACTAGTATGTTTTCTTTATTATTAATTGCTCCTTCAATGCGTTGTACCGCCAGCCTCATATCTTTCATGAGCCAGGGAGCATGGAGATCTGAAAGTTGTGGTCTGAAAAAGGATTTTGCTTTGTCGAATGTATTAAACCCTCTTTGTACCAGGATTTTACAAAGTGCAGGGTGGATTTTCAAAGCTTTGCTTAATGTTGCAGAATCCTGTTCATTTTCCTTTTTTATGTTCCATCTTTTTTGCATTATTATTTCTTTAATAATAGAACGGTGTTTAAGATTATGAAACTGTATAATAATGATAAAAAAAGTAATGAACGTACAAGAGTGCGACGCAAGTAAAGCTTAATTGAAATACCGAAATCGGGCTCCAAAAAAAATTAAAAATTTCGATCTGTTGTAAACCGCACCAATTCTTCTAATGCATCTCTTACATCCGTTTGCTCAAATTCGTTCAGTATCGTAAGAGCTTCATCCCTGAAAGAAAGCATTTTTTTTGTTGCATAGTCAATGCCTCCGGTGTTATGCACTGCATCTATTACATACTTTACTTTAGTTTTATCAGTATTGTTATTTTTTACAATGTAGATAATTTTGTTTCTTGTTGTTTTATCACAGTTATTTAATGTATAAATCAATGGTAAGGTAAGTTTCTTTTCCTTTATATCGTTGCCGGTTGGTTTGCCAATATTTGTATTGCCATAATCAAAAAGGTCATCTTTTATTTGAAAGGCCATACCGGTTTTTTCACCAAATAGTCTCATACGCTCAATCTTATTGTCATCATCAAATGTGGAAGATGCCCCTGCTGCGCAACAGGATGCCAGCAAAGAAGCAGTTTTGCCTTTGATAATGTCATAATAAACGTCTTCTTTGAGATTTAAATTACGTGCTTTCTCGAGTTGTAATAATTCGCCTTCACTCATAAGCTTTATTGCTTCTGATAATATTTCAAGTACTTTGTAGTCCTTATTGTTTAGTGAAAGTAACAAACCTTTGGAGAGAAGGTAATCTCCAACGATTACCGCTATTTTATTTTTCCAAAGTGCATTAATTGAAAAAAAACCACGGCGCTCATCCGAATCATCAACAACATCATCATGAACTAATGTAGCCGTATGCAATAATTCTACAAGTGATGCAGCTCTTAAAGTAGATATATTTATGTCACCACCAAGTTTTGCACTTAGCAATACAAACTTGGGTCTTAGTTGTTTACCTTTTCTATTAACAATATAGCGCATTATCCTGTCCAGCAGCGGCACCCTGCTTCTAACTGCTTCTTTGAAATACTCTTCAAATTGTATTATTTCCTGTTGAATTACCTGTGTTGCTTTATCCATCTTCTTAACTTGACTGCAAGATAACTGCAATTAATATTTAAAGCTGTGCATCACTTTATTTATTGTAAGTGTCATTGCAAGGGGATAAAATATATTGTAAAAATTTGGTATTTCATAATCTATCTATAAATTTGTTGGTAGATTTTAAGTGGGAAACATTACAAACAAATCAATTATTACCTATGGCAAGCGGAAAGTACTTATCAATCTTAGCCCTAACGGGGTTAATCACCACTGCTTCATTTGCACAAAAAAGTGATGCAGATTATGGCTGGGTGTTAGATTCTTCAAAAAGATCTGTGAAGAACATGCCTCAGCAAAACGAGTTTTTAAATAATCAGTATCCTTACCCATCCAAACCCCGCAGTATGTGGGAACTTGGCGTAAGCGGCGGCGGATCATTCATCTTTAGTGACATAGATCCTAAATTTGGTTTTGGCGGGGGGCTTTCTCTCAGAAAATCTTTAGGTCATATTTTCTCTGTAAGGGGTAGTTACAATGGTTCTATTAATAAAGGTGCGGATTATCGTTTAAGAAATACTTACGACGGAATTAATGGTCCTTGGAACGGGAATTACCTGATTTACGGAAACAAGTATGTAGCTAACTACAGGACAAAGGTTCACCAGTTATCGGTTGACTTCATTGCCAGCTTAAATACGCCAAGTATTTACAGAGGCAATCCTAAAACAAATATTTATCTTTTAGCAGGATACAGTATTTTAGGTGCTGACGTTGATGTTGACGCAGTGGGTTCTAATGGTCAACCATATAATTATACTGGTATTAACTTCGAAGGAAAAAGAAGTGATATAAAGAGTGCATTAAAAGATAAGTGGGATGGTGAATATGAAAGCAATGGTTCTATCAGAAATGAAAGCAGAGATGCTATCGGAAGAAGCGATAAGAACTGGCTGATACGTCACGGATTAGATCTTGGTGCAGGAATTGCTTTCAGAGTTACTGACAGGGTTAACATTGGCATAGAACAGAAATTCACAATGCCTTTTGATGATAATTTAGATGCGGTTAAAATTGGTTCTGCAAATGATTTCATCAGCGCAACCCAATTCAGACTCAACTTCAATATTGGTAATTCTTCAAAAAATGTACTGCCTCTTTGGTGGCTTAACCCAAACAATTATGTGTATAATGAGGTTAACACTCCAAAACACATGAAAATACCTACACCAGTATTACCTGATGCTGATGGTGATGGTGTTACTGACCAGTTTGATATGGAACCAAATACACCAGCTGGAGCTGCGGTTGACAGTCATGGTACAAGCCGCGACACAGATGGCGATGGTGTTCCTGATTATAAAGATAAAGAGCCACTTACTGCACGTGATTGTTTCCCTGTTGATGCTGACGGTGTAGGCAAATGCCCTGAACCTCCATGCTGCACAGAATTGCGCGAAAAGATGATGGCTAAACCTGCTTGTGCAATTACATCTTTGCCAAGCGTACAATTCAAGACCGGTAGCTTAAGCCTGAGTGCAACTGCTAAAGCTGTTTTAAATAGTGTGGCACAACAAATGAACGCTAATCCTGAGTGTAAGGTTAAATTAACCGGCTATTACAAAGGCTCTGACAAACGTTCAATGCAGTTGGGTTGGGATAGAGTTAATACCGTTATTAAATACTTAGTTGAACAACAAGGTATTGGCGAAGGTAGATTAATTTTCAGCCTGAGTGATGGTGGCGATCCTAACACTGTTGACCTGATGGGTACAACTGAAGAAGGTCCTAACAGCATTCCTGCTCCATTCCCTAATCTTCAGAAATCTAAATAAGATAGATATTCTAGGTAAATAAATAAAAGCCACCAATTGGTGGCTTTTATTTTTGCCACAATTTGTTGGATAATTATGAAGATTTTTATGCTTCCGCTTTATAACCTTTTTCAACTTTTCTTGCGTCGCACTCTTCAGCGGTATAATATAAATGGGCATTTTACTGTTGCAAATATTATGATACATACGCTGTATATTTTATAATCCAATTCGTCACCTTCCTGTCATGTTTCCTTCTTTCGAACATTCATTAGCGTGCATTTGTCTTAAATTGCGCTTTCAAATTTCAAAACAACATTCATGGATAATCAGCAATTTGATTTTGGAATGATTGGTCTTGGTGTAATGGGCAGAAACCTTTTACTTAATATGGCGGATCATGGTTTTGCCGTTATTGGGTTTGACCTTGATGCACAGAAAGGAAGTACGCTCGAATCATCTGCTACACCTGGCACTAAAGTAAAAGGTGTAACTACATTGGCAGATATGGTAAGCCAGTTAAAATCTCCCCGAAAAATAATGATGCTTGTTCCTGCCGGCAAACCTGTTGATGATGTTATAGAAAGTTTGTTGCCATTAGTTCAGCAAGGCGATATAATTATTGATGGCGGTAACTCTCATTACACAGATACATTGCGTCGTGTAAATTATTTGCATCCCAAAGGCTTTCATTTTATGGGTATGGGTGTAAGCGGTGGCGAGCAGGGTGCTCGTCGCGGCCCAAGTATTATGCCCGGTGGCGATGCAGATGCATACCAACATGTAAAACCTTTGCTCGAAGCAATTGCAGCTAAAGTAAATGGCGAGCCATGTACAGCATACATGGGTAAAGATGCTGCTGGTCATTATGTGAAGATGGTGCATAATGGAATTGAATATGCCATCATGCAATTAATAAGCGAAGTGTATGATCTGCTGAAAAGAGGTTTGGGACTTTCTAATCAGGAGCTGCATGATACTTTTAAACAGTGGAATGAAGGTGAACTGCAATCATTCCTTGTAGAAATTACAAGAGATATTTTTTTGCAAAAAGATGATATTACAGGAAATGATCTTATTGACATGATCCTTGACAAAGCAGGCAGCAAAGGCACAGGCAAATGGACAAGCCAGGATGCAATGGAATTACCAATTGCTATTCCTACGATAGATATGTCTGTTGCGCTACGCACTGTTTCTGCATACAAAGAAGAAAGAGTGCAGGCGGCTGCATTATATAAACCATCTGTAAAACCTTTGAAAGGAAATAAAGAAGCTATCATCAAGCAATTGCATGATGCATTGTATTTCTCAACCATCATTTGTTATGCGCAAGGTTTATCAATGTTATACAAAGCATCTGATGAATTGAAGATGGATATTCCGTTGAAAGATGTGGTTAAATCATGGCGCGGAGGTTGCATCATACGTTCTTCATTGCTTGAAACTTTTTACGCTGCATACAACAAGAAAGGAAAAAAACTTCCAAACATTTTGCTTGACAGAAGCATTGCAAGCCTGCTAAAGAAGAAAGAAAAAAATATTCGCACTGCTGTAAAACTTGCATCCCAGAGCAAATTGGCGTGTGCATGTTTAATGAGTTCGCTTGCATATTTTGATGCATACACAACAGAACGCATGCCTACGAATTTGATCCAGGCACAACGAGATTATTTTGGAGCGCATACTTATGAGCGTATAGACAAAGAAGGAAAGTTTCATACTGAATGGCAAAGCCATGAGTAATTTTTTTATGAACAGAGCTATGGAATAATTATCGAACATCGTTGCGTCGCACTCTTCAACGCTTTGATCAATAGTGAACAGGGGTACAAGTGAGTGACACAACGAAGATGAGCAAAGAACTAAAAGTTCATCAACAAAAAATAACAGAATAATTTTTGAGAGATGTCGAACAGTAATAATCACAATCGCCCACCTGCATCGGTGATATTTATTTTTGGCGGCAGCGGAGATTTAAATCAGCGTAAATTAATTCCTGCTTTATACAATTTGTTTTTAGATGAATGGCTACCAGAAAAATTTGCAGTAGTTGGTCTTGGGCGTACACATTATGAGGATGAAACTTTTCGTGGTCACTTGTATGAAGCCGTACAGCAATTTTCGCGTCGTAAAGGAGAATTGAACGGGCACTGGAAAGATTTTTCCAACTATGTCTCTTACTTGCAAATGGATGCAGAAGACCAGGAGTCTTATCATAAAATAAGTGAACGTGTAAAGGCATTTGAAGAACAATTTGGCGAGCATCCGAATGTAATTTTTTATCTGGCTGTAGCGCCACAATTAGTTCCTGATATTGCAACTAAACTTGGGGCGCTCAATATTTGCAAAGACACAAGATGCACACGTATTGTGGTAGAAAAACCTTTTGGTCATGATCTTAAAAGTGCGCAGGAATTGAATGGTCTTCTTGCACAGATTTATGATGAAGACCAGATATATCGGATAGATCATTACCTCGGTAAAGAAACTGTGCAGAACATTCTTGCATTGCGATTTGCCAATGCGTTGTTTGAACCGATATGGAACCGCAATTACATAGATTATGTACAGATAACCGTTGCAGAAACTGTTGGCGTGGAAGGTCGCGGTGGTTATTATGAACAAAGCGGTGCATTACGTGATATGGTGCAGAATCATATTCTTCAGCTGTTGTGTATGATTGGTATGGAAGCGCCGGTGAGTTTTGAAGCGAATGAAATACGCAACAAAAAAGTTGACGTGTTGAATGCCATTCGCAAAATAAAAAAAGAGGAAGTGCAGTCTTACGCAGTTCGCGGACAATACAGCGAAGGATGGATGCAGGCCAAAGAAGTAAAGGGTTACAGGCAGGAAGAAAAAGTTGATCCGCATTCATCAATTGAAACGTTTGCTGCGGTTAAATTTTATATAGATAACTGGCGCTGGCAGGATGTACCTTTTTATGTTCGCACCGGTAAAGCCATGCACCAGAAAACTTCTATTATCACCATACAATTCAAGCGTGCGCCACATTACGCGTTTCCGCCGGAAGCTGCAGATACATGGCGCCCCAATCGTTTGACTATTAGTATTCAACCGGAGATGGATATTCGTTTGCGTTTCCAGGCAAAGCGCCCAGGGCAAACGATGACGTTGAATCCTGTTGATATGATCTTCAGTTACCACGATGCGTATGAAGACGGTCACGAACCCGAAGCTTATGAAACTTTATTGCTTGATGTGATGGAAGGAAACGCCACACAGTTCATGCGTGCAGACCAGGTTGATGCTGCATGGAAAGTAGTGATGCCGATCATTGAAGCTTGGGAAGCAAGACCGCCTGTTGATTTTCCAAATTATGCGCCGGGCAGTTGGGGTCCGGAAGATGCAGAAGCATTGATCGCAAGAGATGGACACAACTGGGTTACATTGCCTGCGCCGCATAAAGAGTAATTAATTGGTTGTGATACCGGCATTTGTTTTTAATGGCATCTTCGTTGCGTCGCAATCACTTCGCCGTTCGGTAAATAATTGAATATTTCCTTCTATGCAATTACATATTCTAAAAGACTCAACAGAATTTAGTACAACAGTAGCAGATTGGATGGTTGAATACATCAATAAGACTTTGCAAAAGCAAGACAGGTTTACATTGGTGTTAAGCGGCGGTGGAACGCCAAAAAAATTGAATGAGCTTTTGGCAAGTAAGACTTATAAAAATAGAATTGACTGGAGCAAAGTTCATTGCTTCTGGGGAGATGATCGTTTTGTTCCTTTTGATGATGAACGCAATAATGCAAAGATGGCTTTTGATACTTTGCTGAATCATGTGCCTGTTGCAAAAGAACATATTCATGTAATGCAAACTGAAAACATTACACCGGAAGATTCTGCAAAAGCGTACGAAGCAATTTTAAAAAGCTATTTTCCTGAAGCACTTACAACGCACAACCCAAAACCCACAACTTTCGATCTGGTTCTTTTAGGCATGGGAGATGATGGTCATACACTTTCTTTATTCCCCGGCAAAACAGAAGTAATACATGAAACAAAAAAATTGTGTACATCATTGTGGCTGGAATCTCAGGATATGTACCGCGTTACATTGACACATCCAATCGTTAATCAATCCGCTGCAGTTGCCTTTCTTGTTACAGGAAGTAGTAAAGTAAATGCTTTGCATGAAGTATTGGAAGGCGCATATAACTCTGATCTTTACCCATCACAAATTATAAAACCTGTAAACGGTGAGTTGCATTGGTTCTTGGATGAATCTGCTGCTGCAGGAATTAAACATTAGCAAAATTTATTATCATGTCTTCAAAAATCAGCACAATCATTTTTGATTTAGGAGCAGTTCTTATAGACTGGAACCCACGCTATATGTATCGCAAGATCTTTAAGACAGAAGAAGAAATGGAATGGTTTCTTGAAAACATTACTACAGGTGAGTGGAATGAAAACCAGGATGCTGGCTATCCGCTTCATAAAGCAACCGAAGAATTGATTGCAAAACATCCTGAATGGGAAAAAGAGATTAGTTCTTATTATGAAAGATGGATAGAAATGCTTGGCGAACAAATACACGAGACTGTTGAAATACTTGCTAAGCTTAAAAAGGATAATTCGCTCAAAATTTATGCGCTTACCAATTGGAGCGCAGAAACATTTCCTAGAGCATTGGAACGTTTTGAATTTTTACAATGGTTCAATGGCATTGTAGTTAGCGGGGAAGAAAAGACCAGAAAGCCTTTTGCTGATTTTTATAAAATATTACTGGATCGTTATAATATAGATGCAACAACATCTTTGTTAATTGATGACAACCTTAGAAATATAAAAGGTGCAGAACAACTTGGAATCAATGGTATTCGTTTCATTAATGCTGAACAATTAAGAAATGAACTTGAAAACGTTTATCAGATCATTGTATAAATTTGTTCTTCCCGGTTGAATAATGTAATACGGTACAAGAGTGCGACGCAACGAAAGCTTAATAAGGTAGACCTATGTTGGGTTAATACAATATAACTATTTGACCGCGGTAACTGTTGAAATAGGTAGAGCAGATGTGCCGTTTAACAATAACTGCACGCTTTCATATAAAATTTGTTGACGCCTGGTTTTAAAGATATCCATTTTATCCTGCGGCAATTTTACTGTGTAAGGTTTACCTTCCGATAAGGTTTTATCAAAATACGGATTAAATGCATTGAACTGACCGATACTCATCATAAGAATGTTAGCCGCAACTAAAGAGTTATATTTACCTGTTATTTCAAAACTTATTGTATTGGCATTTGTCGTAGTGTCTGACCTGCTTAACAGATAGGCCAGCGTTTCTTTTTTCTCTTCAGTTTCTTTAGCAGTTATAGTGGTCCAACCTCCTCCACCTTCAAAAAAATAATGTGTAGCAATATATTTTTTTACATGATTGCGGGTTTCTTCCGAAAGGTACATTTGCAAATCATAAAAATTGCGGGAACCGGATTTTACTATGGCACGGTTAACACCACCTTTTCCGCAGTTATAAGCTGCAATAACCAATAACCAATCTTTGTACTCGCTGTAAAGCTCTTTTAGCAGTTTTGTTGCTGCCTCTGTACTTTTTAAAACATTAGTGCGTTCATCATAACCGGGTATAACTTTCAGACCAAACCTTTTTGCTTCGTCAGGCATCAATTGCCATGGGCCAACAGCACCTGCATAAGAAACTGCACCAGGCTGCAAGTTACTTTCCACTACAGATAAATATTTTAATTCTACAGGTAAACCATTTGAAGATAAAACATGTTCGTAGATCATAAAGTATGGTTGCCCCCATGATCTCATTTTTTCCAGATTGCCTGACTGTTTTTTTAAATAGTCAGTTACAAATGGAACAACCCTTGCGTTAATTTCGAAAAGAACCGTCGTATTGTTTGAGGTGATATTGCTGCTTAATAGATTTCGAAAACCTTTTACACTATCTTTTTCACCATCTTCGGGATTGGTTGATAATGGTTTAGAAAGCGGAGTGTAAATTGTAAAAGACATTAAAGTACAACCCAGCATTAGCATTATGGCTAATGGAATAACTTTTTTCAGGAGTGAAGTTTTTTTATGAAAAAAGTTTTTATGCATAGCGTACTACTTTTAAATTATTGTTAGCCTTTTGAATGTTTCATATATCAGTTCACTATTTATGCAACAACCTTATTTGTTTTTTATTTAAGTTGCATAAACACTTTCGAAGCCTGTAGCAATGTTAATTCGTTTTCACGGGCAGCCATTACCTGAAGGCCAAAAGGCATGCCAGAACTATGAGAAAATAAAGGTAACGATATGCCCGGAATACCTGCCAAATTAGCAAAAACTGTGTAAATGTCGGCCAGGAACATTTCAATAGGGTCTTTACTTTTTTCTCCCAGCTTAAAAGCAGGAGCAGGAACTGTAGGACTTACTAACACATCGTATTTATTAAATATTTCGTTTGTTTTGTTTGCAAGTATTTTTCTTACCTGCTGGGCTTTTGTAAAGTATGCATCATAATAACCCGCGCTTAACACAAAAGTGCCCAGCATTATGCGCCTTTTTACCTCTTTGCCAAAACCATAGCTTCGACTTCTTTTATAAAATTCTGTAAGATCAGAAAAGTCTTCTTTGGCTGCATACCCATATTTGATGCCATCAAAACGGGAAAGGTTGCTGGAAGCTTCAGCAGTTGTGAGTATATAATAAGCTGGCACTATATAATCCAATAAATCAAAGTGTACGGGTTCAATGGTATGCCCTTCAGCTTGTAACTTTACCATAAATGACTGAACAGATGTAGCTATTTCCTTATCAAGGCTCGGGTGCTCTAATGCTTCATTGAAATAGGCTATCTTATATTTCCTGTTTTCGTCTTTAAAAGAGCCGGAATAATAAGGTACGGGCTCATTGCTTATGGTGCTGTCAAATTCATCAGGACCTGCAATTGCTTCAAGCGTTAAAGCAGCATCTTCAACAGAATTTGCAAAAATGCCAATCTGGTCAAAAGAAGAAGCATAGGCAATTAGCCCGTATCTTGAAACTTTGCCATAGCCAGGCTTTAGACCTACAATACCGCAAAAATCTGCAGGTTGCCTTACAGAGCCGCCTGTATCGCTGCCAAGACTTACCATACAAAGACCTGCCTGAACGGCTACAGCAGAACCACCGGAAGAACCACCCGGGACCCTGCTACTATCCTTTGCATTTAACACCGCCCCAAAAGCAGAGTTTTCGTTACTGCTGCCCATTGCAAATTCATCACAGTTATTGCGACCGATAATTATAGCTCCTGCTGCTAATAATCTTTCTACAGCAGTAGCGTTATAAATTGCCGTATAGTTTTCAAGAATTTTAGATCCTGCAGAAGTTTTGTGTTCTTTATGGCAAATAACATCTTTAAGTGCTACAACAACACCATGCAACTTGCCGGGAGTATGACCAGAGGCAGAAAAAGCATCCAGCTCTGCAGCACGTTTCAAAGCTTCGTCGTTATAAACTTCGAGAAAAGCATTCAGGTGACTATTGGTTCTTATTTGCGCTAAATAAAAAGAAACGGCCTCAACACACGATGTCTGGCCGTTAAGCAAACAAGTTTGATAGTCTTTGATAGAAGTGAAACTAAACAAAGGCTTATCTGATTTTAAAACAGGGAAAATTACTGTTGAGTGGTAGTAGTTTTAGCAGGAGCTTTATCTTTTTCATTCATGCCCTCTTCCAGTTCTTTCTGCACATTGCTCTTGGCATCATTAAATTCGCGTATACCTTTACCTAAACCCCTCATAAATTCAGGAATCTTACGGCCACCGAAAAGAACGAGGATTACTACAGCGATCAGGAGTATTTCCTGGAAACCTAAATTGCCCATACAAGTTTTTTTTGAGAAGTGAAAAGCGAAGTTAAATATTAATTCGTCTGCAAAATCAATAATTATTGTTAACACAGCTTTTAGGCAGAAAATTTAAGTTTCCGGCTGTGGTTTTCCATTGCATGGTCTGTTGCGTCGCACTCTTGTACTAAGCAATAAAAAGCGTCAGAGGAAAAGTTATTGATTTAGTAGTTGTCTTATTTAAATGCCGCTTATAATTCAAATGTACAAGAGTGCGACGCAAGAGGTGATGCCATTAGAGTGGCGGTTTGTTTAATAATATTCCTTGTATTTGTTAAGTTGTGTTGGTTCAAAATAAGCTGCTTTTATACATTTGTTATGCTGCATTACACGTACAATATCCCCTAACTTCGTAACTACATAAAATGGATTGCTGCCATGTATTTCGACAGAAAAAATTTGCCTGACAACGAACTTGTTGCACTTTATAAAAAATTATTATTACCAAGACTGATTGAAGAAAAGATGCTTGTATTACTGAGACAGGGAAAGATCAGTAAATGGTTTAGTGGTATTGGCCAGGAAGCTATAGCTGTCGGCGCTACTGCTGCGTTAGAGGAAGATGAGTGGATAATGCCCTTGCATCGTAACCTTGGGGTATTTACAACCCGTAACATGCCCCTGCATAAATTATTTATGCAATGGCAGGGTAATAAAGATGGATATAGTAAAGGCCGGGAGAGAAGCTTTCATTTTGGTTCACGGGAACATTGTATCTGTGGTATGATCTCTCATCTTGGTCCGCAGCTTGCGATTGCTGATGGAGTTGCATTAGCCTACAAATTGAAAGAGGAAAATAAAGTATCACTTGCATTTACAGGAGAGGGTGGGACCAGTGAAGGTGATTTTCATGAAGCCCTGAATGTAGCTGCTGTTTGGGATTTGCCGGTAATATTTATTATTGAAAATAATGGTTATGGATTAAGTACGCCCACACATGAGCAATACCGCTGTGAAAACCTAGTTGATCGTGCACGAGGCTATGGTATGGAAGGTGTACAAATAGACGGCAATAATATTCTCACGGTATATGATACAATCAAAGGTGTACGTGAATACTGCATACGTGAACAAAAGCCTTATCTTATTGAATGCATGACTTTTCGTATGCGTGGCCATGAAGAAGCAAGTGGCACCAAATATGTACCACAGGAATTATTTGATGAATGGGCACACAAAGATCCCGTTAGCAATTATGAGCATTATCTGCTTGCTGAAGAAATTATTGACAATACAACAATGGATTCAATAAAAGAATTGCTTAAAGAAACAATTGAAGAGGAATTAAAAATTGCGTTCAATGTCTCTCTGGTTCAGGCTGATGCCGCAACAGAACTTAAAGATATTTATGCGCCAAAACCCGAGATAAAAAGATCCAAATATGAGGTAATATATATTGATGATGTAAAAGAAAATGATATCCCTGATAAGCGATTTGTAGACGCAATTACTGAAGCATTATATCAATCAATGGAGCAATATGACAATCTTGTTTTAATGGGTCAGGATATTGCAGAATATGGTGGGGCTTTTAAAGTAACAGATGGCTTTGTAAAAACATTTGGGAAGGCAAGAGTTCGTAATACACCTATTTGCGAGAGTGTAATTCTTGGCGCTGGTCTTGGACTTTCATTAGAAGGCTATAAGAGTGTAGTGGAGATGCAGTTTGCAGATTTTGTAAGTGTGGGGTTTAATCAGATCGTAAATAATTTGGCAAAGATACATTACCGGTGGGGTCAGTCTGCAGATGTGGTAGTACGCATGCCAACAGGTGCAGGTGTTGGTGCAGGTCCGTTTCATTCGCAAAGTAATGAAGCATGGTTTATGCATGTTCCGGGATTAAAAATCGTTTATCCGTCTACTCCTGAAGATGCAAAAGGGTTGTTGATCGCTGCAATCAACGATCCTAATCCGGTTATGTATTTTGAGCATAAGGTTTTATATAGAAGCATAGCAGGGCCTGTGCCTGAAACTTATTATGAAATTGAAATCGGCAAAGCAAAAATTGTACAGGAAGGGAAGGATATTACTATTATTACTTATGGCAGTGGTGTTCATTGGGCAATTGAGTATGCAAATCAACATCCCTATATTTCAATTCATATACTTGATCTCAGAACATTATTGCCGCTGGATTATAGCGCTATAAAAAATGCAGTTGCAGCTACCGGTAAAGTTTTGCTTTTACACGAAGACACGCTTATCGGTGGAATAGGTGGGGAAATAAGTGCATGGATAAGTGAACATTGTTTTGAATTACTGGATGCACCAATACAACGTTGTGCATCTTTGGACACACCTGTTCCTTTTAATCAGGAACTCGAAAAAAAATTTCTTGGGAAATCAAGATTACACGAATACGTGGAGAATCTTATGCATTATTAGGTGTATAACTTAAAGCAAGCGTTCGGCATTATCAAAGGTTTAATAGCACCTTTCGGGCATATTAAAAATCAAACGATATTAACGCGAGGGAATGTTCAATTTATCGTTTGCGTACTTCATAATACTCTCAATTGTTTGCTTTCTTGGAGAGTGTAATTTCATTCCGCCAAGTCTCTCAGCAGATTCTTTAATTACATTATACTTTTCTCTTAATACCCAGTTCTCCTCTAATTCTTTCTCGATTTCTTTGTTGCGGTTGTGGTTAGATTCGTTATACATATAAAGTACCAACTCTTCAATAGTAGAATTTACCATACAATGGCTGTTTAATTATGAATAAATGATATAAGCCGCCATGCTTATATGATTCTTCACAGGAGTTGGTTGCTTATTAAAACGTTGCGAGGTTTTTAATATTGTATTAAGAGTTACTTTTTTAATGAGTCATTAGTATTTTCAACCATAAAAACATCTTCGTTATCTCTTTTCATCTGGTAATGTTCTCTTGCATATTTTTCTATGGCCGCGGGGTTATTGCTTAGGTCGGCAAGTTCTTTTTTAGTCTTTTCAATCTCATCCTGATAGTATTGTTTTTTGGCTTGCAATTCCTTTAATTCCTGTTTGCGATCGATCTGTTCAAAGAGATTATTATGATCAAAAAAAAGCACAATAACTGTAAATGCAGAAATGGCAATTAAATATTTATTCTTAACTATTGAAATGATACTTGAAGATATAAGCATAAAAAAATCGTTGGCTTTTGTAAAACTACAAAATCACCAACGATTTTTATTAGGTTTGAATAGTTAATTATTACTTGCTGAATTTAATTTTCCCTTTGGGATATATACCATTCGCTCCCAATGCTTCTTCAATGCGGATCAACTGGTTGTATTTAGCCATACGGTCTGTACGGCTTGCAGAGCCGGTTTTGATTTGTCCGCAATTCAGTGCTACGGCAAGATCGGCAATAGTAGTATCTTCTGTTTCACCGCTGCGGTGGCTCATAATGGTTGTATAACCTGCATTCTGCGCCATTTGCACAGCATTGATAGTTTCTGTAATAGTACCGATCTGGTTTACTTTGATCAGTATACTGTTGGCAGTACCTGTATCTATACCACGTTTTAAAATTTTTGTATTGGTTACAAAAAGATCATCACCTACCAACTGAACACGGTTACCAATTGCATCTGTTAATTTTTTCCACCCATCCCAATCTTCTTCAGCCATGCCGTCTTCAATAGAAACAATAGGATATTTATTTACCCATTCAGTCCAGTAAGCCACCATTTCGTCACTGCTTATTTCACGACCATTGCTTTTATAAAATTTGTATTTGCCATCTTTAAACATTTCACTGCTGGCAGCATCAAGTGCAATACCAATCTGTGAACCAACTTTATACCCGGCAGCTTCAATAGCCAGCAATACAGTTTCAATAGCTTCTTCATTGCTTTGAATGTCTGGAGCAAAGCCACCTTCATCACCAACATTTGTGCTGTAGCCTTTTCTCTTTAAAACGTTTTTTAACTGGTGAAAAATCTCAACACCCCAACGCAAACCTTCACTAAAAGTTTCAGCACCTACCGGTACGATCATATATTCCTGGTAGTCAATTTTATTATCTGCATGCACACCGCCATTAAGTATATTCATCAAAGGCATGGGTAATACAGTAGCGTTTACACCACCAAGATATCGGTATAAAGGCAGGTTACTCTCAATCGCAGCAGCTTTGGCAACTGCCATAGAAACTGCTAATGTAGCATTTGCACCAAGCTTGCTTTTATTCTCAGTACCATCAATTTCAATCAGTTTAGCATCAATACCCGCCTGGTCATTTATGCTCCAACCAATCAGTTGATCCGCTATAATATCATTTACATTCGCAACAGCCTTTAATACGCCTTTGCCAACATATACAGACTTGTCATTATCACGCAACTCTACAGCTTCATGAATACCTGTAGATGCCCCGCTAGGTACAGCAGCACGGCCAAGTTGCCCGTTTTCTGTTAACACATCAACTTCTACTGTTGGGTTGCCACGGCTATCCAGAATCTGGCGGGCATGAATGTCGGCAATGTAACTCATAATAAAGTGTAGGTTTTAATAATAGTAAGATTTTGATAGCAGGCTTTTGTACATCTGCTGAGCTTCGTTGTGTCACTCACTTGTACGCCTTATACTTTGAGCTGCAAAGAAACACTCTTTGCATGAAGATACTACACAGCTTTACCAGGAAATTTTAAAAGAATTTGCTGACGTTTGTTAGGATGAGACCCCGCATCGCAGTTAACATGCATTATAAAGCTTAACTATTATACCTCGTGAGTATTCAATAAATGTCTTTATATTTTTACTTCCTCTTTTCAGTGTAGTTAATAACTGAAAAGGGCGCATCAATCAGCGCCATTTCAATGATATTTATTGGTATTGGATTTGACTGTAAAATTAAAAGTTTTCAAAAATTGGTACAAGGTCTAAAAACAGGCTTACTATTTTTCTTTAGGGTATTATTAGTTAAAAAATTTGCTTTTTTTCTTTGCTTTTTTCCCTTCTGCAAATTTTATCATAACCTCATTATCTCTTTGAACCCAGTCAAGACAACCATTCTCCTCCTTGATGCTGTCGAGTTCCGAAATGTCTGATGAAAAATGAAATGGGTGATCCTGCTTTGGTGGTATGCACATCCATTCAATTGGTATATCTATATAACTAAGGCTTTTTGGTTTTTCTGAATTACTCATTAATACCTCTTTTATGTACCCGGTTATATGGTTATCAATAAAGCGCAATTTTACAATGGTTACAATCTCTTCTCCCTCCTCTGTAAGATCTGTATGCTGGTATTCTTCGTTAAGATCTTTTATTTGAACCGGTGACAAATGTTTTATACGCATTACCATTGATTGGGGTATATTACATTGCTCAAGATCATTTACAATAACAGGCTTTTTATTATTCGCCGAATCCAATTCTCCCGCCTTTGCAGGCTGAAAAGAAAATGAAAGCAAAAAGCAAAATAAAAATAATAAGGTAAATATTACTTTACCCGCTATTATGTAAAAAGTAAACTTCCGTGAAATAAGAGTAGAAGTTTTGTTCATAAGCATTGTTTTGAAAACCTGGATTTTGGGTACGGTTACGGCGTTTCAACGGAGATTGGAGATATGCACAGGTGTTAATAACCTGTATAAAGCAAATGTATTGAACATTAATTATATAAACTTCAAACCCAGATTAAAAAATAACCATGAAAATTAAAATTGAATTTGCCGAAAAGTATTACCTGAAGCTAAAGAGTGCGACGCAACAAAAGCTTAATAATTGAAATGCTGCCTGGTACAAAAAAATAATCCTAACCTGCCCAGCCTTCCCTGTCAAGGCTCCTGTATTGTATGGCTTCTGCCAGGTGTTCTGCTTTTATATCGGCACTCCCAGCAAGATCTGCAATGGTTCGACTTACCTTTAAAATACGGTCATAAGCACGGGCCGAAAGATTCAGGCGCTCCATAGCTTTCTTTAGCAGCAATTCTCCTGCCTGGTTAATCACACATATTTCGCGAAGTTGTTTACTGCTCATTTGTGCGTTGGCGTACATACCCGGATTATTCTTGTATCGCTCTGACTGCACTTCTCTTGCTTTTATAACACGTGTACGAATTGCTGAGGACAATTCTCCTTTGCTGTTATGATTACTAAGTTCGCTGAAAGCAACAGGCGTAACTTCAACATGCAGGTCAATACGGTCCAGCAAAGGGCCTGAAATCTTATTCAGGTATTTCTGTACTGCACCGGGCGGGCAGGTACACTCTTTTTCGGGGTGATTATAAAAGCCGCAGGGGCATGGATTCATAGAGGCTATAAGCATAAAATTGGCCGGAAAATCAAGTGCCACTTTTGCTCTTGAAATAGTAACCTTCCTTTCTTCCATAGGCTGGCGCATTACTTCCAGCACTGTTCTTTTAAACTCCGGTAATTCATCCAAAAACAAAACGCCATTATGTGCCAGTGATATCTCGCCCGGTTGTGGTACACCTCCACCACCTACCAGGGCTACATCGCTGATCGTATGATGTGGTGAACGAAAAGGTCGTTTGCTTACTAATGAACTATTCTCCGGTAGCTTACCCGCCACGCTATGGATCTTTGTTGTTTCCAATGCTTCCAATAAACTCAATGGAGGTAATATCGTAGGCAATCTTTTTGCAAGCATTGTTTTGCCTGCGCCCGGTGGGCCAATCAATATCGCATTGTGCCCACCCGCCGCAGCAATTTCCATGGCGCGTTTAATATTCTCCTGCCCTTTTACATCATTAAAGTCAAGTTCAAATTCGTACTGCGATTCAAAGAATTCTTCCCTGGTATTTACTTCAACAGGCTTTAATGAGGTTCGATCTTTGAAAAACTGCACCACGTCTTTCATGTGAGAAACACCATATACTTCCAAGTTATTTACGAGACCTGCTTCACGTACATTCTGTATTGGAACGATCAATCCTTTAAAACCTTCTTTGCGTGCCTGTATCGCAATGGGCAATGCGCCTTTTATAGGCTGAATGGTTCCATCTAAACTTAATTCACCCATCATTACATAGTCTGCCAAACGCTCGGGTTCTTCAATTTGCCCCGTTGCCCCAAGCACACCAATTGCTATAGGGAGATCAAATGCAGAACCACTTTTCTTGATATCTGCAGGTGCAAGATTTACTACAAGTTTGGTACGGGGCCAGGTAAGATAATTATCTTTAATAGCGCTTTCAATTCTTTGTAAACTTTCCTTTACAGCATTATCAGGCAGGCCCACAATAAAATATTTCAGATCACCGGCAAGCACATTTACTTCTACAGTAATAGTTATTGCTTCTACTCCATAAACAGCGCTGCCAAATGTTTTAACGAGCATAAAGGGTTATTGTTTTTTTTTTGATATCGGCTATAGCATTTACTTGGGTATTTGTTATTTTGTTTTCGTCTCAGTGAATGCCGCAAATTTTATTTTAGTACCGGCTGCGGCATTTTATAGCATCGCCTGTTGCGTCGCAAGCACTTCATCGTTCTGGTCATTTTGCAACAAGAATGAAAATAATTATAAGCTTTGTAACCAGCAACTATTTTCCTTTATGCAATGCGGCGTTAAATAATAAATTCACTTTTGGATCCAACTCTATTAAATTTGGCTCTGCATCGCAGGTAAATGATATGGTTGTGGTCTTATCTTTTATATCTATTGTTTTCAAAACAGATTTATTAATTGTTATATCCAGTGAAAATGTAAAGAAATGTTTCTGCTGCTGTTCAATAATAAGTGTGATCTCTTTTTTCTTTTTATTGTAACTCCACTTTATGTCAAGTTCAGGCTGCCCTGACGTGTAGATCCACTCCTGAAAAAAATCTTTAAGATCTTGCTTGCTTACATCTTCGAACACTTTACGCAGATCATTAGTGTTGGCATTGCTGCCTTTGTAAATATCATAGTAAGCTCTTATGCTTTGCCAGAACAAACTGTCGCCAACTTTTCTGCGCAGCATATGCAATATCCAACCTCCTTTTTGATAACTGTTTGCATTGAGCAATTGCATAAGATTGTTTGAAGCAGAAGTGTCTGATACAGGTGTATTACGTGTTTTAGAAAATGCGATTACTTTTTCCCTGTCTGCTTTCAACCTGTTGTTGAAACTGTCTTCACCATATTTTTCTTCATGGTATAAATGCGTCATATAGGTTGCAAAGCCTTCACTAAGCCATAAATGACTCCAGTCTTTTTCTGTCGCATTATCGCCAAACCACTGGTGTGTAATTTCATGAACAAGTAAACCTTCCAGTCCTTTATCTGTAACTGAATTTTCAAAATAGAAAATAGCACTGGCATTTTCCATGCCACCAAAAACGGTCTTTGATTGCACATTGGCTAATTTTTTATACGGGTAGGGAGCAATATGTTTTTCAAACCAGGGCAAAATATTTTTTGCCGCTGCATAAGCCAGGAATCCTGTATCCTTGTCTTCAGGATATACCCAACTGTACACAGGAATGCAATCAACACTGCCTGCATAATTTACGGCAAAGTCTGCCGCACCTATTACCATTACTTTTGTTGGTAACAGCATATCTTCTTTATAGTGTGTAAGTTTTAAATGACCGGGTAAGTTGCTCTCTTCTGTTTGTATACCGTTTGAAATAATTTGATAATGATCCGGTGCTGTTACAATAAACTCTACCGACGCTTTATCAGATGGGTGGTCATTACACGGCAACCAGTTACGTGCACGGTTTGGCCAGTTATCTGAAAAGAAAGTGCGGTGATTGTATTTGTTAACACCAATAATCAAACCATCAGCAGGAATGCCTTCATAAGTAATGGTATAAATATTTTGATCTGTTGTGTTTGCAGATTCGTTGATGATGATGTGTTGTGCATCCTGTGTGAAAGATATTTCCTGATCTTTTTTTGTAACAGTAGTAACTGTCATTCCTTTACCATCTTTTTTTTTCTGAACGAGATCGAAAACAACTTTATCTACGGCTTTTGTAAATTTTGTTGTAATAACTGCTGTTCCTTTTATGAGATTATTACTGTCGTTAAGTTGTATGGTGAACTGATAATGCTGAACATCGAGACCGTTGGTGGGAATTTGAGCGACTGATTTTATACAGGAGATGATAGTTATGAAAGCACTTATTGCTCTTTTCATGCAAAATATTTTTTGATAATTATTTTATCAGCTAATATAACTATTAGGACTGCAAGAGTAAAGATAAGGAAAGCTTGTATGTAGCTATACTGCCAGGTTTTCGTATAGAATACACTCCACGATGAAGAAAGATAATCCCTGTAAAATCCTGTAATAAAAATTACTATGTTCTCAAGATTGAAAAATATTATCACTGCCAAACTCCACAGAAGAGAAGCCCTCACTTTCTTTTTTAGAAAAAGTAAACATAAAATAAATGGTAAGAAGATTGCGGGATAATGCGACCAACCATAAGGAGAAAAAAAATTTAGTCTTGTGTAATAAAAGGTATACACCTCTTTTTCTGTGTTAAATTCAGAAAGTTCTTTTATAAAGTAAATGATGTTAGCGATTGAAAGATATATGAAGAAGAGGAATACAACCCAATTGGCTATTAAATACCATTTGTTTATGATTGTTTTCTTTGAAGGAATTATTATTTTCAATATCATTATAAGCAGAATTGTAAACGTAAATCCAAATTGAAGTATAAAGAATGGATCAGGTAGCATAGTCGCTTTTGTTTGCTAATATAGTAATCTAAATGTACAAGAGTGCGACGCAACAACCGTTGCCATTATAACCAAAAGCCGGGCTCATAAAAACTTTCTCTTACTGTCAACCCCATTCATATAATTTCCTGCACAGTATTTCTGTATTCGGTTTCTATTCTATACTTTCCAACTCTAAAACTTTCTGCAATGCATAAATTCTTAACCGGCTCTGCTATTTTAGCAGGGTTATTCTTATTGTTTAGTGCACAAACGGAAGCAGGTTATTTTCCTTTTAGTCCAAAAGATCATAATACTGCAGATTCCACCAAAAAAGACACGACAAAATATTCGGAATTTAAAAGTCTTCCGCTGAAGCCCGTTCGCAAGATCAGCTACTCAACCAATGAAGGTTCGTGGATGAGTCTGGATGTTAGTCCTGATGGCAGCAGTATTGCATTTGACCTGATGGGCGATATTTATACCATGCCCATTACCGGTGGTAAAGCAACTGCTATTACAAAAGGCCTGGCGTATGATGTGCATCCGCGCTATAGTCCTGATGGCAAGAAATTATTATTCATCTCAGACAGAAGCGGGGCGGATAATGTATGGTACATAGATATGGCAAAGCAGGATACTGTGCAGGTTACCAGCGACCAGAACCAATACTTTCCTGATGCATGCTGGACGCCCGATGGGCAATACATTGTTTTTAGCAAAGGGCGACGCAATATAAAATTATATATGGCGCACATGAAAAGCGGCAGCGGTATTCAACTGATTGCAGAGCCCTCTACTTTGAAAACGATTGACCCTGCAGTGAGTCCTGACGGACGGTATATTTATTTCTCTACCAGGAATGGTGCGTGGAAATATAATGCCTTGCTTCCGCAGTATGAGATTGGAGTGTATGACAGGGAAAAAGGAACGGTGAATACTATTACATCACGATATGGTTCAGGGTTTACACCGGTGCTTTCTAAAGATGGCAAATGGCTGGTGTATGGAAGCCGTTATGAAGACAAGACAGGACTTGTGATACGCGACCTGAAATCAGGTGATGAAAAATGGCTTGCTTATCCTGTGCAACGCGATGAGCAGGAATCCATAGCACCACTTGGTGTATTACCTGCCATGTGTTTTACGCCCGACAGTAAAGCGTTGATTGCTTCTTATGGCGGACGTTTTTATAAAATACCAATTGACGGTACTGTACCAACAGAAATTCCATTTACTGCGAATGTTGAACTGGAACTGGGTCCGAAACTTGAATTCAAATATCCTGTATCAGATACTGCATACCAACAATCAACACAGATTAGAGATGCAACACCATCACCGGATGGTAAACGTCTTGCTTTTACTGTACTAAATCGTTTGTATGTAATGGACTATCCCGCTGGTGTTCCCAAACGGGTAACCAATAATGATTTTACAGAAGCAGAACCCGCATGGAGCCCTGATGGCTCTGCAATCGTATTTACTACATGGAATGCAGATGGTGGGAATATTTACAAAGCTACGGTAGGAACGAAAGGGACAACATTACAAAAACTTACCAATGAAACCGGACTGTATCAAAATCTTATTTTCACACTGAAAGGTGATAAGATCGTTTTTATCCGCAGTAAAACAAGAGCATACAAAGATGCCTATGGTCCCGGCTACGATGGCAGTGAAGATGAACTTTGCTGGATAGCACCGGGTGGGGGAGAGATCACAAAAATATATAACACTTTAGGTAAGTATAATCCGCATTTTATAAAAGGAGAGGATTCAAGGATATACCTGAATGATGGAAACGGAAATCTTATTTCTATAAACTGGGAGGGAACTGATGAAAAAAGAGTTGCACATATCACTGGTATCACGTCTTATGGAAGCATCCCTTCAAAAATGGGCAGGCCAGACCCATCTAAAATGCAATGTATTCTGCCTGATGTTGAGGATGAAAGTGCAAAGGAATTGAACTTACCTGCTGCTGCTTCATGGATCACTATGTCGCCAACAGGTGTTTGGGCAATTGCTCAGATCAACAATAATATTTATGTTGTAACCATTCCTAAAACAGGTAAAACAGATGAAATATCCGTAGCATCTGCAGATAATGCAGAATTTCCTGCACGCAAGCTTACGGATATTGGTGGTGAATTTCCCTTCTGGCAGGCAGATGGCAAAACAGTGCACTGGAGTTTGGGTAGCACCCATTTTTCTTATGATGTGGAAAAAGCACAATTCTTCGATGACAGTCTTAAAGAGGCAAAGAAAGCTGAAGATAAAAAAGCTGCGGATTCAATTGCAAGATTAAATGCAGACTCCTCGCTTAAGAAAGCAGCTGATTCATTAAAGAAGATCCAGGATTCGATAAAAGCCAAGGACACTACGATAAAGAAAAATGAAAAAAAGGAAGAGCCGAAATATAAAGCGCAGGAAGTGGATGTAAAAGTGTTCTTTAAAAAAGATATACCACAGGGAACTATCTTGTTTAAGAATGCACGCATTGTAACTATGAAGGGCGATGAGGTAATTGAAAATGGTGACATCCTTGTCGAGAACAACCGGATAAAAGCAGTTGGAAAAAGTGGCTCAATATCAGCACCGTCCGGTGCTAAGATCATGGATGTCTCTGGTAAAACAATCATACCAGGCTTTGTTGACCCACACTCTCACATGTGGCCAAACTGGGGCATACATAAAAACCAGATTTGGATGTATGCAACCAATCTTGCTTATGGGGTTACCACCACAAGAGATCCGCAAACATCAACCACTGATGTATTAACTTATGGTGATATGGTTGATGCAGGCATGATGACCGGTCCAAGAATTTATTCAACAGGTCCCGGTGTGGGTTATTGGTTTTATAATGTAAAAGATTCATCGCAGGCAGAAGATATACTGGAGCAATACAGCAAATACTTTCACACAAAGTATATAAAAATGTATCTAACCGGTAACCGTAAGCAACGTGAGTGGATCATTACTGCAGCGCGTCACCAGCAACTGATGCCTACAACAGAAGGCGGCCTTGATTTTAAATTGAACATGACCAACATGCTTGATGGTTATCCTGGTCATGAGCATGCCTTACCAATTTATCCTTTGTATAGTGATGTGTGGAAAGCCATCTCGCAGGCACACATGATCGTTACACCAACATTGCTTGTCTCTTATGGTGGGCCATTTGGCGAAAATTATTTCTGGACAAGAGAAGTGCCTTATCATGATCCAAAAGTGCAGCACTTTTTTGCTTATGAAGAACTTGCTTCAAAAACAAGAAGAGTGGGTGGTTCATTCCCTTATGCAAATGCAGGATGGAGTATGGATGAAGAGCAGGTATTTCCTAAACATGCAAAGAATATGAAAGCGCTTGTAGACGCAGGGGGTATGGTTGGCGTAGGCAGTCACGGCGAGTTTCAGGGGCTTGGTTACCATTGGGAATTGTGGGCGCTACAAAGTGGTGGCATGCGTACTATAGATGCATTGAAATGCGCTACCATACTTGGTGCAGAAGGATTGGGGCTTGATAAAGATCTTGGCAGCATTGAAGTAGGCAAGCTTGCAGATATGATCGTTCTTGACAAAAACCCATTGGAAAATATCCGCAACACGAACAGTATTCAGTATGTAATGAAGAATGGAAGATTGTATGATGGTAATACCTGTGATGAGGTTTACCCGCAACAACGCAAGCTGAATTTAAGCGAATGGCAATACGACAGGCCAACAATTAATACAACTGTAAAAGAATAAATTTTTCCTGCAGTTATAAAAGCCGTTGGTAACAGTACTAACGGCTTTTTTTATTTTTTTATAACTGGCTTCACTGGTGTTATTATACTGTGGTTGTGTCACTCACTTGTACGTTCAGAACATTATTCAACAGATTGATTTGAGATTATTATCAAGTACGAATAATGATATGATGATTAATTTTGCCGCATTAATAATAAAAAGCACAAGAGTGCGACGCAACAGAAGCTAAATAGCATTCTTGTTGAATGGTACACAAAAAACTAAGCTAAATGAACAGAGATATTGCAGATATAAGAAAAAACTACAGCCTTGAAACGCTTGATGAGACAAACATTGCAGGAAGTGCAATGGAGCAATTTACAATCTGGTGGGAAGATGCAGTAAAAAGTGAAATAGACGAAGTAAATGCAATGACGCTTGCAACAGCAACACCGGATGGAAAGCCTTCTGCCAGAATTGTGTTGCTTAAAGATTATGATGAAAGAGGTTTTGTGTTCTATACAAACTATAAAAGTAATAAAGGCCATGCACTTGATGCAAACCCGCACGCAGCGCTTAACTTTTTTTGGAAAGAACTGGAAAGACAAATCCGGATAGAAGGAATTGCAGAAAAAGTGAGTGGACCGGAAAGCGACGAATATTTTTTTTCAAGACCCGCAGGCAGCAGAATCGGAGCATGGGCATCTCCGCAAAGTTCTGTTATACAAAACAGGGAAATGCTTGATGAAAATGTAGCGAAGTATAGTAAGCAATTCGGTGATGAGATACCAAGACCTGAACACTGGGGTGGGTTTCGTATAAAGCCTGTTATTATTGAGTTCTGGCAGGGTCGGAGTAACCGGCTGCATGATAGGATTCGTTATACTCTTATAGAAAAAAATAAATGGAAGATAGAAAGGCTTGCGCCCTGATGGTTGAGATATTGATGAGTTGATAAGTTGAAAGCATCACCATTCAACCTATCAGCTCTATCAACTTGTAAACATTCATTACGCTTTTTTCTTGTCGTCTGTCTTTACTGCTTTTGTTGCTTTTGCAGGACGGCTTTTGCCAAATGAACCTTTGAATATTTTTCCTTTTTTCGATTTTTTATCACCTCTGCCCATGATTGTATTTTTAATTGTTTAAAAAATTAGCGTTGCAAAAATGCAAAAAACATTTTAAACGGCTGTAAATAAAAAAGCAGAAGATGTTTTTCTTCTGCTTTTTACTTTTAGTGCAAGAACCGTAATTACAATTTAGCACTGAGTTCTTTACCGGCTTTAAAGCGTGCTACTTTTTTAGCTTTGATCTTTATAGCAGCGCCTGTTTGCGGGTTACGGCCAGTACGTGCAGCACGTTTGGATACTGAGAAAGTACCAAAACCTACCAATGTAACCTTGCCACCACCTTTCAAAGTTTTTGTAACAGCTTCAACGAAAGAGTCAAGTGCAGAGTTAGCCTGTGTTTTTGTGATGCCAGCATCATCCGCGAGTTTGGCAACCAATTCAGCTTTGTTCATAATGTTATTTTTATTTTGATTAGTAACAGAAACAAATTTATTCGCTTTTGGCAATCAACAAAATTATTTTTGATGATTAATGAAAATTTTATGACGACGTTAAATGCAGGTGGGTAAAGGGTTTCAGCAGATTTACGTAAAATGGCATTATGTATCAAAAAGCATGCTGAATGTTGAAATCCTTTGCAGCAAAGGGTTTCAGCGGCATTCTCTTAAAATACAGTGCTGTAGCGGGTTTTGGAGAAATATATCATTCTTTTTGAATAGAGAAAATTATATTCTTAAACTATCCACAATTAATGCACAACATCCATCAAAGAGCGGAAAGCAATTATTTTATTTCCCCATTTTTCCAGGATCGATTGCCGGAATGCAGGTGCATATAATTCTATATACCTGTTATAATCTGCTTTACTTTCTGCATAATACTGTACTGCGTAAGTTGCCCCTTCTGTTTCATCAACCTCCAGCATACGTATCATTTGAAATTTTATAAAGCATTTGGTTTGCATTACTTCGGGTATATGTATTTGTTTCATCCATGTAAGCCATGCTTCATGAATAGTGTGATTTACATGTGTAGTTACATTATAGATGATCATACAATCAATTGTTTATTTCAAGATATACAGGACAGTGGTCACTGTGTTTTGCATCCGGGTAAATATCTGCCGCAATAAGTTCTGATCTTAAATTTTCTGTGACACTTATATAATCTATTCTCCAGCCTTTATTATTCAAACGTACTGTAGGAAATCGTTGACTCCACCATGAATACTTGTGCGCTTCTGCCGGATGTAAAGCACGAAATGTATCTATATAACCATGCGCTAAAAATTTATCCATCCATGCCCGTTCTTCCGGTAAAAAGCCGGATGAATTTTTATTACCCTTTGGATCATGAATATCTATGGCTGCATGTGCAATATTGTAATCGCCTGTAATAATAAGTTTGTGTCTTGTCTTTTTCAACACTTCAAGATATTCACGGAACTCATCCAGCCATTTATATTTGTAAACCTGCCTTTCATCACCACTCGTGCCCGATGGAAAATACGCATTCACCAATGTTAGATCACCAAAGTCGAGTCGTATTACTCTTCCTTCGGCGTCACTTTGCATAATGCCATTTCCAAACTGTACATTATCTGGATGAATTTTTGTAAATACAGCCACACCACTATAGCCTTTTTTATCAGCGGAGAACCAGTAGGTATCAAAGCCAAGGTCTTCAATAATTTTACAATCAACATCACTCTTCATGGCCTTTGTTTCCTGTATACAAATAATGTCTGCCACATCTGTTCGCAACCATTCAATAAAACCCTTTTTTATCGCGGCTCGTATGCCGTTTACATTGTAAGAGATAATGCGCATTTAAAAATAATTGGTTGCGCAATATATAAATATTTACATGGTTGCAACGAAGGTTTATTATGAGCCCAACTGCAGAACAAATATTATCGTCCCTTGCGTCGCACACTTGTACCTGTTGAAAAGTTTCTGCATTTAGAGTTCTTTGTATTTAAATAACTGCTAAAATTTTCAACCAGTGAATTGGTAAACTTGTTCACTTTTTATTGCGAACGCACAAGTGAGTGACACAACAGTTGATGCCATAAGCATTATCGCCGGTCACAAAAAATTGTATTTGTATAACAAAGCTTTTATTGATATTTATTCTTTATTTATAAACTATGGCTCAAAGAATTATTCCGGCGCATGAACAGGTGTACCTGGATGGACCCAAAAGCAGAACCTACGAATTGAAATTTGCTTTCCAGGTTTTTAAACAATTTATAAAAGGCTTTCGAACATTGCACTTTGTAGGACCATGTATTACTGTTTTTGGTTCTGCACGTTTTAAAGAAGAAGATGCTTACTACCATGCAGCTAGAGAGTTTGGCAAACGCATAGCTGGTCTTGGTTTTACAACTATGACGGGTGGGGGGCCTGGTATAATGGAAGCAGCAAATCGCGGTGCATTTGAAAGTGGCGGTGCATCCATAGGCTGCAATATTGTTTTGCCTCATGAACAAAAAGAGAATCCCTATTTAACAGGCTCTGTAACATTTGATCACTTTTTTGTGCGTAAAGTTTTGCTGGCAAAATATTCTTATGCATTTATAATTATGCCCGGTGGTTTTGGAACAATGGATGAGTTCTATGAAATATTAACGCTGGTGCAAACAAAAACAATTACACAATTTCCGATTGTGGTTTATGGAACAGCTTTCTATAAAACATTGATTGATCAGATAAATTTTATGAGCGATCAGGGTACCATTTCCCCTGAAGATATGAAACTGGTATTGTTTACAGATAATATAGATGATGCCATGCAGCACATTTCAAAATACATAGAAGCAAACTATAAGATAAAGCCCAGAAAAAAAGCCTGGTGGTTATTTGAAAAACGATAACCCCAGGCTCTTTGGTAAACGATCAGTTGTTGCAGACATTATTGAAAAACACCTGTTGTTGTTTTCCTTTTGAAAGGATGCAGCAACAGCTCAGAACTCTTGCGATAAAAAGTTAAGTACGGTTTAAACAGTGCCGAGAATAAACTTTTTTCTAAAACAGGGGCAGGCTCATCTGCATATACTGCTTTGTTAATATAGAACGATACCGCGCCTGATAGATTATTATCTATAAAAGCTATTCCATGCAAAACAAAACTTCCCGGCACATTCTTTTTGTAGAAATGTAATTCAGCGGCAAATGAATTCCAGTTCATTTCAGTTACAGGAAAATAGTTTGTTGAGAACGACAATGTCTTATCATCTTTAAATGTGAAATCATAAATCATTCCTACAGGAACCCTTTGGGAAGATGCATTGTAACAATAAAATATTGCCTGATTCAAAGTGTGTACCTTATTTAGGTATGCAGGCGGATTGGGTAAATGGTGCTCCATAAAATTAAGGTTGTTTAGTTAGATAATTTTCATAATGGGTTTAGATACGTTGGTACTAAATTATAATACAAGTTACCGAAAATAAAGTTCGTCTGTTATTAAAATTTATACACACAAAATCTCTTACTCAATTGAAAAAGACCATTTCAGTAACAGACTTTGGAATATTGATTTTGTTTAATTTTTTAGAAAAATAATTGCGTGCAGTTAACAGTGTATTGTTTATTTTATTCATATAAAGCGCTTATTTTCGTTTAGCATTCCTGATTTATAACACTAATATCTTTGTTGATGATTGCTGCACTGGCAAAAGGTTTTGCGTTGGGGCTTTTGTTGAGCATTTCCGTAGGGCCGGTAATTTTTTCTATCATCAAGCAAAGTCTAACAAACGGGCATAAAGGTGGCTTTGCTTTTATTGCCGGCGTTTCTGCAAGCGACATTACATTGGTGCTTATCTGCAATCTCTTCACCAATTTATTTCAATCTGCTATGACGCACGAATTGATCATTGGAGCTATAGGCAGTATATTTTTGATGTTTATGGGTATTTACACAATTTTTTTTAAAAAGGTTAGTGTAGCTGCAGATGATGGAAAAATAAAATTAAGTGTAATGCGTAAACGGGATGTTATTGGTGTTTTTCTTTCGGGTTATTTTATGAACCTCTTAAACCCCGGTGTATTACTTTTCTGGATTGGTGCTTCTACAGCGGTGTTGTCTGGTTCAGAAAAACAAGATCATCCGGATGAGTATATACTTGTTGCATTTTCTGTATGCCTGCTGCTGAATTTATTTGCAGATACACTTAAAGTAATGCTGGCAGGAAAAATACGCGAAAAACTAAACCCGCACAATATTCATATTATTAACCGCATCGCAGGTATCATATATATAGTGTTTGGCATTGTGCTTATTTACGGATTGGCTACGCACAAAATCATGCAGTAATATTTTATGAGCCATGCAGCATATCATCAATTAAACTTCCGTTGCGTCGCACACTTGTGCAGATGAATATGAATGAACAGTGAACAAGTAACAATATAAAACTCTTTGCCTGTTGCCTGTTCTCCCGAACGTACAAGTGAGTGACACAACAGGCGATGCCACAGCGATTGAATGCCGGTGAAAAATATATTTTATTAAAATGAAAAACTAAACTGTAATAATGCCGTTTCTTATGGCATACATAACCAGCCCTACGCGTGAAAGTGTTTCAAGTTTTTCAAACAGATTGCTGCGCAGAGATTCTACAGCTCTTGTAGGAATATTCATGGCATCAGCAATTTCTTTGTAAGATTTTTCGGTACAACACCATTTAAGAAATTCTATTTCTTTATCGCTTAAAAGAATATGATCTTTTTTATCCTGGTCTCCTTTACTTATCATATGCATGAGCTTATTGCTCACCAGGTCGTTAAAGAAAAAGCCTTTTTCACTAACATCACGTAATGCATTGCGTAATATATCAGGTTTGCTGTCTTTAAGTATATAGCCTTTAGCACCGCTTTGCAGCATCTTGATAATAGCAGTATCATTATCAAGCATAGAGAGCACAAGAACTTTTATGTCAGGGGCATTGTTTTTTATCCAGTTAGCAGTTGCAAAACCATCCATTTCTGGCATATTTATATCAAGCAATACAACATCTGGTTTTCCTTTTGTCTTTATGCTTTCTATAAACTGCCTGCCATTGTCTGCTTCAAAAATTACCTTATAATCTCCAAAGCTGTTTATAACACTGGCAAGGCCACTTCTAAGCAGGGCATGATCATCAACGAGTGCAATTTTTTTCATAGTCAAAATTAGCTATTATTAATAACCAATAGTATAGTAGTGCCTTTACCGGGTATTGAATCTATGCAAAATGTTGCATTGATAAGTTTGCAGCGTTGTTCCATACTCTTTAAACCAATACCTGTTTCTGTACTTTTAATAGAAGTAGTGTCAAACCCGCTGCCATTATCGTTTATTTCAATTATGATTTGTGTTCCATGTTGGCGCATGGCTACTGTAACATTAGTTGCTTTTGCATGTTTTAACGTGTTGTGAAGGGCTTCCTGTATCATACGAAAAATGATAACAGACTTATTACCATCAATAGATATCTCTGTTTCATCTGCAATGAGTTCGGTTCTTATTTTAGAGGCACGTTGAAAAGTAAAAAGCTCATGGCGTGTAGCATTTACAAGGCCAATGTCGGAAATCTTTTCGGGATGCAGACTTTTGCTAAGATCTCTCAGATCATTTATTGCTTTGCCCAGCAATTCTTCAGTTAATGAAATTTTATCAGAAGCTCCTTCGTGTGGAATAGTATTGAGGTTAAGCTTTGCAAGACTTAGCACCTGGCCAATATTATCATGTATTTCCTGGCTTATGTTACGAAATGTTTGCTCTTGTATCTCCAGTTGTGATTGTAAAATAGTTTGCTCATAACGTACTTTGAGATCTAACATTTCTTTTTGATGCATTATTCTGCGGCGCTGTGATTGTATGAAAAAAAGATAGAAGAAAAAAAGAAAGAATAGTATTATCGCGCAGCCGGCAATGATCAGGTTGACGATATAGAATGGCGGCGTCTGTAACATAAAAGTCCGATTGTAATAAAAACAAATCTAAAGATGATGGAAAACAATGGTACTAACCATATTTTATTAGCATCGTCTTTATAGTTAATACCCTGGAAGTATTTATAAGCTACAAAACCAAAAATACTTAATGCACAAGATACAAGAAAAGCACTGGCAATCCAGAAACCGGGGAGCCTTTGAAAATATAATACATCTTCACTTTTTGAAAGTTCAAAGAGGTAATACATAGCAACCAGAAGTATTATGAGATTTGAGACGACAGAAGAATTGCTGTTAAATATTTTGAGGTTTTCAAAAATGAAAATATTAATCAGCCAGAACACACTATATCCTGCCAAAATAAGCCAGTAGAAGGTGAGAGATTTGTGCAATAAGGATTTTAAAAAGTAAAAACTGATAACTGCCATTTCAAAAAGCGAAAAGAAATGGTAAAGAAACATATTGTTCACTCCTCTATCGGCCATTATATTACTTATAAGAAAAACTATGAAGCATGTTATCACATATGCAATCAGGATATATTCTTTTTTATTCATCCGCTTTAATAAAGGAAAGGAAATAATTAAGGTTAGCAACGGCATGTAGGTATCAGTATAGTTTAGAATCCACTCAGGAAGTTGCATATTAAAAATGTTAGCAGATCTGCTATGATTTTAAAAACATTTTCAAATATTACGAGTTTAAAAAATTGGCAGTACTGCACATATTAGGACATGGCCTTGTATCTGCAGTCAGTGGTTGAGATCCTGAAGGAACCGTCATTCCAAGATCATAATCATTATAATTGCCAGCTGCATCTTTCTGGACAGCTACAACATACATGGTAGGCACCATTTGCCCATCAATAATGTCTGCAGCAAAATAAGCCCTTAATCCATCTAGCTGTTGAACACCACCAGCCTGGTCGATCATTGTTTTAATATCATCTTTCGTAATTAAAAAGGCGTATTTAGCTGCTGATCTCGCTGTTGGTGTTAAGCCCTGAACGTAAGTTCTGAATGCCTGTACTTTGGTTTTTACTTCTTGCCATGTTGCCATAAAATTTGTTTTTAGGGATTATAATAATAATTGTTATGAACATACAAAATAAACTGCTAAATATATTATGAACTAGGTGAAAAATCACCATACTGATTGTGATTTTTCACCTTAATAACTTTTCTTCATGAGTATTTAATTTTATACAATTGTTTTTATCCTTAAACGAAACGCTTCAGGGCTTATTTTTGCAATGCATAATCAAAACTCTATGAATAAGCTCAGTAAGCTGGCCGAAACACTTAAAGGATCTGAAATAGTGAAGTTGGGAAACGCTATTAATGAACGTATAAGGCAGGGTGAAAAAATATACAATTTTACTATAGGCGATTTTGATCCTTCCGTTTTTCCCATACCTTCCGAACTTGAAGAACTTATAATTGAGGCATATCGAAACCACTACACCAACTATCCACCTGCTGATGGTATATATGAACTTAGAAAAGCTGTCAAACTTTTTATACAAGAGCATGAGCAACTAAATTTTGAGATGAATGAGATACTTATTGCTTCAGGTGGCAGACCACTTATTTATACATTATTTAAAACAATAGCTGACCCTGGTGATAAAGTTATTTATGCAGTGCCTTCCTGGAATAATAATCATTACTCCAGTATGAATGGTGTAGAGCATTGCATGGTTGAAGCAACACCGGAAAACAATTTTATGCCGCATGCCGGTGATATTGCCCGCAACATAAAAGGTGCAGTACTTGTATGTTTATGTACCCCTCAAAATCCAACGGGTACTACACTACAGAAAGAAGAACTAGAGAAAATATGTGATATTATATTGCAGGAAAATGCCAGCCGCAGCGCGACAGAAAAAAAGGTTTATCTAATGTTTGACCAGATGTACTGGAAACTGACTTATGGTAATACTGTTCATTATAATCCACTCAGTTTGCGCCCCGAAATGAAGCACTGCACCATTTTTATAGATGGTATATCAAAAGTTTTTGCAGCAACTGGTGTGCGTGTTGGCTGGGCCCTTGGCCCTTCCGATGTTATTGCTAAAATGAAAGCATTACTTAGTCATGTAGGTGCATGGGCACCAATGGCGGAACAGAAAGCTGTGGCTTCATTCCTTATGCAAAAAGATGCAGTAAATAAGTATCTTGAAAAATTCAAAGCTTCGTTGGAAGAAAGGCTCCATAAGATTTATGAGGGGTTCGTAAAACTAAAACAAAAAGGATTTCCTGTTGATGCAATAACTCCGCAGGCTGCTATTTATCTTACTATAAAAATTGATATTAGGGGTAAAAGTAACGGTAACAAAATTTTAACCACGCAGTATGATGCTACTGATTATATTCTGGGTGAAGCCAAGCTTGCCGTTGTCCCATTCTATGCTTTTGGAGCAGAAAGCAACTCACCATGGTACCGCCTTAGCGTAGGCACTTGCCACCTGGAAGAAATTGATCCGGTGTTTGAACAGTTGGAAGCAGCACTGCAAAAACTGCGGTAATATTTTTAAAAGCACTTTTTTATTTCTACTATTTTATTTCGGGGTAATGAAAATTGTAGTTATTTATGTTGCCATCTTTGGTGTTTCATGGCATCTGTCGTTGCGTCGCACACTTTAACTTCCAATTATATTATGAAGTTTTTTTATCGCGGATTACTAAACTGAATTTATAAAACCAGGCTAATAATAGTTACCTTGAAAAAGTAAATGTAAAATTTTTTTGTTACTCATTTTTAAAACTAACATCAATTGCCATGTTCGAGAATCTTTTAAATTTAGTAAAGGAGAATGCAGGTGATGCTATAATTAATAATACTGCTATACCAAACGAGAGAAATGACGAAGCTATATCTTATGCATCCAATTCTATTGTAGACGGTTTAAGAGAGGCTCTTGTCAACGGAAATATAAATGATGTGGTAAGCTTGTTCAAAGGTGGTAATGCGGTTGCTTCTCCTGTGGCGCAAAATATTCATGGCGGATTTGTTCAAAGCCTTATGGACAAATTTGGTCTTGACAATAATCAGGCTGGTGGTATTGCAAGTAATTTGCTGCCTTCTATTTTAAACAAATTCATAAGTAAAACGAATGACCCTAATGACAAAAGTTTTGATCTGGGCGATATAATCCAAAAATTGTCTGGAGGTAATGGTGTTATAGACATTCAAAACATAATTTCTAAATTTCAGGGAACTGGTAACCTTGGTGGCGGATTAATGGATAGAGCAAAAGAGTTTTTTAATTAATATAATGACAGTTTGTTTAATGTCGGGAAAATATGAGGTCTCAGTCATTTTGTGTATTTTCCTACACAGCTGGGGAATATTATTATCAACCTATGTGTCTTGCTGAGCAAGGAATATTTAAGTATAAGTGTGCGACGCAACAAAAGCTTGCGTGAAATATGGAAGCCGGATTTAAAAATTGTATTTTATTCAGTTTCCTCATGCATTTCTATATTAAAGTAGTAATTCTTCGGTTTACCTTTAATAAAATAAGCCATCATGAAAAGAATAGCATTTTGTCTGTTGTTTTTTTATTTGTTTGGAAATTTGTGTAGTGGACAATCATCATTACGTTTAGGTATTAAAGGAGGCATTAGCATACCCAATCTAAAATCTTCAAGTGATAACCCGGTAAGTAAAGGATGGTCTTCGCGTCAAGGCCCATATTTCGGAGCTGTTATCGAAATGGGAATTAATAAAAGACTGTATGTGCAAGCTGAACTTAACTATTCTTCACAAGGAGGGAAGAAGAATGGAACGCAAGCTATTGCTAGTGCTCCTTATGCAAATTTTTTTCCACCTGGAACAACTGTGCCAGATTATTTTTATGCGAAGTATAACAATGAAGCCAAGTTGAATTATCTTGAATTACCTGTATTGCTAAAGTTTTATTTTCCATTTGGAGAAAATTTTTCATTTTTTGTTACTGGCGGCCCCTATGTTGCTTATTTATTGGGGGCAAAAGATGTAACTAATGGATTGAGTAATGTATATTTTAACGATCAATTTGCCGAGCCTGTTTTACCTGCGGCAATTTCTTTTGATGCAACTTCAGACGTACAAGGTAATATCAAAAATTTCAATATTGGAATACAAGGGGGTATTGGATTTGCTTGCAATATCTTTGATAAAAATAATTTGTTTTTTTCTGCAGGAGGTAATTATGGGTTAATCCCTATTCAAAAAGATAAGATTAATGGGAAAAGCAATACTGGCGCTGCTACGATTACGCTCGGATACCTCATTGTGCTATGAAAAAGAGAGAATGGATTAACAAGAATAAGACGTTTACTTAACATTTTCTTATTAAACTATGAATGAAATTTGCATCTATAAATGAGAGATGAAAATTGGTAGAAAAAGCAGTAAGAAAGTTATTAGGAGATACTTAACATACTATATAAATATTCTGGCATCTCGTTTGTAAAATTATAAAGCATTAAACTTAGTCAATTTTCTCATAAGCAGTTAGTTTTGGTTGCGGCCCCTGTTTCCACAGGGGCCTATTTTTATAAACTTTATCTTCTTTTGGATAGAAATTTTAATATAAAGAATGCACCAATCAATGAACCAATTGCATCAACCAACATATCGGTCAGATCAAAACTACGGCTTGTAGCATAATATTTCTGCACAAATTCCATCGCAATTCCATAAGCTGTTGCAGATAATGTAACCAGGACAAGTATTCTGGCAGACAAAGGTTTTGATCCAAAGAATGGATATGCCCATAAAACAGTTAAAACACTAAATAACCCTAAATGAACCCATTTATCAAAATAAATAAGTTCAAAAAAATCATTTGAAGGGATGTCTGTTCCAGGCATAATTAGTAAAACGAAAATCATTATTACCCATATAACACCTGGTACAAAGAATATCAGCCTCACTTTAATTTTTTGCGAATCTATGAAAAAAGGGTTGCTTTTAAGCAACCCATGTTCATCTTAAAAAAACCCCGCTATATAAAATATGATGTTTTCAAATGAATTATTGTAAATACGAAGAATCAAATTGACTGGTTTTAAATACTGTCATATATTTTTTGCTCCAAATTTCTTTGAAACCCTATTGCAATAGAAAACATATTTAATCGAATAACACATTATTGTAAAATATATGTTTTGTAGAACTAATAGAAATTCAATGATTAAGACAATATATTTGAAAATTTTTCAAATAATAATCTATAAATGCAAAAAAAATGGGGTTACTTTTAAGTAATTATTGAATAAACGTGTAATTTTACTTTCATAATAATGCATATATTTTTTTTTAATACAAAAATAACCCGCTATGAAGAAAGTTAGCTTTTCGCAAATTGCTCCATTTTTAATTCTGGCATTGGTTGCGATAACCAGCATTTTTATCCCTTCATTACCTGCCTTTAATGATGAAGGAAAATATAATGCAGCAGATACAGCCTGGCTTATAGTTGCAACAGCGCTGGTTTTTTTAATGACTCCTGGTTTAGCCTTTTTTTATGGCGGTATGGTGCACAGGAAGAATGTATTATCTACAATGATCAAAAGCCTTATCGCTGCGGGTGTAGTAAGTGTAATTTGGGTCGTAGTTGGTTATAGTTTATGTTTTGGTTCAGATATTGGTGGATTTATTGGGGATCCGATGGATCATTTATTCTTCAAAAATGTTGCTTCGGGTGCACCTTGGAGTCTTGCTCCAACTATTCCTTTAACACTTTTTGCTTTGTTTCAATTAATGTTTGCAGTAATAACTCCCGGGCTTGTAGTTGGGGCTGTAGCAGAGCGTATACGTTTTACGGCTTATGTTTTATTTAGCGTATTGTTTTGTATACTGGTATATGCCCCACTTGCACATTGGTCCTGGCACCCAGAAGGTTTTCTATTTAAAATGGGAGCTCTTGATTTTGCAGGTGGTACTGTAGTTCATATTTCTGCAGGCTGTGCTGCGCTTGCTGGTGCAATAGTCCTGAAAAGAAGAAAAGTTCACATGGCGCATACTGAAATTCCCCCTGCTAATATCCCTTATGTACTTATAGGCACTGGGTTACTTTGGTTTGGCTGGTTTGGTTTTAACGCCGGTTCTGCAGGTGCTGCAAACTCTCTTTCTGTATCTGCCTTCGCTACAACAAACACAGCCGCCGCAGCAGCAGGCTTGTCATGGATGTTTTTTGACGTTGTAAAAGGTAAAAAACCTTCTGTACTTGGATTCTGCATAGGGGCAGTGGTAGGCTTGGTTGCAATTACTCCTGCCGCCGGATTTGTAGCAATCCCTCAAAGCATCTTTATAGGAGCGGTTGCTGCAATTATTTCGAACCTTGCAGTGTATTACAAATCTAAATCAAGACTCGATGATGCATTAGACGTATTTCCTTGCCACGGTATAGGTGGTATGGTAGGTATGTTGATGACTGGTATTTTTGCTACAAAATCTGTTAATCCTGCTGGGAATGATGGCCTGTGGTATGGAAATCCGGACTTTTTCTTCATACAATTAAAGGCAATGCTGATTGCTGTTTCTTATAGCTTTATTGTTTCATTCCTAATCTTCAAGTTCATTAGTTTTATTTTACCCTTACGTGTTAGTGCTGAAGAAGAAGATAGGGGTCTTGATGAAAGCCAGCATAACGAAAAATATTTACAGGGTACACTTTTGGTTACCACAAATGGTGCAATAACTGAAAAGAACGCAGAAGACTTGTCAGTTTAATACAAACAAATTATTTAAAAAAGAGGATTTCCAAATCCTCTTTTTTGAATTGAAATATTTTAATTTTCAATTGCTATTAGAGGTTCTTCAGGTACTTTGTCAGAATTAGGTTTGGATATGAAACCATTAATGCTGATATATTAATGTTGAACTGCCTTCAAATCCATAACCTATTATAGTTTACCGAAATTAACACCGATTGACTAATGATTGCTTGATTAAAGGGTAGGAATACTTGGGCATATGAAATTTTTCATGTGAAAAAACAGGAATTTATTATTTAACTCTTAAATCAAGTTACATGCTAAAGAAATCTCTTGCAACGTGCATTTTATTGGCTTCTTTTTTTTCAGCATTTTCTCAGTTTGATTCTGCTTCAACTCCACCGCCCGTAACTATTACAGGTTCTGTGGACGTTTATTACAGGTATAATTTTTCAAATCCCAAAACAGAAGGGGTTTATAACAATTATACCAGTTTTACAAATTCACAAAGTTCTTTCGAGCTTGGTATGGCCAGCATACAGGCATCTCACAGTTTTGGAAAAGCAAATGCTTTTGCAGATCTTGGTTTTGGACGAAGGGCCCAGGATTTTTCTTATAACGATGGGGTGAATAACTCATTTTTCTCCCTTTCAAATGTAAAGCAACTGTACGTTAGCTATGCTGTAACTGACAAGTTCAAACTTACGATGGGTAAATGGGCAACCCATGTTGGATACGAGCTTGTTGATGCCTATCTTAACAGAAACTATAGTATGGATTATATGTTTTCTTATGGACCTTTCTTTCATACGGGATTAAAAGCAGATGTTTCTTTAGGTGGCACTTCTGCTTTTATGGTAGGTATTGCTAATCCAACGGATAATTCTACCACCACTTCTTCCACAAAATATATTATTGCACAATTCAGCACGGGTACCAAAAGTGGAAAACTAAAGGGATACCTGAATTTTCAGGGTGCTAATTGGGGCAGCGGCGGCAGCACTAACCAGTTTGACCTTGTTGTTACAGGTGCGGTTAGTGATAAGTTCAGTATTGGATATAATGGTACTGTTTCTTCTTCAAAGCCAGACGGGGGTGATAGTAAAAGCTGGTGGGGTTCGGCATTGTATTTTAACGTAGATCCAAGCAGTAAAGTTGGATTGACATTACGCGGCGAATACTTCGATAATAAAAAAGGTCTTTTACCAATCGGCGAAATGCCCAGCAGCATTTTCGACCTCACTTTCTCCACTAATTTCAAAGTTGGTAATCTTACCATCATCCCTGAGATAAGGCTTGACAACTCCTCAGAAGAAATTTTTGAAAAGGCTGATGGTTCAGGAACAAAAAGTACAGTAACAGGCATTCTTGCTGCAACATATCATTTCTAATCAATTTGTTTGGATGAAGCTAATTGAGGATTTTATTTCTCAAGTTAGCAGATAAATTTTTTATCAGTTCTAGCCCGCTGCTTTTGTATTCATCACCAAAAAAATCTCAAAATGAAAGCAAACCCCTTCGGGAAAATTCTTACCGGTTTTAGTAAAAAAGTTAACCGGCTTACAAAATCTCTGATTCTGCTACTTTTTCTTTCTTGTAGTATTTCTTCTTTTGCTCAGGATGCTAGCGGCGCCAATACCGGTACTATAAAAGATCTTGGTATGGACTCTGTAGCAGCTACCAGTGATACTACACTTAACAAAGTAGTAGACGCTGTGAATACAATAGCAAATGCTGACGGGCACAATAAAATTGCCATCAACATTATGTGGACATTACTCGCAGGTTTTTTAGTAATGTTTATGCAGGCAGGTTTTGCACTTGTTGAAACCGGTTTTACACAGAAAAAGAACGTGGCACATACAATGGGCATGAATTTCATGGTATATGCGCTGGGTATGATTGGTTTCTGGATATGCGGCTTTGCACTTATGTTTGGAGGAGCCCTTAACGCTCTTACATTAGGTGGTGCGCCTGGGGTAATTCCAAATGAATACACCATAACAATGTTTGGCCATAGTTTTGGCATTTGGGGTACAGTTGGTTTTTTCCTAAATAGTAAGGTATATGATGTAGGTGTTTACACGCTGTTCCTTTTTCAAATGGTGTTTATGGATACTACGGCTACTATACCTACAGGCTCTATGGCAGAACGATGGTCTTTTAAATCGTTCCTTATTTTCGGGTTGTTCATCTCTATGTTTGTTTACCCTCTTTATGGAAACTGGGTATGGGGAGGTGGATGGCTCTCCCAGTTAGGTGTTAATTTTGGATTGGGTCATGGGCATGTAGATTTTGCCGGATCTTCTGTGGTGCACCTTGTAGGTGGTATAGCAGCATTAGCGGGTGCCATTGTAATCGGCCCGCGTGTGGGTAAATATGGCAAAGATGGCACCGTAAATACTATCCCAGGTCATAATATACCAATGGCTATTCTTGGTACTTTTATTCTTGCTTTTGGATGGTTTGGTTTTAACCCTGGCTCTACACTTGCCGGTGGTGATCTGCGTATTGGTGTTGTTGCTGTAAATACGATGCTGGCGGGTACAGGTGGTACATTATCAGCATTATTATTTCTGTACGCAACGGGTAAAAAGCCAGATCCCGGAATGCTTTGTAATGGCCTCTTAGCAGGCCTTGTAGCAATTACCGCACCTTGTGCATTTGTTACTTCATTATCTGCGGTAATTATTGGTGCAATTGCCGGTGTGCTGGTGATTGTTGTGTATAATTTTGTTGATGCTAAGCTGAAAATAGACGATCCTGTTGGGGCATTTGCTGTACATGGCGCAAATGGAGCTTGGGGTTGTTTAGCACTTGGACTTTTTGCAGATGGCTCTTACGGCGATGGATGGAACGGGGTAACGGGGCCTGTTAAAGGATTATTTTATGGCGACAGTGGCCAGTTCTTTGCAGAGCTTATAGGTGTGGTTGCCTGTATCATTTTTGTTTTTATAGTCATGTATGTCTTCTTTAAAGTATCTAACAAGATAACACCAATAAGAGTGAAGGAATCAGACGAAATTGCTGGTCTTGATATACCTGAAATGGGTGTTCATGGTTATATAGATTAAGTTTGGAAATGCATGAAAAATTTATAAAAGATCCCGGATTGAGTTCCGGGATCTTAATTTTTTAGACAAGCTTGTAGATAGAAAAATTTGTATCCAAACTGTGATGCTTTAGTTGAGCAAGGTTGCGTCGCACACTTGTACTTCAGAATTTTAATAAGTTAATTTATTATATTTAATTTACTTTAATATTTTATTTTATAATAATTTAAGCGTAAAAAATAATAAAAATTAATTTCAAAATTAAATATTGATTTGAAAGAAAACATAATTGTTACTATTTTTGAAAAATTGTAATACATTAAGTGTTATTATAATATTTAAAAATATGCATAGAAAAGTTCTATCAATAGCGCATCATCACGTAATTACTCCAATCAGGGAGTTCTTACAAGACAGCAGGTCTGTTGGCATAATATTGATTGCATTTACCATTATTTCACTCTTTCTTTCTAATAACTCTTTTACCAGTGAGGCCTATATTTCTTTTTTTCATACGAGTGTTACTATAACAGCCGGAAGTGTTAATCTACCGGAAAGCCCTTTAAGTTGGATTAATGATGTGTTAATGACCTTGTTCTTTTTCTTGGTGGCAATGGAAATCAAAAGAGAATTGACTATAGGAGAGCTTGCTTCAATAAAAAAATCATTATTACCTGTACTTGCTGCATTCGGAGGTATGGTTTGTCCGGCAATCATTTACACTTTTTTTAATGGCAATACAGATTACCATCATGGATGGGGTATCCCCATGGCGACAGATATTGCTTTTTCGCTTGGTGTACTATCACTGTTAGGTAAAAAAGTCCCTGTACAGCTTAAAATATTTTTGGCGGCACTTGCTATTATAGATGATCTTGGTGCAGTAGTAACAATTGCAGTTTTTTATACATCTAAAATACAATTAATCTACCTGTTAGGTGCTATAGGTTCTATAGGCATGGTATTATTATTTAATTACCTGAAACTGCAAAGGATATTTTTATATATTATTCCAGGTGTTGCTTTATGGTATTGCCTCTTTAATTCAGGCGTACATCCTACTATAGCGGGAGTTATGATGGCATTCTCAATGCCCTTATCAAAGCTTGAAAAGCTTGAACGCATTTTACATTTTCCAGTAAATTTTATTATTATGCCGTTATTTGCGCTTGCAAATACGGCAATACTTCTGCCATCTGATTTTAGTAATGTTTTTGATTCGTCCGTAAGCTATGGCGTAATGCTTGGATTGATCATTGGAAAGCCTGTGGGGATATTTTTATTTTCATATATCGCAACAAAAGCCGGGATCGCTTCCTTACCCTCTAATACTAATTACAAACAGCTTTGGGGCATAGGAATGCTTGGTGGTATTGGGTTTACCATGTCAATTTTTACTTCTACACTTGCCTTTAGTGTAGAATCTTTGCAGGTTATTTCTAAAGTAAGTATTATAGGTGCTACATTAATTTCGAGCGTTATAGGTTATGCATATTTGAAACTATTGAAGGCTGCTCCTCTTAAAAGCAAATATGCTGAAGATGCCTCAATTGTAGAATCTTTGGATAACTTGGCTTTAGAGCTAAACCCGACGATATCTATGGCGGAGTAATCTTGCCTTTATACATACTAACCAATAATCTTTTATTCCCCAATTATTTTTTAAAGAAAGATATAAGAAATGAGGGGGTGCTTCTGGTTACAATACATTTAAATAAAAAATATTTCTGCATTATTAGTCGGGTGTTATACAATAAAAGCGAGTAAAGCTTAAATATGATGAGATCTTAAAACTCTTATACCCCATTTTTATATATTGTACTGCCTTTACGCAAATAAAGCAACAACATAAAATATATATTATTTCATATTATTTATAAGTTGCTAAAAATAAAAGCTTAAATTAAGATTATAATTCAATAAAAATACTTGACGCACCATTATTTCGCGCAAGCTTTACCTGTAGAAATTAATTTGAAATGCCAGGTATTATTTTCGATATACTAAAATACGTGTTCGCTGAATGGAACTATGTTTTTCAAAATACAACCACTTCCTCACTGGAATATTTTAAAATTTTTCTTGTTTCTATCGGCTGGATAGGTAGCTTGATACTTTGGTTAGTTCGCAAACAACACAAAGCTCCAGCGACATTTTAACAGCTTTTGAAAGCATTCCCTTAGCGATTTTACTAAGTCTTAATTTCTAAGATTTGTTAATTAGAAAACTTCAATTTTTTATTTTGACCTAGGCACCAAAACTTCCATTTGAAAATAGTTCCATAACGGTATAAGTGTTGAAGTGTGCGACGCAACAACAGTTTAATATTTATTTAAAAGCCCGGTCCATAAATTTTAAACTACCATCTTACCGAACTTTTCTTCATCAAATTCAAATTTCCAACGGCGGTGGCTCCACAAATAACAGGAAGGATTATTGCGTATAGATTGCTCAACAAAACTTATCATCTGCCTGGTAATCTCTCCATGGGGTAAGCTGCGTGCATCAGTGGTAAGTAATACCATGTCGCTTTTGTAGTAACCGCGTTTTACTTTATAGAAATTGCACATAACAACAGCCGTATCGCTAATTTTTGCAGTGCGTTCCGGACCTTTTACAATGGGCGTCATTTTGCCAAAAAATTTTGTCCAGTATGCTTTGTCGGGACCGCCTGGATTCTGATCGCCTACAAGTGCAAGACAATACTGTGTTTTGCTGTATGGCAAAAAGCTGTTACTAAAATCCGTTGCCGGAATAAGTATGGCACCAAATCTTTTGCGCATATAAATAAAAGCGCGGTCAAGAATTTTATTGCTGATGGGCATATAAACAGTAATAAGCGGGTAAATAAAATTATGCGAGTAACCGGCATTGGCAAACTCCCAGTTAAAAAAATGCCCGGAATGTAATTGAACTTTTTTTCCTGTTGCGTGTAAGTCATTCACCACTTCAAAATTGCCGACAAATCTTTTATTCAATTCATCACCACTCATGGAGAAGAGTTTAATGGTCTCAATAAAATTATCAATGAATCCTTTGTAAAAATCTTTCTCAATCTTTTTTCTTTCTGCTACTGTTTTTTCAGGAAAGGCTATTAAAAGATTATTAGCTACCACATCTCTTCTATATTTGATCACATAATAAACCAACAGGTAAATAGCATCGCTAAAAATATATAATACACCAAAAGGAAGTAAGGAGAGTAAATAAAGAAATCCAAAAACGATATAATACATAAATAAGTTTCTGTTTACAATACTACATTCTGTAAAAGCACACTCTTTTGAGGATGATCTGTATTAAAGTGAAGACCCCTGCTTTCTTTTCTGAATTGCGCACCTTTTACTATAAGATAACCAACAGTAATCAAACTTCTTAGTTCGCAAAGTTGGGGAGAAACTTTTGTGTTCTCATATAACTGCTCAGTTTCTTCATGCAGAAGATCTATTCTTTTCATCGCACGTTCTAAACGCACATCAGTGCGAACGATACCTACATAATCACTCATGATCTGCTGAAGTTCTTTTAAACTCTGTGTTATCAGGATCATTTCTTTGGGATCTGTAGTGCCACTGGCATTCCAGTCAGGAATATTAATTTGTAAAGACGCATTGTCAATCTCTTTTTGTTTCAATATCTCAACAGCATCAAGATATGCCCGGTGACTAAATACCATTGCTTCCAGTAAACTGTTACTTGCAAGCCTGTTTGCTCCATGTAATCCTGTGCTGGCACATTCACCTGCTGCATATAAATTCAGTATAGATGTTCTTGCCCACTCATCGGTTTTTATTCCGCCGCAACTATAATGCGCAGCAGGTGCTACAGGTATCATTTGTTTCATTACATCAATGCCAATGCTTTTACATTTTTCATAAATGTTGGGAAAATGATGAATGAATTTTTTTTCATCCATATGCCTGCAGTCAAGATACACATGCTCTGTACCCGTACGCTTCATTTCACTGTCTATGGCACGTGCAACAATATCGCGGGGTGCAAGATCTCTGCGTATATCATATCGCTCCATAAAAGCTTCGCCATCTTTGGTACGCAGTATACCTCCATCGCCACGTACTGCTTCTGTTATCAGAAATGATGGAGATACACCGGGTTCATACAATGCTGTGGGATGGAATTGAATGAACTCCATATTTTCTATTTTGCCTTTCGCTCTATATACCATAGCTACACCATCACCCGTTGCTATCTTTGGATTTGTTGTTGTTCTGTAAGCTTGCCCACAACCACCGCTTGCAAGTAATGTAATATTGGCAATAATCTTTTCGATATTATTAGAGCGAAGATTTAACACATACACACCATAGCAGGTAATATCAGTTGTTGATTTTGTTACAAGATAACCAAGGTGATGCTGCGTAATAATATCAACCACAAAGCAATGATTGATGAGTTCAATATTTTTATGTTGCTTCACTTGCAAGAGCAACGCTCTTTCCATTTCCTTCCCCGTTACATCTTTGTGATGTAATATCCGGTGCTCGCTGTGGCCGCCTTCCATACCCAATGCATATTCGCCGCTTTCTGTTTTATCAAACTGTGCACCGTATTCAATAATTTCTTTAATGCGTTCAGGTCCTTCTTTTACAACAATCTCCACTACATTTTCATTACATAAACCATCACCTGCAATTAATGTATCCTCTATATGTTTTTCATAACTGTCATTCTCTTCATCCCACACGCCTGCAACACCACCTTGCGCATACTTGGTATTTGTTTCATCTGCCTGTGTTTTTGTTATAACAATAACTTTCTTTTCCGGAAAAGCTTTCGCCACTTTCAAAGCATAAGTCAATCCTGCAATTCCTGAACCGATCACTAAAAAATCTGTTTGCTGCATGCGTTATTTTTTTGTTACCAGCTTTTGTTTTTTATGGCATCTCCTGTTGTGTCACTCACTTGTACGTTCGGAAGAAAAGCAACAAGTTCCCGAGTTCGCTGTTTCAAAAATTTCAGAGTTGTTAAACACCTTGAACTCGTAAACATGTAAACTGATGAAACTTTTTCAACAAGTACAAGAGTGCGACGCAACAAAAGCCCAATCTTTATTCTGCTGTGCGGTACAAAATAATTGTATACCATTTTTAAAATGCAAATCTACTAATGCAAGATTGTAATATTATAAGATTTCCTTTCACTTCATTTACGGTGTGAGTAAAACTACTTAAAAGTATTCGTGGAAAATCACCATGCATTTTGTGTATAATCACCTTGTACAGGCTTTACAATCGTATTTACTTTGTGTTTCGAAAATGAACGTTGCCCGTTTTAGTCCAACATAACTTTTTAATTGCCGACGAATGAAAACCACCACCTATTCTAGCCAATGAAAACCACTCAACCAACAGACCATTACCACTGCATGCGCCATTCCCACTAGGGAATGGCCATGAAGTTGGTAAACAAAAATCTTCGCTTACCTATTTTTTACACCATAATCATCAACAATGAAAAATTACGATCAAAAGGAATTACAATTCCATGTGCAGTTTGACGAAAAACCAAACGAAGCTATTAATTACCAGGTTGCTGTATTTGACAGAAACAAACAACTTGTGTATCAGTCACCTGTTAGTGAAAATTATTTTTCACTTCCTTTTTCTTCAGAAGATGCAAGAACAAAGCGCATTTTCTTAACGCCTTATATCGATCAGAGAAAAACAAAGCTTTCGCTTGATAATCTTGAGAAAGGCGGTAATTACGAAATAAGCATTCCGAGAGAAATTCCTTCTGAAGGACCAATTGTACTTAATCCTATTCCAAATTACATCTGGTGCTGGTGGCTGTTTTGTACGTGCCATATCAGGGGCCGTGTATTTAACTATTGTGGCGACAAATACCAGCCTGTTTACAAAGCAAGGGTGCATATTTGCGAAGTAGATCCTATCTACTGGTATATTTATAAATTGCCTGATGTAGAAATTTTAAAACTGCGTGATGATATACTTGCCAAGGCAATTAACTGGCACCTTCCCGATCCGCCACCAGACCAGGTTATAAGAGTAAACCCAGCCATAAAGAATTTAGCCGCTACTACGGGCAAAACTGCTATGCGTACTGCAGCTTTTAAAGAAGATGCAGCAATAAGCAAAACGGCTGCAGATCTTTCAATGTCTCTTCCGCAACAAAATATTACATCGCTTTATTCCAATTCATCTTACCTGGTAAAAGATTACCTGTTGCAGAATTATAAGTTGCTTTATCCATACTGGTGCTGGCTGTACCCCTGGTGGCTTACCTGCACTGAAGTTGCAGTGGTTGAAACAGATGCCAATGGTTGGTTTGAAGCTGATATGTGGTACTTATGCTGCGGCGATAAACCGGATTTGTATTTCAGTGTTGAATATCTTATAAATGGCGTATGGACTTATGTTTATAATCCCGGTCTTTCTTGCGGTACACATTGGGATTATGCATGCAATACCGAAGTAGATATTTATGTAAATGACCAACGTATACCATGTCCTAATACACCAACTATATACGGTAACAAAGTTGTGGTAACAACATTAGGTAATAATATCAATGCAAGTCGTGTTGCCCAAAGCGGGACAGACTTTGGTCTTGCTCCTGATCTCTGGTATGGTCACAGCAATACAGGTCCTTTCAGTGGAAGTATTGAACCACATGTAATGTTTGGTGATGCGTTAACAGGCATTGGTGTTAAATATTATCGCTGGAGATATAAAGCTCATGCGGACGCGGATATAGAAGCCAACTGGCATAATATGAATCAAAGTGTTGACCGCTATTATTTTCATGAAAGTCCTGACAGTTTCCTTACCTATAATTTAGGCCCTAAAGCTTACCAGACTGGTACAACTACACCATTAGTTAATGCTGACCTTTTTGAAATACAAACAGAAAATGTTCCGGCGCCAGGTATCAATACATGGTTTACACTTAATGCAAGAACAGATACCGCCACTGCGTACTTGAATACTTATCCATTAAATACTTTTGACATCAATGGTCACGTAACAGCATTTGCAGATGGGTTGTATGATCTTAAATTAGAGTTCTATGATGCAACTGGTGCACAGGTTAACCTCTCTGCATTGGGCACAACTTTAGAAGTATTAGATCCAACAAAAACTGCGGCATTCACGGATCCATTTATTGATGCAGTTCCTGCACCCGCGGTAAACCAATTGCTTGATGCAAGTAATAACCTGCTTGGTTTTAAAATGACCATAAGAGTTGACAATAATCCAACGCATGCAGTTATTCATGAAACTACTGTAGGCACACATGCTGCAGGGCCATGCGGTATGATTCCTTATCATCATAAAAACACAGCATTGGCACATATTGCATTCGAAGCTTTCCAGAAAAATGATTTTGCATATTTTGATTTCAGTATCACAAAAGGAAGTTCTGGTCATGTGCACGATGTATCTGGTAATGTAAGCAATTCACCTGCTGTTACAGTGCTTGATAATGGTGCAGCTTCCGCAGAAGCGTATTCTTATAATGGCACTACTGACCAGTTTGATTCTGACAAACATGTTAGCACTTTATTGGGAACCTGCGATGATGCAGCTTTTGCTGAAGTGCTTAATGTATATGCAACTGCCACTGATGGATGGGGCCGCATTGGTTATGATTCAAGCGATGTAAAAGCGTTTGCACTTGTTCACAACACTAATGTAAATCCATAACAGTAACATTAAAAGCAGGGCAGGTCATAATAAACCTGCCCATGCTTTTAGTTCAGAATATTTAGAAGTATATTTATTTAGCTGATGAATATTCTTTATCTCATATTATCTGTTTTAGCGGTCTGGCGCATTACCCATATGCTGGGTAAGGAAGACGGCCCGTTCGATATTATTTTTTTAATGCGCAAAAGAGCAGGAGCAGGTTTTTTCGGAAGCCTGCTCGACTGCTTTTATTGCTTAAGCATCTGGATAGCATTACCATTTGGCATTTGGTTAGGCACAAACTGGTACGAAAAAATTTTAGTGTGGCTTGCGGTTTCCGGTGCCGCATGTTTATTAGAACAGGCAACTACAAAAAATGATCAGCCTCCAAAAACTGATTATTATGAAGATTAATTTTTTTGTATTTTGTATAATAGTTTTTTGAACCCGGCTACAAAATAATTATTAAGCACCTGTTGCGTCGCACACTTGTACGATAACAACATAACTCAACTTTGAAATATATACCTAAAGATAAAACATCATAACCTATGTGTAATTGCGGAAAAAAAAGAAACGAATACAGCCAGCAAAGCAATGTTGCAGCAACTCAACCAAAACCACAAATGATACCTGCGATGCAGCAAAACACTAACAGTGTTTTTGAATATACTGGTAAAACAGCATTAACAGTTATGGGTAGTATTACCGGCAGACGTTACCGTTTCAATCGTCCCGGTGATATGCAATCTATCGATCCACGTGACGCTGCAGGTATGATGGCTGTGCCTGTATTGCAGAGAAGATAATTTACGGTTGCAATAATCATTGAGGAGTTAAAACTGTTACAACATTTCATTTTATCCATACAGCGCATTTGCTATGCAGTGTGTTGTATGGATTTTTTGTTTAGTGTGTTATATAAAGTATTTGTTAGTAAACTTATTGCCGAAATATATGTTGCAGTAAAAGAGTGCGACGCAACGGAAGCTTAATGCTTATTCAGAAGCACGGGTCAAAATAATCTTCAAAACGATACTAACAATCGTTAACAGCAAATAGTAATTACGTAGTTTTGTGCGCTCTTAAACATTCAACTATGTCTTACACGCCTCAACATAAAATCAGGATTGTTACTGCAGCTTCGTTATTTGACGGCCACGATGCGGCTATTAATATTATGCGGCGGATTATGCAAAGCAAGGGAGCAGAGATCATTCATCTTGGGCATAACAGGTCTGTAGCCGAAATAGTAGAATGTGCTATTGAAGAAGATGCACAGGGGATTGCTATTACAAGTTACCAGGGGGGCCACGTGGAATTTTTTAAATACATGAAAGACCTGCTTGATGAAAATGGTTGCGGACATATCAAAATATTTGGTGGTGGTGGGGGAACAATTTTACCAAACGAGATACAGGAACTGCATCGCTATGGTATTACAAAAATTTATTCTCCTGATGATGGAAGACAAATGGGTTTGGAAGGAATGATCGAAGATGTAATAAAGCAATGCAGCCCCCTCCTGACCTCCCCCGGTGGGGGGAGAACCTGGCAAGACGATCCATTTTTCAAATCTTCTGAAAAATGGAATGGCAAATTGCCATTAGGAGAAGTAAAAGATATAAGAAGAGTTGCAAGGGCAATTACACTTGCTGAATTAGGAATCAAAAAAGAGAATGAGTATGATGGTTCTTCTATAACGGTTGGTCAGTTTAAAGCTGATCCGATCTTATATGGAAGTCTTAAGCAATTTGCATTAACTCATCGTAAAGAACCAACGATAGCAGAATCCTTATTGTGGGAAAGACTAAAAAGTAAAAAAGAAGGTTACAAATTCAGAAGACAACATATAATTGGACAATTCATAGCAGATTTTGTTTGCCTGGAAAAAGGATTAGTGATAGAGATCGATGGTAATTATCATCAATTACCTGAAATGAAAGTAAATGATGCAGAAAGGACAATCATGCTGAATGATCTTGGATTTGAGGTACTACGATTTATAAATGATGATATACTTTATAATATTAACGAAACGATAGAAAAAATCCATTCTACATTAAAAGGGCTTCCCACAAAACAATTTAATGAGGATAGTAACAATTTACAAAACTCTTCCCCCACCGGGGGAAGTTGGAAGGGGGCTGTACTTGGTATTACGGGCACAGGTGGCGCAGGAAAATCTTCTGTAACAGATGAAATCGTTCGTCGTTATTTGAATTCATTCAGTGATAAAACAATTGCTGTTATCTCAGTTGATCCATCCAAGAAAAAAACAGGTGGTGCTTTATTGGGAGATAGAATAAGAATGAATTCCATTCATCATCCACGTGCCTATATGCGCAGTCTTGCTACTAGAGAAAGTGATAAAGCATTAAGTGTGCATGTGCAGGAAGCGATTGATATTTGCAAAGAAGCTGCTTATGATTTTATTATTTTGGAAAGCGCAGGTGTAGGACAAAGTGATGCATCTATCCTTGATTTCTGCGATGTAAGCTTATATGTAATGACACCTGAATATGGTGCTGCATCTCAATTAGAGAAGATCAACATGCTTGACTATGCAGATGTAATTGCTATAAATAAATTTGATAAGGCAGGTGCGTTAGATGCATTGGCTGATGTGCGTAAACAATATAAACGCAATCATTCTTTGTGGACTGCAAAGGATGATGAGTTACCTGTAATTGGCACCATCGCTTCACAGTTTAATGATGCAGGTATTAATGAATTATTTGAAAAGCTTGTAATAGCTGTTGAAAAGAAGACAGGAATAAAATTTGGAACAACAGAACATGTTGCGCATAAGGATACAGTAAGCAAAGCAATGATCATTCCGCCTGCAAGAGTGCGTTACTTAAGTGAAATAACAGATGAGATAAAAAATTATAATCAACTGGTTATTGACCAGGCGGTTATTGCAACCAAATTATATCAACTGCATGGAGCGCTTGAAATACTGAAAGAAAAAAATGATTCCTCAATTATTAGTGCAATTGAATCACAGATCAATTTTTATACAGAACGATTAACGCCGGTAAGTAAAAAACTAATTCAGCACTGGCCTGAAAAGCTGAAAGCCTACCAACAGGATTTTTATGAATACAATGTGCGTGATAAAGTAATAAAGCAACCGATGTTTAGCAACAGTTTATCGGGCACAAGAATTTCAAAAGTTATTTTACCAAAATATAAAGACTGGGGTGATATCTTAAAATGGCAGGCACAGGAAAATGTACCTGGAAGTTTTCCATATACGGCTGGTGTGTTTCCATTGAAAAGAGAAGGCGAAGACCCGACACGCATGTTTGCCGGCGAAGGGGGACCAGAACGTACCAACAAACGTTTCCATTACGTATCACAAGGTCAGCCTGCAAAGCGTTTATCTACTGCGTTTGACAGCGTTACATTGTATGGAGAAGACCCTGCGCATCGACCCGATATTTATGGCAAGGTTGGTAATAGCGGTGTAAGCATTGCTACTGTAGATGATGCAAAAAAACTATACAGCGGCTTTGACCTTTGCGATCCTAAAACGTCTGTGAGTATGACCATTAATGGCCCTGCAGCTATGTTACTTGCATTTTTTATGAATGCCGCTATTGATCAGCAATGCGAAAAATGGATAGAAGCAAATGATCAATGGTCAATGATTAATGAAGCTTTTGAAAAAAAATATAAACACTTACCCAAACCGATTTACTATAACCCTTCTTCACCTGAAAGATTACCGGAAGGTAACAACGGACTTGGCTTAAAATCACTCGGCTTAAGTGGTGATGAAGTATTGCCAAAGGATGTATATGAGCAAATAAAAGCATCTGCATTATCACAGGTTCGTGGTACTGTCCAGGCAGATATTTTAAAAGAAGATCAGGCACAAAACACTTGTATCTTCTCCACTGAATTTGCATTAAAGTTGATGGGTGATGTGCAGCAATATTTTATTGAAAATAATGTGCGCAATTTTTACAGCGTAAGTATCAGTGGTTATCATATCGCTGAAGCTGGTGCCAATCCTGTAACACAGCTTGCATTTACATTAGCTAATGGCTTTACATATGTAGAATATTATTTAAGTCGCGGTATGCACATAGATGATTTTGCACCGAACTTGTCTTTCTTCTTCAGCAATGGGATGGATCCCGAATATAGTGTTATTGGCCGTGTTGCACGCCGCATCTGGGCTAAGGCAATGAAATATAAATACAAAGCCAACAAGCGTAGCCAGATGTTGAAATATCATATTCAAACAAGTGGCAGAAGTTTGCATGCACAGGAAATTGACTTCAACGATATACGCACCACCTTGCAGGCTTTGTACGCTATTTATGATAACTGTAATTCGTTACATACAAACGCTTATGATGAGGCGATTACAACGCCGACAGAAGAAAGTGTACGTCGTGCAATGGCTATACAACTAATCATCAACCGCGAACTTGGTACCGCAAAAAATGAAAATCCCAACCAAGGTGCTTTTCTTATAGAAGAGTTGACTGATCTTGTTGAGGAAGCCGTGATGAAAGAGTTTGACCGTATTACAGAACGTGGTGGTGTGCTTGGCGCCATGGAACGCATGTATCAGAGAAATAAAATTCAGGAAGAGAGTTTGCATTACGAGCATCTTAAACATACCGGCGAGTTGCCGCTTGTTGGTGTAAATACTTTTCTTAATAAAAAAGGTTCACCAACTATTATTCCTTCAGAAATTATACGCAGTACAAAAGAAGAAAAAGAACAACAGATTCAAAACCTGCAGGCGTTCTGGAAACGTAATGAAAATAAAAGTGCAGATGCACTAAAAAGACTGAAAGAAGTTGCTGTTAATAATGGCAACATTTTCGAACAATTAATGGAAACTGTAAAATACTGCAGCCTTGGTCAAATCACTCATGCATTGTATGAAGTAGGCGGACAATATAGGCGCAATATGTAGCCTCCTTTTATAATATGATTTTTCTGCAGGAGCTTTTTTCTCGCTAATCATTCCGTAATTTATAAGCTTGCCTACTGTTGAAACTTATTTAAAGCGTACAAGTGTGCGACGCAACGAAAGTTTAATAGCAGCAAAAATGTTTGGCTCAACATATTCTTCTCACATGCTATACTCAGTAAATTTTTTGCAGGAATTTTAAGTTTGCAAATCGCTTCAAAAAGTTAATGTTGCAAAAATATTTTTTACCAACAACTGCATAGAAATGAATACAGCGCCGGCAAACAATGTTTTGGCAACACAACAGTCAGCATCAGTAGAAATGCATACTTCGCAGGCAAATGAGCAGTCTTATTCCATACCGTTGCGTTACCGCAAAATGGAAAATCTGCATATTGTATTCTGGCTGTTCAAAGATATAAGCTGGTGTTTGGTTTGGAAGCCGCTTGGTATAGCGATGATATTTCCCACACTTATTATCTCTATCGTCATTGCGTGGCGAACGAAACAATATGTTTCAGAGCTATGTCATAATCTTGCCATCACAGTTTGGATAACAGCCAACTCTTACTGGATGATCTCTGAATTCTTTGGTTTCGATAGTAAAATTGTTTTTGGTGAAGTGGCGTATAAACATCTTGCTATTATTCCATTTTCAATGGGCGTACTAATTCTTGGTTATTATTATTTGTATTTTAAACCGCGGCATAAAGGTGAGGCAGAAACGATGTGAGAAATTTTATTTACACGGCAATTGTATAACTATTAAACTTTTGTTGCGTCGCACACTGCGGCGCTTTATTTTTTATTCAGCTAAGCATACTATAAATTTTGCTTGTTAATAAAAAAGGCATGCAATTATAGTGCATGCCTTTTTTAAATTGTGTTTTTAGGATGAGCAACGGCTGGCGTAAATAATAGCTATCAGGAAATAGCTTTTTGCATATCCCGCATTGCTTTAATTTCGTCGTGCGAAGCACGTAATGTTTGTTGCTGTTGCCCGATGAAATCACGTATCTCTGCTGGCAAATCCTCTGTTTCCATAGCATCTCTGTATGCCTTCTGGGCAGCATCTTCACCGGTTTCACATGATTCAAGTAATGATGTTCGGTCTTTACCTGTAAATGTTGCTTTTACATCCATCCATGCGCGGTAAAGCTTACCTGATACAGTGGTGCCATCCTGTGGCTCGCCACCCAATTGCAAAACGCGGTTGTGTAGTTCAGCGGTGAATTTGATACTTTCGCTTTTCATTTTGCTGAAAACAGTTTGCAGGCCTACATCAATCGTCTTTGCATTTTCAATTGCCTTATCATAACCTTCAATACGATCATTATTGATCTTTATAAGATCATTTAACACTTCGATGATTTCTTTTGATGATTTCATAGTTAAATATTTAGGTGAACGTTCTATAATACAAAATACATGCCCTATGCCATATCATTGGAAACAATTAACTAAATCGCTGAAAACAGCGTACTGATACACAGGAAAAAAATTTGTGCGGAATTAACTACACAAAAACTACTCATGATGCACATAATACAAAAACAATACTAATTTTATTTTGACCTTGTTATTTTTGCTACAATGGAAAATGACGCTCTGCAGCCTGATTCAGCAATGTTGACGCAACTTGTGCAGATGAAAATGCCTTTTGGGAAATACAAGGATGTAGTATTGTGTAATCTCCCCGTATCTTATCTGGAATGGTTTGGCAGAAAGGGTTTTCCAAAAGGTAAACTGGGCATGCTGCTGCAAACGATGTATGAAATAAAGCTTAATGGACTTGACTATTTATTAGAGCCTTTGAAGAAAAGATAACTTATTATTTATTTTATCCGTTCAGCTTGTAAAATTGACCATTCATATTTTATAAGCAGGTGTTTGAGATACGTGTTACTATTTTTATACTGTTTCCAGCCACGTGCATTCCGCACAATTAACCAAAGATTTTTTATTAATATTTCACAGGTATTTTTTAAATGCCTTTGATAATTGTTTGCTACAAACAGGATAATTTATTTACTCATATTTAAACATGCACAACTATGAAAAAATTTTTTGTTTTAATCATCGCTTTTATAGCAACCGGTTTGGTTTCAAAAGCACAATGCGAGGGAGCTACAAAATGGACCTGTACTAAAATGAAAGTTGTTGATGCTTCCGGAAACACGGTTCATGAAAAGGAAGAAAATGTAATAGTCGAAGTGGGAAGTAAAAACATAGAAGTAACACCGGAAGATCAGCAGGACCATATGACAGGTGCGGTAAGTGATTACAAATGTCAATGGCCCGAACCTGGAAAAAATGGTAAGACCATAGTTAAAGGTGAGGTTACTGATGCCGGTGGCAAACTGAGACACGCTACAATAACTATTGAAGGAATCAATGGGAAAATAACTATAACGTTAGAAGCCCCTGAAGAAACTACTAAAATAGTTCTTGACGTAAAAAGCTATGAAGCAGTAAAATAATTTTTTGATGATTCAGGGCTTGCAGTACAGGTGTGCGACGCAACGAAAGTTTAATAGCAGCAGTATAGCCGGGCTCATAAAAATAATATATTTGGTTACAGGTAATAATTTGATAAAACGTTTGTTTTCATCTCGGCTTATTATCTTCATTATCTTTCCGGTTTATGGGTAACCAAATATATTATGGATAACAGAAGAGATTTTATAAAGAAAGCCGCAATGCTTGCAGGCGGGGCAGGATTAATAAACATGTTGCCGCCTTCGGTGCAAAAAGCATTAGCTATAAATCCTGCACCCGGTACTACGTGGCAGGATGCAGAACATGTTGTTTTGCTGATGCAGGAGAACCGTTCTTTTGATCATTGCTTTGGTATGCTGAAAGGTGTGCGTGGCTTTAATGATCCGCGTGCAATAAAGTTACCTAATAATAATAAAGTATGGCTGCAGACAAATGCGAAGGGTGAAACCTATGCACCATTTCGTTTAAATATAAAAGATACCAAAGCAACATGGATGAGTTCATTGCCACATTCATGGAGTAACCAGGTTGATGCACGCAACAATGGTAAGTTTGATAAATGGCTTGATGCAAAGAGACCCGGAAAACCTTATGAAGATATACCCATGACGATGGGTTACTATACCCGGGAAGACATTCCGTTTTATTATGCAATGGCAGATGCATTTACTGTTTGTGATCAGCATTTTTGTTCATCACTTACAGGCACTACACCTAATCGTTTATTTTTCTGGACAGGAACTGTACGTGAAGATGCAAACCATAAAGCAAGGGTAAGAAATGCAGATACAGATTATGGCGTGGAAGCTGCATGGAAAACATTTCCGGAAAGACTGGAAGAGAATGGCGTATCATGGAAAATATACCAGAATGAAATAAGCGTAGGTGTTGGGTTTGAAGGCGAAGAAGAGGCATGGCTTGCCAACTTTACAGATAATCCTATTGAATGGTTCTCTCAGTATAAAGTGAAATTATCGAAAGGTTATCTTGATTATTTGCAAAAAGCAGAGCCGGTTATTCTGCAAAGAATCGAATCACTAAAAAGTAAAGTAGCCTCTGCAAATGCTGATGAACAAAAAAAGATCACTGAGCAAATTGCTGATCTTGAAAAACAATTAGCAATTGTAAAGGAAGACAAGAAAAATTTCACAAAAGAAAAATACGACCAGCTTTCTGCGTTTGAAAAAAATATTCATGATAAAGCTTTTACTACAAACAGTGGTGATGCGGCTTATCATGAACTTACAACATTAAAGTATAAACATAACGATAAGGATGAGACACTCTCCATCCCCAAAGGCGATGTATTACATCAATTTCGCAGCGATGTAGCCAATGGTAAATTGCCAACCGTGTCATGGATTGTGGCACCGGAAAATTTTTCTGATCATCCAACTTCACCGTGGTATGGTGCCTGGTATATTTCTGAAGTGATGGATATACTTACAAAAAATCCTGAAGTATGGAAGAAGACGATCTTTATTCTTACATACGATGAGAATGATGGCTGCTTTGATCATGTACCGCCGTTTGTGCCCCCACATAGTAAAAAGCCTTCAACGGGTTTGGTTACAGGCAATCTTGATACAACTGTTGAACAGGTAAGTCTCGAAGAGGATCTGAAATATTATCCAAAAGATGAAGCAAGAGAAAGCCCCATAGGGTTGGGTTATCGTGTACCACTTATTATTGCATCGCCGTGGAGCCGTGGCGGTTGGGTAAATTCGGAAGTGTTTGATCATACTTCTTCATTGCAGTTCCTGGAAAAATTTATCACCAATAAATTCAATAAAAAAATAGAAGAAACAAATATCAGTACATGGCGCAGGCATGTATGTGGAGATCTTACTTCTGTTTTCAGGCCATACAATGGCGAGCAAATTGATGCGCTTTCTTTTCCTTCAAAAGAGACATTTATTGAATCAATACACCAGGCAAAATTTAAAGCCATTCCTGATAACTTTAAAAATTTAACTGCGCAGGAAATTGCTGTAGCTAATAATAATCCATCAGTATCTCCATACATGCCGCAACAGGAAAAGGGTGTAAAGCCAGCCTGTGCATTGGCTTATGAATTATATGCAGACGGAAATTTAAGCGCTGATAGAAAGCAATATCAAATAAAACTAATAGCAGGCAATACTGTTTTTGGCAGCAATGCCAATGGTGCGCCGTTCCATGTTTACTCCTATAATAAAGAAGTTATAGTAAAAGCTTACACCGTTACTGCAGGCAATGAATTGCAGGATGCATGGCCACTTACAGGGAATGGCAATTACGATCTGCATGTGTACGCCCCCAATGGTTTTTACCGTGCCTTCACCGGCGATGCAAATGATCCGCGTTTGAAAGCACAACTGAAATATGAATTTGAAAAGGGAAATTCAAATGCACTTACAGGCAATCTAATTCTTTCTTTGTATAATGTAAGCAGCAAAGATCTTGCGGTGCAGATAAAAGACAACGCTTATCACAATCCAGTACAAACAACATTGATACAGGCAAGTTCACAGGAGATCATAACACTTAATCTGGGTAACAGTGCTGGCTGGTATGATATAAGTATAACGGTTGATGGCAGCAATACTTTTCTGAAAAGATTTGCAGGACATATAGATACCGGTAAACATAGTTTCACTGACCCATTGATGGGCGGAACTGTCTAAAAAATTTTATGAACCCCACGGTTGAATATCCATGAAGCTTTTGTTGCGTCGCACTCTTGTACGTTTTAAAATATATGCAGCAAGGGGTTCCTCCCATTGACAGCGATTACATTTACCGCAAGATGTTCTTAAATCAATTTAAAAAAGAAAATAGCCGGCGTATTAAGATATTCTTTTGATGGTTAATTCTATTGTACCATGATTATTCCAGTACATAAATATTAAATCATTTGCGTAAAAATATAAATTACCTGCTTTGCAAAATTTGATATTGCTTTTTTGGCCAATTAAATACTTGCGGCCTGATTTATCAACGGTACCAATCAAAGCAAACCACTTGTTTTTAAATGATCGTCTGAATATTGTTGCAAGCGTTAATGCCCAATAACTATAACCATCAGCAGTGCATTCAATGCCTGCATCTTTCCATGTACCAATAGCTTCAAAATAATATTCTTCTTTAGCGAGCACCGATAATCCAGTTGAATTCCATTTAAGTTTAGAATCAATAATAAACTTTTTCTGTTCTCCAATGTTGAGGTGCATAAAAAATTGGCGGTAACGTGAAAGTGTTTATGAAGTTGTGGAATTTGAAAAACGTCAGTTTCAATTAACCACACAAGCAAAATAGCGATTTTAAGTCGAATGCTTAACGTCCCGCCACAATTTTATAAACACACTGTTGCATGCAGTTTTTATCCCACGATTAGCAGCAATATTTGATTGTCGTTTTGCACCTTGCTTAAATTGTCCCGCAATACTTCGATAGCTTCAAGTGTCAACTTTGCTGTTTCTTCATCACCTTCCTCTGAAAAGTTTTGATTGAATTGTTGAATTTCTGCCAGTGAATAATGAGCCGTGTCAAGTTGATTAATAAAAGCGTTTTTTTGATTATTAGTGAGCAAGAAATGAGAGGTTCCTCTTTTGTCAATAAGTTCTTTTGCTATGTCGTCATATTCGTTTTGCGTTAAGTCAATGTTTTTTTCTTCTTGCAGATAGACAAGTAAGTTCGCATAAACGTATCCGGAACCGTCAAATCCTTTCAACTCTTTCGCATTATTCGACAAATAGTCCCGATAATTATCTGTCACTTTCTTGCTGAAAAGACTTTTCTTCACAATGATTTCTGCGCTCTTTTTTAGTTCATCCAGTTTAGAAGTGTCCAATAAATAAAATGAAGCGATTGCAGACATAAGCTTGTTCTTAATTTTTTTGTCCCGTTTTGGAAAGTTTAAGGTGTCACAGAAAATTGCATGCAACGTGTGTATTGGCGCGATAAATTTATAGAAGAATATTGATTTTCAATAATAATCTATTGCGCAAATACAACTTTGGGCTTTCGTTTTTAAACGTTTCTAAACGTTTAAAAACGGATAGAATTATCACGCTCTTTTTATTCACCATTGTTACAACGGTACAAGAGTGCGACGCAACATAAGCCTAATAGAATTACTGCAGCTTAGTACAAAAAATTAAATATCCAGTTTATCCAACACGATCTTAGCCATTAAATAATATGCTTCATGGCTGTAACCTGCAATATGTGGAGTAATAATTACACTAGGTTGCGCACATAACCAATCGAGTTGCTCTTGTTGCGCAGTAGTAAGTGTTTCCAGCTTTTCATTTTCCAGCACATCTAATGCAGCGGCTTTTATTTTGTTTTGTTTTAGTGCTTCAATAAGTGCGGCCGTGTCAGTAACCTTGCCGCGGCAGGTGGTGAGAAAATATGGCGGTTGTTTAAATGCATTAAAAAAATCTGCATTGGCATAATGATGTGTTTCTTCGGTAAGGGGTATATGCATACTGATGACATCTGCATAACGAAAGATCTGCTCAGGTGCCGCTTCACGTATGTAGTCATGCGCATAGCCATCTTTGTATTTATCGTGTGCAAGCACCGTAACATTAAATGGCGCCAGCAATTTTGCAAAGGAAGAGCCTGTATTACCAAAGCCAATGATACCAACTGTCTTGCCGCTTAGTTCTGTGCCACGGTTGGCATCGCGAATCCATTTGCCCTGTTTTACTTCATCGTAACTGCTGCTGATCTTATTCATAAGATTGAGCAGCAAGCCAAGCGTGTGTTCTGCTACAGCATTGCGGTTGCCTTCAGGGCTGCTTACACATTTGATGCCTTTGCTTTCTGCATAAGGCACATCTATCAATTCCATGCCGCTGCCGAGACGACCGATCCATTTTAGTTGCGCTGCTTCATCCAAAATATTTTTGTCGATCTTCAGTCGTGTGGTGATAATAAGACCCTCGATATCTTTTATGGTAACAGCAAGTTCATCATAACTAATGGTTGGCTGAAACAATACTTCGTAGCCGCTGTTTTGTAAACGTTCTGTAAGGTGTTCATGTACTTTGGCAGTGACTAAAACTTTTCTCATTGCATCTTAAAAGTTAGTGCGGCAAAATCATCAATGCTTAATTGTTCTGCACGCTTATTAAAAATATCATCTTTCAAAACATCTTCGGAGAATAAACTTCTGGTGGCGTTGCGTAATGTTTTGCGGCGCTGGTTAAATGCAGCTTTTACGAGAACAAAAAATGATCTTTTATTTTTCATCTCTAATGCTTCATTCTTCATTGTTAATTTGATTACGCCGCTCATTACTTTTGGCGGTGGATTAAAACAGCCGGGTGCCACATCAAACAAATATTCCACTTCATAAAAGGCCTGCGTTAAAACACTCATGATGCCATATACTTTGCTGCCAGGTTTGGAAGCGATGCGTTGCGCCACTTCTTTCTGGAACATGCCGATCATTACGGGCACGAGTTCTTTCCATTCCAATACTTTAAAAACGATCTGCGTGGAAATATTGTAAGGGAAATTTCCTACTACAATAAATGGTGCTGCATAAGGTGCATCTACATCTAAAAAACTCTGGTGAATAATCTTGTCTTTTATTGCCGGATAAGTATGTTCGAGATAAGCTACTTTTTCATCATCGAGTTCCACTGCTTTAAAATCAATACCCGGGATCTGTAAAATGTATTTTGTAATGGCACCTGCCCCTGGCCCGACTTCCAGAACATTATGAATAGCAGTATTTGTAATGGTTTGCTGCAATGCATCCACTATCTTATGGCAAATGTTTTCATCTTTTAAAAAATGCTGACCCAGTGATTTTTTTAGTGTGTATTGCATGCGGGGCAAAAATAGTTGATTGGGGTGAATGCTGAGTGGTCAATGGTGAAAGGTGAAAAGTGAAAATTCAGGGGGAATAAAATTATCATAAAATAAAAGCCCGGCACATTTTTTTGCACCGGGCTTTTAAAAGACTTAAAACTTTTTTACTCATGCACTACCAGCAAAGGCACATGGCTTTGAAATGCCATTTTTTTGGTATGGCTGTTTTTAAAGAGCCTGCTAAAAAGTGAATGCTCCCTGTGTACATTAATAACAAGGTCAATATTTTTATCTTCTGCAAACTGGTTAATGGCATCTTCTATTTCAAAGAGGCGAAGGAAATAAAACTCAGGGTTATACTCACTGAACATTTCATCCAGTTTGTTTCTTTCTGCACGGGCTTCTTCTGAAAGCTCTATATAATGTTCTTCGTTTACATTGATCACATGCAGATTCAGGTTAAACTCTTTCAATATCTTTTTAATGGGAGCTGAAGGTGTGGTTCCTACAACATTCTTAAGATCTGTTGCCAGCAATACATTTTTCATTCCTTTGTATTTACTGTTTTCCGGTACAATTAATACCGGTATATATTTATTTTCGGCAAGCTTTAATGCATTGCTGCCCATAAAACGCTGCTCTCTGCTGGAGCGTCCGCCGGTAATACCCATTATTACAAGATCTGCTTCCCTGTGCCTTGCAAGTTTTTCAAGTTCTTCTAAAAATTCATCTGTTCTTTCTGCCAGCAAGGTTATATTTAAAGGGGTTATCTCCAGAAGCCTGTTCTTAAGATTACCAAGGTTTTCAAGGCTGTTCTCTTCACCTAATTCTGTATCGTAACAATGGTAAAGAATGATTTCAACACCATAATGGCCTGCAAGGAACCTGGCTGCATATTCAGCGGCATTTAAAGACGTATCAGAGAAGTCAATAGGAACAATTACTGTTTTCATTTGCTGGTTTTTTTTGGTGGTGTAAAAATAGCGGTCGCAATTGTCTTATAAAAATCGGAATGAAGATATTATTTTTTACACAACAGATACCGCTAAGTTTGAAGTTTACGCCGTTTAAAGTTTACCGGCTTTTATCCTGCATGGCTAACCCGTATGCGCCTGACCGTGAGAACTGTTCAGGATATAACCTCAGGTACAAGAGTGCGACGCAACGGAAGTTTCATACTTTATCAATTGTCGGGCTCAAAACACATAAATCAATACTTATACGATAATCCTTATTTTTACCGGATAAATTATTTGCATGAGTCATGAATTGCAAAAGCCCGTGGTGGGTTTTACCTGTGGTGACCTGAATGGGATTGGTATTGAACTGATCATTAAAAGCCTTGCTGATGGCCGCATCACAGAATTTTGTGTGCCGGTTATTTTTGCGAGTAATAAGAGCATAAATTTTTACCGTAAAGTAGTACCCGATATTAATTTTTCGTACCAGGCGGTGAAAGATTTTTCGAGGCTGAATCCAAAACAGATCAATGTGTTTAACTGCTGGGAAGAAGAAGTGCAGATAACACCCGGCCAGTTAAATGATATTGGGGGCAAATATGCACTGCTATCCTTGCAGCAGGGCGTGCAGGCTTTAAAAGAAGGAAATATACAGGCATTGGTTACAGCGCCTATTCATAAAAAAAATATTCAATCAGAAGCATTTAATTACAGCGGCCACACGCCTTACCTGAAAGCTGTGTTTGAAGTAAGCGATGTGGTAATGCTGATGGTGGCCGAAAATATGCGTGTGGCGCTGCTTACAGAACATGTGCCTGTGAGCGAGATTGCACAATATGTAACCAAAGCAAATATTTTAAGCAAGCTGAAAATATTGCATGCAAGCCTGCAGAAAGATTTTGGCGTGGATAAACCGAAGATAGCAGTGCTTGGGTTAAACCCGCATGCAGGTGATGAAGGACTTATAGGTAATGAAGAAGAGACCATTATAAAACCTGCCGTAAAAGAAGCGAAACAACAGAATATGCTGGTGTTTGGACCTTATAGTGCCGACGCTTTTTTTGCCCGGGGCCATTATGAAAAATTCGATGCGGTGCTTGCTATGTACCACGACCAGGGTTTGATACCTTTTAAATCCCTGGCCATTGGTGAAGGTGTTAATTACACAGCAGGCCTGCCTGCAATAAGAACAAGCCCCGATCATGGCACTGCGTTCGACATTGCGGGTAAGGGAAAAGCAGATCATAATTCTTTTATAGAAGCTACCTATAAAGCAATAGATATTGCGCACATGCGTTTGGGTTATGCAGAAATGCGCCGCAATCCTTTGCGCAAAATGAGTAATATGATTGTTGCCAATGCACAGGATGAAGTAATAAAAGAAGATGCGGAATAGTTTTATACCAGCAAATGTTTTTTATAGCAGCTTTGTTGCGTCGCAAGCACTTTATCTGTAGTACTTATGGCATCTGCAGTTTCAAAACCTGGATTTATTTACAGTTTCTACGCCTTAATCAATTATGCAGTACACTATAGAAAATCAGTTAGTAAAAGTTGTCATCGACTCTAAAGGTGCAGAACTACAAAGTCTTACCCATAAGAACTTTGCTATGGAATTTATGTGGAGTGGCGATCCGGCTTTCTGGGGTAAGAAAAGCCCGGTACTCTTCCCTATAGTTGGTGGTTTAAAAAATGGAAGCTATGAATACAACGGGCAGTTGTATAAAATGGGCAGGCATGGCTTTGCAAGAGATATGGAATTTGAAGTAAGCTGGCAAAAAGAAGACGGCATCATGTTTACACTGCTGAGCAACGATGCAACACTTACTATGTACCCGTTTCATTTTTCTTTCTCTGTAAGATATACGCTGGATAATAATGATCTCAATGTTTCATACATAGTACAGAATACAGGAAAAGAAAAAATGTATTTTTCTGTTGGTGGTCACCCCGCATTTAAAGTGCCGTTTACAGAAGAAACTTCTTACGATGATTACTTTCTGCAGTTCAGCAGGTCAGAAGCTTTGGACAAATGGCCACTTTCTGCAGATGGATTAATAGAAGATCACGCTAAACCTTTGGTAAAAATTTCCGATAAACTTCCGCTGATCAAAGAGTTGTTTTATGATGATGCACTGGTATTTAAGAGACTGCTTTCCAAATATGTTTTCATTCGCAGCAATAAAAGCACGCATGGTATAAAAGTACATATTAATGGGTTTCCTTACCTCGGTATATGGGCAGCAAAAAATGCTGACTTCGTTTGCATAGAACCCTGGTGCGGTATTGCAGACAATGTAAATGCAAGCGGTAAACTGGAAGAGAAAGAAGGCATTAATCAATTGAATGCAGGAGGCACTTTTGAAAGAACATGGAGTGTGGAAGTGTATTAATATTTACCGCTGATGCAGAGATAACTGAATTGACAATTTATTTTTTTTTGCGCCTTCCTGCCTCAGTGATATAACGCTCTCTTGTAAAATTTTCTTTGAGCCTTATCATCCCTGTGGTAACTTCCTTGTATGAATTTCATCAGGCGTTCTCTTAAGTTCCTGCTCACCAAACCTGTTCTATTTATTGTCAACAGGTTTTCTTCCGCACCTAAAAGAGAAAATGTTTTTGCTTCACTAACAAAATTGTACAACGAGTCGCTTGACCAGCCGGATAAAAAAAGCGGCAGCATGTTCAGCTTCGATCCAAGAGAACAATCAATAATCATTTTCTCCGATCATCATAAAGGCGCAAGAGATGGTTCAGATGATTTCAGGTTTGCTGAAAAAAATTATTTAGCTGCTTTGGATTATTATAACGAACAAAATTTTTTTTATGTAAATCTTGGAGATGGAGAAGAGTTATGGGAAAACACTATTTTCTCTGTGCTGAAACATAATAAAGAAGTGTTTGCCAAAGAGAAGCTATTTGCTGATCGTGATGCATACTGCAAGATCATCGGCAACCATGATCTGTTCTGGAAGAACGATCCTTTTACAGCGCAGTTATACATAAAGAAAATGTATGGCAGGGAATTGAAAATGTTTGAAGGTATTGTATTACGTGTGCAACTGCCTACAAAATACGTGGATGTATTCTGCACACATGGCCACCAGGGAGATGTACAAAGTGATGGTAATGCGTTTAGCAAATGGTTTGTGAGTTATATATGGGGCCCGTTGCAGTCTTTCCTTGAAATAAACATAAACAGCACATCTGCAAATGATAATTTAAAATCGCTGCACAATAAAATGATGTATGACTGGGTATATGAAAAACCTTATTGTATATTAATAACCGGGCATACACACCAACCGGTTTTTAAATCACTCACTCACCTGGAAAGATTATACCTGGCCCTGGAAGATGCAAAAGAAAAAAATGATGCTGCTGCAATAGATAAAATAGAAGCGGAAATTCCGCGCAGAAGAAGAGAGTATGATTTTGTAAACAATTCTTTCCGCAACATGAACCCTTCTTATTTTAATTCCGGTTGCTGTTGTTTTGATGATGGCACTATTACCGGCATCGAACTAGATAAAGGGTTTATTCGTTTGATAAAATGGAGTTACAAAGATGGAGTGCCCGAAAGAATTGTTGCAGAAGAAACTTCACTATATGAGCTTTTACCTTTTATGGCGTAACGCAAATTTGTGAATGTAAAAATGTTGAAAATCAGTTTAAAGTATTCCTGAATTTTAACGTTGTTATTGCTGTTTTTTTTTGCTTTTGATACAGGCTGTATAGCCCTGGTTAAACTTCGTTGCGTCGCATTACGTTCATCGGTTGAATTATAGATTGAACAATGATCTTTTCATTAATTAAAACCTTTCAGCTTTGAAATACATTACAAGAACGGTTTGGGTCTTATCACTCATTAGTTTGTTTACAGATACTGCAAGCGAAATGCTTTATCCTGTAATGCCCATTTATTTAAAGACGATCGGCTTTTCAATTGTACTGATAGGAGTGCTGGAAGGTGTTGCAGAAGCAATGGCAGGACTAAGTAAAGGATATTTTGGTAAGCTCTCTGATAATTCAGGTAAAAGAGTTCCATTCGTACAGGTAGGTTATACATTAAGTGCTTTGTCAAAACCCATGATGGCATTTTTTATTTACCCGCTTTGGATATTCTTTGCACGAACTATTGACCGTTTGGGAAAAGGCATACGAACAGGTGCAAGAGATGCTATATTATCTGATGAAGCAACACCATCAACCAAAGGAAAAATTTTTGGCTTTCATCGGTCAATGGATACATTTGGCGCTGTTTTAGGACCGGCTTTCGCGTTGCTTTATTTATATTATTACCCGCAGCATTACAAAACATTATTTTATATCGCTTTTATCCCTGGCCTTCTTTCCATAGCAGCTTCGTTCTTTTTGAAAGAGAGAAGAAAATCAATTGAACAGAAAAAAAAGGCAACCTCCTTTTTTTCATTTCTGCATTATTGGAAGCAAAGCCCTGCAGTATATCGCAAACTTGTAATTGGCCTTTTGATCTTTACTTTGTTCAACAGTTCTGATGTTTTCCTGCTGCTTAAAGTAAAGCAATCTGGTCTTAGTGATACCATGGTAATTGGTATTTATATTTTTTACAACCTTGTATATGCTTTGTCTGCTTTTCCGCTTGGTGCAATTGCTGATAAGATAGGTTTGAAGAAAATGTTCATCATCGGTTTGTTCTTATTTGCAGCAGTATATTTTGGAATGGCAGCAAACAATAATACTTACCTGTTCTTTGTATTGTTCCTGTTGTATGGTATGTATGCAGCAGCTACAGAAGGAATTTCAAAAGCGTGGATCAGTAACATCAGCAGTAAGGAGGATACAGCAACTGCAATTGGTACCTATTCAGGTTTTCAAAGCATCTGCACCATGCTGGCAAGCTCTCTTGCCGGTTTTATATGGTTTGAGTTTGGAGCACCTGCAACCTTTATGCTTACAGGTGTTGCTACAATTGGCGTTACTATTTATTTTTTAGCGATGGTAAAATTTACGTCTTCAAATAAATAAAGTATTGATTTAATAATGAGTTTTACTGTTCAACTATTTGTTGTTGTATAAGTGTGCGACGCAAGAAAAGCATCATGGTATTACTGCAGCCGGACTCAAAAAAAATATTTGAAATAAAAAAGGGCCCGCAGAGAATTCCGCGGGCCGTATTCATCACCAAAACCAACTTGTATAATTGAATTAATTTCCGCCTATGCCACCACCCTGACCACCTACACGTTTGCTCTCATCTTCTGCAGCAGTCTTACGTTGACGTGCCGCTTTTATTTGTGAACTACCAAAACGATAAGTGAAATTCAAACGGAACTGGCGGCTTTCCCATCCACCGCTTGTTTTTAAATATTGCCCTGCAAAATCGCTGGTGCCGGCCCAATGCATGGTTTGGAATATATCTGTAACAGTTGCTTTAATATTTCCTTTTCCTTTTAAAACAGATTGTTGCACACCAACATCTACACCACCCATTGCCTTGCTCTTAAAGGTGCCCTGCCATATGGACGGCGAAGTGTAAAATCCTGACAACTCCAATGTAGTTTTCTTTGCTACTTTAAAAGTGTTCTGCATATACACATTTGTTGCGAACACATCAAGATTTACGCCACGGCCTTCACCAAAGTCTGCCTTGTATTTGGAATAGTAAGTATTTATGTTTGCAAAGACACTGTAAAATTTATACTGGAACGGCATACTGATATTCAGGTTCACAATGTCTTGTGTGGCAAGATTTTTCTTTGTGATGAAAGCGGCGGAAAGGTCAGCAGTATCAACGATCTGCGAGAATACATCGTTTACATGGCTGTAACTAAGTGTAGTATTCAGTTTGTATTTGAATGTATTGGTAACAGAGAAACTATTGGTGTACTGCGGACGTAATTGTGTATTGCCCTGCTGGAACGTGTACTTATCCAAACGGAATTCAAATGGATTAAGATCCTGGTATGCGGGCCTGTCAATTCTCCTGCTGTAACTGAAACTCCACTGGTTCATCGGGTTCTTGTTCAGTGTAAATGCTGCACTAGGAAAGAAGTCTGTATAATTTCTGTCGAACGTAGAATCGAAGGATACATTTTCTCCATCAACCAGTGAAACACCTTTTGAGGCTCCCTTTATATTAGTGTTTTCCATACGCACACCAGCCTGTATCATAAAGCCTTTAAACTGCCTGTTATAATTTACGTACAATGCATTGATGTTTTCTTTATATAGAAAATTGTTGTTGCGGTCTTTTATTTTATCAGTTTCTTCTACAATATAACGGTCGAAATTATTGTCGCTTTTTACATAAGAAGTTTTTCCACCAATACCTAAACGGCCTTTCTTAAAGTTTTGTTCATAATCAGCTTTTGCTGAATAGATATCAATATTTGTGGGTGCCAGCATATTGTACACTTCGCGTTGCAGAAGATTTTCACCTGTAGCATCATACGTGTAGTTGGGCTGATACTGATCACTCTTAAGCCTGTATAAACTGTAATCCGCATCAACATTCAATTCATGACCAGATGTATCAGCGCGACGAAAGTTTGCATTGAAATTTACATTGTCGCGGCTACTGGTTGTTTTATTGTTGGCGATCAGTAAACGATCCGCCAGCTTGGTTGGCTGATAAGAAATATCTGTACGGCTGTCGTTGCCCAATGTAAAATCAGTAAGGTTACCATTTACCATTACACCAACGGTATTCTTGCTGTTGATATAATAATCCGCACCGGCTTTAAAGTTGTGGCTGTTGTTGCGGAACGTCATGGTAGCATGTTGATCGAACAATGTATCCAACTGTATGCGATACAGGTTCATGTAATTTTCATTGTGGTTCTTATTGTAATTGTAATTACCAAACAAATTCAAACGCTTGTTGCGGTTGTTCAATGAAATACCTGCGTTGTATTTTGGATAGGTGCCAATATTGTAACCTGCATTTACAGAACCGTTGGTGCCGTAAGATTTATTTTTCTTTAGCTTAATGTTAATGATACCTGCATTACCTGCTGCTTCATATTTTGCAGACGGATTTGTAATAAGTTCAATAGCCTCAATCTGGGAAGACTGCATTGATTTTAAAAAATTACTCAAATCTGTTCCGCTGAGCGGTGAAGGTTTGCCATCAATGTACACCTGCACACCATTTTTTCCGCTGAGGCTGATATTATCATCTTTATCAACAACAACACCCGGAGATTTGCGCAGTAATTCCAATGCATCATTACCCACAGCATTAATGCTGTTCTCTACATTTACAATAGTTTTATCTGCTTTTACTTCTATCATTGGTTTTTTTGCAACAACTGTTACACCTTTCAATTCTGCAGCAGCTTTTTCCAATGCAAATGAAGGAACGTTCACATCACCATTTACCTCAAATGCAGCAGAATATTTTGCAGTATAACCAACAAAAGATGCACTTACCATATAAGTGCCTTTGTTTATAGCCACGAATTTATAGTTACCATCTTTGTCGGTAACACCTAATTTAATTACAGCAGTATCTTTTGCATTATGCAGCGATACAGTAGCGTTAGCAACGGCTTTCCCGTCTACATCTTTCACAACACCTGATACCTGCTGCGCCATTGTTGTAAAGGCCATCAGAAAAAAGGCAGCGAAGAGGGATAAAAATTTATTCATAACAAAAGTGTTTTTCTATTGGTGCGCAAAGTTGCTTCAACATTACAGCAGGTTTATGCTGTTTATGTATCAACGGTGTAAATGTTGTTATGAATGGTTGCAATGCTTGCTTAAAATGTTTTGCGCATTTATTTGTTATGAGCAAAAGAAAATTTTGTTCCGGGCTTTTGTTTTTTATAGCATCAACTGTTGCGTCGCACGCTTGTACTTTTTATTGTATGTCAGCAGGGCAACGAGTATAATTTGCAACATGGTTAAAAAGATATTCCACTTACAGAAAAACCGTTTGGATATCAAAGCTAACTTTGCACTGTAATCCCGCAATGATAAACCCAGCTTCAATTGTGTCGTTTACTACTGCTGAATAAAAAACAGAATGCACAAGAGTGCGACGCAACTGTTGCATCATAATTATTCAATTGCCGGGTTCACAAAAAATTAACAAATGGAAAAGGTAAACTGGAAAGTGGAAGGGATGAGTTGCACCAATTGTGCACTTACCATTCATAAATATCTTGAAGGGAAAGGGTTGCAGAATGTAAAAGTAAATTTTATTGGTGGCGATGTGAGTTTTGATATAAATGGAAACGTAGCAAAACCTGATTTGGAAAAAGGCATTGAAGGGTTGGGATATCATGTAGCAAATGGAATACTTGCACAAACAGGTACAAAAAATAAAAAACTTTTTAAAAATCATTTACATCGTTTTTTGTTCTGCATCATTTTTACTGCACCAATGCTTATAAATATGATACCGGGTATTCATATCCATGCTTTGATGAATCCTTATGTGCAACTGGCATTAACTGTTCCGGTGTTTATTGTGGGTATGGATTTTTTTGGAAGAAGCGCTATCAAAAGTTTGTTGAAAGGAATACCCAATATGAATGTGCTGATAGCATTGGGTGCTGTTGCTGCTTTTGGTTATAGTTTGTATGGCACATTGATCGGCCACGCAGAGCAGTATATGTTTTATGAAACTGCTGCAGCTATTATTACATTGGTATTTCTCGGCAACTGGATGGAAGATAAATCTGTGGAGACTACGCAGGCTGCATTAAGAAAATTAACAGTTACACAAAAGGTAATGGCGAATATGATCGCTTATGATGACCAGCATAACGAACATATTTTTCCTGTTGAAAGTACCAGTTTAAAAGTAGGCGATCTTATACTTATTAAAAATGGCGAACATGTGCCGATGGATTGCAAAATTCTCTGGGGCGAAGCGAGTGTGAATGAAGCAATCATTACGGGTGAAAGTGCACCGGTAGAAAAAAAGATGAATGATAAACTGATGGGTGGAAGTATATTGGAAGATGGAACTATAAAAGCATATGTAACAGCAGTTGGTGAAGATACGGTGATGAGTAATATTTTAAAACTCGTAAAAGAAGCACAAACAGAGAAACCACCTGTACAGCAACTGGCAGATAAGATCAGCGCCATATTTGTTCCTGTTGTTATAAGCATATCAGTAGTGACTTTACTCATCAATTATTATTTTACCGACATCGGTTTTGGAGCGAGTTTGTTGAGAGCTATTGCAGTTTTAGTTATCTCATGTCCATGTGCAATGGGACTTGCAACACCTGCAGCAATTGCTGTTGGTTTAGGTCGTGCAGCAAAGAATGGAGTTCTTTTTAAAAATGCAAGAAGCCTTGAAGTTTTTAAAAGTATCAAACAGGTTGTGTTTGATAAAACAGGAACACTGACAACAGGAAAATTCAGGATTGCAAAATGGCGAGTACTTGTTCCGGATTTTAGTGAAGAGGAATTTAAGAGGATTGCTTACTCGCTGGAACGTTACTCTAATCATCCAGTGGCACAAAGTGTTTCAAAAGAATGGAAAACAAAAAATGAAATGCGCTGGCAGAAGATAGAAGAGGTAAAAGGTAATGGTATGAAAGCGCTGGACAAAGAAGGTAATGAATATATTGCGGGTTCTTTTAAAGCTGCAGTTGGTTTAACAGAAAATCATTCACATAACGTCTATATTATTCGAAACAACATTTTATTAGGCTGGATTGACGTAATTGATGATATAAGACCGGAAGCAAAACAAGTTATTACCTTATTAAATGCGAGTGGGTTCAAAACTATTTTACTAAGTGGCGATAAAAAAGAAAAATGCGAACAGGTGGCAAAAGAGCTGGGTATTGAAGAAGTAGTTTCAGAACAAACACCTGAACAAAAATTAGAAAAGCTTGCTTACTATAACAGCATTGCACCAACTGCCATGGTAGGCGATGGAATTAATGATGCGCCGGCGCTTGCCAAAGCAACGGTCGGTATTTCGTTGAGTGAAGCTTCACAGGTTGCCATGCAGAGTGCACAGGTTGTTTTGATGAATCATGGATTGAAAAATTTACCACTATCATTAGGTTTGGGAAAGCATACATATATTACTATTAAGCAAAATTTATTCTGGGCATTTCTATACAATGTTATTGCGATTCCTGTTGCAGCAGTCGGCTTGCTCAGTCCAGCATTTGGCGCATTGATCATGGGTTTAAGTGATGTTGTACTGGCAGTGAATTCTGTAAGACTGAATTGGAAAAAAGTGGTGTAGAGATTTTTGTCACAAACAAAGAGGTTTCATGGCATAGTTCCTTGCGTCTCATTACTTTCATCTTTATATCTTTAGGCAGCAATAATCAAAGCTGCCTTTTTAATTAATGAATGAGACTGCATTAAATATCTTACAACAATACTGGCATCATGATGCTTTCCGCCCACAACAAGAAGCAATTATAGCCTCTGTTCTTGATGAAAAAGACACGCTTGCATTATTGCCAACAGGTGGCGGTAAATCTGTTTGCTTCCAGGTGCCTGCATTGATGAAAGACGGTTTGTGTTTGGTGATCTCTCCATTAATTGCTTTGATGAAAGACCAGGTAGAAAATTTAGTTAAGCGAAATATACCTGCAATTTCTATCCACAGCGGCATGACATTTTATGAAGTAAGACAAGCACTACAACAGGCATCGCATGGTGATATAAAATTTCTCTATCTCTCCCCGGAACGTTTAGAAACAAACCTGTTTAAAGAATCATTGCATCATCTCAACATTAGTCTTATTGCTGTTGATGAAGCGCATTGTGTGTCGCAGTGGGGTTATGATTTTCGTCCGCCGTATTTACGTATAGCCAATTTGCGTGATGAATTGCCTGATGTTCCTATACTTGCCTTAACGGCTTCGGCAACACCGTTGGTGCAGGATGATATTGTTGTCAAATTAAGATTTAAAGAGCCGAATATATTTCGCCAGTCATTTGAAAAACCAAATCTTTCTTACAGTGTCTTTAAAGTGGATAGTAAGATCAACAGAGTAATGGAGATATTAAAGAATGTTAATGGTAGTAGTATTATCTATTGCAGAAACAGGAGATTGACCAAAGAAGTTGCACATCTTTTATCATTACAAAATATATCAGCAGATTTTTATCATGCCGGTTTATCACAGGATGACAGAAATAATAAACAGGAGTCCTGGATAAACAATAGGACACGGGTGATCGTTTGCACCAATGCATTTGGTATGGGTATTGACAAAGCAGATGTAAGAACAGTTATACATTATGATACACCTGATTGTCTGGAAAATTATTACCAGGAAGCCGGTCGTGCAGGGCGAGATGGTAAAAGAGCTTATGCTGTATTGTTATACCAGCCAGAAGATGCAGCTACACTGGAAGCCTTACCAGATGTTCGTTTCCCGGTAATGTATGACATAAGAAAAATATACCAGGCACTTGCTGATTATTTGCAAATACCTGTAGGTTCAGGTGAAGGATGTTATTATGATTTTGATCTGAACGAATTTGTAAAGAATTTTAAACTCGACATTCACCTTGTAATTAACGTACTGAAAGTATTGGAGCAGGAAGGCCATCTTACTTTTAATGAAAGTATCTTTTTACCATCTCAGGTAAAGTTTCTGGTAGCAAAAGAGTTGTTACTTGATTTTGAACAAAGTCATCCTTCACTTGAACCAGTAATAAAATGTTTGCTCCGCACTTATGAAGGTGTGTATAATAACCGTGTATCTGTGCATGAAAGACAAATAGCAAAACTCACCCGTAAGAAAATTGAAGAGGTAAGGAGTGAATTAATGCACTTAGATGCACTTGGTATTATTGAATACCTGCCACAGAAAGAAACACCACAAATCTATTTTATACTTAACAGGGCGCCTGCACAATTCCTTTATATCAATCATGAAAATTACCTGCAGCGGAAACAGCAATTTGAATTAAGAACAGAAACTATGCTTCGTTATCTGCATTTGCAAAAAGAATGCAGAAGTAAATATATCTCTAATTACTTTGGTGATGTAGCAGTAAAAGAATGCGGCATTTGTGATGTATGCCTGCATAAAAAAGGAAGCGGTTTGACCGAAGAAGAATTCAATAAAATTCAGCAGCGTATATTTCATCATACAGATAACATTGCTATTCCGGTTAAAGATCTATTAGAGCATTTGCAGGGTATAAGAAAAGAGAAAATATGGAAAGTGCTGGAGTTTTTGCAAAGTGAAAAGAAAATTGAGATAGATGAATTTGGAATTATTAAATCTTTATAACAACGTGCTGCAAGTTGAGTAATAAATTCACAGTACAAGAGTGCGACGCAAGAGGTGATGCCATTAGCAATACAGCCCGGTATCAAATTTTACATACTATTAATAACAAGAGGTTCGGCAATGCAATTACCGAACCTCTTACGTTATAAAACTTATTTACCTTAAATATTTAATCAGGGCATAATTATTAGTGAACTGCCACCTGCAATCTCTACCATTTCAATATCAAAAATGAGTTCTTTGCCTGCAAGCGGATGATTGGCATCCAGTATCACTGCATCTTCCTTTACTTCTGCAATCACTACAGGAAATTGCTGACCTTGTCCATTGCTCATGTTCAATGTCATACCAACTTCTGGCTTCATGTCAGGAGGAAAACGGTCGATAGGGAACTCCATCAGCATTTCATCCTGCACTGGACCATATGCTTCTTCTGCGGGGATACTAATGGTCTTCTTTTCGCCAACGATCATACCCAGCACACCGCTGTCAAAACCAGGTATCATCATACCGGCACCCACTTCAAACTCAAGCGGTTCGCGGCCTTCCGAAGAATCAAATGTGGTACCATCTGTTAATTTACCATGGTAATGCACTTTAACGGTATCACCACTCTTTACTTGTTGCATGTAAATGTTTTTTGCTTTTTAATTTTTTTGAGGTCAGCTTTTTTACAACCATCAGCTTCCGTTGCGTCGCACACTTCAGGTGAAGTATATAATTCAACAAGTCAGAAGGTACCAACCATTTTGAGGCTGCAAGGTAAGCCTATCCACATTTTCGGGCAATTATTTTTAGTTAACTTTCCTGCTTTATAAACAGGTGCTATGCAAAAAATATTTTTTTTCTTAGTTATATGTATAATGACTGTCGCAGTAAATGCACAACCTAAAAAAGCAGTTGCATCAAATGAAAAAATAATATTACCCGGTGCTTATCAAACTACAGAATACCTGCCTTTATTAAAGGGGAAAAAGGTGGGCGTTTTTGCGAATCAGACCTCTGTTATTGGTAACACGCACCTGGTGGATAGTTTACAAAGACTCGGTGTAAACGTAACAAAAATATTTGCACCCGAACATGGTTTCAGAGGTACTGCAGATGCGGGTGAAAACATTAAAACATATATTGATGAAAAAACAGGAATAACGGTTGTGTCTTTATATGGTGCAAAATTAAAACCCGCTGCAGCGGACCTGAAAGATGTGGACATAATGCTTTTTGATATCCAGGATGTAGGTGTTCGTTTTTATACTTTTATTTCTTCATTGCAGTATTTTATTGAGAGTGCTATTCAAAATAATTTGCCAGTAATTGTTCTTGACCGTCCCAACCCCAACGGATTTTATGTGGATGGCCCTGTATTAGATTCCTCTTACAAAAGTTTTGTAGGCATGCAGCCTGTGCCTGTTGTATATGGAATGACGATAGGTGAATATGCAAAAATGTTATTAGGAGAAGAGTGGCTGCCATGGAAAACGGCAAGACAGGCAGATGGCAAAATTTCGTTAGGAGAAGTGTTGGGCTTTGAAGAAGAGCATAATAACTTCAGGCTTACCGTTATTAAGTGTAAAAACTATACGCATAAAAGCAGGTATGTATTGCCTGTAAAGCCTTCACCTAATCTTGCAGACATGGATGCCATTTATTGGTATCCCTCTACCTGTTTTTTTGAAGGAACTGTTTTAAGTGAAGGCAGGGGCACAGAACATCCGTTTCAGATTTTTGGACACCCTGAT